>NZ_FTMI01000014.1:0-1186 GCF_900155925.1 Cellulosimicrobium funkei
GTGCCCGTGGAGGACATCCTGGGCAAGACCGAGGTCACCGTCCCCGTCCTGGACAACGACGAGGACCCCGACGGCGCCGCGAGCGAGCTCACCGTCACCACCGACGCGACCACCGCGAGCGTCACCCCCGACGGCGAGCTCACCGTCACCCTCACCGAGGGCCGCCAGGTCATCACCTACACCGCGACCGACATCGACGGCCTGACCGCCAAGGCCTTCGTCAAGGTCCCCGGCCTCACCGACCAGAAGCCCACGCTGCGGCCGGGCACGCAGCTCGAGGTGCTGGCGGGGGAGTCGCTCCCGATCGACCTCACCGAGCACGTGCTCGTCGTGGAGGGCCGCTCCCCGCGCCTGACCACCGAGGACAAGGTCAAGGTCACCGAGGGGGACCGGCAGGTCCCGTCCGTGACCGAGATCGTCTACACGCCCGACGCGGACTACACCGGCCCGGCGTCGGTGTCGTTCGAGGTGACGGACGGGTCGGGCCCGGACGACCCGGAGGGCCGGACGAACGTCCTGACGATCCCCGTCCAGGTGCTCCCGCCGGAGAATTTGCCGCCGGAGCTGTCGACCCCGACGCTCGACGTCGCGGCGGGCGAGGAGGCCTCGATCGACCTCGCGCGCTTCGCGACCGACCCCGACGGCGACCCCCTGACCTTCAAGGCCACCGGCCAGGCGCAGGGCGTGACCGTGTCCGTCGAGGGCACCACGCTGCGCGCCCAGGCGACCCCGGACGTGCCCAAGGGCTCGGTCGTGCAGGTCCCGATCACCGTCACCGACGGCGAGCACCCCCCGGTCGAGGGCACCGCGACCCTGACCGTCGTGGCCTCCACCCGGCCCCTGGCCCGCGCCAACCCCGACACCGTCGACGACGCCCACCAGGGCAAGGCCACCACCGTGCCCGTCCTCGCCAACGACTCCAACCCGTTCCCCGACCGGCCGCTGACCCTCGTCGACGCCGTGGTGGAGACGGGGCAGGGCACCGCCTCCGTCTCGGGCGACCAGGTCTCGGTCACCCCGCGCGACGACTTCGTCGGGGTCATGGTCGTCCGGTACCGGATCCAGGACGCGACGAAGGACCCCGACCGCGAGGTCGAGGGCCGCGTCCAGCTCAAGGTCCTGGGCAAGCCCGAGGCGCCCGCGACCCCGCAGGTCGTCGAGGTCCGCTCCAAGACGGTCGTGCTCA
>NZ_FTMI01000013.1:0-1189 GCF_900155925.1 Cellulosimicrobium funkei
GTGCCCGTGGAGGACATCCTGGGCAAGACCGAGGTCACCGTCCCCGTCCTGGACAACGACGAGGACCCCGACGGCGCCGCGAGCGAGCTCACCGTGACCACCGACGCGAGCACCGCGAGCGTCACCCCCGACGGCGAGCTCACCGTCACCCTCACCGAGGGTCGCCAGGTCATCACCTACACGGCGACCGACATCGACGGCCTGACCGCCAAGGCCTTCGTCAAGGTCCCCGGCCTCACCGACCAGGCCCCGACCCTCCGCCCCGGCATCACGCCCCTGGAGGTCGTGAGCGGCGAGCCGCTGCCCATCGACATCACGGACTACGTCCTGGTGGTCGAGGGCAAGACTCCCCGGCTCACCACGGAGGAGAAAGTCACCGCGCTCGAGGGCACGCGAGAGGTCCTCTCGACCACGGAGATCACCTACACGTCTGCGGCGGACTACGTCGGTCCCGCCGCCGTGACCTTCGAGGTCACCGACGGCTCCGGTCCCGACGACCCCGACGGCCACACCGCGCTGCTCACGCTGCCGATCAGCGTCGTGCCGCCGGAGAACCTGCCGCCGGAGCTGTCGACCCCGACGCTCGACGTCGCGGCGGGCGAGGAGGCCTCGATCGACCTCGCGCGCTTCGCGACCGACCCCGACGGCGACCCCCTGACCTTCAAGGCCACCGGCCAGGCGCAGGGCGTGACCGTGTCCGTCGAGGGCACCACGCTGCGCGCCCAGGCGACCCCGGACGTGCCCAAGGGCTCGGTCGTGCAGGTCCCGATCACCGTCACCGACGGCGAGCACCCCCCGGTCGAGGGCACCGCGACCCTGACCGTCGTGGCCTCCACCCGGCCCCTGGCGCGCGCCAACCCCGACACCGTCGACGACGCCCACCAGGGCAAGGCCACCACCGTGCCCGTCCTCGCCAACGACTCCAACCCCTTCCCCGACACGCCGCTCGAGATCGTGGCGGCGAGCGTCGAGACGGGCAGCGGCGACGTGTCGTACAGCGGGGGCGACGTCGTCGTGACGCCCGCCGACTCGTTCGTGGGCGTCATGGTGGTCGTCTACCGGATCCAGGACGCGACGAAGGACCCCGACCGCATGGTCGAGGGCCGCGTCCAGCTCAAGGTCCTGGGCAAGCCCGAGGCGCCCGCGACCCCGCAGGTCGTCGAGGTCCGCTCCAAGACGGTCGTGCTCA
>NZ_FTMI01000012.1:0-2738 GCF_900155925.1 Cellulosimicrobium funkei
GACGACCCCGCCGCACGACACCCGGTCGGCGAGCACGACCCCGCTCCCCCACCACAACGAGGTTGGTCCCGCTATCCGGTGGATAGCGGGACCAATCTCGTTCTCGGCGGCCGCCCTGGGCCACGACACCGTCAGTCCGCGGTCACGAAGAGGTGGCGCGTGACGTCGTCGGGCAGGTCGAGGACGGTCAGGGCGCCCTCGCCCGAGGCGGTGACGACGCCGTCGCCCACCGTGACCACGAGGGTCCGGTGCGGGAGCACGCCGGCCTCGGCGAACCGCGCGAGCAGCTCGACGTCCACCTGGATCGGCTCGGCGATGCGCTGGAGCACGACGCGCACCTCGGTGCCCGGCACCGCGCCGCGCGCGACGAGGTGCGCGCGCAGGGACACGACGCCCTGGAGGTAGCCGACCTCGGGCAGGTCCTCGCCGAGCTCGCGCAGGCCGGGGATCGGGTTGCCGTACGGGTCGTGCGCCGGGTGGTCGAGGAGCCCGACGAGGCGCCGCTCGACGAGGTCGCTCATCACGTGCTCCCAGCGGCAGGCCTCGGTGTGGACGTGCTCCCAGTCGAGCTTGATGACGTCGGTGAGCAGGCGCTCGGCGAGGCGGTGCTTGCGCATGACGCGCACCGCCGTCTGCTGGCCGAGGGCCGTGAGCTCGAGCTGGCGGTCGCCCCCGACGACGACGAGGCCGTCGCGCTCCATGCGCGCCACGGTCTGCGAGACCGTCGGCCCCGAGTGCCCGAGGCGCTCGGCGATCCGCGCGCGCAGCGGGGGGATCCCCTCCTCCTGCAGCTCGTAGATCGACTTCAGGTACATCTCGGTGGTGTCGATCAGGTCGGTCACTCGGCCTCCCGCGGCAGGTACGACGCACTCTTCTCTGGAACGGTTCCAGTCTAGCGCTTTCGCCGCCGACTCCGACCGGCGGGCCGCCGCGCCTAGGGTGTCCCCGTGACCCGCCCCCGCGCCGACCGCGTCCGCCGCGCGGTCGAGGCGGCCGCCGCCCGCGACGGCATCGTGCTCGACGCCGGCCAGCGCGACCTCCTCGGCCGGCTCGCGCGGCTCGGTGACGACGTCGCCCGGGCCCGACGACGTCCCGTCCGTGGGCTGTACGTCTGGGGGCCGGTCGGGCGGGGCAAGTCCTGGCTCGCCACGGCGTTCGTCGACGCCGTCACGCCGGAGCTCCCCGCGGGAGCCGTGCGCCGCACGCACGTCTACGACCTGTTCCGCGACCTCCACGCGGCCATCCACGCGCGCCGGGAGGCCGCCCGCGCGGAGCCACGCGCCGCCGTCGGGCACGGAGGCCCGACGCGCGGGTGGCGCACCCGGGCGCCCCAGGTGCCGGAACCCCCGGCGCCAGAACCCCCGGGACCGGAGGTGCGGCCCGAGGACCGCCCGAGCGCGGTCGACGACGCGATCGACGACCTCCTGCGCGGCACGACGCTGCTCCTCCTCGACGAGCTCCACCTGCACGACACGGGCGACGCGACGCTCCTCACGCGGCTCCTGCGCCGGGCGTTCGCGGCGGGCGTCGTCGTGCTCGCGACGTCGAACTACGAGCCCGGCACGCTGCTGCCGAACCCGCTGTGGCACCACGTCGCCGAGCCGGGGATCGCCCTCCTGCGCGCGCACCTCGACGTCGTCGAGCTCGCCGGGCCCACGGACTACCGGACGCTCGGCGGGCGCGGCCGCGCCGGGTTCGCCGCGGGCGCGTGGCTCCGCCCCGGCACGACGGCCCAGCTCGACGCCCGCGGCCTGCGCCGCCCGGGCGCGGACGAGGCGACGGCGGTCCGCACCGGGTCGCGCACGTTCCCCGTGACGGCGGCGCGCGCGGACGAGCTGTGGGTGACGTTCGACGACCTCGCGGGCCGGGCGACGTCGACCCTGGAGTACCTCGACTGGTCCGTGCGCTTCCGCCGGTGGGTCGTCACCGACGTCCCCCTGCTCACCGCCGTCGACCGCGAGGCCCAGCAGCGGTTCGTCGCGGTCGTCGACGTGCTGGTCGACGCGGACGTCGAGCTCGTCGTCACGTCGCCCCACGCGCTCGGCACCTTCCGCACCGCGCTCCCCGACCGCCCGGACGCGTTCCGCACCGCGAGCCGGCTCCAGCTCCTCACCGAGGACGCGGGCGGCACCGACCCGGCGGACGACGTCCCGCACGCCTGACCCGGCGCGTCCCAGGGCTCGCGTGCGGGGGTGTCGTGGGCGGCGGTTACGATCGGCCGCAACCGACTCGACTGGAGGCACCTGGTGGCACGCTCCGACGGCACCGACGACGGCGGCGCGCGCGGTCAGCGCGGGCCCCGCGCGGCGGACGCGCTCACGTGCTCGTTCTGCGGCAAGTCGCAGCGGCAGGTGAAGCGGCTCATCGCGGGCCCCGCGGGCGTCTTCATCTGCGACGAGTGCGTGGCCCTCTGCCTCGAGATGGTCGAGGAGGACCGCGAGACGGAGTCGGCCGAGCAGGACATCGTCACCGGCAGCGGCCCGCTCCCCACGCCGCACGAGATCTTCGCGCACCTCAGCCGCTACGTCGTCGGGCAGGACGGCGCCAAGCGGGCGCTGGCCGTCGCGGTGCACAACCACTACAAGCGCGTACGCGCCGCCGCTGCCGCCGAGGAGGCGGGCGAGGCCCTCGCGACCGACGACCCGGACTACGTGGAGCTGGCGAAGTCGAACATCTTGTTGATCGGTCCGACGGGGACGGGCAAGACGTATCTGGCGCAGACGTTGGCGCGGATGTTG
>NZ_FTMI01000001.1:0-989875 GCF_900155925.1 Cellulosimicrobium funkei
CGTCGGGGTCGGTGTCGTTGGCCAGCGCCGCGACCGAGACCGTGCGCCCCGGGCGCACCGTCACCTCGTCGTCCACCGCGACCGGCGACTGGTTGCTCTCGCCCGGCCGCGCGATCCCCACCCGCACGGTCCCGGTCGCCGTCGCCCCGCGGGCGTCCAGGACCGTGTACGTGAAGGTGTCGAGGCCCGTCGCGTTCTCGGAGGCCGCGTACTCGAGGAAGCCCTCGACGACGCTCGCCGAGCCCTTCGCGGGCGGCGCCGCCACCCCCGTCACCTGGACGGAGTCGCCGTCGGGGTCGATGCCGTCCAGCGGCACCGCGATGCGCACGCTGGACCCGGACAGCACCCGGGCCTCGATCTCGCGCGGCTGCGGCGGGGCGTTGTCCTCGCCGTCACGGATCCGGATCGTGACCTGGGCCGAGTCCTCCTGCCCGTTGACGTCCCGCACCCGGTAGATCGCGTACGCCGTGCCCGCCTCCGAGCCCGCCTTGAACCGCAGCGCGTCCTCCGACACGAACGCCTCGCCCAGCGCCGGGTCCACGTCCTGCTCCAGCTCGGGCTGCAGGAACAGCTCCAACCCGTCCGGGTGCGTGTCGTTCCTCAGCACCGGGACCGTCACCACGTCCCCCGCATGCACCGTCACCTCGTCCGCGACCGCGTTCGGCGGCTGCAGCCGCGTCGGCGCCGGCACCGGCACCACCCGCACCTCGCCCACGGCCGACTCCGTGCCGTTCGACACGGTGTAGGCGATGCTGACGGGGCCGTCGAGCCGCCGCAGCTCCGTGACGCGGAGCATCTGGTGCCCCAGGACGGCCACGGAGACGCCCGCGTCCGCCGGGACCGAGACCGACTGGACCACCAGGACGCCGCCCGCCGGGTCGGTGTCGTTGGCGAGCACGTCGACCAGGGTCGAGCCGCCGGTGGGCAGCAGGGCCGTGTCGGTGACGACGATCGGGGCGCCCTCGGCCGCGGACGGCGGCAGGACATCGACCCGCACCAGGCCCGTGGTCGCGTTCGGGCCGTCGGTCACCTGGTACGTCAGGTCGTAGGAGCGCGGCTCCATCGAGAGGAACGTGAACGTGCCCGCGTCGTAGTTCGGCGTGATCTGCGCCGGGGCCGACTCCGAGACCGACGCCAGGCGCAGCTCGTCCCCGTTCGGGTCGGTGTCGTTGCGCAACGGCTCCACCGTCACCGGCTGCCCCGCCGGCACCACCACGTGGTCGCTCACCGCGACCGGCGGCTGCGGACCGGGCACCACGTCGACCAGCAGCTTGCCCTCGAACACGCCGCCCTGACCGTCCGCCACGGTGACCCCGACGATCTTGCGGCCCGTCGAGCCGCCGCCGTCGCGCAGCTCGACCGTGCCGTCGGGGCGAGAGCGCACGTCGTCGCCCGCGACCGTCGCGGCCGCCGACGCGAGGTACAGGTCGTCGCCGTCCGGGTCCTTGAAGTACGGCAGCACCTTGATCGACGCCGTCCCGCCCTGCTCCACCCGGACCACGGGGTCGCCCGTCTGCTCCGGCGGGGCGTTCTCCCCCCACGGCGAGACGCGCAGCGACACCGAGGCCTCCGCGGTCCCCCCGCGGCCGTCGGACACGGAGTACTGGAAGGACCCGGTGCCCTCGGCGTCCTCGGGGACCACGGCCTGCAGCGCGGCGCCGCCCATGATGGCCTGCACGGTCGCGTTCGACGGCGAGTCCCCGACGAGCGACGCCGTCATCACGTCCCCGTCCGGGTCCACGTCGTTGCCCAGCACCGGCAGGATCGTCGTGCGCCCCGGACGCACCCCGAACGCGTCGTCCTTCGGCTGCGGCGGCCGGTTCGGCTGGGACCGGTCCGCGATGAACTGGTCCACCTGCTCCGGGTTCGTCAGCTCCGCGTCGGCCTCCTCACCCTCGGCCTCCTCCGGCATCTGGACGTCCCAGTCGTCGACCTTCTGGTACTCGTCCGCCGCCATCCACAACGTCCCCGCCGACAGGTCGTTGAGCACGATCACCTGCCGGTTCACCCGGTACTCCAGGCGAGCCTGCGGGTCGATCCCCTCCAGACGGGTGTCCAGGTCGCGGTCGGTGCCCTCGCAGTCACGGACCACCTGGCCGGTCGAGGCCCACGCCCCGTACGTGCACGACCCGAGCTGCACGGGCGCCGCCGGGCGGCCCTCAGCCGTGCGGCGGACCGCGTCGCCGCCGGCGAGCGGCTGCGTGACGAGACCGCGCGACGTCGCGACCACCACGTCGTCGGACGCCGCCGAGGGCTGCTGCAACCGCGCCTCCGCGCCGTCCTCGAGCGCCACGGTGCGGCCGCCGGGCAGCACGAGCCGCGACGCGGAGCGGTCCAGCACGACCGGCTCGTCGCCGACCGCGGTCACCTCGACCTCGGCACCCGACCCCACGGGCAGCGTGGTGGACGCGGGCTCCCCCGAGACCGCGCCGCGCGCCGTCGTGCGGACCGTCCAGAGCGTCCCGGTCGACGGGACCGCGACGAACACCGTGCCGTCCTGCGCGACGACGACGTCCCCGTCGCCCTCGACCTCGACCGTCGGGTCGAGCTCCTCGGCGTCGAACGAGGTGGCACCGTCGAACGGCAGGACCCACAGCAGGCCCTCCTCGCCGTCGAGGATCGCGGTCGTCGCGCCCCCGGAGGCGACCTGCGCCCCGGCCGGCAGGCGGATCTGCCCGGTGAGCTTGAGGTGGGCGACGTCCACGGGGGACGACGTGCTCGTCCCCTGGTCGTCGAGGAGGACGCGGCCCGCGTCCTGCTGCACGTCGAACGACGCGCTGCCCGCGTTGAGCGTGCCGTCCATCGCCTGGGACTCGTAGTTGAACCGCCCCACCAGGCCGGCCGACGTCTTCGTCACCCACACGCCCGAGTCGTTGAGGTCCACGTCCGCCGTGGCCTCGCCCTCGGTGAACAGCGCGAGTCCCACCAGCGCCGTGGAGAACACCGAGACGGTGCTCACGGACGCGACGGTACGGCGGTGCTCACGCAGGCGCGCCAGGAAACCCACAAGTCCTCCGAGGTGCCGGATCGGGAGGCGACCGGTCCCCTTCGCCGGCCCCCTCGATCTCGCACTTGCCAGGCGGCCCCACCGATCGCGCAACCGAGGATAACGGGAGGGCGAGTGAGATCCGACACCCGTCCCATGGGGAGAACTCCCCTCTCGGTCCGCGCGCCCCGGGCCCACCGGCGCGGACCGCCGTCGGGTGTACCGCTACCGGCCGGGCTGGACGGGTGTCCCGGGCAACCGGCCCGGGCACCGGGACGCCCTCGCGCCCACGACACCCGCGACCGGAAAGTTCACCCTCTCGGCGCGTCAGGCGGCGCGGTCCGCCAGGGCCTCCGCGAAGGACCGCAGCGCGTCGCTCACCGGCCCGGGGGGCAGCGTGTCGAGCTCGTCGACGGCGGAGCGAGCCCACCGGACGGCGAGGGCGCGCGTCTCGGCGAGCACCTCGTGCCGGCGCAGCGCCGCGACGGCCGCCGCGAGCGCGGCGTCGTCGGTCAGGTCGGAGTCGAGCAGCTCGACGAGCGCCGCGTCGTCCTCCGTCGCGGTCCCCTGCGCGATGCGCGCGCGCAGCAGGAGGACCGGCATCGTGGGGACCTTCTCGCGCAGGTCGGTGCCCGGGGTCTTGCCCGACTCGTCGCCGGAGGACGCGAGGTCCAGGACGTCGTCGGCGAGCTGGAAGGCGACCCCCAGCCGCTCGCCGTAGGCCGCGACCGTCTCGACGACGTCGGCCGGGCAGCCGGCGAACATCGCGCCGAGCCGCGCGGACGTCGACAGGAGCGATGCCGTCTTGTCCGCGAGAACCTCCAGGTAGTGCTCGACGGGGTCGTCGCCCTCGCCCGGCCCCGTGGTCTCGTGGAGCTGGCCGAGGCAGAGCCGCTCGAACGTCCGCGCCTGGATGAGCACGGCCTCCGGGCCGAGCGCCGCCACGGTCGACGCGGCGCGCGCGAAGAGCAGGTCGCCGACCATGATCGCGACGGAGTTGCCCCACACCGCGTGCGCGGACGGCGCACCGCGCCGCACGGGCGCGGAGTCCATGACGTCGTCGTGGTAGAGCGACGCGAGGTGCGTGAGCTCGACGACCACGGCCGCCTCCGCGACCTCGGGCCGCGTCCCGTCCCCGAGCTCGGCCGCGAGCAGCGTGAGCAGGGGGCGCAGGCGCTTGCCCCCGGCGTTGACGAGGTGCCGCGACGCCGAGTCCGCGAGCGGGTCGGCGTGCGCGACGGCGGCCCGGAGCCGGGTCTCGACCTCCGCCAGGCGCTCGGTGAGGGCGGCCGCGAGCTCGGGGTCCGAGATCGGGATCGCGGTGGTCGTCACGGGAGCGGTCCGCTCGCGCGGGCCGCGGGGCCCGGCGGGCGCGGAGGGGACGGGAGGCACGGAGGTCACGGGACGAACTTAACCGCCTCGGCCGCCAGATCGAGAACCGGGGAGGGGAACACACCGAGGAGGAGCACCCCGATCGCGCACACGGCGATCGCCACGGTCGTCGGTCCGGTCGACCGCACGACGGTCACGCCGGTGCCCTCGGAGGCCTCCGCGCCGCCGCCCACGCCGCCGGACGGTGCCGTGAAGAACATCAGCACGATGAGGCGGACGTAGAAGAACACCGCCACGGCCGAGGCGAGCACACCGACCACCGCGAGCACCCACGTGGACCCGCCGCCCTGGCCGTCGGGGCCGGCGATCGCCGCGCCGAACGCGGTGAACTTCGCCACGAACCCGGCGGTCAGCGGGATGCCCGCCATGGAGAGCAGGAAGAGCGAGAAGACGCCGGCGAGCCACGGGCTGCGGCGCCCCAGACCCGCCCACTGGGCGAGGTGGGTGGCCTCGCCGAGCACGGCGACGGGCTCCCGGGACGAGTCGTCCGTGACGTTGTCCGCCGCGTCCGAGCCGTCGGCTCCCCCGGCGCCCGCCCCGACGGTCACGGGCACCCGCTCCCGGACGGGGGCCGTCTCGCGGACGAGCGTGACGACCGCGAAGGCGCCGACCGTCGCGAGGCCGTAGACGAGGAGGTAGAACACCGTCGCCCGCAGCGAGAGCTGGGAGAACCCCAGGACGCCGACGAGGATGAACCCCGCGTGGGCGATCGACGAGTACGCGAGGAGCCGCTTGACGTCCGTCTGGACGGCACCGACGACGGTCCCGACGACCATGGTGAGCAGCGTGACGATCCACAGCGCGACGAACAGGTCCTCGCGCGTGGCCGGCGACGACTGCGCCAGACCGAGGCTCACGACGTACAGCACGCGCAGGAGCGCGCCGAACGCCGCGGCCTTGGTGCACGCCGCCATGAAGCCGGTGATCGGCGTCGGGGCCCCCTGGTAGACGTCGGGCGTCCACGAGTGGAACGGCGCGGCGCCGATCTTGAACAGCAGTCCCGCGAGGACGAGCAGGGCACCGACGACGACCAGCCCGGGCATGCTCGCGAGCGGGCCTTCGGGCGTCGCGAGCGACCGGTACACCTCGACGAGGTCCACCGAGCCGGCGAACCCGTAGACGAGGGCGACGCCGAACACGAACAGCGCGGACGCGAACGCGCCGAGCAGGAAGTACTTGAACGACGCCTCCTGCGACAGCAGGCGGCGACGCCGGGACATCGCGGACAGCACGTACAGCGGGAGCGAGAGCACCTCGAGCGCGACGAACATCACGAGCAGGTTCCCCGTGGCGGGGAAGATCATCATGCCGCCGACGGCGAACAGCACGAGCGGGTAGACCTCGGTCTGCTCCAGCCCCTTGCGCCGCGTGAGGTCCTCGTACGGCGAGCCGGGGACGGCGGCCGCGGACGGCGCGAACGCGTCCTGGCCGGTCGACGTCCGGTCGGCGATCACGAGGATCGCCAGGAACGCGAGCAGCACGACGATCCCCTGGATCGCGAGCCCGAAGGGGTCGATGACCATCGACCCGCCGAGCACCCGCACGCCGTAGGCGGCGCCGTCGGTGCCCTGGACGGCGGGGTCGCGCCACAGCACGACGACGAGCGCGAGCGCCGCGGCGGTCGCGAGCAGGGCCAGGACGACCTGCACCGTGCGCCGGACGCGCGCCGGGACGAACGCCTCGACGAGCACGCCGACGACGCCGGCGCCGAGCACGACGAGGACCGGGGCGAGGTACAGCCAGTCGACCGTGGGGGCCACGAAGGAGTCGTTCACGACTCGCTCCCTTCGTCGGAGCTACGAGTGACGGACGTGCCGTGGCTCGAGGAGGCGACCTGCTCGGTCCCCGCGGCGAACGGGTCGGAGCGCGGCGGGTCCTCGACGCCCGCGACCGCGAGGTCGGAGAGCGTCACCTCGGCGGGCTCGCGCACGAGGTCGAGCGCGGGCGCCGGGTAGAACCCGAGGACGAGGAGGGCGACGAGCAGCGGCGCGACGACCCACTTCTCGCGCGCGCCCAGGTCGGGGAGCCGGTCGAGCCCCTCGCGCGTGGCGCCCGTGAAGATCCGCTGGTAGGTCAGCAGCACGTAGAGGGCGGCGAGCACGACGCCGAGCACCGCGACGAGCGCGGCCCACGGGCTGCGCGCGAACGTCCCGACGAGGACCATGATCTCGCTGACGAACGTCGACAGGCCGGGCAGCGACAGCGCGGACAGGCCCGCCACGAGGAACGTGCCCGCGAGCACCGGGACGACCTTCTGCAGGCCGCCGTAGTCCGCGATGCGCTGCGAGCGCTCGGGGTGCCGCGCGACGAGGAAGCCCGCCAGGAGGAACAGCGCCCCGGTCGAGATCCCGTGGTTGACCATGTAGAGCGACGAGCCGGACACGCTGAGCGACGTGAACGCGAAGATGCCGAGCACGATGAACCCGAAGTGCGACACCGACGTGTAGGCGATGAGCCGCATGAGGTCGCTCTGCCCGATCGCCATGAGCGCGCCGTACAGGATCGAGACCACGGCGAGCACGACGACGACGGGCGCCGCCCACCTGCTCGCGTTCGGGAACAGCGGCAGGCACAGCGTGAGCATCCCGAACGTGCCCACCTTGTCCAGGACGCCGACGAGCAGCGTGGACGTGCCTGCGGGCGCGTGCTGCGCGGCGTCGGGCAGCCAGGTGTGCACGGGGAAGAGCGGCGCCTTGATGGCGAACGCGAGGAAGAAGCCGAGGAACAGCAGCCGCTCGATCGTGACCGGCATCGGGTTCTCCGCGAAGTACCCGACGAGGTTCGTCGTGAGGAAAGCGTCCTCGGGCCGCGCGCCCGTGGCCGGGTCGATCGGCACCTGGACGTAGAGCGCGATGACGGCCGCGAGCATGATCAGGCCGCCCGCGAGCGAGAACAGCAGGAACTTCACCGCGGCGTAGCGCCGCCGCGCCCCGACGCCGAACCCGCCGATCATGAAGTAGACCGGGATGAGCATGGCCTCGAACAGCACGTAGAAGAGGAACACGTCGCGCGCGACGAACACCGCGACCATGAACGCCTCGAGGAGCAGCACGAGCGCGAGGTAGTGGCGCAGGCGGCGGACGTCGCCGTCCTGCTCCTTCCACGCGGCGAGCACGACGAGCGGGACCAGCAGCACCGACAGCGCGACGAGCGCGAGCGCGACGCCGTCGGCGCCGACCGCGTAGCTCGCCCCGATCTGCGGGATCCAGCGGTACGTCTCGGCGAGCTGGTGGGTGCCGGCCCCGGACGTGTCGAACGCCGTGAACGCGCCGACGAGCAGGCCGAGCTCGACGAGCGCCGCGCAGAGCGCGATGCCGCGCACGGCACGCAGCGCGCCCGCGCCGACGCCGCGCGTGCGGGCCGCGGCCGTGAACCACACCGCCGCGGCACCCACCAGGGGCCAGGCGATGAGCAGGGACAACCAGGGGACGGAGGTGGTCATGGGTGTCTCCCTCTCAGCTCGCGGAGCCGGTGGTCAGGGCGAGGACGACGGCGACGACGACCACGAGGCCGCCGAGCATCGTCGCGCCGTACGAGCGCACGTAGCCGTTCTGCCACCCGCGGAGCCACTCCCCCACCTTGCCGACGAGGCCCGCCAGGCCCATCCAGCCGCCGTCGACCATCTCCTTGTCGGCATAGACGAGCGAGCGCGTGAGGTACTGGCCGGGACGCATGAACACCGTCTCGTTGACGTCGTCCTGGTACAGGTCGCGGCGGGCCGCGCGCGTGAGCACGGAGCCGCGCGGGGCGCGGACCGGGACGCTCGACATCGCGTACTGGCGCCACGCGAGGGCCGCGCCCGCGAGGACGAGCAGGAGCGTCAGGGCGATGAGCGACCAGACGGGCAGCACGGGCTCGTGGTGCTCGGCGTGCCCCGTGACGGGCTCGAGCCACGTGACGAAGCGCGAGCCCGCGGCGAGGATGCCGCCCAGGGCCACCGACCCGACGGCGAGGACGATCATCGGCCACGTCATGAGGCGCGGGGACTCGTGCGGGTGCTGGACGGGACCGTCCTGCGGGCCGAGGCCGTCCACGGAGCCGCTGCCGTCGTTCCAGCGGCGGCGACCGGAGAACGTCATGAAGAACAGGCGCGACATGTAGAACGCGGTGATGCCCGCGCCGAGCAGCGCCACGCCGCCGAAGACCCACGCCCGCCACGGCTCGCCGTCGACGGGGACGAACGCGGCCTCGATGATCTTGTCCTTGCTCCAGAAGCCCGAGAACGGCGGGATCCCGAGGATCGCGAGCCAGCCCATCATGAAGGTGATCCACGTGACCTTCATGTACCGCGCGAGGCCGCCGAACCGGCGCATGTCGACCTGGTCGTCCATGCCGTGCATGACGGACCCCGCGCCGAGGAACATCCCGGCCTTGAAGAAGCCGTGCGTCACGAGGTGGAAGATCGCGAACGCGTAGCCGATCGGGCCGAGCCCGGCGGCGAGGATCATGTAGCCGATCTGCGACATGGTCGACGCGGCGAGCGCCTTCTTGATGTCGTCCTTCGCGCAGCCGACGATCGCCCCGAAGAGCAGCGTCACCGCACCCACGACCACCACGACGAGCTGCGCCGTCGGCGCGCCCTCGAAGATCGGCGCGGACCGCACGACGAGGTAGACGCCCGCCGTGACCATGGTCGCGGCGTGGATGAGCGCGGAGACCGGCGTCGGGCCGGCCATCGCGTCCCCGAGCCACGCCTGGAGCGGGAACTGCGCCGACTTGCCGCAGGCCGCGAGCAGGAGCGCGAGGCCCGTCGCCGTGAGCAGCGCGGTCGAGGCCTCCGGCACGCGGGCGAACACCGTGCTGAAGTCGAGCGCGCCGAACGTCGCGAACATGAGCATCATCGCGACGATGAGGCCGATGTCGCCCACGCGGTTCATGACGAACGCCTTCTTCGCCGCGACCGCGTACGCCCGGTTGTGGTTCCAGAACCCGATGAGCAGGTACGACGCGAGGCCCACGCCCTCCCAGCCGACGAACAGCAGGAGGAACGAGTCGGCGAGGACGAGGACGAGCATCGCCGCGATGAACAGGTTGAGGTACGCGAAGAACCGGCGCCGGTCGCGGTCGTGCGCCATGTAGGCGACCGCGTAGACGTGGATGAGCGTCCCGACGAACGTCACGAGGAGCACGAAGGTCAGGGACAGCGGGTCGATCCGCAGCCCGACGGCGAGGTCGAGCCCGCCGGACGCGATCCAGTCGAACAGCCGGTAGTCCACGACGCGCTCGTCGACCGGGAGGCCGAGCATCGACACGAAGAGGACCAGGCCCACGACGAACGCCGCGGCGGACATGAGCACGCCGAACCAGGCGCCCCAGCGGTCGCTGCGGCGGCCCGCGAGCAGCAGGACCGCCGCTCCGACGAGCGGGAGCAGCACGAGCAGCGGTGCGGCGAGGAACGCGCCCGGGACCGTCTCGGTCGCGGGCACGACGTCGGTCGCGGTCAGCAGTCCGCCCGCCGACGGCAGGGCGGGAAGGAGCATCGTCATCGGTGCCGGCCCCTCAGCTCTTGAGCAGGTTGACGTCGTCGACCGAGGCGGACCGACGGGTGCGGAAGATGGACACGATGATCGCGAGGCCGACGACGACCTCCGCCGCCGCGACCACCATGACGAAGAACGCGAGGACCTGGCCGGTCACGTCGCCGTGGATGCGGGCGAACGTGACGAACGCGAGGTTGGTCGCGTTGAGCATGAGCTCGATGCCCATGAACACGATGATCGCGTTGCGGCGCAGCAGGACCGTCGCCGCGCCGATCGCGAAGAGGATCGCGGCCAGCACGAGGTAGTGGGTGAGCTCCATCAGTCCTCTCCTCCCGGGGTCGCGCCGGGCACGCGGGACCGGCCCGGGTCGTCGGGACCCCCGACGTCGCCGGCGGGCGGCTCGCCCTCGGGCTGCTCGGCCGTCGCGGCCTGCACCACGCGCTCGTTCGCGTCCTGGGCCCGCAGCGCGGGCAGGGCGCGGTGCGGCTCGTGCTCGACGAGCACGTCGCGCTCCGCCTCGAGGATCGTGCCGGCCGAGCGCTCCTGGCCACGGATCCGCAGGATGCGGGACACCGACTCCTCGATGGGCCGCCCCTGCGGGTCGAGGGCCGGCGTGTCCATCGCGTTGTTCTGCGCGTAGACGCCGGGCGCGGCGAGCGGCGTGAGCCGGCCGCCCGAGGGCAGGGCCGCGACCTTCGCGTCCGCCTGCTCGCGCTGGCCGACCTTCGGGGTGAGGCGGCGCCGGTGCGTGAGCACGAGCGCCGAGACCGCGGCGGTGATGAGCAGGACGCCCACGACCTCCATCGCGAACACGTAGTCCGCGAAGAGCACGCGCGCGAGCGCCGTCGGGTTCGTCACCGCGTTCGCGGCCTCGAGACCGACCGCGGGCGGGAACGCCGCCTGCGAGACGACGCCGACGAGCACGGCCCCGAGCCCGAGCCCGAGCAGCACGCCGATCCAGCGCTGGCCGCGGATCGTCTCGACGAGCGAGTCCGACGCGTCGACGCCGACGAGCATGAGCACGAAGAGGAACAGCATCATCACGGCGCCCGTGTAGACGACCACCTGGACGACGCCGAGGAACGGCGCCTCCTGCGCGATGTAGAGGATCGCGAGGTCGACCATGACGAACATGACCGCGATGGCGGCGTGCACCGCCTTGCGCGCGAAGAGCAGCGAGAGCGCCGCGAGCACCATGAGGGGGGCGAGGACCCAGAAGAGGACCGCCTCGCCGCCGCCCCCGATCACCGCGCGCCCTTCCGGGCCGACGGACGGGCGGACCGCCCGGACGGCTGCGTGACCCGCCGGACCTCCGGCTCGCGGCCCGCAGGCTCCGGCGGGAGCGTCGGGTCGTCCGGCCTGTGCTCGCGCACCCACTCCACCTGCTCGGCCACCGGGCCGCTCACCTCTCCGCGGTAGTACTCGGTGTCCGACGTCCCGGGCACCATCGGGTGCGGCGCGGCGAGCATGCCCTCGCGCAGCGGCGCGAGCAGGTCCTGCTTCTCCCAGATCATGCCCTCGCGCGTCGGCCCGGCGAGCTCGTACTCGTTGGTCATCGTCAGCGCGCGCGTCGGGCACGCCTCGATGCACAGCCCGCAGAAGATGCAGCGCAGGTAGTTGATCTGGTAGACGCGGCCGTACCGCTCGCCGGGCGACATGTGGCCGCCGTCGGGCAGGTCGGCGTTGTCCGCGCCCTCGACGTAGATCGCGTCCGCGGGGCACGCCCACGCGCACAGCTCGCACCCGATGCACTTCTCGAGCCCGTCGGGGTACCGGTTGAGCTGGTGCCGGCCGTGGTAGCGCGGCTTGGGCGGCACCTTCTGGCGCGGGTACTGCTCCGTCACGGTCGGCCGGAACATCGAGGAGAAGGTCACGCCGAACCCGGCGACGGGCGCGACGAGCTCGCGAAAGCCCTTCGCCTGCGGGCGGCGGACCTCGTACTCGCCCGGCCGGTCCGGCTTCTGGTCGTCAGCCACGGTCGACCTCCTTGTCGTGCGGTGTGTCGCGGGGAGCACCGGCACCCGGTGCGGACGTCCTGGCCGCGCCCGCGTCGTCGGGCACGAGGGCCCGACGGCGCGGCGAGGGCGGGAGCGACTGGCCGGGCAGCGGCGGGACGGGGAAGCCGCCGGCGAACGCGTCGAACGGCTCGGGCGCGGTGCCCGCGGCGCGCGGAGCGGCGCCGGGTGGCGCCTTCTTCTCGGGCCAGAACCACGCCGCCGCGACGATCACGACCCCGAGGCCCACGGCGACGCCGACGACCACGCCTAGCTCGACGTCGAGGAATTGGCGCACGGCCTGGACCAGGGCCAGCAGGACCAGCCACGCCAGTGCGGCCGGGATGAGCCGCTTCCACCCGAACGACATGAACTGGTCGTAGCGCAGGCGCAGCAGCGTGCCGCGCACCCACACGAAGAAGAACATGACGGCCCAGACCTTGACGAGGAACCAGAGGATGGGCCACCAGCCCTCGTTGAACATCCCGTCGTTGATCGCCGAGAGCGGCCACGGGGCCCGCCACCCGCCGAGGAACAGCGTCGTCGCGACCGCGGAGACGTTGAGCATGTTGATGTACTCCGCGAGGAAGAACCACGCGAACTTCATCGACGAGTACTCGGTCATGTACCCCGACACCAGCTCGCCCTCGGCCTCGGGGAGGTCGAACGGGAGGCGGTTCGTCTCGCCGACCATGGAGATCACGTAGATGACGAACGCCGGCAGGAGCGGGAGGAACCACCACAGCTGCGTCTGCGAGTCGACGATGCGCGAGGTCGACATCGACCCCGCCATGAGGAAGACGGAGACGAGCGAGAGGCCCATCGCGAGCTCGTAGCTGATGACCTGGGCCGTCGAGCGGACCGACCCGAGCAGCGGGTACGTCGAGCCGGACGACCAGCCGCCGAGCACGATCCCGTACACGCCGAGCGACGCGCACGCGAGGATGTAGAGCGTCGCGACCGGGAAGTCCGTGAGCTGGGCGGGCGTCACGTAGTCCGTGAACGGGATCTGCACCTCGGGCCCGAACGGGATCACCGCGAACACGAGGAGCGCGCAGAACACGGAGATCATCGGCGCGAGCAGGTAGACGAACTTGTCGGCCGCCTTGACGGTGATGTCCTCCTTGAGCAGGAGCTTCATCGCGTCCGCGAGCGACTGCAGCAGGCCGAACGGGCCGTGCCAGTTCGGGCCGGGCCGCACCTGCATGCGGGCGACGACCTTGCGCTCGAACCAGATCGCGAAGAGCACGCTCGTCAGCAGGAAGACGAGGATGAGGACGGCCTTGACGAGGTACGTCCAGCCGTTGTCCTGCGAGAAGTTCGCCGTGATGCCGGGCACCGCCGGCGTCTCGGTGGCCAGCGCGTGGAGCGCGTGCAGGCCGCTCATGCGCCCTCCCCTCCGTCGGTGGTCCCCGGCTCGAGCCGGACGAGGTCGCCCGGCACCGCGCCGAGCGTGGCGTGCACGGACGACCCCGGCGAGCGCAGCGGCAGCCACACCACGTGGTCGACCATGTCGGTCACCACCACGGGGAGCGTGACCGCGCCCCGGTCGGTGACGACGCGCACGAGCTCGCCGTCGAACACGTCGACCGCGGCGGCCGTGGCCGCCGACAGGCGGGCCACGGGGCGCTTGGCCGTGCCGGCGAGGTACCGCTCGCCGTCCTGGCCGCGCGCGTCGTCGAGCAGGAGGCGCCAGCTCGCGAGGACCGCGGTCCCCGGCGCGACGGCGGGCGGCTCGGTCGCGTCGACCGTGGGCGCCGCGGCGCGCACGCCGTCCCAGGCGCCGTCGCCCACGAGCTGCTCGAGCTCGGCGCGCACGGCCTCGAGCGTCGACAGGCCGAGCGGGGCGCCGGCGACGTCCGCGAGCGCGTCGAGCACGCGGTGGTCGGGCATCGCGGTCGAGGCGAGCGCGGCCGGGAACGGGCGCACGCGCCCCTCCCAGCTGACGAACGCCCCGGCCCGCTCCACGGGCGGCGCGACCGGGAGGACGACGTCGGCGAGCTCCGTCACCGCCGAGCGCCGCACCTCGAGCGAGACGACGACGTCCGCCGCCTCGAGCGCGCGGCGCGCGTGCGCCGGGTCGGGCAGGTCGTCGAGCTCGAGCCCGCCCACGAGGACGCCCGCGAGCTGGCCGACCGAGAGCGCGTCGAGCATCTCCCCCAGGTCGCGGCCCGGGGCCGTGGGCAGCCCCGCGGGGTGGTCCTCGGTCGTCGCCGCGCCCCACACGGTCGCGACGTCCACGCGGGCCGCGGCGTCGGCGACCGGGCGTCCGCCCGGCAGGAGGTTGGGCAGCGTGCCCGCCTCGACGCCGCCGCGCTCGCCCGCTCGGCGCGGGACCCAGGCGAGGCGTGCGCCCGTCGCGGTGACCGCGCGCAGCAGCGCGCTGTACCCGCCGGGCGTCGTGGCGAGCCGCTCGCCCACGAGGACGACCGCCCCCGGCTGGCGGAGCGCGTCGCTCGCGTCGGCGAGGACGTCGTCGGTGCCGCTCGCCTCGTCGAGCGTGCGGACCCGGTCGCCCGCGGCGATGCCGTCGAGCCACTCGGCCTCGGTGCCCGGGGCGGCGGGGAGCAGCGTGCCGTGCATGCGCTGCACGCCGCGCGACGCGAACGGCGCCACGGAGAACACGCGGACCCGGTGCCGCAGCGCGCCCTTGCGCAGGCGCAGGAACGCGACGCCCGCCTCCTCCTCGGCCTCGAGGCCGACGAGCAGGACCGCGGGGGCCTTCTCGAGGTCGGGGAAGGTCACGCCGAGACCCGTGCCGGCCACGGCGTGCGCGAGGAAGTCCGCCTCCTCCGCGCTGTGCGCGCGGGCCCGGTGGTCGACGTCGTTCGTGCGCAGCCACGTGCGCGCGAGCTTGGCGTACGCGTAGGCGTCCTCGACCGTGAGCCGCCCGCCCGGCAGGACGCCGACCCCGCCCGCGTCGCGGGCCCGGGTCAGGGCGTCGGCCGCGACCTCGAGCGCCTCGGCCCACGAGGCCGGGCGCAGCTCGCCGCGCGTGACCGTGCCGTCGGGCGCGACCTCGCGGTCGCGCACGAGCGGGTGCGTGAGGCGGTCCGGCGCGGACTGCCACGTGAAGGCGAAGCGGTCCCGGTCGGTGATCCACTCCTCGTTGACCAGCGGGTCCTGGCCCGCGAGGCGGCGCAGCACGACACCCCGGCGGTGGTCGACGCGGATCGCCGACCCGGACGAGTCGTGCTCGGCGACCGACGGCGTCGAGACCAGGTCGAACGGGCGCGACCGGAAGCGGTAGGCCGCCCCCGTGAGCGCGCCGACCGGGCAGATCTGCACCGTGTTGCCGGAGAAGTACGACGCGAACGGGAGGCCCGCCTCGTCCTCCAGGGCCAGACCCACCGGGCGGTCGCCCGGCGCCTCGCCCGCGGGCGGCGCGAAGTCGAGCACGGCCTCGTCGAACCGGCCGATCTGCTGCGCTGCGCCGCGCTTCTGCAGGTCGATGAACGCGTCTCCCGCGATCTCCTGGGAGAAGCGCGTGCACCGCTGGCACAGGACGCAGCGCTCGCGGTCGAGCAGGATCGTCGTCGAGACGGCGATCGGCTTGGGGAACGTGCGCTTGACGTCGACGAACCGGCTGGTCGCGCGCCCGTTGCTCATGGCCTGGTTCTGCAGGGGGCACTCGCCGCCCTTGTCGCACACCGGGCAGTCGAGCGGGTGGTTGATGAGCAGCAGCTCCATGATCCCGTGCTGCGCCTTGTCGGCGACCGGGCTCGTGCGCTGGGTCTTCACCACCATGCCCGGCGTCGCCTCGAGCGTGCACGACGCCTGCGGCTTCGGCATGGGCCGCACGTTGCCCTCGCGGTCGGGCGCCGCGACCTCGACGAGGCACTGGCGGCACGCCCCGGCGGGCTCGAGCAGCGGATGGTCGCAGAACCGCGGGATCTGGATCCCGATCTGCTCGGCCGCGCGGATCACGAGCGTGCCCTTGGGCACCGACATCTCGATGTCGTCGATCGTGAACGTCACCTGGTCCGCGGGGGCCGGGGGCTTGGCCGCGCCGCCCGAGGGCGCGACGGCCGAGGAGCCGGTGCCCGGGGCGGGGGTCGTGGTCGTCATCAGTGCACTCCTGCCGTCAGGACGCGGGCCGGGCGGGGCGTGTAGTCGAAGAGCGCCGAGGCCGCCGGGTCGAACGGGCAGCGGTGCTCCGTGATGTGCGCCTCGTACTCGTCGCGGAACAGCGCGATGCTGCTCGTGACGGGCGACGTGGCGCCGTCACCGAGCGCGCAGAACGCGCGGCCCAGGATGTTGTCGCACGTGTCGAGGAGCAGGTCGAGGTCGGCCTCCGTGCCCTGGCCCGCCTCGATGCGCGCCAGGACCTGCTTCATCCAGTACGTGCCCTCGCGGCACGGCGTGCACTTGCCGCACGACTCGTGCGCGTAGAAGTCGGTCCACCGGCTCACGGCCCGCACGACGCACGTCGTCTCGTCGAAGAGCTGGAGCGCGCGCGTGCCGAGCATCGAGCCCGCCGCCGCGACCGACTCGTAGTCGAGCGGGGTGTCGAGGTGCGCGTCGGTGAACAGCGGCGTCGACGAGCCGCCCGGCGTCCAGAACTTCAGCGCCTTGCCCCCGCGCATCCCGCCCGCGAGGTCGAGCAGCTCGCGCAGCGTCGTGCCGAGCGGGGCCTCGTACTGCCCCGGCCGCGTCACGTGCCCGGAGAGCGAGAACAGGCCGACGCCGGCCGAGCGCTCCGTGCCCATCGAGGTGAACCAGTCCGCGCCGCGCGCGACGATCGACGGCACGCTCGCGATCGACTCGACGTTGTTGACGACCGTCGGGCGCGCGTACAGGCCCGCGACCGCGGGGAACGGCGGCTTGAGCCGCGGCTGCCCGCGGCGGCCCTCGAGCGAGTCGAGCAGCGCCGTCTCCTCGCCGCAGATGTACGCGCCGGCCCCGGCGTGGACCGTGACGTCGAGGTCGAAGCCCGACCCGAGCACGTCCTTGCCGAGGTAGCCCGCCTCGTACGCCTCCTCGACCGCGCGCAGCAGGCGGCGGTACACGTGCAGCACCTCGCCGCGCACGTAGATGAAGGCGTGCCGGCACCCGATCGCGTACGACGTGATCGCGACGCCCTCGACGAGCGTCTGCGGGCTCGCGAGCATGAGCGGGATGTCCTTGCACGTGCCCGGCTCGGACTCGTCCGCGTTGACGACGAGGTAGCGCGGGCCGCCGTCGGGCGCGGGCAGGAAGCCCCACTTCATGCCTGTGGGGAACCCGGCGCCGCCACGGCCGCGCAGGCCGGACGCCTTGACGGTCGCGACGACGTCGCCCGGGTCCTGCCCGAGCGCGGCGCGCAGGCCCGCGTAGCCGCCGCGGTCCAGGTAGGACGCGAGCGCCCAGGACCGGTCCGCGTCCCACGTGTCCGACAGGACCGGGGTCAGCGGGTCCGGCGCCGGGCGCGTCTCGGTGCTCTGCTGCTCGCTCATGCGTCCGCTCCCTTCGACGGGTCGGGCTTCGTGCCGGGCGACTCGGCCTTGCCGCCGGGGTCGACGTCGGCGTCGGTCGTCGGCTTCCGCTCGGCGCTCGACTGCGCCTCGCCGGCGTCGGGCGCACCGCCGGCGGGGGCGCCGCCGTCGGGGGCCGCCTCGGCGTCCGTCTCGCCGGCCGGGGCGGTCCAGCCGTGCTCGCGCGCGAGCCGCAGGCCGGCGAGGGTGGGCTCGCCCGCGCCGACGCCCTCGTCGGCGCGGCCGTCGGGGAAGCCGGCGAGCACGCGGCTCATCTGCTTGAACGTGCACACGCTCGCCGCGCCGCGCGTCGGGGCGACGGGCTCGCCGGCGCGGAGCCGGTCCACGACGTCCGTCGCGCTGCCCGGGGTCTGGTTGTCGAAGAACTCCCAGTTGACCATCATCACGGGCGCGTAGTCGCAGGCCGCGTTGCACTCCACGCGCTCGAGCGTGATCGCGCCGTCCTCGGTGGTCTCGTCGTGCCCGACGCCGAGGTGGTCCGACAGCTCGTCGAAGATCGCGTCGCCGCCCATGATCGCGCAGAGCGTGTTCGTGCAGACGCCCACGGTGTAGGTGCCGTTGGGGTGGCGCTTGTACTGCGTGTAGAACGTCGCGACGGCGGAGACCTCCGCCGCGGTGAGCCCGAGCTGCTCCGCGCAGAACAGGATGCCGTCGCGCGAGACGTACCCGTCCTCGGACTGCACGAGGTGCAGCATCGGCAGGAGCGCGGAGCGGGACTCCGGGTAGCGCGCGACGATCTGCGCGGCGTCGGCGGCGAGGCGCGCCGTCGTCTCCGCGTCGTACCCGGGGCGGGCACGCCCGGCGGGCGTCCCGTCCGTCGCAGGTCCGGCGTCGATGGTCATCGGTCCACCCCTCCCAGCACCGGGTCCAGGGACGCGACCGCGACCACGACGTCGGCCACCTGGCCGCCCTCGCACATCGCCGCCACGGCCTGGAGGTTGTTGAACGACGGGTCGCGGAAGTGCGCCCGGTAGGGGCGCGTGCCGCCGTCGGACACGAGGTGCACCCCGAGCTCGCCGCGCGGGTGCTCCACGGTCTGCCACGCCTGCCCCACGGGGACCCGGAAGCCCTCGGTGACGAGCTTGAAGTGGTGGATCAGGGCCTCCATCGAGGAGCCCATGATCTCCTTGATGTGCTCGAGCGAGTTGCCCTGGCCGTCGCTCCCGATCGCGAGCTGCGCGGGCCACGCGATCTTGCGGTCGCCGACCATGACGGGCTGGCCCGCCGTCGCCTCGAGGCGGTCCAGGCACTGCGCGACGATGTGCAGCGACTGGTAGCACTCCTCGAGCCGCAGCACGACGCGGTCGTAGCAGTCGGCGCCCGTCGCGGTCGGGACGTCGAAGTCGTACGTCTCGTAGCCGCAGTACGGGTCGGCCTTGCGCACGTCGTACGGGTGGCCCGTCGAGCGCAGCACCGGGCCGGTGACGCCGAGCGCCATGCAGCCCGCGAGGTTGAGGTGCCCGACCCCGACGAGGCGCCCCTTGAAGATGGGGTTGGCGAGCATGAGGTCGCCGAGCTGGCCGAGGTAGCGGCGCACGAGCGGGTCCGCCCGGCGCACCTGCTCGACGAGGTCCGGCGGCACGTCCTGCGCGACGCCGCCCGGGCGGACGTACGCGTGGTTCATGCGCAGCCCCGTGACCGCCTCGAAGATCCGCAGGATCTCCTCGCGCGCGGTGAACGCGATGGTCATGACGGTCGTCGCGCCCATCTCGTTGCCGCCCGTGCCGAGGCACACGAGGTGGGACGCGATGCGGTTGAGCTCCATCATCAGCACGCGGATGACGCTCGCCCGTTCGGGCACGTCGTCCGTGATGCCGAGGAGCTTCTCGACCGCGAGGCAGTACGCCGTCTCCTGGAACAGCGGCGCGAGGTAGTCCATGCGGGTGCAGAACGTGACGCCCTGCGTCCACGTCCGGAACTCCATGTTCTTCTCGATGCCCGTGTGCAGGTAGCCGATGCCGCAACGCGCCTCGGTGACCGTCTCGCCGTCGATCTCGAGCATGAGGCGCAGCACGCCGTGCGTCGACGGGTGCTGCGGACCCATGTTGACGACGATGCGCTCCTCGCCGAGCGCGGCGGCCGCGACGGCGCTCTCCGCGATCTCGGCCCAGTCGCCGCCGGACGCCTCGAAGCTCGGGACGCCGGGGTCGAAGTCGCCGACGGGCGGACGGGTGGCGTGCGGGGCGCCGCCGGGGGCACCGGTGGTGTGCGTGCTCACGAGTACGACCTCCTCGTGTCGGGCGGGGGCACGGTCGCGCCCTTGTACTCGACGGGGATCCCGCCGAGCGGGTAGTCCTTGCGCTGCGGGTGGCCCGGCCAGTCGTCGGGCATCTCGATGCGCGCGAGCGACGGGTGGCCGTCGAAGACGATGCCGAAGAAGTCCCACGTCTCGCGCTCGTGCCAGTCGTTCGTCGGGTAGACGGACGTCGTGGTCGGCACGTGCGGGTCCGCGTCGGGCACCGACACCTCGAGCCGCAGCCGCCGGCCGTGGGTGATCGAGGTGAGGTGGTAGACGGCGTGCAGCTCGCGGCCGACGTCGTGCGGGAAGTGCACGCCGCTCACGCCCAGGCTCAGCTCGAAGCGCAGGTCCTGGTCGTCGCGCAGCGCCCGGCACACCTCGACGAGGTGGTCGCGGTGCACGTGCAGCGTGAGCTCGGCGTGCGCGCCGGGCGGGTCGACGACGACGCGCTCGACCGCGGCGTCGAACCGGACGCCGGACGTCTCGAGCACCTCCGCGAGGACGTCCACGACCTCGTCGAACCAGCCGCCGTACGGACGGGCGCTCGCGCCCGGCATCGCGACGGGCTGCACCAGGCCGCCGTAGCCGGACGTGTCGCCCGAGCCGTGGACGCCGAACATGCCCTCGCGGACCTCGACGACCTCGAGCGTGCGGGGCGACCCGGCACCGGTCACGAGGTCGGCCGACCGGGGGCCGTTCACCTCCTCCGGCTGCGGCACCGGCGTGCCGGCGCCGCTCTTCTCGTCCGTCACCGCAGCAGCCCCTTCATCTGGAACGTGGGCGTCGCCTCGAGCGCCGCCGCCTCGGCGGCGCGCGCCGCCTCCTTGCGGTTCACGCCGAGCGGCTCGTGCTGGATCTGGTCGTGCAGCGCGAGGATCGCGTTGATGAGCATCTCCGGCCGCGGCGGGCAGCCGGGCAGGTAGATGTCCACCGGGACGACGTGGTCGACGCCCTGGACGATCGCGTAGTTGTTGAACATGCCGCCGCTCGACGCGCACACGCCCATTGACAGGACCCACTTGGGCTCGCTCATCTGGTCGTAGACCTGCCGCACGACCGGCGCCATCTTCTGGCTCACGCGCCCGGCCACGATCATGAGGTCCGCCTGGCGCGGCGACGCGCGGAAGACCTCCATGCCGAAGCGCGACAGGTCGAACCGCGACGCGCCCGCCGCCATCATCTCGATGGCGCAGCACGCGAGGCCGAAGGTCACGGGCCACAGCGACGCCTTGCGCAGGTACCCCGCGAGGTCCTCGATCGTGGTGAGCAAGAAGCCCGAGGGAGCTTCCTCGATCCCCATGGTGTCTCTCCTAGTTCTCTCGCCGGTGCCCGCCGGGGCCCCCGCTGGGTGCCACCGTCAGTCCCACTCGAGGCCGCCGCGGCGCCACTCGTAGACGAACGGGACGGTGATGAGCGCGAGGAACGCGAGCATCGCCACCAGCCCGAACGTCGCGAGCGTCGCGAAGTCGACGGCCCACGGGTAGAGGAAGACGACCTCGATGTCGAAGACGATGAACGTCATCGCGACGAGGTAGTACTTGATCGGGAAGCGCCCGCCGCCGACGGCGTGGGGCGTGGGCTCGATGCCGCACTCGTAGGCGTCGAGCTTGGCGCGGTTGTACCGCTTGGGGCCGATGACCGCGCTCGCGGCGACGCCGCCGAGCGCCAGCACGGCGGCCACGCCCATGAGGACGAGCAGCGGGACGTACGGGTTGGTCATCGTCGACTCCTCGAGTGGGGGCTCGGGACGGGTCTCCCCGGACGACGTCGTCCGGGTCCGCGGTCAGGTGGTGCGAGTGCCGGCGCTGCGCGGTGCGCGGGTGCCGGCCCACCTCGTGGGCTCATGACGATGGCACCACCCTGGTCAGCCCGGCGATGACGCGATCGACCCAGTCGCCGCCGCGGGGCTCGTAGCAGTCCGACAGGAGCTTGAGCACGAACCGCATGACGACCGGGCGCGGGAGCCCGTAGCGCGTGCAGATCCGCATGATCTCGGGGTGCTCGATGAGCTTCACGAAGTACCGGCCGAGCGTGTAGTAGCCGCCGAGATCGCGCCGCATGAGGCGCGGGTACGTCTGCAGCGCGCGCTCGCGACCGCCGTCGGTGAGCCGCGCGCGCGACTGGGCGACGACGTCGGCCGCCGCCCGCCCGGCCTGCATCGCGTAGGCGATGCCCTCGCCGTTGAAGGGGCTGACCATGCCGCCCGAGTCCCCGACGAGCAGCACGCCGCGCGTGTACAGCGGCGTGCGGTTGAAGCCCATGGGCAGCGCCGCGCCGCGCACCGGGGCGAGCCGGTTCTCCTCCGTGAACTCCCACTCGGCGGGCGCGTTGCGCATCCAGGTGGCGAACAGGTCCTTGTAGTCGACGTTCGCCGCGGACTGCCGCGCGGGCGTCGAGCTCACCGAGCCGAGGCCGACGTTCGCCGTGCCGTCGCCGAGCGAGAAGATCCAGCCGTACCCCGGCAGGAGGTTCGACTCGCGCGGCGTGCCCTCCCACAGCTCGAGGTGGGACTCCATCCACGGGTCGTCGTGGCGGGGCGTGCGGAAGTAGGTCCGGACGGCGACGCCGATCGGGCGGTCCTCGCGCCGCGCGAGGCCGAGGGCGAGCGCGAAGCGGGACGAGACGCCGTCGGCCGCGATGACGACGGGCGCCCGGTAGGTGACCTCGTCCCCGGCGCGCCGGCCCTTCTCGTCGACGGGGCGTGCCGTGACGCCGACGACGCGGCCCGTGCGCTCGTCGAGGACGGGGCCGGTGACGGCGGTGCGCTCGAGCAGCTTGGCGCCGGTGCGCTGCGCGTGCTCGGCGAGCGTGCGGTCGAACGAGTGGCGCGCGCGGGCCATGCCGTAGCTGGGGTAGGACGCGAGGTCCGGCCACGCGAGCTCCCACGAGCGGCCGCTCGCGACGACGCGCAGCCCGCGGTTGCGGATCCAGCCGTCCTCGGCGCGCGTGGGGACGCCCATGCGCACGAGCTCGGCGACCGCGCGCGGCGTCAGGCCGTCGCCGCAGATCTTGTCGCGCGGGAACGCCGACTTCTCGAGGAGGAGGACGCTCAGGCCCGCGGCGGCGCAGTAGTGGGCGGCCGCGGAGCCGGCCGGGCCGGCGCCCACGACGATCACGTCGGCGTCGTCGAGCCTCGCGCCCACCGTGCTCACCTCGCCGTCCCGTCGTCTCGGTCCTCGTGCGGTGCTCCACCGTGACCCGGCTCGGGACACGATGCACCCACAGTCCTTGTGAAGTCGGTCACAATGGACACCGCCACTCTAGTCACTCCGGACGGGAGATGTGTAGCAAGGCGACCCTTCCCTGGGAGATCCTGTGACGAAGGTCCTGGCACCCGGCGACGACCGGCCCTGGGGACGAGGACTCGCGGGCAAGGGGGCCGGCGCCGCGATGGCCTAGCCTCCCGCGCGTCCGCGCCCGCCCGGAGCACCGTCGCCCCAGGTCAGGGACGCGCACGCGCGCCGACGCAGCAGCACGCCGCCGGGGTCGACGACGAGGCCCCGCGCAGCACGCGCGGGGCCTCGTCCTGGTGTGGCGTCAGGCCGGGCGCACGCCCCGGTGCAGCGCGACGATCCCGCCGGAGAGGTTGCGGTAGGCGACCTTCTCCCAGCCCGCGCGCAGCAGGAGACGACCCAGGCCCTGCTGGTCCGGCCACGCGGCGATCGACTCGGCGAGGTACTCGTACGACCCGCCCTCGCGCGTCACCGCCGAGGCGATGCGCGGCAGCGCCTGGACCAGGTACTCCTGATACAGGACGCGGAACGGCGCCCACGTGGGGGTCGAGAACTCGCAGATCACCACGCGCCCGCCCGGCCGCACGACGCGCAGCATCTCGCGCAGCGCCCCCTCGGTGTCGACGACGTTGCGCAGCCCGAACGAGATGGTCACCGCGTCGAACGTGCCGTCCGCGAACGGGAGCCGCGTCGCGTCCCCGGCGACGAACGGGAGGTCCGGGCGGCGCTCCTTGCCGACCTGGAGCATGCCGATGGAGAAGTCGCACGGGACGACGCGCACGCCGTCGTCGGCGAACGGCTCCGAGGACGTGCCCGTTCCGGCCGCCAGGTCCAGGACCTTCTCGCCCGGCAGCGCACCGACCGCGCGGACCGTCGCCCGGCGCCACGCGCGGTCCTGCCCGAGCGACAGGATGTCGTTGGTCAGGTCGTACCGGGAGGCGATCCCGTCGAACATCGACGCGACCTCGGAGGGCTTCTTGTCCAGGTTGGCACGGGGCATGGCGCCCATGCTTCCACGTCCCCGCGCCCGGGTCGCACCGCCGCGGCTTACGCTGGGAGGCGATGAGCGCAGAACCGTCGGCCACGGCCGCACAGCCCCACCCGCTGGTCGTGAGGACCACCCGGATCCCCGACCTGCCCGGCGGTCTCGACGCCCTCGTCGACCTCCTGCCGGACACGCGGCCCCTCGCGTGGGTGCGCCGCGGCGACGGGATCGTCGGCTGGGGCGAGGCTCTGCGGCTCGAGACGTGGGGCCCCGGCCGGTTCGCCGACGCCGAGGCCGCGTGGCACGAGACGCTCGCGCGCGCGGTCGTGCGCGACGAGGTGGGCCTGCCCGGCACGGGCCCCGTCGCGTTCGGCTCGTTCGCGTTCGACGACTCCGCGCCGGGCGACGACGCGCACGACCCGGTGCGGGCCGGCGGGGTCCTCGTCGTGCCGCGCGTCGTCGTCGGGCGACGTGACGGCCACGCGTGGCTCACGACGGTCGACACCGCCGGCTCCCTGTCCTCCTCCCCCACGGACGCCCTGCGCCGCACGCCGCGCGAGCCCGTGCGCGCGCCGGGCGAGGTGGCCTGGCACGACGGCGCGCTCGGCGCCGACGACTGGGCCGCCGTCGTCGCGGAGGGCGTCGAGCGCATCCGCTCGGGCGCGCTGGAGAAGGTGGTGCTCGCGCGCGACGTCGTCGCCCACACGAGCGAGCCCGTGGACCCGCGCTGGCTGCTCGCGCGCCTCGCCTCCGCCTACGAGGCGTGCTGGACGTTCTCGGTCGACGGACTCGTCGGCGCGACCCCCGAGCTGCTCGTCCGCAGCGAGAAGGGCCTCGTGACCTCCCGCGTGCTCGCCGGCACGATCCGGCGCGGCGGCCTGTCCGACGACGAGGCGCTCCTGCGGGCCGCACAGCTCGCCCGGTCGTCGAAGGACCTGGAGGAGCACGAGTACGCCGTCCGGTCCGTCGCGCAGGCGCTCGCCCCCTTCTGCTCGTCCATGAACGTCCCCGACTCCCCGTTCGTGCTGCACCTGCCGAACGTCATGCACCTCGCGTCCGACGTGACGGCCGTCCTCGCACGCGGCGCGAGCGCGCCCGGGACGTCGGGCGGCGCCGCGGCCGGGCCGACGAGCCTGGCGCTCGCGGCGGCGCTGCACCCCTCCGCGGCGGTGTGCGGCACGCCGACGGTCGTCGCGCGCGACCTCATCCGCGAGATCGAGGGCATGGACCGCGGACGGTACGCCGGCCCGGTCGGGTGGCTGGGCGCCGACGGCGACGGCGAGTGGGGCATCGCGCTGCGCTCGGCCGAGCTGTCGGGCACCGACCCGCGCTCCGTGCGGCTCTTCGCCGGGTGCGGGATCGTCGCGGCGTCCGACCCGGCGGCCGAGGTCGCCGAGTCCGAGGCGAAGCTCGAGCCGATGCGCTACGCGCTCGGCGACGCCTGACGCTCCACCGCCCCGCGCCCGCACCCCGTCGGAAGGCCCCCGACGAGAGACCCCCGGACGACGACGAGCGGCCGGCACGGAGTTCCGTGCCGGCCGCTCGGTGCGGTGGGCCGCCGAGGCGGGGACGTCCCCGACGGCCCACCGTCCCGCCACGGTCAGAGGAGGTGGCGGGACGGGGTGCGGGGCCGGGTCAGCCCTGGCCGCCGAAGAACCAGTCGAACGGGTTCGGGACGTTGCCCGGGTCGGTCGGGTCGCCCTGCTGACCCTGGTCGCCCTGCTGGCCGCCCTGGTCACCCTGGCCGGGCAGCTGCCCCTGGCCGTCCTGGCCCGGCGTCTGCCCCTGGCCGCCCTGCGACCCCTGACCGGTGGTCTCGTCGTCCGCCGGGCGCGTCGCGAGGGTGACGTCGAGCTCGAGCGTCTTGCCGTCGCGGACGACGGTGAGCTTCGACTCGGCGCCCGCGGCCCGCTCGCGCACGAACGCCGTGAGCGACTCCGCCCCGCCGACCGGGTGGCCGTCGATGGCGACGATGACGTCGCCCGAGCGGATGCCCGCGTCGGCGGCCGGCGAGCCGTCGGTGACCTCCTGGACCTCGGCGCCGCGGCGCGTCACGCCGTCGGCCGTCGCGGTCGCGTCGGCGAGCGTCACGCCGAGGAACGCGTGCTCCGCGGTCCCGTTGTCGACGAGCTGCTGACCGATCGTCTTGGCGAGGTTCACCGGGATGGCGAACCCGAGGCCGATCGAGCCGGACTGGCCACCGCCGCTCGACAGCGTCGCGATCGACGACGTGATGCCGATGACACGGCCCTGCGCGTCGAACAGCGGGCCGCCGGAGTTGCCCGGGTTGATCGCGGCGTCGATCTGGATCGCGTTCGTGACGACGGACGTGCCGCCGCCCTCGCCGGACGCGGACACCGGGCGGTCGACGGCCGACACGATGCCGGTCGTGGCCGTGTTCGCGAGGCCGAGCGGGTTGCCGACCGCGAGGACCGACTCGCCGACGGTCACGTCGTCGGAGTCGCCGAGCGTCGCGGGCTGGAGGTCGTCGGGGGCGTCGACGAGCTGCACGACGGCGAGGTCCGTCGCCGGGTCGAGCCCGACGATCTTCGCGTCGAACAGGCGGCCGTCGCTGAGCGTGACCTGGACCGTGTCGTTCTCGGCGCCGGACACCACGTGGTTGTTCGTCACCACGTGGCCCTTGTCGTCGATGATGACGCCGGAGCCCTCGGCCCCGCCCTGCGGGGTCTGGACCTGGATCGCCACGACCGACGGCGCGACGGCCTTGGTCACGGCCTCCCAGTCGGGGTTCTGCGACGACGAGTCGGCGACGGGCGCGGCCGATGTCTCGTGCTGCTGGCCGACGTCGGCGAGCGACGCGGAGTCCTGGTCGGCGCCGAACGCGCCGGTGAGGCCGGCGGTGCCGACGCTCGCGAGGAGCGCCGCGGCGGCCGCGGCGCTGACGACCGGCACCCAGGTGCGGCGGCGCTGCGGGGCGCCGCTCTCCCCGGCGGTGGCCGGGGCCGGCGGTGCGGGCGGCGGGCCGAAGCTGCCGGACGGCGTGTGCGCGCCGGGCGCGCCCTGCGCGGGTCGCGCGTACGGGTTCGCCGGCGACGTGGCGGGCGTGTGCCCCGCGGGTGCGGTGGCGTGGCCCGTCGGGGCGGGCTGCGGCGTCGTGAGGTGCTGCACGGGGTGCGGCGGGAGCGGCTGCGTCGGGTGGCCGGTCGGGTGCGCCGACGGCTGGGCCGGTGCCTGCTCGCCCGCGGTCGCGGCCGGCAGCGGCTGCGTGGCGTCGGGCGTCGGGACGGGGGTGGGCTCGGTGCCCGGGGTGTTCGTCATGGTGGGCCTCCTTCTTCTGCCCACTACTTCACACCGCCGCGCTTGAACGACGCTTGAACGAACCTGGGAGTCCGCTGCGAGTTTTTCCGCGCCCCTAGCCGCCCGAGGACAGCCCCGCGCGCACCGCCGCCCGGACGTCGTCCGCCAGGAGCAGGCCCTCGCGACGGCGGTCCGCGCGCCCGATACGCACCTCGAGGACCTGTACGCCGTGGCTCGGCGCCGCGAGCGCGTGCCGCAACGAGGGGACGTCCTGGACGAGCTGGTGGTCCACCCCGTAACCGGCGCACAGCGGCGCGAGGTGCGCGCCGTGCGGCGTCGCGAAGACGCGCTCGAACGTGCGGTGCGCGCCCTCGGACGACTCCCCCAGCGCCCCGGGCTCGAGCCCCGCGAAGATCGCGCCGCCGTCGTCGTTCACGACGACGAGCTGGAGGTCCGCGTGCGGCTCGTCGGGTCCGCGCAGCAGCCCGCCGACGTCGTGGAGGAAGGTGAGGTCGCCGAGCAGCGCGCGGGTGCGCCGGTGGCCACGACCCGTCGCGAGGGCCGCGCCGAGCGCCGTCGACACGGTGCCGTCGATGCCCGCGAGGCCGCGGTTGGCGAGCACGCGCGGGCCGTGCCCGTCGAGGCCGAGCACGAGGCCCAGGTCGCGGACCGGGCTCGACGAGCCGACCACGAGCAGGTCGTCCGGGCCGCCCGCCGCGGCGACCGCGCGCGCGACGCTCGGGCCGTCCGTCCGGGCCCCGTCGGTCGCCGCCTTGATGACGGCCGCCGCCGCGGCCGACGCCGTTCCCCAGCGCTCGGCCCAGCCCGTGGCGGGCGCGGGCTCGAGCCACCCCGCGGGCACCACGGGGAGCACCGTCGAGGCGTTGCGCGCGGCGTCGGGCCAGGGGCGCGAGCCCGGTGCCACGACGGTCACCGCGACGTCCCCGCGCCCGAGCAGCCGCTGCACCGGCCGCGAGAGCGTCGGCCGCCCCAGCACGACGACGTGCTCCACGTCGTCCACGAGCGCGTCGACCCCGAGCACGAGCGGGTGCCCGACGACGAGGCGCCGGCCGCCCGCCGCCCCGGACGACGGCTCGGCGAGCAGCGGCCAGCCGCGCGCCTCGGCGAGATCGCGCGCGACGGGGCCCGCGCCGTCGCCCGCGACGACGACCGTCCGCTCGCCGGGGACCGGCATCTCGATGGGGCCGACGGGGGTTCCGAGCGGCTCCGTGACGTCGCCCGGCGCGACGCCTGTCGGCACGGCCGCGGGGGCGGCCGGCACGACGACGACCGGGCGGACACCGGGAAGGTCCGGGTCGGGCGCGGTGGGCGCGGTGGGCCCACCGAGCGCGACGTCGGGAGGAGTGTCGGGCAGGCCGACGGGCACGAGCGGCTCGCGGTACGCGAGGTCGAGGTGCACCGGGCCGGGGTGCCCCGAGCGCGCGCCCACGGCCTCGGCGAGCGCGCGCGCCGTGACGGCGAGGAGGTCACGGACCTCGCCCGGGCGTCCGTCGGGTGCCGGGACGTCCGCCGCGAACCGCGTCGCGGGGCCGAAGATCCCGGCCTGGTGGGTCGTCTGGTTCGCGCCCGTGCCGCGCAGCTCGTGCGGCCGGTCGGCGGTGAGGAGCACGAGCGGGACGCCCGTGTGGTGCGCCTCGAGGACCGCGGGGTGCAGGTTCGCGACGGCCGTCCCCGACGTCGTGACGACCGCGACGGCCCGGGGCAGCGCGACGCCGCCGCGCACGAGCGGGCCCGCGCCGCGCGAGAGCCCGACGGCGAGGAACCCGGCCGCGCGCTCGTCGACGCGCACGTGCAGCGTGAGGTGGCCGAGGTCGGCCGCCGCCGCGAGCGCGTACGCGAGCGGCGCGCTGCGCGAGCCGGGGGCGAGCACGACGTCCGCGACGCCCTCGAGCGCGAGGCGGTGCACGAGCGCGAACGCGCTGCGCACCGCGGGCGGCTGCGCGTCCAGGCCGTCGAGCAGCGGGTCGAGGGCGGCGCTCATCGCGCACCCCCGGTGGCCACGAGGCCGGCGACGCGCTCGAGGCGCGCGCGCCACCGTCGGTCGGTCTCCGGGTCCGGCGCGGTCGCGGCGAGCGCCTCCGCGCTCGGTGCGGGACGCGTCACGAGCAGGGCCCCGTCGGCGGGCACGAGCGGCGCGGGCACGACGTCGGCGGCGAACAGGTTCACGGTCGCGAGGCCGCACGCGTACGGCAGCGCGGGGAGCGCGGCGGCGAGCGCGACGCCCGCGGCGATGCCGACCGACGACTCGAGCGCCGACGACACGACGACGGGCAGCCGCACCTGCTCGGCGAGGTCGAGGCACGCGCGCACGCCGCCGAGCGGCTGCACCTTGAGCACCACGACGTCGGCCGCGTCCGCGCGCACGACGGCGAGCGGGTCCTCGGCGCGCCGGATCGACTCGTCGGCGGCGACGGGCACGGCGGTGTCGCCGCGCTGGCCGCGCCGCACGGCCGCGAGACCGGCCACGTCGGGGCACGGCTGCTCGACGTACTCGAGCCCGCCCGCCGCGCGGTCGAGGTGCGGGAGGCGGCGCAGCGCCTCCTCGGGGTCCCAGGCGCCGTTCGCGTCGACGCGCACCCGACCGCCCGGTCCGAGCGCGTCGCGCACGGCCTCGAGGCGCGCGACCTCGGCGTCGAGGGGTTCGAGCGTGCCGTCGGGCCCACGCTGCGCGACCTTGACCTTGGCGGTGCGGCACCCGCCGGACGCGGCGACGAGCTCCCGGGCGCGGTCGGGCTCGACCGCCGGGACGGTCACGTTCACGGGGACCCGGTCGCGGACGGGGGCGGGCCAGCCGTCGTCGGCCGCCTCGTGCGCGGCGCGCAGCCAGGAGGCGGACTCGGCGTCGTCGTAGTCCCAGAAGGGCGAGAACTCGCCCCAGCCGGCGTCTCCGCGCAGGAGGACGCCGTCGCGCGCGTCGAGCCCGCGGAACCGGGTGGTGAGTCGGGTGCGGTAGACGACGGCGCGGGAGTCGGGCACGCGCCCAGGCTATGCCACGCGTCGTCGTCGGCCCGCGGCACCGACGCGCGCACGGCCGCAGCGCGCGGCCCTCACGCGTTGACGAGCACCACGACGACGAGCGCGACGATCACGGCGTTGAACGCGAACGCGACGACGGCGTGGGTCGTGACCATCCGGCGCGTGACGGAGTCGAGCACCGTGACGTCGGCGGTCGAGAAGGTCGTGCTCACGCCCGCCGCGAGGTACACGTAGTCGGCGTAGGCGCGCGGTCCCTCGCCGGGGAACGCGAACCCGAGGCCGTCGCCGGCCGCGACGTCGCGGCGCGCGTAGTGCACGGTGTGGGACACGAGCACCGCGACCCACGACACGACGATGACCGCGACGCCGAGCACGGTCAGCGCGGGGGCCGCTGCCCAGGCGACGCCCTGGGCGAGGGCGAACCCGACGAGCAGCGCCATGACCGCGAACTGGACGGACCACGCCGTCGACCCGCCGCCGAGGAGCAGCGTGCGGACGCGGCCGCGCCCGTCGGGGTGCGCGCGCAGCAGCGCCCGCTCGAGCTCGGGGCCGCGGCGCCCGGCGAACGCGACGCACGTCAGCGTGCAGGAGAGCCCGGCGAGCACGACCCACACGAGGAGGCCCGCCGCCACGGGGACCGTCCGGTCGTCGAGGCCGAGCGGGCCCTCTGCGAGGAGCACGACGACCGGACCGGTCACGAGCGCGACGACGGTCGAGACGAGGGTCCGGGTGGTCTCGGGGACGAGGCGGTCGCGCAGGGCCGGTCGGGCGGTGGACGGGCGTCGGGTCATGGGCCGCGAGGCTACCCGGCGGCGGCGCGCGGACTCAGCGCGGTCCGGGTGCCACGAGCTCGCCGACGAGGCGGACCGCGAGCGCGCGCGCGTCGCGGCCCTCGCTCAGCGCGCTCACGGCGGCGCCGTCGACGACCGCGACGAGGAGCGACGCCGCGACGTGGCCGAGGCCTCGCACGGCGAGGAGCTGCGCGACGGCGTCGTCCAGCCCCTGCCGGCCCTTCCCGTAGGCCCGGGCGAGCGCCGGGTAGCGGCCCGCGCCGACGAGGTGCTCGTAGAAGCCGCGCAGCTCGCTCTCCCCGCCGGGCGGCAGGACGGCGTCGACGAGGACGCGCGCGTCCTCCCGGGCCCGGTCCCCGCCCTGTGCCGCGCGCTCCGCGGCACCGTGCGCGTGCTCCGCCCACCCGGTGACGATGAGCTCGCCGGCCGCGCCCATGAGGTCGTCGAGGCCGGTGAAGTAGTAGGTGGTGGCGGCGAGCGGGACGTCGGCGCGCGTCGCGACGGCCCGGTGGGTCACCGCCGCGGGGCCGTCCTGGAGGATGAGGTCCGCGGCGGCGCGGACGATCGCGTCCCGGCGCGCGACACCGCGCGCCTGGCGCCGCGGTCCGGGTCGTCGGTCGGCGGTCTCGGTCGGCGTCGTCCCCACCCGCACACCGTAGGGCACCGGCCGCGCGCTCGTCAGGCGGGCAGGCGTCCCGCGCCCGCCGCCCGCAGCGCGTCGACGACGCGCGCGACGTCGGGCTCGCGCACGCGCGCCGTGCCGACGACCACGCCGTGCTCGGTCGGCTCGACGCGCTCGACGCCCGTCCCGCTCAGGGGCTCGACGGGGACGCCGGCCGCGCGCAGCCCGTCGACCGCCACGTCCTCGGCCGCCGGGCCGGGGAGCGGGACGACGAGGTGGAGACCCGCCGCGACGCCCCCGACCGTGACGCCGGGCAGGGCCTCGCCGAGCGCGGCGAGCAGCGCGCGGCGCCGCCGCTGGTAGACGACCCGGGCCCGGCGCAGGTGCCGCTGGTACGCGCCGGAGCCGAGGAGCGCCGCGAGCGCCGCCTGCTCGGGGACGGACGTGCCGAGGTCGGCGTGGCGCTTGGCCTCGACGAGCGGCCCGACGACGCGCGGCGGCGCGACGACCCAGCCGAGCCGCAGCGCGGGCGACAGGAGCTTGGAGACGGAGCCGAGCAGCACGACCCGCTCGGGGTCCAGGGGCTGCACCGACGCGACGGGCCGACGGTCGTAGCGCAGCTCGGCGTCGTAGTCGTCCTCGAGCACGAGGCGGTCCCCCGCGGCGGCCCACGCGAGCAGCGCACGACGGCGGGCCGGCGCGAGCACGACGCCGAGCGGGAACTGGTGCGCGGGCGTCACGAGCGCGGCGCGCGCGTCCTCGGGGAGCAGGTCGGTCCGGAGCCCGTCGGCGTCGACGGGCACGCCCGCGGGCCGGGTCCCCGCGTCGCGCAGGAGCTCGAGCGCGCCCCGCGACGACGGGTCCTCGACGGCGACCGTGACGGGCTCTGTCCCTGCCCCTGCCCCTGGCCCTGACCCCGGCGCGGGCGCCACCCGGCCCGCGGCGAGCAGCCGCGCGAGCAGCGCGAGCGCCTGGGCGACGCCGCTCACCACGACGACGTCGTGCGCGGTCACGTGCGCGCCACGGCTGCGGCGCAGGTGCTCCGCGAGCGCCTCGCGCAGCGCGGGCAGCCCCTGGGGGTCCGGGTAGCCGAGGTCGGCGTCCGCGAGCCCGCGGACGCCGTCGCGGACCGCGCGCGCCCACGCCGCCCGGGGGAACAGCGCCGGGTCCGGGGTCCCGACGCTCACGGGCCGGGGGCCCGCCGTGCCGTGCCGGGTGCTCCCGGTCCCCGGGCTCCGTGCGGGCGGCGCCCCCCGGGGGGACGGCGCCGCGGGGAGCGCCGCGACGACGACGCCCGACCGCGGCCGGGAAACGAGCAGCCCCTCGCCGACGAGCACGTCGACCGCCGTCGTCACCGTGCCGCGCGAGAGCCCGAGCGCGACGGCCGCGTCCCGGCCAGACGGCAGGACCGTGCCCGCCGCGACCCGTCCCTCGACGACGGCCGCGCGCAGGCCGTCCTGGAGCCAGCGGCCGACGTCGCGCGCGGGGCGCGGGCCGAGCACGAGCAGCAGGGCCTCGGGCGCGAGCCGGGTCGTCATCTGGCCCAGTGAACCAGGCACGACCTGGCCCTGCACCCTGGTCCACGACGCTCCTACCGTCGAGGCATGACACCCGCACCCGAGCGTCCCGGCAGCCTGCGGACCGGCGACCTGCGCTGCGCCGCGGGCATGGCGATCGTCGGCTCGTCGTTCGTCGCGTCCGCGGCCCTCGCCGGGTTCCCGGTGGTGGGCGGCCAGGCCGCGCGCTACGCCGTCGCCGCGCTCGTCCTGCTCGCCGTCCTCGCCGTGCGCCGGGTCCCCTGGGTGCTCCCCTCGCCCCGCGCGCTCGGGCGCCTGACCGCGCTCGCGGCCACGGGGCTCGTCGGCTTCAGCGTCCTCGTCGTCGAGAGCGCGGGCCGCGCCGACCCGTCGCTCGTCGGGGCCGTCGTGGGCGCCTCGCCCGTCGTCCTCGCGGCCGCGGGCGCGCTGCGGGCCCGACGGCTCGCGGTCCGCACCCTCGCGGCCGCCGTCGTCGTGACCGCCGGGGTCGTGGTCGTCGAGGGCGGCGGCGCGGGCGACCCCGTCGGCGTCGCGCTCGCGCTCGGCGCGCTCGCGTGCGAGGTGTGCTTCTCGCTCCTCGCCGTCCCCCTCCTGCCGACGCTCGGCGCGCTGCGCGTCTCCGCCTACGCGTGCGTCCTCGCCGTGCCGCAGCTCGCCGTGCTCGGGCTCGTGCGGCAGCAGGTGTCGGGGAGCCCGTTCCTCGCGGTGCCCGACGGCGCCGAGCTCGCCGCGCTCGGGTACCTCGCCGTCGTCGTCACGGCCGTCGCGTTCCTCCTCTGGTACTCCGGGCTCGCGACGATCGGGCCCGCGCGCGCCGGGCTGTTCGCGGGCCTGCTGCCCGTGGCAGCGCTCGTCGCGTCGGTCGTGCTCGGGTTCGAGGAGCCGACCGCGCGGTCGGTCGTCGGGACGCTCGTCGTGGGAGCGGGGCTCGTGCTCGGCCTCGCCCCGGCGCGCGCACGCCGCCCGCTCGCCCACCGGCTACCGTGGCGGGCGTGAGCAGCACCGACCCCACCCCCGCCGTGCCCGACGACGCGAGCCGCGCCCCCGCCGGCCGGGAGCACGCGCTCCCCCGCCAGGTCTCCGAGACGTTCGACCCCCGCGCCTGGCGCGAGGTCGACGGCTTCGAGGCGCTCACCGACCTCACCTACCACCGCGGCGTCGAGCGCGACGCCGACGGCGCCGTCGTGCGGGACCTGCCCGTGGTCCGCGTCGCGTTCGACCGGCCCGAGGTGCGCAACGCGTTCCGGCCCCACACCGTGGACGAGCTGTACCGCGTCCTCGACCACGCGCGCATGACGTCCGACGTCGGGACCGTGCTCCTCACGGGCAACGGGCCCTCGCCCAAGGACGGCGGGTGGGCGTTCTGCTCGGGCGGCGACCAGCGCATCCGCGGGCGCTCCGGCTACCAGTACACGACCGCGCCCGACGGCGGCGGGGACGTGCACACGCGCGACGCCGTCGACCCGGGCCGCGCGGGGCGCCTGCACATCCTCGAGGTGCAGCGCCTCATCCGGACCATGCCGAAGGTCGTGGTCGCGGTCGTCAACGGCTGGGCCGCGGGCGGCGGGCACTCGCTGCACGTCGTCGCGGACCTGTCGATCGCGAGCCGCGAGCACGCGCGGTTCAAGCAGACCGACGCGAACGTCGGGTCGTTCGACGGGGGCTACGGCTCGGCGTACCTCGCGCGGCAGGTGGGCCAGAAGCGCGCGCGGGAGATCTTCTTCCTCGCGCGGGAGTACTCCGCGCAGGACGCGTTCGAGTGGGGCGCGGTCAACGAGGTCGCGGACCACGCGGACCTGGAGGCGCTCGCGATCGAGTACGCGCGCGTGATCGCGACGAAGTCGCCGCAGGCGATCCGGATGCTGAAGTTCGCGTTCAACCTCGCGGACGACGGGCTCATGGGGCAGCAGGTCTTCGCGGGCGAGGCGACGCGGCTGGCGTACATGACGGACGAGGCCGTCGAGGGGCGCGACGCGTTCCTCGAGCGGCGCGACCCGGACTGGGGACGCTTCGGCTACGCGTTCTGACGGCCGCGGCTCAGGAGCCGCCGACGAGGCTCGTCAGCATCTCGAGGAGGCCGCGGCCGACGAACGCCGCCGCGACGGCGAGGCCGAACAGGAGCCCGACCGAGACGACGACCGGGACGGCCGATCGGGCGGCGCCCGGCTCGTCGTCGCGCGACGTGCGCGGCGCGTACGACGGCGGCAGCGAGGTGGGGGCCGGGCGCTGCGGGTTGCCCTCCGACGGGGTGCGGGGCTGGGACGGGTGGACGGGGTGCGGGACGACGGTTGCCATGACTCCACGGTGCCGCCCGGGACCCCTGCCGCGCGTCGGCCCCGCGGCTCGACCTGCGCGGCGGACGGTCCCCCTCGGGGCGGAGCGGACGTACGCCGTGGGGAGGACGCCGTCCGCCCGACGGCGGAGGGTCAGCCCACCGTCCAGCTCCCGGACCCCGTGGGCACGAGCTCGATCCACGACGTGCCCGGCTCGAGCTCGACGGGTGCCCCGTCGGCGCCGCTGAGCACGAGCGGGGCCTCGACGCCCTCCTTGGACCACGTCACCGCGACCTGCTTGCCGCCGCTCGCGACGACACCCTTGCCCGTCCCGACGAGCTGGGTCTCGGGGACGGCCACCCCCGCCGGGTCCTTGAACCGCGTGTCCACCATCGTCGCGGCGAGCAGCACGACGTTCGTCGCCGACAGCCGCACCTCGTCCGCGGAGACGGCCGGGCGGTCGCCCTCGCTGCGCACGTAGCGGCCCTCGCCGCCGTCCCACTCCCACACCGCGCGGCTCGCGTGCGTGAGACGCACGTCGAGCCGGGTCGCCGCGTCGCCCGCGACCGTCGCGGTCGCCGTCCCGGGCTCGCGGGCGAACACGAGCTGCGCGGGCGGCGGGGACGTGCGGTCGCCGTCGGCCTGGGCCCAGAACGCCTCCGGGCTGCCGTACACGTTGTGCGGGGCGCGCCGCGCGCGCGTGGTCGTGAAGCCGTCGTCGCCCTCGTCCATGACGACCGACTGGACGCCCGCGGCACCCAAGGCGTCGATGAACGGCTGCTGCCCGCCGGTGTACGCGAGGACGCCGTGCAGCGGCGCGACGATCGCCGGGTCCATGGGCCGCACCGAGCGGACGGGGCCCACGCTCTCGGGCACCTGCGAGTGGTAGACGGCGACGAAGCGCGTGATGCCGCCCTCGACGACCTCCTCCCACACGACGTCGGCCTGCTCGAGCCCCGTCTGCGGGCGCGCCTGGGGCGCGTTCTCGATCTTCACCGCGAGCGCCGGCCGGTCCGCGACCTCGTCGGCCGCGACGCCCGTGAGCGGCCACACGAGGGGGACGTCCGGCGTCGGGGGCACCTCCTTGGTGCCCGACACGTCGGGCTCGACCGTCGTGGTGCTCGGCGCCGTCGGCTCGCCCGCGCACCCGGCGAGCGCGACCACCGCCGCCACCACGACCGCGGCGAGCGCGCTCCCCCGGACTCCTCGTCCCGTCCTCGTCACCCTCGACCTCCCGACGGCCCGGGGCCCCTGCCCGTGCCGGCACCACGACGGACCTGTGTCCTCGGCCACGGTACGACCCGACCTAGGCTGATCCGGTGAACCGCGCCGTCGTCCCCGCCGATCTGGACGCCCTCGTCGCGGCGGTCGGGGCCGCGCTCGACGGCGACGGCCCGCCCGTCGCGCCCGTCCCGCTGCTCCCCTGCCCCCAGGGCTCCGGGCCGACCTCGGGCGACGTGCCCGCGGGCACCGCGCTCGTGCTGCGCACGTCGGGCTCGACGGGCGCGCCCCGGGAGGTGCTGCTCGGCGCCGACGCCCTGCGCGCGTCGGGCGCCGCGACGCACGAGCGGCTGGGCGGCCCGGGACACTGGCTCCTCACGCTGCCCCCGACGCACGTCGCGGGGGTGCAGGTCGTCGCGCGGGCCCACGCCGCGGGACGGGGCCTCACGGTCGCGCCCGCGGGCGAGCCCTTCACCCCCGGCGGGTTCGCGGCGCTCGTCGCGCGCGCCCCGCGCGGCGAGCGGCGGTACGTCTCGCTCGTCCCGACCCAGCTCCATCGCCTCGTCGAGGCGGCCGACGCCGGGTCCGCCGACGGCACCGCGGGCCTCGACGCGCTCCGCTCGCTCGACGCCGTGCTCCTCGGCGGTGCCGCGACGCCGCCCGCGCTGCTGCGCCGCGCGCGGTCCGCGGGAGCGCGCGTCGTCACCACGTACGGCATGACGGAGACGTGCGGCGGCTGCGTGTACGACGGCGTCCCCCTCCCGGGCGCGCGCGTCCGGCTGGTCCCGGCGGGCGACGCCGAGGGCGAGGGGGCGGGCGTCGTCGAGCTCTCCGGCCCGTTCCTCGCGCACGGCTACCTCGGGGAGCCGGACGGGACCGCGGCCGCGTTCCGCACCGACGACGACGGCACGCGCTGGTTCCGCACGAGCGACCTCGGGCGGCTCGACGGCCCCGCGGACGCGCCGGTGCTCACCGTCCTCGGCCGCGCGGACGACGTGATCGTCTCGGGCGGCGTGAACGTCGCCCCGGCGGCGGTCGAGGCGGTGGTCGGCGAGGTCGCGGGCGTCGGGGAGGCGTGCGTCGTCGGGGTGCCGCACCCCGAGTGGGGCCAGGAGGTCGTCGCGGTCGTCACGCTGGCGGGCGCGCAGCGCGACGACGGTGCCGCGTCGGGCACGGCGGGCACGGCGGGCACGGCGGGCGCCGGGGGCGTGACGAGCGCCCCGCCCGAGCTCGTCGCCGCCGTGCGGGGCCGCGTCGCGGATAGGCTGGAGCGGGCGGCCGCACCCCGCCGCGTGCTCGTCGTCCCGGACCTCCCCCGGCGCGGGCCCGGCAAGGTGGACCGCGCCGCGGTGGCTCGGATCGCCGTCGGGCACGGGCGCACCCCGCCCGGCTGAGCCGGCCGGACAACCCCGGGCACGACCGAGCAGCACGACCCGAGACGCACGACCGAGACGCACGACCGAGACGCACGACCGAGACGGAGCACCATGGCCAGCACCACCCAGTGGGTCGCGGGCGCACGCCCGCGCACCCTCCCTGCCGCCGCGACGCCCGTCATCGTGGGTTCCGGCGCCGCGGCCCAGGTGGACGGGTTCGCGTTCTGGCCCGCGCTGCTCGCCCTCGGGGTCGCGCTCGCGCTCCAGGTCGGCGTGAACTACGCCAACGACTACTCGGACGGCGTGCGCGGCACCGACCTCGACCGTGTCGGCCCGCTGCGGCTCACCGCGTCCGGGCTCGCGCGGCCCGCGCAGGTGCGCGCCGCGGCGTTCGCCGCGTTCGGTGTCGCGGGCGTCCTGGGGCTCGTCCTCTGCGCGGTCACGGGCCACTGGTGGCTCCTGGCGGTCGGCGCCGTCGCGATCCTCGCCGCCTGGTACTACACGGGCGGGCGCAACCCCTACGGCTACCGCGGCCTCGGCGAGGTCGGGGTGTTCGTGTTCTTCGGCCTCGTCGCGACGCTCGGCACCACGTACACGCAGGCCGGGGTCGTCACGTGGCCGTCCGCGGTCGGCGCGGTCGCCGTCGGGCTGCTCGCGTGCGCGATCCTCATGGTCAACAACATCCGCGACATCCCGACCGACGTCGTCGCGGGCAAGCGCACGCTCGCGGTGCGGCTCGGCGACTTCCGGGCGCGCCGCGCCTACGTCGCGATGATCTGGGTGCCGCTCCTGCTGGCGGTGGTGTGCGCGTTCGCGTCGCCGTGGGCGCTCGGCACGCTCGTGCTCCTGCTGCCCGCCGCGCTCCTCACCGTCCCGGTGGTCGCGGGTGCGCGCGGTCCGCTGCTCGTCCCGGTGCTCGCGGGCACCGGCCTGTTCGAGCTCGGCTACGGCGTCCTGCTGGGGGTCGGGCTGGCGCTCTGAGCGCGGCCCGCTCGGGGTCGGCGGGCTCTGCCCCGGCGGGGTCTGCGCGGGGGCGGGCCCGGCCGGGCCGGCTCCGGCGCCCCCGGTCGGTCAGCGCGCCGGGGAGGCGCCCGGGCGGCCGGTCGCGTCGGCCTCGGGGCTGGACGTCCTGTCCACCGCGGCGGGGCCCGCGGACCCGGCGGCAGCAGCGGTGCCGTCGACGGCCGCGTCCTCGGCCGCCGCGTCGTCCTCGATCTCCCGGGAGAACCGCTCGCCCGTGCGGGCGCGGTGCTCGGCACGGGCGGCGAGGTAGCGCGAGGCCGCCTCGCGGGGCTTGCTCAGCGTCAGGTACGACAGCATGAGCGCGACGGCGGCCGCGACGAGCACGAGCAGCCAGCCGCGCAGGCCGGCGAACCAGAGGGCGCCGAGCGCCACCGCGAAGAGGAGCAGACGCAGGACGGAGTAGACGACGACAGGCACGACTCCAGGGTACGGCCCGTAGGCTGGAGCCATGCTCCGCGTCCTGCTCCCGCTGCTCGCCGTCGGTCTCGCCGTCTACGCGCTCGTCGACCTCGCCTCGAGCGACGAGGACGAGCGCGGCGGCATCCCCAAGGGGCTGTGGGTCGTGCTCATCATCCTCCTGCCGTTCCTCGGCCCCATCGCGTGGATCCTCGTCAAGCGCTCGGCGTCGCGGTCCGGCGCGCGCTCCCGCCCCGGCGGCCGCCCCGGCCCCGGCTCGGCCGCCGGGGGCGCGCGGCGTCGTCGCAACGCGCCCGTCGCGCCCGACGACGACCCGGAGTTCCTCTGGCGGCTCGAGCAGCAGCAGCGCCGCCAGGCACGCGACGACTCCCCGGCGCCCGCCGACGACGCTCCGGCCACGGACGCGACGCCCGGGGACGAGCGCACCGACGACGGCGACGCGCGCCGCCCCGGCGCGAGCAACCCCTCGGAGGACGGCGACGACGCGACGCGCTGAGGCGTCTGGCGCGACCTGAGGGCTCCCGCCACGACGAGGCTCGCACCACCGGGTCCGCGACACCACGCGCCTCGCACCACCCCGCCCGCAGCACCACGAAGGCTCGCGCCACCCCGCCCTCGGCATGACACAAGGGGGCCGCCGTCCGGATCGGACGGCGGCCCCCTTCGTCGTGCGGCGCCGTGGTGTGCTGCGCGGCGGTCGGTCAGTCGCCCGGGTTGAGGCCGGAGTACGAGTGCTTGCCGTTGAACAGCAGGTTGACGCCGGTGAAGTTGAAGAGCACGCACGCGTAGCCGACGATCACGAAGTACGCCGCACGACGTCCGGACCACCCGCGGGTCGTGCGCGCGTGCAGGTAGGCCGCGTAGACGATCCAGACGACGAAGCTCCAGACCTCCTTGGGGTCCCAGCCCCAGTAGCGTCCCCACGCGTGCTCGGCCCAGATCGCCCCGCCGATGATCGTGAACGTCCACAGCACGAACGCGACCGCGTTGAGCCGGAAGCTCAGCGCCTCGAGCTGGAGCGCGCCCGGCGTGGAGTCGAGCCAGCGCCACCCGCGGGCCCCGAGGAACGCGTTGCCCGAGTCGCGCGAGTCGCGCAGCAGCTGGAGCACCGAGGTGACGAACGCGACGGTGAAGATGCCCGTCGCGATGATCGCGACCCCGACGTGGATGACGAGCCAGTAGGACTGGAGCGCCGGCTGCACGCCCGTCGCGACGACGAAGAACGCGTTCTGGGCGAGCACGAGGAACAGGACCGACAGCCCCGTGACGAACGAGCCCAGGAAGCGCACGTCGCGCTTGAGGGAGACGGCGAGGAACGCCGCGAGCGCGACGAACGTGCCCACGAGCGTGAACTCGTACATGTTGGCCCAGGGGGTGCGCCCGGCCGCGATGCCGCGCGTGACGATCGCGACGAGCAGCAGCGCGGTACCGAGCCACGTCAGCGAGACGCCGATGTTCGCGGCCTTGCGCGACGGCGACGCGGCGTCCGCCGGGTCCGCCTCGACGGCGCCCGTCGTGCCGGGCCCGTACGGGGAGGCCGACGAGGCGCCCGCGGCGGCGAGCACCTCGGCGCGGTCCGCGGTGCGCTCGCGCGCGTCGTCGGCCCGGGCGTCGGCGCGTTCGAGGTCCGCGCGGCCCGCGAGGCGCGCGAGGTCGATCGCGAACGCGACGAGCGCGACGGTCAGCGCGGTCGCTGCGGCCCAGACGAGGTCCTGGCTCAGCTCGGCGAGGGTCATCGGTCAGCCTTTCGTGCGCGGTCGCGCGAGGTCGGGTCCTGTGCGGGACGCCCGGTGGGGCGGGTGCCGTCCGCCGGGGCACGCCCCGGCGACGAGGTGAGGTCGCCCTCGTCCGATGGTGCCACGCCCGGGAGCGCGGCGAGAAGCGAGTCGACCTCGCCCTGCAGCCCGGCGTCGTCGCCCCGGGCGAGCCCCGCGACGGCGACGACGGTCCGCTCGCGCGGGGCGTCGTCGTCGCCCGTGCCGGGCACCTCCTCGCGCCACGCCCGCACCCAGACGCGGCGGCGGGGCGTGAAGAGCGAGACGGCGAGGCCCAGCAGGGCGCCGAGCGAGAAGACGAGCACCCACGTCAGCGACGGGTCGTGCCGCAGGTCGAGGGCCACGTAGCGCGGCAGGGAGTCGAACGTGATGGTGCCGAGCCCGTCGGGGAGGTCGACGGTCTCGCCGGGCGCGACGAGGATCTTCACGCGCTCGCCGTCCTCGTCGACCGACGGCGTGAGGTCGTCGGTGTCGAGGCGGTAGACGTTCTGGGGCAGGCCCTCGTCGAGGCCCAGGTCACCCCGGTACACCTCGAGCACGAGGAGCGGGTTGATGGGCTGCGGGTAGATCGAGGCTGCCGTCTCGCCGTCCTCGCTGATCTCGGCCGTCGGCAGGAAGTACCCGACGAGCCCGATCTGGTCGAGGCCGTCCGACACGTCGGGCACCTTGATGACGCCGCGCGACGTGTACATCGTGTCCTCCGGGAGGAACGGCACGCGGCCCGAGAACGCGGTCTCGCCGTCGGCGTCGCGCACCGTGACCTCGGGCGCGAACCCGTTGCCCTGGAGGTAGATCTTCGCGCCGCCCGCGGTGAGCGGGTGGTTGACCTTGATGGTCTCCTCGTGGCGGGCGCCGTCGGGGTCGCGCACCGTGACGAACGCCGTGAAGTCGCGCGACTGGGCGAACGCGGCGGCGTCGGCCGCGAACTCCGACTCGAACGCGTCGAGCGTCATGGAGAACGGGACGAGCGACGACGGGCGGAACCAGGCCCCGTTCTCGAACGTGTCGTAGTCGACGACCGCGTTCGCGAACCCGCGGCCCTCGGTGACGATCGCCTGGCCGCGGTAGTGCAGGAGCTGGCCGGTCGCGACCGCGACGAGCAGCCCGACGAGCGACAGGTGGAACAGCAGGTTCCCGCTCTCGCGCAGGTACCCGCGCTCCGCGGAGACCGTCCGCGCGGCGGGCCGCGCGGCGGCGCGTCCGCGGGCGGGCGTCGCGTCCTCGGCGCCGGTGTCGACGCGGAAGGTCGGGAGCCAGGCCAGGCGTCCGCGCAGGTGCGTGCTCGCCGCCTCGACGACCTCGTCGGGCGTCGCGTCCGTGACGGCCCGGCCCTGCGCGGGGAACCGGTCGAAGCGGCGGGGCGTGCGGGGCGGTCGGGAGCGGAGCGCCTGCAGGTGCGCCTTGGTGCGCGGCAGGATGCACCCGACGAGCGAGACGAACAGCAGGATGTAGATCGCCGAGAACCACACCGACGCGTAGACGTCGAAGAAGCCGAGCCGGTCGAGCCACTCCCCCGTCGTGGGGTTCTCCTGGAGGTAGCGCAGCACCGCCGCCGGGTCCTGCGGGCGCTGCGGCAGGACCGAGCCGGGCACCGCGGCGACCGCGAGCAGCATGAGGAGCATGAGCGCGACCCGCATGCTCGTGAGCTGGCGCCACGTCCAGCGCAGCGCACCGCGCCACCCGAGCGACGGGAGCGCCGGGCCGCCGTCACCTCCCGCGCCGCCCTTCCCGCCCGACGGCGTCCGCTCCCCCGGGCCGTCGCCCGCGGAGAACGCGTCGTCGATGCCCTCGGGGCGGTAGCCCGTCCGCACGGTCGTGCGGGCCTCCTCGGCCTGCTCGACCTGCTCGGCCTGCTCGCTGTTCCCGGGCTCCCCGGTCCGCCGGCTCATCTCACACCACCGTCACGTATCCGCCGATCCAGCCCTGCAGCGACGTCGTCCACGTCGTCCACAGGCCCGTGACCAGCGCCAGACCGATGAGCACCAGCAGCCCGCCGCCGATCCGCATGATCGCGAGACGGTGCCGGCGCAGGAACCCGAGCATGCGCTGCGAGCTCTGCAGCCCCAGCGCGATGAGGAGGAAGGGCACGCCCAGCCCGAGGCAGTACGCGACGCCGAGGATCGCGCCGCGCCCCGCCGACGCCTCGCTGAGCGACAGCGCCTGGACGGCGACGAGCGTCGGGCCGAGGCACGGGGTCCACCCGAGCCCGAACACGATGCCGAGCAGCGGCGCCCCCCACAGCCCGGCCTGCGGGCTCACGTGCAGGCGCCGCTCGCGCTGGAGGAAGGGCAGCGCGCCGAGGAACGCGAAGCCCATGAGGATGACGACCACGCCGAGCACGCGCGTGATGACGTCCTCCCAGCGGACCAGGTGCACGCCGATCGCGCCCGCGGCGAACATGAGCGCCACGAACACGAGCGTGAACCCGGCGACGAACAGCCCGACGCCCGCGAGCACGCGGCCCCGGCTCGGTGCCGCGACCCGGGTGGCCGTCGTCGTGCCCCCGGACGCCGTGCCCCCGTCGCCGGTGGTGGCGGCGGCCATGCCCGAGACGTAGCCGACGTACCCCGGCACCAGCGGCAGCACGCACGGGGACGCGAACGAGACGAGGCCCGCGATGACCGCGACGGGCACCGCGAGCAGCATCGAGCCGCTCCACACGGTCGTCGCGAAGGTGTCGCCGATGCTCGACGCGGCGCCCGCGGGGACCGCGGCGGCGAGGGGCGTGAGGACGGGCACGGTCAGCTCTCGGCGAGGACGTCGTCGACCAGGGCGGTGAGCGTCGAGCCCTCGACGAGCCCGATGACGCGCGCCGCGACGCGGCCCTCGCGGTCGAGCACGACGGTGGACGGCACGGCCTGGAGCGGGACGGTGCCCGAGAGCGCCGCGACGACCTCGCCGGACCGGTCGTCGATCGACGGGTAGGGGACGTCGAACCGGCGCTGGAACGCCTGGGCGGCGCCCGCCTCGTCGGTCGTGTTGATCCCGAGCACCTGCACGCCGTCGTCGGCGCGCTCGTTGGCGAGCGCCACGAGGTCGGGCGCCTCGGCCCGGCACGGCGCGCACGCCGCGTACCAGGTGTTGAGCACGACGACGTCCCCGAGCCACGCGCTCGTGTCGACCTGCTCGCCCTCGTAGTCCGTGCCCGTGAGCGCGACGACGTCGCCGCGCTCGTCGGCGTCCCACGTGCGGACCGACCCGTCGCCCGAGACGAAGCCCTGCCCCACGACGTCGGTCGAGGCGCCGGAGTCCTGGGCGCACGCCGCGAGACCGAGGGTCGCGGCGAGCACGACGGCGCCCGTCAGCGCACGGCGCACGGGTCGCCGACGCGACGGCAGGGCAGCGGCCCGCGCCTCGACGGAGAGGGGGCGCGCGGCACGCGCGCGCGAGTCGGCGGTCACGACGGCATCACGGGACGCACCCTGCCCGCGCTTCCTGAACGGGACCTGAGAGACGTGACCTCCGCCACGCCCGAACCGTGCAGTTCGGGCGCGACGGCCGTGGCGACAGCGCTGGACATGACCGACGTCACGCCCCGGAGACGGTCGCCGCGCCCGGGAGGAGGTCCGCGACCGGCTCGGTGTAGTGCAGGCCGACCAGGCGGTCGTCCTCGAAGTGCAGCGACGTGAGCGACGCGAGCGAGCACTCGCGCTTGCGCGGGTCGTGCCAGAGCCGGCGGTTCTCGAAGCTCAGGCGCGTGAGCCACACGGGGAGCTGGTGGCTGACGAGCAGCGCCTCGTGCCCGGCCGCCTCGTCCCGCGCGTCGGCGACGGCGGCCCGCATGCGCGCGACCTGCTCCACGTACGGCTCGCCCCAGGACGGGCGGAACGGGTTCCACAGGTAGGGCCAGTGCTGCGGGTGCCGCAGCGAGCCGTCGCCGACGCCGAAGGTCTTGCCCTCGAAGTGGTTCGCGGCCTCGATGAGCCGCTCGTCCGTGCCCAGCTCGAGCCCGAACTCCTCGGCGGCGGGCGTCGCGGTCTCCTGCGCGCGCTGCAGCGGCGAGGCCACGACGACCGTGAGGTCGGCGCGGGGGCGCGACGTGCCGTCGGGCCCGGGCTCGCCCGCGAGGTGCGCGGCGACCCGGCGGGCCATCTCGTGGCCGCGCTCGGAGAGGTGGTAGCCGGGGATCCGGCCGTAGAGGACGCCGTCGGGGTTGTGGACCTCGCCGTGGCGCAGGAGGTGGACGATGGTGGAGACCATGCCCACCAGTGTCCCGCACTCGGGGCGAGCGCACGCCACCGCGGGCCGGCGCGACGGGCCGGGACGGGCGGTCAGGCGTCGCGGTCGGCCTTGCACGCCTCCGCGACGGCCGCCATCGCCTCGCCCAGCGCCCGGAACTGCTCCGGCGTGAGCACGTCGACGAGGTACCGGCGCACGGCCGCGACGTGTGCGGGCGCCGACGCGACGAGCACGCGGTAGCCCTCGCTCGTCATCGCGCAGTTCACGCCGCGGCGGTCGCCCGAGCTCGCGGAGCGCCGGACCAGGCCGCGCGCCTCCATGCGCGCGACGGTGTGCGTCACGCGGCTGCGCGAGCGGGCGAGCCCGTCCGCGAGCGCCGACATGCGCAGCGTGTGGTCGGGGCTCTCGGAGAGGCGCACGAGCAGCTCGTACTCGTTGAGCGACACCTCGGACCGTTCCTCGTGGTCACGGCCGAGCGCCTCGATGAAGCGCACGGTCCCGTCGAGGTACGCGCGCCACAGGCGCTGCTGCTCCGCGTCGAGCCAGCGCGGCTCGGCGGCGGGGGCGGCGGGGGTGCGGACGGTGCTCGCCGTCGGGGTGTCGACGTCGTTGCGGGTCATGGGTCCTCGGCGGTGCGGGAGGGGCTGGGGGCGTGGGGGGTCGGAACATTGTTCCACCCCACGGGAATAGACGGACCGAGGGGTGCTGTTGATACGCTCGTTCCGAAGTTGAACGTTCAACCACTTGGTCCGCCAGGACCCCGACCACCCGCAGGAGCACCCATGGCCTCGTCGCTGCCCGCCGGCCTCACCGCCGGTACCTACGCCCTCGACGCGTCGCACTCGCAGGCGTCGTTCACCGTCCGCCACGCCGGGATCTCGAAGGTCCGCGGCACCCTCGCGATCACCGACGGCACGATCACCGTCGGCGACGACCTCGAGTCGACGTCCGTGACCGCCCAGCTCGACGCCGCGTCCGTGAGCACGGGCGACGAGAACCGCGACAACCACCTGCGCAGCGCCGACTTCTGGGACGCGGAGAACAAGCCGACGTGGACGTTCACGTCGACGCGCATCACGAGCGACGGCGACGACTACGTCGTGGCCGGCGACCTGACGATCAACGGCGTCACCAAGCCGGTCGAGCTCGAGACGGAGTTCGCGGGCACCGCGACCGACCCGTTCGGCAACCCGCGCGCCGGCTTCGAGGCGACCACCGAGATCTCGCGCAAGGAGTTCGGCCTCACCTGGAACGCCGCGCTCGAGACCGGCGGCGTGCTCGTCGGCGACAAGATCAAGATCGCGCTCGACGTCTCGGCCATCAAGCAGGCCTGACCGTCGTCCCGGGCACGTCCCGGGCGAGACCGGCGCCCTCCGGCAGGGGTGCCGCCCCGAGGGGCCGCGTGCACCGGCACGCGGCCCTTCGTCGTCCCCCGGGCCCAGGCGCCGGGGCCGCTCAGCGCTCCTGCGACGCCGCGAGGGCGCGGGCCTGCGAGTGGAACGCGAGGATCTGCAGCTCGCTGCCCACGTCGACGCCGCGCACGTCGACGTCCGCCGGGACCTGGAGCGCGCGCGGCGCGAAGTTGAGGATCTCGCGCACCCCCGCCGCGACCACGCGGTCCGCGACCGCCTGGGCGTGCGCCGCAGGCGTCGCGAGGACGACGATCGACACCTTCTCGCGCTCCACGACCTCCTCGAGCGCGTCGACGTGCTCGACGACGAGGCCCGCGGCCCGCGTCCCGACGACGTCCGGCGACGCGTCGAGGAGCGCCGCCACGTGGAAGCCGCGCTGCTCGTAGCCCGAGTAGTTCGCGAGCGCGTGCCCCAGGTTGCCGATCCCGACGATCGCGATGCGGTGCTCGTCGACGAGGCCCAGGGCCTCGGTGATGTACTGCGCCAGCGAGTCGACGTCGTAGCCCACGCCGCGCGTGCCGAACGACCCGAGGAACGACAGGTCCTTGCGCAGCTGCGCCGGGCCCACGCCGGACAGCTCCGCGAGCTCGACCGACGACGTCGTCCCGACGCCCCGCGCCACGAGGTCCCGCAGCGCGCGCAGGTAGGACGGGAGCCGCGCCACCGTCGCGCTCGGGATCCCCGGCGCCGTCACCTCACCGACTACCTGCTCAGCCACCGTCACTCCGTCGTCCAGGGACCGTCCTCGTCGACGGTCACGCTCCACGGGAGGAATCATCCCAGGTCCGCGCGCGGCGCCGAAATCCGGGCCACCGCACGCGCCAGCCGGCGCGCGTCCACGCGCCAGAACCCCTGCTGCACCCCGCCGACCGTGACGACCGGCACGTACTCGCCGTACTGCTCGCGCAGCGCCGGGTCGGTGCCCGGCGCGTCCAGGTCGACCTCCGCCCACGCGACGCCCGCCTCGGCGCACACGTCCTCGACGACCGTCCGCGCGTCGTCGCACAGGTGACAGCCCGCGCGACCGAACAGCAGGACGGGGGCGGGGGCGTCGGAGGTGCTCACGCCTCCCAGGGTACGAGGCCCCGGCGGCCCGACCGCCTAGAGTGGAGGCATGGCGACGTCTCCCGGCCCGGGCCCCGACCCGACCTCCCGGCCGACGCTCCCCGAGGAGGCGCCCGCGCGCGCCCCCGGGCCGCCGCACCGCACCGCCGCGTTCTTCGACGTCGACAACACGATCATCCGCGGCGCCTCGTCGTTCCACCTCGCGCGCGCCCTGTACCAGCGCGAGTTCTTCTCGACGCTCGACATCGTGCGCTTCGCCGTGCACCAGGCCCGTTACCTCGTGTTCGGCGAGAACAAGCAGCAGATCGACCGCATCCGGTCGCGCGCGCTCGCGCTCATCGCCGGGCGCTCCGTCGCCGAGGTCACCGCGATCGGCGAGGAGGTCTACGACACCGTCCTGTCGCTGCGCATCTACCCCGGCACGCGTCGCCTACTCGACGAGCACCTGGCGGCCGGGCACCAGGTGTGGCTCGTCTCCGCGACCCCCGTCGAGATCGGCGAGCTCATCGCGCGCCGGCTCGGGACGACGGGCGCGCTCGGCACCGTCGCCGAGCACGAGGACGGCTTCTACACGGGGCGGCTCGTCGGCGACATGATGCACGGCCGCGCGAAGGCCGCCGGGGTGCGGGCGCTCGCCGAGCGCGAGGACATCGACCTCGAGGCGTCGTACGCGTACGGCGACTCGCTCAACGACGTCACGATGATGGAGGCCGTGGGGCACCCGTGCCCCATCAACCCCGACGCCCGGCTGCGCCGCCACGCGCAGGACGTCGGCTGGCCCATCCGCGAGTTCCGCGGGCGCAGGCGCCGCGTCGCGCGCAGCAGCGTCCGCACCGCGAGCTGGGCCGGCGCCGCCTGGGCCGCCGCGCTCGTCCTGCGCTCGGTGCGCCGCGCCGTCGACCGGCGCATCGCCCGCCTCTGACCCCGCCCGGGCCGCGCCCGGAGACGCGTCGAGCCCGGTCCCTCGGGAGGGGCCGGGCTCGACGACGGGTCGGCGCGTCAGGACGCGCGCGACGTCACTTCTTGTTGCGACGCTGGTGACGCGTCTTGCGAAGCAGCTTGCGGTGCTTCTTCTTGGCCATGCGCTTGCGGCGCTTCTTGATGACGGAGCCCATACGGTCCTCGCAATGCTCGAGCGGCGTGTCGGTCGGCGACCGGTCGACCGGCCGCGGGTGGTCCACGGTTGATCGGGGCCCCGGCGACCACGAGGGCGCCGCAAGCCGACCAACACGAGAGAAATCCGCCCCCTAGCCTACCCGCTCGCGCCCGTGCCCCGGTACGCGACCGGTCGCGGGACGTCTCAGTCGAAGTGCGCGTCGAGGCCCAGCAGCGGGAAGACGGCCCGGCGCGTGGCCGCGACGGCGCGGTCGACGTCGTCGTCCGGGTCGTACCCGCTGCTCCACCGCCGGACCTCGACCTCGGGCCCGAACGCGAGCGGTGCGTCGAACCCGGCGACCTCCGCGACGCGCTCGCGCCACTCCGCGGGCAGGGGCACGCCCGCGGTGACGGGCCGGTGCACGACCTCCCCCACGACGGCCGACCACACGAGCGGCACGACGCGCGCGATCGCGTACCCGCCCCCGCCGAGCGCGAGCCACCGCCCGTCGGTCAGCTCGTGCGCGAGCCCGTGCATCCAGGTCGTGGCCGTGCGCTGCGCGTCGACGGACACGTCGAGGTCGGACAACGGGTCCTCGCCGTGCGCGTCGCACCCGTGCTGGGTGACGAGCACCTCGGGGCGGAACGCGCGCAGCACGGGCGGCACGACGGCGTCGACCGCGCGCAGCCAGCGGGCGCCGTCGGTGCGGCGCGGGAGCGCGACGTTGACCGCCGTCCCCTCGGCGCCGGGGCCCCCGAGGTCGGTCGGGTGGCCCGTCCCGGGGAAGAGCGTCGCGCCGCTCTGGTGGACGGAGACGGTGAGGACACGCGGGTCGTCCCAGAACGCCTCCTCGACGCCGTCGCCGTGGTGGGCGTCGAGGTCGACGTACGCGACGCGCTCGACCCCGTCGTCGAGCAGGCGCCGGATCGCGACGGCCGCGTCGTTGTAGACGCAGAAGCCCGACGCCGCGCCCGCCTTCGCGTGGTGCATGCCGCCCGCGACGTTCACCGCGTGCCGGGTACGGCCCGCCGCGATCTCGCCCGCCGCCTCGTACGAGCCCGCGACGATCCGCGCGGCCGCCTCGTGCATCCCGCGGAAGACCGGGTCGTCCTCGGTGCCGAGGCCGCGGGCCGGGTCGGGCGTGCCGTGCTCCGACGCCGCGCGCACCGCCGCGACGTACGCGGGCTCGTGCACGAGCTCGAGCACGTCGTCGGGCGCGGGCTCGGGCCGCACGACCCGCAGGTCCGCGTCGTCGTCGAGCAGGCCGAGGGCGCGCACGAGCCCCATCGTCAGGTCGAGCCGGGCCGGCGCCATCGGGTGGCCGGGACCGAAGTCGTAGCCGAGGAGCTCGGGGCTCCACACGACGCAGGCTCCGGGCGCCGCAGCCGCCCCGGTCGGGGCGGGCGACGACGTCGGGTCGGTCGTGGGCATGGCTCACGGTAACGCCCGACGGCGCGCCCCCGCCCCACCGACCGCGCGCCGGACCGCGCGGGACCGCCGGTCCGGGCCTCCGCCGGGTCTCCACGAGCCCCGGTGCGGCGTCCGGGCCCGCGAGCGGGCATGATGTCCCGGCGCCGGAGCGGCGACATGACGGGCCACCGGGCCCGTGGCAGAGTGGCGCGAGTGGTGAGGGAGGCTCCATGCCGACGAGCATGACCGGGCGCCTGTTCAGGGGGCGGGAGATCGTCGACCGCCTCGCCCGACAGTCCCCCGCCCGCCTCGCCGTCACCGTGTTCGCCGCCGTCATCGCCGTCTTCACCGCGCTGCTCATGGCGCCCTGGGCGACGGCGAGCGGCCGGTCCGCGCCGTTCGTCGACGCGTTCTTCACCGCCACGTCCGCCGTGTGCGTCACCGGTCTCGTCGTGGTCCCCACGGGGACCTACTGGTCGGGGTACGGGCAGGTCGTCATCCTGCTGGGCATCAAGATCGGCGGCCTCGGCGTCATGACGCTCGCGTCGATCCTCGGCATGGCCGTGTCCCGGCGCATCGGCCTCACGCAGAAGCTCCTCACCGCGTCGGAGACGAAGACGACGCGGCTCGGCGAGGTCGGCTCGCTCGTGCGGGTCGTCATCATCACCTCGACGTCGCTCGAGCTCCTCATCGCGCTGCTCCTGCTGCCGCGGTTCGTCGTGCTGGAGGAGACGTTCGGCGAGGCCGCGTGGCACGGCATCTTCTACGGCATCTCCGCCTTCAACAACGCGGGGTTCATCCCGACGGAGCACGGCCTCGCCCCGTACGTCGGCGACTGGATGCTGTGCCTGCCGATCATCCTCGGCGTGTTCATCGGGTCGCTCGGCTTCCCCGTCATCCTCAACGTCATGCGCAACCGCCGCCGCGCCTCCAAGTGGAGCCTGCACACCAAGCTCACCCTCACGACGAGCGCGGCCCTCGTCGTCGTGGGCACGGTGCTCTTCGCGGCCGTCGAGTGGGGGAACCAGCGGACCCTCGGCCCCCTCGACCTCGGCGAGAAGCTCCTCGCGTCGCTCTTCGCGGGCGTCATGCCGCGCTCCGGCGGCTTCTCGACCGTGGACACCGGCGGCATGCACGAGGCGAGCTGGCTCATCACCGACGCGCTGATGTTCGTCGGCGGCGGCTCCGCGTCGACCGCGGGCGGCATCAAGGTCACGACGCTCGCCGTCATGCTCATCGCCATCGTGTCCGAGGCGCGCGGCGACCGGGACATGGAGGCGTTCGGGCGGCGCATCCCGCGCGACACCCTCCGGCTCGCGGTCGCGGTGTCGTTCGTCGGCGCGACGGCGGTGCTCCTGTCGAGCCTGCTCCTGCTGGAGATCACCGGCGAGACGCTCGACGTCATCCTCTTCGAGACCATCTCCGCGTTCGCGACCGTGGGCCTGTCGACCGGCATCACGCCCGACCTGCCCGACGCCGGGAAGTACGTCCTCATCGCGCTCATGTTCGTCGGGCGCACGGGCACCATGACGTTCGCCGCCGCGCTCGCGCTGCGCGACCGCCGCCGCATCGTGCGCTACCCCGAGGAGCGCCCCATCATCGGGTGAGCAGCCCCGCCCGGCGGCGCGACCGCCGTCGGGCCGGACGCGACCGCCGCACGAGACCTGACCGACACCCCACCGCACCAGCGGACCGACGAAAGGCCCCACCGTGACCGACCCGTTCACCCGCGCCGCCGACGGGAAGGACGGCGCGTCCGCGGACCCCGTCGCCCAGCGCATCGTCGAGCGCGGCCGCGCGGAGCGCGCGCGCCGGGACGAGGCGAAGGCCCCGCGCAAGGACGCGGGCGTCCTCGTCATCGGCCTCGGCCGCTTCGGGACGGCGATCGCCGCGACCCTCGACCGACTCGGGCAGGACGTCCTCGCCGTCGAGCGCGACCCGGACCTCGTCGCCCAGTGGAGCGGGCAGCTCCCGCTCGTCGAGGCCGACGCCTCCAACCCGGTGGCGCTCGAACAGCTCGGCGCGCGCGACTTCCCCGTCGCGGTCGTGGGGGTGGGCACGTCGCTCGAGGCGAGCGTGCTCATCACCGGCAACCTCGTCGACATGGGCACGCCCCAGATCTGGGCCAAGGCGATCTCGGCGGAGCACGGGCGCATCCTCCAGCGCATCGGCGCGCACCACGTCGTGTTCCCCGAGGCCGACGCCGGCTCGCGCGTCGCGCACCTCGTCTCCGGGAAGCTGCTCGACTACATCGAGGTCGAGGACGGGTTCACGATCGTCAAGATGCGGCCGCCCCGCGAGGTGCAGGGGTTCACGCTCGCGCAGTCGAAGGTGCGCGAGCGGTACGGCGTCACCGTGATCGGCGTGAAGTCGCCCGGCGAGGAGTTCCTCTACGCGACCCCCGAGACCCGGATCAGCGCGAACGACCTGCTCATCGTGTCGGGTCACGCCGACCTCCTGGAGCGGTTCGCCGCTCGGCCGTGAGGGTCGGGTCCGGTTCGATCGGGTTCACAGCCCGCGGGTCGGGTCCGCGGTGGGGTCGGACCGTGCGCTCGGACTGGCGCACCGTCGCCCTGGTCTTCCGGGCGAAGGTCTGAGGAGTGCGCCTTGACGTCCTTCGCGCACGGTCCGACCCCACCGCTCGTCCTGGCCGTCGCCCTGGTCTTCCGGGCGGAGGTCGAAGGAGTGCGCCTCGACGTCCTTCGCGCACGGTCCGACCCCACCGCTCGTCCTGGCCGTCGCCCTGGTCTTCCGGGCGGAGGTCGAAGGAGTGCGCCTCGACGTCCTTCGCGCACGGTCCGACCCCACCGCTCGTCCTGGCCGTCGCCCTTCGTCCCGCGGTTCGGGCCTCGGTCCGGTGGTCCCTCGGGGTCGGTCTGGCGCTGTCGTGCCACGGGGGGGCACAAGGCTGTCGCGCCGCGTGGGGGCACGCATCGCCGGGATCCTCGCCGGTCGGCCTGCCCGGCTCGTCCGGCCGGTCGTCAGGAGGGCGGGCGGTGCAGGACGAAGAGGCCTCGGTGCAGGGGGCGGTCGTGGCGGTCGGCGTCGGTCGCGACGTACTCGTCGAGGACGGCGAGGATGCGGCGGTCGAGCTCGGCGACGTCGTCGTCGGAGAGGTGCAGGTAGAACGCCGCGGACGTGGTGACGGCGTCCGGACCGGCGGCGAGGGCGTCGTCGAGCGCCGCGGCGACGGGGCCGAACCGCGCGCCAGGCGCGGCGTCGCGCAGCGGGTCGTCGAGCCACCACGTGGCACCCGTGGCGCGGTAGGGCCGCTCGAGCGCCCCGCCCGCCCCCGTGCGGACCTCCGCGGGCTCGAGCAGCCCGGCGCGCACGAGGAGCCGGACGTGGTGCAGCGCCGTGCCCGGCGGGACGCCGAGGTGGTCGGCGAGCTCCTTGTTCGTCATCTCGCGCGTGCCGCACTGCCGCACGATGCGCTGGCGCAGCGGGTGCGCGAGCGCCTTCGCCTCGAGGGCGGTGGGCGGACGACGGCCCGGGACGTCGGGGGCGCGCGGCCCGGGGGCGGGCCCGGCGCCGGGGTCCGGGATCGACTGCGGAGTCGGCTCCGGGGTGGGCTCGGGGGTCATGGGCTCATCGTACGGACCTCCGATCGAGAGTGCTCGATCGATTGGGGTTTCTCGATCACTGTGCCATGCTGGGCGACATGGCCTCTCGACCCGGGCGCCATCGCCCCGCCGCCGCACCGCTCGGTGCGGCGTTCCGGCGCCTGTGGGCCGCGTCCACGGTCTCGAACCTCGCCGACGGGGTGCTCAAGGTCGCGCTCCCGCTCGTCGCGGTCCGGTACACCGAGTCGCCGGCGCTGGTCGCGGGGCTGACGTTCGCCCTCACGCTCCCGTGGCTGCTCTTCGCGCTGCCCGCGGGCGCGCTCGCCGACCGCCTGGACCGGCGGCTCGCGATGGTCGGCGCCAACGTGGCCCGCGCGGTCCTCGTGGTCGCGCTCGCGGCCGTCGCGCTCGTGCCCGACGCCGGGAGCGTCGCCGTGCTCTACGTCGTCGCCTTCGCCGTCGGCGTCACGGAGACGTTGTACGACACCTCGGCGCAGTCGATCCTCCCGCAGGTCGTGCCGCGCACCGCGCTCCCCCGCGCCAACGGGCGCCTCTACGCGGCGGAGCTCACCGCGAACCAGTTCGTGGGGCCGCCCCTGGGCGGGCTGCTCGTGGCCGCGGGCGCCGCCGTCGCGTTCGGCGTCCCCGGAGCGCTCTGGGCGCTCGCCGTGGTGCTGCTGCTCGGGCTCCCGGGCACGTACCGGACGGTGCGCGCGACCCGCACGACGCTGCGCGCGGACGTCGCCGAGGGCCTGCGGTTCCTGTGGCACGACCGCATCCTGCGCACGCTCGCGATGATGGTCGGCGGCATCAACTTCGCGAGCAACGCCGCGTTCGCGGTCTTCGTGCTCTACGCCGTCGGCCCCGACTCGCCCCTCGGCCTGTCCGAGCCGGCGTACGGCGTGCTCCTCACCGCGACGGCGGTCGGGGCGTTCGCGGGGTCGTTCGTCGCCGAGCGCGTCGTCGGGACGATCGGGCGTGCGCGCTCCCTCGCGCTGACGATCCTCGGCACGGTCGCCCTCGTCGGCGTCCCCGCGGTGACGACGAGCGCATGGGTGATCGGCGCCGTCTTCGCGGTCGGCGGTGCCGGGATCGCCGTGTGGAACGTCGTGACGCTGTCGCTGCGCCAGCGCATCACGCCCGACGCCCTGCTGGGCCGGCTCAACGCGTGCTACCGGCTCCTCGCCTGGGGGACGCTGCCCCTCGGCGCCGCCGTGGGCGGCCTGCTCGGCGAGCTCTTCGGCCTGCGCACGGTGTTCGTGGTCATGGCGGTGGTGTCCGGCGCGACGCTCCTGGGGATGCTCGTCGTCGACGACCGGGCGATGGACGCCGCGGAGGCTGCCGCGGACGCACGCGACGCCGACGCGCGTGCGGCCGAGGCCGCGCGGGCTGGCGCCGAGGCGGAGCCGCAGCCGGAGAGCTGACCCTGCGGGCGCGCCGGAGGGGCGCGCCGACGGGGTGCGCCCGGAGTGGTGCGCGGGCTCAGGCCGCGCCGCTCCTGCCTGCCCGACGGCGCAGCGCCGCCCCGGCCAGGACCGCCGCCCCGGCCAGCGCCGCGACGAGGCCCAGGCCCGCGCCCGTCGTCGCCAGGCCCGGCCGCGAGGAGCCCGGCCCGCCGCCCGCCGCCGCCCCACCCGACCCGCCCGCTCCCCCGGACCCCGCGGACGGCGTCGTCCCGGGCTCGTGCGGCTCGCCGGGGGCGGCGAGCACGAGGAACGGCTCGGACACCACGTCGGCGCCACCCGCCGTCGGGACGAGCCGCACGTGGTGCTCGCCCGGCGTCGTCCCCGCGGGGATCGTCGCGACGAGGAGGAACGCCCCGTCGGCGTCCGTCGTGACGGTGCCCAGGAGCACGGGATCGCTCTCGAACCAGACCTCGTGGACGGCGTGCGGCGCGAGGCCGGTCCCGCGCAGCTCGAGCCTGCCGCCGACGACGAACGGCCCGGAGCCGACGACGGCCACGCGCGGCGCCGTCGGCACCGCGCGCTCGGTGATCTCGACGCTGACGCGCACGCCGTCGGCGGGGTCGGGGACCGAGATCGCGAGCGGGGTGGCGGCCGGTGTGGCGGCCGGGGTGGCGGCCGCTGCAGGGATGGTGGTCGGCGTCGTCGCGCCAGCCGTGCTCGCGGGCACGACGAGCGAGCCGGCGAGCACGAGGGCGGCGAGCAGCCTGCGGGTGGTCGTCGTCACGCGAGGAACCTCTTCGTCCGGCCCGGGGCGGGCACTGCTGGGTCGCCCCCGAACCCGACTGGACGGGCGTCCAGTTCACGGACATCCTGCCATCCTGGACGCCCGAACTGAACACCCGTCCAGTTAGTTCACCCACGCGTAGCACCGCCGTCGACAGGCGGGCACGGCTCGGCCCCCGCCGCTCCGCGGAGCGACGGGGGCCGAGCCCGGACCCGGGCCGTGCCGGCACACCACCCGGGGGTCCGGCACCCCCGGCCCGGCCGAGGCCGGACCGGGGGACGGTCAGGCGCAGTCGAGCGCGTCGACCGCCGCCTCGCGCGTGGCCGTCACCTCCCGGCCGTCGAGGGTCGCCACGCCGGTCACCGTGACCGTGCCCGCCGGGACCGCCGTCGTGCGGGCGGCGAACGACTGGTACGCGTTCTTCCCCGGCGCGACGTCGGCGACCGTCTTCTCCCCGTACGGCGTCGTGAGCGTCAGCGTGACGGGGACGTCCTCCCCGTTCGTCGCGCGGACCGCGACGTACGCCTTCCCCGCGAGGCAGCGCGGCGCGACCTCGACCGCGAGGTCGAGCTCGGGCGCCGGCGGCTGCTCGCCGTACGCCGCGAGGAGCGCGGCGTGCTCGGCGGCCGTGATCGGCAGGACGGTGCCGTGGCGCGGGCTGCTCGGCAGGTGCGCGTCGACCGACGTCCACACGCCCGAGTCGAGGTCGGTGGACTCGAGCGGCAGGTAGCCCTGGCCGCCGTGATAGCTCGGCTGGTCGACGAAGAGGTACCACTTCTCCTCGGTGTTCGACCTGAAGACGGTCGGGCCCTCACCCGCGGTGAGCGTGCCGCCCCACGGGTTGGGCTGGCCGTAGCCGATCTTCTCGGCGACGAGGTCCCAGTCGGTCGAGCGCAGGTCCGTCGACTTCTCGAGGCGCGGGATCATGTACGCCTCGTCCTTGGTGAACCGGTAGTACGTGCCGTCGTGCTCGACGATCGACGAGTCGATCATCCCCAGCCCGTTGCCGCGCTTCTCGTCGATCCACACCTGCGGCTCGGAGAACGTCACGAAGTCGCGCGTCGTGGCGTACATCATGCGCTGGTAGGAGTCGGCGATGCGGCGGCCGTCGGTCGACGTCGTCGGGTAGAGCGCCGAGGCCCAGTAGACGATGTACTCGCCGCGCTGCGCGTCCCAGAACGCCTCGGGCGCCCACGTGTTGCCCGCGTACGCGCTCGACACCGTGACCATGCGCTGGTCGGACCAGTGCACGAGGTCGGTCGACTCCCAGATCATCAGCGCGCGCGACCCGCGCTCCTGCGCGTTGCCGAAGTCGTTGCCGCCGTAGATGCGCAGGTCGGTCGCGAGGAGGAAGAACCGGTCGCCCTCGGGCGAGCGGATGATGAACGGGTCGCGCAGGCCCTTCTCGCCGAGCGTCGACGTGAGCACGGGCTCGCCGTCGTTGAGCTCGACCCAGTCGAGCGGGTCGTTCCCGTTGCTCGCGCTGAAGTAGACCGACTCGCCGTCCGCGGTGCTCTCGCCCTCGAAGTACGGGAAGAAGTAGCCCTCGTAGTCGGCCGCGGCGGGCAGCGGGCGGACCGTCGCGTCGTAGGTGTGCGTCGCGGTCGCACCGTCCTTCGTCGCCGTGACGGTGAGCCGCACGACGGCGGCCGGCTCGCCGTGGGCGGGCCGCGTCACCTCGCCCGTGGCCGAGACGGCCGAGGGGTCGGAGCTCTCCCACGTGAGGGCGGAGCCGTTGGCCCCCTCGGCGGGCAGCGTGAGGTTGCCGCGCACGTCGTCGAGGTGCGGCACGACGACGTGGCTCGCGTCCCACGCCACGGCCTCGGCGGGCGCGAGGTGGGCCAGGACCGTGACGTCGATCTGCGCGGTGCGCGCGACCGCGCCGCGCGTGACGAGGGCCGTGAGGGTCACGGTCGCGTCGTCCTCGCCCGCGGCGGGCCGGGTGACCTTCCCCGTGGCGCCGACGACGCCCGCGTCCGACGACGTCCACGTGACGAGCGAGCCCTGCGCCCCCGTGGTGGGCAGCACGAGGTCGGCGGTGACCGCGCTCGTGTCGCCGAGGTCGAGCGCGGCGAGGTCGGCGTCCGCGGCGGCCGTGGAGGTCCGGGCCGCGAGCTCGGCCGCCTCGGCCGGGCTCAGCGCACGGTCGTAGAGGCGGAAGTCGCGCACCTGGCCCTTGAGGTAGCGGTCGCCGGAGTAGAGCGAGCGGCCGACGTAGTTCGCGGTCGTCTGACCGCCGCCGATCTGGCCGGGGTCGGTCGTGACGTTCGTGGCCTGCTTGACCTGCACGCCGTCCTCGTAGAGCGTCGCCGTCGTGCCGGAGAGCGTGTACGTGAGCGTCTTCCAGACGCCGCGCTGGAGGTTCGCGCCCTTGGTGACGGTCTGCTCGGTGGTCCAGCTCCCGGTCGCGATCGACGTGCGGTACGCGTTGCCGGTCGTGAACAGGTAGCCGTTGCCGTTCGACCCGCTCGTGTTGCCGAGCCCGTAGACGAAGTACGGCGTGCCCTGGTCCTGGCTCACGAGCACGTCGAGGCTCACGGTGGCGTCCGCGAGGCCCGCGAGCAGGTGGTCGGGCAGGTCGACGTAGTCGTCGGTCCCGTCGAGCGTCGTGCCGTCGGCCGTCGCCGTGCCGCCCACCACCGTGGCCGGGCCGAACGTCGAGCCCTCGGCGCGGTTCGCCGTCGTGCCGCCGGTCGTGCTCGCGGCGTCGAGCGGGTACCACGCGACGAGCCCGTCGTCGGTGGGGCCGCCGACGTCGGCCGCGGCCGGCGCCGCGACGGCGGCGGCGAGCGTCGTGGCGGCGAGCGCCCCCACGAGCCCGGCGGCGAGCGCCGAGCGTGCTCGATGTGTCAGGTCCATGTCGTCCTCTCCTCGTCGAGATGCAGGTGTGTCGCGAGGTAGAGCCCCGGTCCCGCGAGGTAGAGGCGTGGTCGTGACCACGCCTCTACCTCGGCTCACCGGGGCTCTACCTCGGGGGGGTCGTCAGCCGCAGGGGTGGGCGTCGTAGGCGACGTCGTAGGGCGTGGTGACCGGGGTGCCGTCGAGCACGGCCGTGCCGGTGACCGTCACGGTGCCCGCCGGGACCGACGTCGCCCTCGTCGCGAACGACTGGTAGGCGTTCGCTCCCGGGGCCACGCCCGCGAACGTCCTCGTGCCGTACGGGGTCGTGAGGGTGACGTCGGCGGGCACGTCGCCCGCGTTCGTCGCCCGCACCGCGACGTAGACCTTGCCCGCGAGGCACCGCGGGGTGGCCTCGACGGTCAGCTCGACCCGGGGCGCGGGGGCGACATCGACCGGGTCCACGCTCTCGAGCGTCGGCACGACCTTCTGGATGAGGCCGTCCTCGCCGAACGTGAGGCGGTCGATCGTCGTCTCGCGGTGGGTCCCGTCGCCGCCGGGGATCGCGAAGCGGTGGTAGGCGATGTACCAGTCGTCCGTGCCCTCGACGTTGAGGATCGAGCTGTGCCCGGTCCCGAGGATGCCCTGCGAGGCGTCCTTCTCGAGGATCACGCCGCGGTACGTCCACGGGCCGTCGATGCTGTCCGACGTCGCGTACCCGACGCGGTAGTTCTCCGAGCCCGTGTCGTCGATCGAGTACGTGAGGTGGTAGATGCCGTCCCGGTAGTTGAGGAACAGGCCCTCGCGGAAGTCGGTCAGGCCGGGGATGCGTCGCAGCGTGTCCTGCTTGATCGACGTCATGTCGTCGTCCAGCTCCGCCATGACCGGGCCGTTCGACGGCCCGCCGTTGCCCCACAGGAGCCAGTACTTCCCGGTCTCCGGGTCGCGGAACGCGGCCGGGTCGATGGCCTGGCCGGACGTGACCGCCTCGCCGTTCGTGATCATCGCCGTCGGCTGCGCGGTGAAGGGTCCCTCGGGGCTGTCGGCCACCGCGACGCCGATCGTCTTCCGGTCGTACGTCGGGTTGTGGCCGGAGAAGTAGAACCAGTACTTCCCGTCCCGCTCGATGATCGTGGGCGCCCACGCGTTGCCTGTCGCCCACGGGACGTTCCCGTTCGCGCCGTCGAGCGTGAGGAAAGGCCGCTCCGAGCGCTCCCACGTCACGAGGTCGGTGGACTTCCACACGTAGAAGTCCTTGCCGCCCCAGCCCGGCGTGCCGTCGGTCGTGGCGTAGAGGTAGAACGTGTCGCCGAACTGCGCGATGTTCGGGTCGGCGTACGTCCCGGGGAGCACGGGGCTGCCCATCTGCTTGGCCTGGACCGTCCACGTGCGCGACGACCCGTCCGGCCCGGTCACGGTGTACTCCACGGGCTGCGTGAGGTCCTGCACCGAGCCGTTCCCGGGCGTGACGGTCGCGCGCGGCGAGACCGTGAGGACCGGCGCGAGCGCGGAGACGTCCGTGCCCGGCTCGACGGCGAGCGTCACCGTCGAGCTCGCCCCGTCGACGATCGCGGGGACCTTGAGCGCGTCGAGCTCGGCGCCCGTGACGGCCGTGTGGTCCGCCCCGACCTGGTAGACCTCGTCCGCCGTGAGCGCGCGGTCGTAGACCCGGAAGTCGCGCACGGAGCCCTTGAGGTACCGGTCGCCCGAGTACAGCGAGCGGCCGATGTAGTTGGCGAGCGTCGAGCCGTTCCCGATGTCCTTCGGGTCGATGGTGACGCCGGTCTGGCGGCCCACCTCGACGCCGTCCTCGTAGAGCACGGCCGTCGTGCCGGACAGCGTGTACGTGAGGTGCTTCCACACCCCGCGCTGGAGGTTCGCGTTCTTGGTGACGGTCTGCTCGGTGGTCCAGTTCCCCGTCGCGATCGACGTGCGGTACGCGTTGCCCGTGGTGAACAGGTACCCGTCGCCCGTCGTGCCGCTCGTGTTGCCGAGGCCGTAGACGAAGTACGGCGTCCCCTGGTCGGTCGCGACCTTGACGTCGAGCGCGACCGTGACGTCGGTCAGCCCGGCGAGCAGGCGGTCGGGCAGGTCGACGTAGTCGTCCGTCCCGTCGAGGGTCACGCCCTCGCCCGTGCCGGAGAAGGCCGCGCCGTTGGTCAGCGTCGCCGGGCCGAACGACGACCCGGGCGCGGTGTTCGCCGCCGCCGTGCCGCTCGTCTCGTCGAACGCGTACCGCACCACGAGGCCCGGCACGTCGGCCGTCACCTCGACCGCCACGTACGCGGTGCGCGACCCGTCGGCCGTGGTCGCCGTGACGAGCGCGTGGCCCTCGCCGACACCGGTGACGACGCCGTCGGCCGAGACCGCGGCGACGTCCGCGTCGTCCGACGCCCACGTGATCGCGCGCGCCGTCGCGTTCGCGGGCGTGACGGTCGCGGTGAGCTGCCGCGTGCCGCCGACGCCCACCTCGAGCGACTCGGGGGTGACGCTGAGGCCCTCGACGGGGACGACGTCGTCGGTCACGGTGACGACCGCGCGGGCGCGGACGCTCACCCCGCCGCCGAGCGTGCCGGCGACCTCGAACGAGCCCGCTTGCGCGTACGACGCCGGGTCGACCGCGTCCCACGTGACATCCGCCGAGCCCGTGGAGCCGTCGGCGAAGCGCGCCGTGACGCTCGCGGGCAGCACCGGCGCGGAGCCGGTCTGGACGGTCACGGCGACGTCCTCGACGGACTCGACGAACGCGTCGGGCTGGTACGTGCGCAGCAGGCGGTCGTACTCGGCCTGCGTCACGGGGAGCACCGTGCCGTGGCGCGGGCGCGACGGCATCTCGTAGTCGGAGGACATGGTCCACTCGGCCGCGTCGAGCGAGGTCGACTCGAACGGCACGTAGCCGCGTCCGCCGAACTCGTCGATGAAGAGGTACCACTTCTCCTCGGTGTTCGACTTGAAGATCGTCGGGCCCTCGCCCTGGTTGATCCCGCCGCCGAGCGAGTTCGCCTTGCCGATGCAGTCGGTGATGAAGTCGTAGTCCGTCGAGCGCAGCTCGGCCGCCTTCTCCGCGAGGATGAACTTGGAGCACGGCGTGGACGACGTGTTGTTCCGCTCGTCCTTGGTGAACCGGTAGTACTGGCCGTCGTGCTGCGTCACGGTCGAGTCGATGACCGAGTAGCCCGGGTCGACCCACACCTGCGCCTCGCTGAACGTCACGAAGTCGCGCGTCGTGGCGTACATCATCCGGTTGTAGGTGTTGCCGGTGTGGTCCGGGTCGTCCTCCGCGTAGAGCTTCGAGGCCCAGAACACGACGTACGCGCCGATCGTCTCGTCGTAGTACGCCTCCGGCGCCCACGTGTTGCCCGCGGTGTCGGGCGAGACCTGCACGAGGCGCTGGTCGGTCCAGTTCACGAGGTCCGTGGACTCCCACACCATGATCGACTTCGAGCCGGTGCGCTGGGACGCGTCCCAGTTCCCGTTGCCGTAGATCTTGAGGTCGGTGGCGATCTGGTAGAACTTGTCGCCCTCGGGCGAGCGGATGACGAACGGGTCCCGCAGGCCCTTCTCCCCCAGCTCCGACGTGAGGACGGGCTGGTTGTCGTTGAGGTTCTGGTACTTCAGCGGGTCGTTGCCCTGGCTGAGCCCGAAGTAGACCTGCTCGCCCGTGGCGGTGCCCTCGCCCACGAAGTAGGAGAACAGGTAGCCCGCGAGGTCCTCCTGCTCGGGCAGCGGCGGCACGTGCGCCGCGAGCTCGCGCGTGGCGGTGGCCGCGCCGACCGTCACCGTCGCGGTGAGGGCCACGGTCTCGGCGTCCTCGCCGTGCGCCGGGCGCGTCACCTCGCCCGTCGGGGTGATCGTGCCCGACGACGACTCCCACGTCACGCTCGCGCCGTGCAGCCCCGTGGTGGGCAGCGTGAGGTTGCCGCGCACGTCGTCGAGGTTCGTCACCTCGAGCGCGGCGGCCGCGGCGTCGGCCTTCGCCTGGTCGCCGTCGCCCGGCAGGACCGTGACGTCGAACGTGCGGGTCGCGGTCGCGCCGCGCAACGTCACCGTGGCGGTGAGCGTCGCGGTCGCCGGCTCGTCGCCCGCGGGGCGCGTCACCGCGCCGCTCGCCGAGACGACGCCCGCGTCGGAGCTCGACCACGCGACGGCGGAGCCACCGACGCCCTTCGCGGGGAGCACGAGGTCCGTGCCGACGGCGCTCGTGTCGCCCAGGTCGAGCGCGGCGGCGTCGGCCGTGACGGCGTCCTGCGCGGCGTCCGACGCGAGGTCGGCGACCTCCTGCGCGGTGAGCGCGCGGTCGTAGAGCCGGAAGTCCTTCATGCGCCCCTTGAAGAGGTTGTCGGCGGCGTAGGCCGACTTCCCGAGCGCGTTCGCGGTCGTGGTGCCGCCGCCGATCGCGCCGGGCGTGATCGTCACCGCGGTGTTCTGCCCGACCTGGGTGCCGTCCTCGTACAGCCGCGCCGTGCCGCCCGCGAGCGTGTAGGTGACGGTCTTCCACACGCCCCGCTGGAGGGCGCCCGCGGGGGTCTTGGCCGTGTTCTGCTCGCGGCCCCACGCGAGGTCGGAGATCGTCGCGCGGTAGTTCGCGTTGCCCGTCGAGAACAGGTAGCCGTTCCCGGACTGCGGGGTGCCGACCGCCGGGTTGCCGAGGGTGTAGAAGAAGTAGTTGCCGCTCAGCGACGTGTCGACCCACACGTCCGCGCTCACCGTCACGGCGTCGTAGCCGGCCAGGAGGTCGTCGGGCAGGTCCACGTGGTTCGCGCCGCCGAACGTGAGCCCCTGTCCCGCGCGCCACCCGCCGCCCGTGCCGACGAGCGCGGCGTCGAGGCCGTGGCCCGACGCGTCGTGCGCGACGGTGCCCTCGGTCTCGTCGAGCGGGAGCCAGAGCCGCAGACCGTCCGTGGTCGGCTCGGCCGCGACGGGGACCGGTGCGGGCGCCGCGGGCATCGGGCCGGCGGCCGCCGCGCCCACGGGCGCGAGCGGGGCGACGAGCGCGAGGCCGAGCAGCGCCGCGAGCGAGCGGCGTCGGCGTCGGGCGCGGGGCTCCGCGGGCGTCGGGGGTGGTTCGTGGCGTGAGGTCATCGGTGACTCCTCGTCGTCGTGCCCGGCGTCGGCGCCGGTCGCGGGTCCGCCGTCGGACGCGCGTGTGAACGCTAACATGTGAACGCAAACATGCCTAGGGACCCCGGGACCGACAACGATGTCGAAAAGCGCGTGAGGGCTCCCGGGCGCCCCCGGACGCCGACGGCGGCCCGCACCACCGGGTGGGGTGCGGGCCGCCGTCGGGCAGTGCTGGTCGTCCGGTGTCAGCCGCAGGACAGGTCGCCGTAGGCGGCCTCGTGCGCCGTCTCGACCGTGGCGCCGTCGAGCACCGCGGTGCCCGTGGCGGTCGCGACCCCGGCCGCGAGCGACCCGGACCGCGTGGCGAACGACTGGTACGCGTTCGCCCCCGGCGCGACGTCGCGCACGACGCGCGTGCCGAACGGGGTGACGAGCTCGACGTCGGCCGCGACGTCGGCGAGGTTGGTCGCGCGCACCGCCACGTAGGCCTTGCCCGCGAGGCAGCGTGCGGACGCGGTCACGTCGAGCTCGACGGCCGGGCCGGCGGCGTCGGCCGCGAACTCCCACGTGTCCACCTCGACGAGGTCGACGCCCGCGGGGCCGGCGAACGTGAAGTACACGTCATGGACGCCGCTCACGCCCTCCAGGGCGGCGGTCACGTCCGCCCACTCGCCCACGGGGGTGTCGAGGTCGAGCGTGCCGACGACCGCACCCTCGCGGTCGTCGAGGCGCACCTCGACGGTGGCGCCCTCGACGAGCGGCTTCACGCGCGCCGTGACGCTCGCGGCACCGTCGCCGAAGTCGACCGACGACAGCGCCGACCAGTCGCCGGCGTCGACGTCGCGGACGACGAGGTTCGGCGCCTGGTCGCCGAACTGCGCCGAGCCGCCGTCGACCTTCGCGGTCGTGAGGCCCTGCTGCCACGCGAACGTCTCCGCCTCGAGCACCTGGAACGGGTCGAGGTCCTTGACCTGGTCCACGCCCGCGTAGTCGCCGACGACCTGCTGGACCGTGCCGTCCGCGTTGAACGTCAGCTCCTGGATGTGCGGGCTGCGGTAGCCCTGCGTGGTGCTGCCGTTGATGCGCTTGTTGAGCGTGGGCGCGTGGTACGTGAAGTAGTACTTGCCGTCCAGCTCGAACACCGACTGGTGGTTGTTGCCGCCGGTGCCCGCGCCGAAGAACTGCGACTGGTTCGGGAACATCACGCCGGCGTACGTCTCCTTGGGGAACGACATCGGGTCGTCGGAGATCATGTAGCCGATCTGCCCGCCGCCCGGGTACCCCGGGAGCGTGGCCTGGTTGCCGCCGAAGTCGTTGCCGCCGAAGTGCGACGAGTACGACAGGTAGTACTTCCCGTCGCGCTCGAAGACCTGCGCCGCCTCGAACGCCACGGGCGCGTCCACGACGGCCGCCGTGCCCTGCGTGGAGACCATGTCGTCGCCGAGCTCGATGACGCGGATGTTCTTGGGGTTGTTGAACCGCTCCGCCGCGGGCATCGACGTCGACGCCGGGCCGCCGCCGAAGTAGAGGTACGCGCCGTCGTCGGTGACGAGCGGCGCCGGGTCGAACTTCCAGGCCACGGCCTCGGCGCCCGGGGTGCGCCCGTCGATGAGCGTGCTGTCGCGCTCGCTCGTCCACGGCCCGAGCGGCGAGGCGCCCGTGATGACGTTCGACGACCCGCCGCCGTTGGCGTAGTAGAGGAAGTACTTGTCGACGCCGTCGACCGTCTTCTTCGCCATGCCCGGCGCCCACGAGTTGTTCGTGAAGGGCGCGACGCCCTGCGGCCCCGCGACCTGGATCTCGCCGTGGTCCGTCCAGTTCACGAGGTCCTCGGACGAGATGAGCGTGATCTGGTTGATGCTGCCGTAGTTGATCTGCGGCGAGACGCCCGTCACCGGGTCGGGCGCGTAGCCCTGGGTGTCGTTCGTCATGTACATGTACACGCGCCCGTCCTCGACGAACCCGAACCCGTCGGCCCCGAACTTGTGGGAGATGAGCGGGTTGTGCTCGCCGGGCAGCTTGCCGAGCACCTCGATCGTCTTCGAGGGCGGTCCGGGCGGGGCCGCGCCGACGACGGAGACGTCGTCGAGCACGAAGTCCATGAGGTGCGTCGCCGGGTCGGCCGACGGGTTGCTCGTCCACGGCGTCTCGAAGAACAGCCGCGCGGTGCCGACGTTCTGGTCGGCCGGGATCGTGAACCGGCCGTCGAACGTCGCCCACTGGCCCTTGGTCGCGGTGACGCTCACCAGGTTCGTGTACGTCCCGCCGCCGTAGTGCATCGTGGCGAAGAACTGCTTGGTGGCCGGGGCCGCGGCGGCGTCGTACCGGATCTTCGCGGTGAGCTCGTACGTCTCGCCCGCGCGGACCTTGCCGCTGAGGTCCTGCATCGGACCGGAGCCGGTCGTCGCGCGCTCGGTGGTCAGGGCCGCGGCCTCGCCCGCGAACGCCTGGTCGGTGGTCGACAGCACGGCCTTGTCGGTCGCGTTGCCGTTGTTGACGAACCAGCCGGTCGTGCCGTCCTCGAAGCCGCCGTTGACGACCAGCTCCTCGTCCGCGGCGTACGACGGCAGCGCGGCGAGCGACGCGGAGAGCAGCGTCACGAGCGCGGCCCCGGCGACGGCGCCGCGCAGGCGACGTCGTCTGCGGTGGTGCGTGTCCATGGATCCTCCTCGATCGATGTGGGTGTCCTGCGCGTCCGCGCGCCTCGCGCGGACGGTCGTGCCCGACGGCGGTCCCCCGCCGTCGTCCTGCGTCCTCCCTCCTCGCGCGCCCGACCCGGCGCGGCCTGCGCGGCCGCCGGGTCGGGCGCGGGTCAGCGGCCGAACGGCACGGTGCGGGTCGTCGTCGCGGCGTCGGTCGAGCGCGTGACGGTGACGGTGGCCTCCCCGGCCGGCGCATGCGGCCGTCGCGTCGGGAACGCCTGGTAGGCGCTCGCCCCCGGTCGGACGTCGGCGAACGTGCGGCTGCCGTACGGCGTGGTGACCACCACGTCCACCGGGACGTCCTCCTCGTTCACGACGCGCACGGCGACGTAGTCGGTGCCGGCGAGCGCGCGCAGGCTCGCCTCCGCCGCGAACGCGACGTCCGGGGACGTCGTCGGCTCCAGCGACGCGACGGCGAGCGCGAGCGCCCGCGCGGGGGCGTCGGCCTGGTTCTGCGTCGACGGCGCGGTCGTCGACCGCGCCCAGGCGAGGGCCTGCTCGACGGCGGCCCACGACTCGGCCGTGTGGTCCGCCGGGTCGAGCCCTTCGGCCTCGGCGACGACGGCGTCGAGCGCCGTCCGGTCGGCGCCGCCGTCGGCGTCGAGCACGTCGCTGAGGAGGAAGTGGTCGAAGTCGACGTGCCCGCCGGTCTGCTCCTTGGCGTAGGAGAAGAGGCCGAACCGGTAGCCCATGAAGTGGGACAGGCTCCAGTCCATGACGAGCGGCCCCTGGCGCGGCCCGAGCGGCTGCCACGTCCGCCCGTCGAGGCTGTAGGAGTACTGCACCCAGAGCTGGCCGTTCGGCGAGGCGAAGTCCGCGTCCGCCTTGAGGTGCACGTCCGTGCGCTCGCCGAGCGGGACCTGCGACCCGGGGACGAACGACTCGACCGCCTCGCGGTCGATCGTGTCGGTGAACGGCTGGAGCCGCGTGACGAGGCCGAGCGTGCGCTCGCCGTCGACCTGCTGGACGCCCGCGTACGCGAAGCTGCGGCCGTAGACGGCCAGGCCGGCGACGTCGCCGTCGAGCATCCCCGACACGTCGAGGCGGGTCTCCGCGGAGGCCGTCGGACCGAAGGTGCGCTGACCGAGCGTGTTGCGCGCCTCCTCGAGGTAGGTGAGGTCGCGCCCGGGCGCCTTGGTGTACTCCGCCTCGCCGGTCACGACGTGCCCGTTGGTCAGGCGCAGCCAGCCCTCGCGCTCGGTGAGGGACCAGTACCGGTTGTCCGGCGCGTGGTTCCACTGCCAGGCGAGGTCGAGGTCCGAGCCGTTGTACGACACCTCCTCGAGCGTGGGCGTCTCGACGGCCGGCGCGCGGCCGACCACGGACACGTCGTCGAGCAGGTACTCGACGCTCGACGACGGCGGCTGCGGGTTGCCCCACGGCGTCTCGACCGCGAGCTTGAAGGTCCGGACGTCCGCGTCCTGCGGGACGGTGTAGGTGCCCCGCACGGTCGTCCACTCCCCCGGCGTGGCGTTCGCCCACGCGAGCGTGGTGACGCCCGCGCCCCAGTCGCCGACGAGGTTGAAGCGGACCTGCGCCGGCCCGGAGGCGTAGCGGACCCGGGCCGAGACCTCGTACGTCACGCCCGCCTGGATCTTCCCGCCGAGCTGCTGGTTCGGCCCGGAGCCGTTGAGCGTCCGGCCCGCCACGCGCAGCGCGCCCGTGCCCGACGCCGCGCCGCTCGTCTCGCGCGACAGCGTCGCCCCGAACTGCGCGGCCCACGGGGCGGTCCCGGCGTCCTCGAACCCCGGGTTGGCGACGAGCTCGACGCCGAGCAGGGACTCGTCGTACGTGGGCGCGTCGGGGACCTCCCAGACGGTGTCGCTGAACGCGCGGTGCTCGGCGTCGTTCGCGAAGTCGTCGGAGGCGACGATGCTCTTCAGCCGCTCCCGGCGCTCCGTCGCCGGGTCCAGCTCGATCGGCTTGGCGAACGTGTCGCCGACACGGACGACGCCGTCGTCGCCGAACGTCGGCCAGCCGTCCTCCCACGTCGCGGGGATGAGCGCGGGGATGCGGCCGAGAGGGTAGGTGTCGCGGAAGAACATCCCCCACCACTCGTAGCCGCCCGCGCCGTCGGGCACCTCGACCAGCCCGCCCTGCGCGAAGCCGTCCGAGTTCAGCGCGCTGCGCGCCTCGTACGGGTTCGAGCCGTCGGCGGTCTCGTAGCGGCCCAGCAGGTGCGGCGAGCGGAAGAGCACCTCCTGCCGGTTCTGGCCGCTGGGCCACGTGATGATCGCGACGTAGTACTCGCCGTCGATGTAGTGCACCTGCGCGCCCTCGAACAGCCCGCCGACGAACGGCTCGCCCGCGTAGTCCGCGGCGCGGAAGATGTTCGGGAAGTCCGCCTCGATCGCGGTGAGGTCGTCGTTCAGCCGGACGGCGCTCGTCGCGCCCGAGCCGTAGAAGATGTAGGGCGTCCCCCCGTCGGCCTCGTCGAAGAACAGCGACGGGTCGTGGAACCCCCGGCCGAGCGCGGTGCGCTCCCACGCGCCGTGCTCGACGTCGTCCGTGCGGAAGAGGTACGACCCCCCGAGGTCGTTGGTGTTGAACACCACGTAGAACGTGCCGTCGCGGTAGCGCAGCGAGGACGCCCACTGCCCGTTGCCGTAGCCGTTCTTCCCGTTGCGCAGCGACGACACGTCGCCGACGCCGAGACGGTCGTAGACGTAGCCGACGATCTCCCAGCTCACGAGGTCGTACGACTTCATGATCGGGGCGCCGGGCGCGAGGTGCATCGTCGTGCTGATCATGTAGTAGAGGTCGCGGCCCTCGTTGTTCTCGGCCGCGGGGACGCGCGTGACGCTGATGTCGGGGACGTCGCTGCGCAGGAGCGGGACGTCGTAGGTCCCGTCGCCGCGGTCCGTCGTGGTCAGCCCGGTGAGGGCGGTCGCCGCCGGGGGCGCGTCGTCGGTCGTCGCGGTGGCGTGCGCCGCGGGCAGGCCGGCCCCGAGCGCCAGCACCCCCGCCACGATCGTCGCCGCGGCTCGTCGTCTCCGGTGCCTGCTCATGTCGTTCCTCCTCGTCGAGGTCCTGCTGCTGTCGTGGGTTCATGGCGGGGATATCGATGTCGGTACCGATATCGACTGACGCCGCGTCGCCGTGGTGCGGCGTCCTCGCGGCCCGTCGGACCGACCGCGAGGACGCCGGTGCGGCGCGCGGGTCGCTCAGCCGCAGGTGCGCGGCTCGATGTCGACGTCGTGGGTCGTGGTGACCGGGGCGCCGTCGAGCACCGCCGTCGCGGTGACCGTCGCGGTGCCGGCGGGGACCGCCGTCGCGCGCGACGCGAACGACTGGTACGCGCTCGCGCCCGGGGCGACGCCCGTGGACGACCTCTCCCCGTACGGCGTCGCCAGGGTGACGTCCACCGGCGTGGCGCCCGTGTTCGTCGCCCGGACCGCCACGTAGGCCCTGCCGGCGAGGCAGCGCGACGAGACCTCGACGTCGAGCGGGACGACGGCCGTCGCCCCCGGCACGATCTCGACCCGGTAGGTCGTGGCGGTCTCGTGGTCCTGCGCGACGCCGACGACCTCCACGGTCCGAGCGCTCCCGTCCTCCGGGAGCGGCACGACGCGACCCTGCGTGTCGTCGATCAGCACGCCGTCGACGCGGACCAGGCCGCTCGGCACGTGCGGGTCGGCGTCGAGCACGACGCTCGTCGTGCCCGCGGGGACGGTGAGGGTGTAGTCCGTCACCGCCGGGTCGAACGCAGGGGCGAGCGACCCGGTGTCGAACGCGAGCGCCGCGAGCCCGGGCGTCGCGTCGTACGACGCCGCGCGGTCGACCCGGACGCCGAACACGCCTCCGGCCCAGCCGCCCGTCGCCTGGAAGCGGACGGTGACCACGGGGATGCGCTCGCCGTCTTCGTCGAGCACGTACTCCCCCGCGCTGTCGACCTTCCAGCGCGTGCCCTCGCCGATCTCGAGGTACTTCGCCGGGAGCTGCGTCGTGTCGACGTAGAACCCCTGCTCGTCCTTGGTCGGGGCGTTCGCGACCGTGGTGATCGTCTTCAGCTTCTCGTCGTTCACGTACAGGTCGAACACGCGGCCCTGGTCGCCCGAGTAGAGCGTGACGCCCAGGTGGTTCGACGCCGAGGCCGGGTCGACCATGAGGTCGTAGCTGAACCAGCCCGTGCCGTTCGCGTGGCGGAACTGACGGCCGGAGAACGTCCCGACCGACGACCCGCTCTGCTGGAGGTTCTTCGCGTTCTCGAAGTTGTTGTTGTCGAAGCTCGTCAGGCTGTCGACGGTGCGGTCGGCGTCGCGCAGCTCCTGCTTGGCGCGCAGGATGCGCTCCTGCGACGCGGCAGAGTCCGGCTCGTCGAGGTGGAGGTAGAGCCCGTACGTCACGTCCCAGTTGGTGTGGTGGGGCGTGAAGACGAGGTCGCCGCCGTCGGCGGTGTTCCGCAGCTCGAGCTGGACCCGACCCTCGGCGTCGTCCTCGACGCGGACGAGGTTCTCCGCGATCCGCTCCTTCCACTCGTCGGCGCCCATGTTCGCGGCCGTGATCGTCGTCTGGGCGTCGGCGTCGCGCGTGGACGAACGGACGAGGATGCCCGTGCCCTGCCACGCCGGCTCGGGGACCTCGCCGAGGTTCGCGGAGAGGACGACCGGCCCGTACCGGAAGGCCACGAAGTACGGGTTGTCCGGGGTGTCGACGACGGACGCCGCCATCGGCATCGTGTACCGGACGACGTCGCCCGCGGCGACGGGCAGCACGACGTACCCGCGCGACACGTGCGGCTCGACGGCGGCGCCGTTCACCTCGACCGCGGGCTCGCCCGCGATCCACGACGGCACGCGCAGGCGCAGCGTCGCGTCCTCGGCGACCGCACCGCCGTCGAGCGCGTCGACGCGGAAGGTCACGGTGTCCTCGTTCGGCAGGTTCGCCTCCTGCGTGAGCCGCAGGTTCTGCTCCGCGTGCTCGACCGTCGAGGAGAAGAACATGTTGACCCACACCGAGCCCTGGCCGGTGAAGTAGATCGAGTCGCCGAGCTTGGAGAAGCTCTCCATGCCCGTCCCGGTGCAGCACCAGAACTCGGTGAACGGCAGGTTGTAGACGCGGTGGTAGCCCGACGCCATGGGGTTGAAGTACGTCGTCGTCCCGGTCTCCGGGTTCTGCGACGCGAGGATCGTGTTGATGAACGCGTTCTCGTAGTAGTCCGCGTACCGCACGTCCTTGCTCAGGGTGAAGAGCTCGCGCGCGAGCTTGAGCATGTTGTACTCGTTGCACGTCTCGGCCGTCTCGGCGTTGCGCGCGGTGCCCTGCTCGTCCGCGCGCTCGTGCAGCGACCCGGGCGCGTGGAAGTGCTCCGCCTGGCTGTTCGCGCCGGTGACGTAGGTATGGTCGCGCACCACGATGTCGAAGAAGTTCTCCGCCGCCGCGAGGTACATCGGCAGCTCGTCCTTCTCGGCGGGCGTGAGCAGGTCGTAGTAGGCGGGGTTCTGCGTGAACACCTGGTAGCGCTTGAGCGCGCCGAGCAGCTTGGGGATCTGCGTGTTGGCATGCTTGCCCGGCAGCACGTCCTGGCCCGCGGCGAGCTGACGGAAGAACGTCACCTCGTCGAACGCCTCGGCCGCCTCCTTGATCCGGACGTCGCCCGTGAGGTCGAACAGCTCGTACAGCGCCTCGTTCATGCCGCCGTACTCGGTGCGGAGCATCACGTCGGTGCTCGGCAGCTTCGCCACGCGCCCCTGGACGTAGAGCCCGAAGTCGGTCGCGACGGCGAGCGCCTGGTCGCCGACCGGGCCGTCGACGTGCTCGGCGACGTCGAGCAGCCCGGCGAGCACCTTGTGCAGGTTGTACCAGGGCACGATGACGTTCTCGTCCGACGTCCCGGTGCCCTGCACCTGGTCGAGGATCGACTCGCGGAACGCGGAGACGTACCCGGCCGAGCCGGGGTGCGCGGCGGCGTACGCGTCCTGCACGCGCGCGAGCCCGCCCACGCCCTCCTCGATCTCGGTGAACAGCGCGTCCTTCGTCGCCTCGTCCTTCGTCGAGGACCACGACATCGCGAGCGCCGAGAGGTAGTGGCCGAACGCGTGGCCGCGGAAGTTCACGGCGTTGCTGCGCTCCCAGCCGCCGTACCCGGCGGCCGTGGTCGGGGTCAGCCCGCCGACCTTGTAGAACTCGTAGAGGAACGTCTCGGAGTCCAGGCTCAGCAGGTACTCGTGCTCCTTCGCGGCGGCGTTCTGGAGGAAGTCGTCGGAGAGCAGCACCGACGGCAGCGCGGCCTCCTCGAGCGGCGTCTCGTCGACGAGCGCGGGCACGACGACCTCGAGGTCGCGCGTCACCGGCTCGCCGTCGAGGTAGCGCACCGTCGCGGTCAGCGTGACGTGCGCGTCGTCCTCCCCGATCGCGGGCCGGACCACGGTCCCGTCGGTCGCGACGACCTCGGGATGCGACGACCGCCACGTCACGGTCGACCCGCGCGAGCCGGTCGCCGGGAGCACGAGCGCGACCGTCGCGCGCTCCGGCAGGGACAGCGCGTCGGCGTCGTCCTGCGCGATCGCGTCGCGGTCCACCGTGCGCCCGCTCTCCTCGTACAGCCCGACGACGTCGCCCAGGTCCGCCACCGCGTCGTACAGGCGGTAGTCGTCCAGCGCGGCCTTGAGGTAGGCGCCGTTGTACTGGGGCCCGTTGAACCCGATCGTCTTCGGCAGCGCCGGGTCGGAGCCCAGGACCCCCGTCGCGTCGCCGGCGACCGCGCTGGCCACCGTCGACGGGACCTGCTCGCCGTTGCGGTAGAACGCGACGGCCTTCGTCGCGTGGTCGTACGTGACGACGACGTGCGTCCACTCGTCCGCGGGGAAGAACGCCGCGCGGTCGGAGCTCGCGACCCGCACCTTGTACGGCTGGCCCGACGCCGGCCCCACCGACAGCGCGAGCGGCACCGTGTCCGACTCGGACGACAGGTACCAGCCGTCGGAGTTGTAGGCCCGCTTGTTCCACGTGACGACGTGCTCCCCGGACAGCTTCCCGCTGGGCTCCACCCAGAACGAGAGGGTCAGGTCCTCGGGCTGGAGCGCCGTCGACGACCCGAGGTCGAGGTACGTGCTGCCGCTCAGGCGCAGGGCCTGCCCCGCCCCGTCGACGCCGTCGACGTAGGAGAAGCCGGTCGGCGCGGAGCCCGTGTGGCCGCGCAGGGCCACGGGGTGCGCGAGGGGGCTCGCGTCGGCGACGTCGCCGTCGAACGCGAGGTCGAGGACGGGCGCAGGCAGGGCGTCGGCCGCGACGGCGGACGGTGCCCACGCGGTCACGGCGAGCGCGGCGGCGGCCGCCACGGCCGCCAGCCGGGCCACGCCGCCGGGTCGACGGCGGACGCCGTCGGTCGGTCGGGGGTGCATCGGTGCTCCTCTGGTCGGCGCGGGCGTCGTCGCCCGCGCGTCGAGACGTGCGGTGTCGTGCGGTGTCGTGCGGTGGCGGCCCGCGCGGGGAGCGCGGGCCGCGCCCTCGTGGCCCGCCGGACCGGCCACGAGGGTGCCTCCTGGCCGAGGTAGAGGCGTGGTCGTGACCACGCCTCTACCTCGGCACCTGCGGTGCTACGTCACGAGGTCAGCCGCAGTCGAGCGCGTCGTAGGCGACGTCGACGGTCGAGGTGACCTGCTCGCCGTCGAGCGTCGCCGTGCCCGTCACCGTCGCGGTGCCGGCCGGGGCCGACGTCGCGCGCGCCGCGAACGACTGGTACGCGTTCCTGCCGGGTGCCACGTCCGCGAACGCCTTCTGCCCGAACGGCGTCGCGAGCGTCACCGAGACCGGGACGTCCTCGCCGTTCGTCGCGCGCACGGCGACGTACGCCGTGCCCGCCAGGCAGCGCGGCGCGACGTCGACCGCGAGGTCGAGCTCGGGCTCCGTGTCGGACGCGTGCAGCCGGACGAACGTGATCGAGTGCGCGGGGAACTCGTAGGAGAACTCCTCCCCCACGCCCGTGAGCGTCCGCTCCACCGGGACGATCCGCTCCGGGTCGGCCTTGGTGTTGGTGTCCGACGGCGCGCCCACCATCTCCGTGACCGTCGCCTGGTCCGCGATGCCGTCGGAGCCCTCGACGTGCACCTGCGTGCGCGCCGCGGTCGCGGTGGGGTTGACGACCTTGACCACGACGTCGCCCGTCTCGTCGTCGCGCGTGACGACCTGGTAGAGCGACTTGGTCGACGGCTGCTCGTAGGACATCTGGAGCTCGCCGTCGAGGTAGAGCTCGATGGTCGAGCCCTCGACGACGACCTTGACGTGGTACGGCTGACCGGCCTCGATGCTGTGGTTCTCGACGGCCTGCACCTCGTTGGCGCTCCCGCCCGACGCGCGCTGGAGGGCCTGGCGCGTGTTGTTCCACCCGCCGAGGTTCCACCAGTAGTAGTCGTTCGGGCCGCCGGCGGCGAACCCGACGAGGAAGCCCTCCGCGCCCGACGTCTTGCGCGCGTCGAGCTCGAGCGTGTAGCTCGACCAGTCCTTCGCGTACGCGCCGGCGACGATCGACCGGGCGTCGGTGACGTTCGTCGCCGACTGGACGTAGGCGCCGTCCTGCGCCGCCCACGTGCCCGACTGCGGCTCCCACTGCGACGCGCCGGACTCGAAGTCGTCCGCGAAGAGCACGTCGCCGCTCGCGTTGTCGGTGACGCGCACGTTGTCGTACTGCACGGCCGTGTTCCACGTGGAGAGGAAGACGCCACCGTCGAGCGTCGCGTCGGCGGGCGCCGGGCCGGAGTGCGTGCTGGGCACGACCTCGTCGCCCGCGTTCGCGGAGAACAGCTGCTGGACGTAGTAGTTCACCGAGCCCCACGACTCGTCGTTGTCGAACCAGATCGCGTCGGGCGACCACTGGACGTACGACTCGTTCGCGAGCAGCGGCGCGTACGACGCGAGCCGCACGACGTCGGAGTTGCGCTCGAGGCCCGTCATGAAGGCGGCCTCGGACAGCGCGTTGGCGAACGTGTTGCCGCGCGACGCGTACTCGCCGAGGAAGACGTGCGGCCCCTCGCGGTCGTAGGAGTCGTAGCGCTCGTCGTTCTCGAGGAACCACTGCGGGTCGTTGTAGTAGTGCTCGTCGACGAGGTCGACGTCCTGCTCGCGGTTGAACTCCCACAGCTCGTCGAAGCGCTGGCCCGTGTCGTCCGGCCCGGAGTTCGAGATGATCTGGACGTCCGGGTAGGCGGCCGCGATCGCGTCGCGGAACGCCGGGAAGTTGGCCTCGAACGTCTTCGTGTTCTCCTCGTTGCCGAGCCCGACGTACTTCAGGCCGAACGGCTCGGGGTGGCCCAGCTCGGCCCGCACGGCGCCCCACTCGGTCGTCACGTCGCCGTTGGCGAACTCGATCAGGTCGACCGTGTCGTCCACCCACCGCTGGATCTGCGCGGGGTCGGTCATCTCGGGGATGGTGCTGCCGCAGCCGTTGGCGCCGACCGACACCACGGGCAGCGGCGTCGCGCCGAGGTCCTCGGCGAGGAGGAAGTACTCGAGGTACCCGATCCCGTACGACTGGTTGTAGCCCCAGAAGTTCCAGTTGGTCGCGCGCTCCTCGACCGGGCCGATCGTCTCCTTCCACTGGTACGTGCGGCGACGGTCGGTGAAGCCCGACTCCTCGTACGTGCGGAACGTGCCGACGTTCGTCACGCAGCCGCCGGGGAAGCGCAGGAACTGCGGGTCGAGCGCGTCGATCTTCTCGGCGAGGTCCTTGCGGAGCACGGACTTCCCGTTGACCGGGCCGACCCACGTGTCCTGCGGGAAGAGCGACACCTGGTCGAGCGCGAGCGTGCCCGCCGCGCCGGAGAGCAGCGCGAGCCGCCCGGCGTTCGTCGTGCCCGTCGCGGTGAGCGTGACGTCGTACCTCTTCCACGCGTTCGAGCCGTCGACGGCGACCTGGCCGGTCGCGTACGCCGTGGTCCCGGCGGCGTCCTCGACGCGCACGGTGACGGTCTGGGCCGTCGCCGACCGCGCCCAGACGGAGAAGTCGTAGGACTCCCCCTCCTCGACGAACAGCCCCGTGTTGTACCCGGCGTTGCGCACCCCGGCGCCCGCGCCGGTCGTCGTCAGGTTGAGGTAGTTGCGGTTCGTCGCGTTGAGCCGCCCGGCGTCGTTCACGACCTGGGTCGTCGCCGTCGCGCCGCCGCGGTTCGCGGCGCTCCAGGCGGTGAGGCCGGTGAACGACCCGTTGTCCTGGTTGCTGAACTCGAACGACCGGTTGCGCACGAGCTCGGCGTACAGGCCGCCGTCGGCCGCGTAGTTGATGTCCTCGTAGAAGATGCCGTACAGCTCGTCGCTCATCTGGGTGCGCTCGCCCGCGAGGTCCACGGTGATCTCGTGGTCCGCGCTCGTGGCGGGCGTGATCGTGAGCTTCGTGGCCGCTTCGCGCGGACCGAGGACGAGCGCGCCGTCGGAAGCGCGCACCCCGGCGTACCGCTCGGGGTCGGCCGCGCTGCGAAGCCAGACCGTGCCGCCGCCCGCGTCGGTGAGCCGCAGCGCCGTCGCGTCCGCGCCCGCGGCCCCGAGGGAGAGCCGGGACGCGCCGGAGACGACGACGGGCCGGTCGCCGACGGCGAGCGTCACCGGGGACGTGCCCTCGGCGCCGTCGACCTCCGTCGCGGCGAGCGCGACGGTCGTCGCGGGGCGCTCGTCGTCGAGGGCGAGGCCGTCGTCGGTCGCCACGAGGTACCGGGCGTCGCCCGGGCCCGCGAGCGTGAACGTACCGTCGGGCACCTGGTCCGCGCCCTCGGCGGCCCGGACCGCGACGTAGTCGAACGCCGCGGTGTGCGCCGCGCCGCTCTGCGCGGCGAGCGCGTAGAGGCCGACGTGCGTCGTCGGGAAGTCGACGGTCACGGAGCCCGCGGGCTGCCACGCGGTGCCGTCCCAGAAGCTCGTCGCGATCGTGTCGCCGGTGCGCTGCATGCGCAGCGTCTCCCCGGTGGAGCCCGGGCGGTCGGTGAAGGCCGCCGCGCTGAAGACGCCGCCGGTCTCGACGTCGTTCTCGATCGCGCGGCCCGACGGCGAGAGGTCACCCACGAAGGTCAGGCCCGACCGGACGTAGTTGTCCATGTCCTGCCACGCGACGAGGCCGGCGCCCTGGTAGACGGAGGTGACGGGCGCCTCGAGCCGGGTGACGACGGTGAAGTCGCCCGCCGGCACGTCGAGCAGCACGACGTTCTTCGCGCTGTTCGCGTCCTGGTACGTGTCGCCCGGCTGCGAGGTCAGCGTGAGCTTCCCCCCGCCGACGGACAGCGCCTCGGGCACGGGGTTGACGACGGTCCAGGCCGAGCCGAGCGCGGCGTCGTCGAACGTGTCGACCCATGCGCCGTCGGGCAGGTCGGGCTCCGCGGCGGCGGCCGGCAGCGACGTCGCGAGCGCGACCGTGCCGACCATGCCCGCCACGAGGGCGACCGCGACGGACCGGCGGTGCGCCGGTCTGCGCCGGGGCGTGGGGAGGGACGGGTGAACAGACGTTTCCATAGGGCTTCCTCTCATCGTCGAGAGACACGCACCGTTGCGTGTGAGCGTTCACAAGTTCGGCCCGAGCCTAGTGTGAGCGCTCACATTCTACAAGGGCGGCGTCATGACACCGCCGGTCGGGCGTACGCCCGAACGACCCAGGGGTGCCGGCCCCCGTCCTGCTCCGGTGACCCCGGGCCGTCGGCCCGGGCAGACGGCCGCGGCACCGGCCCCGCGCCGCGGACGTCACGAGGACGCCCGGGGCGGGGGCCGGTGCCGCCGGCTCACCTCCGCCTGACGACGAGGACGCGCTGCAGGATCACGAAGACCAGCAGCAGCACGCCGATGACGATCTTCGTCCACCACGAGCTCAGGGTGCCCTCGAACGTGATGATCGTCTGGATGAGGCCCAGCACGAGCACGCCGAGCACGGACCCGAGCACGAAGCCCGTCCCGCCCGTGAGGAGCGTGCCGCCGATGACGACCGCCGCGATCGCGTCGAGCTCCATGCCGACGCCCGTGAGCGAGTAGCCCGACCGCGAGAACATCGCGAACAGCAGGCCGCCGATGCCGGCGCACGTGCCGCTCACCACGTAGACGAGCACCTTGGTGCGCGCGACGGGCAGGCCCATGAGCATCGCCGACTGCTCGCCGCCGCCGATCGCGTAGACCGTGCGGCCGAACTGCGTGTAGTGCAGCACGTAGAACGCGATCGCCACGACGACGAGCGCGATGATGACCGCGGTCGTCAGGCGCCAGCCGTCGCCGATCTCCTGGCTCCAGCCCGCGAGCGCGACGAACGACTCGTTCGTGATCGGGATGGACTGGAGGCTGATGACGTAGCACAAGCCGCGCGCGAGGAACATCGCGGCCAGCGTCGCGATGAACGGCTGGATGTCGAACACGTGGACCATGAGCCCGACGGCGAGCCCTAGCACGGTGCCGATGAGGACCGCGATGACGAGCACCACCGCGACCGGCCACCCGCTCTGCAGGAGCGACGCCGTCGTGATGCCGGACAGCGCCACCACGGCGCCCACGGAGAGGTCGATGCCGCCGGTGAGGATGACGAACGTCATCCCGACCGCGAGCACGATGAGGAACGAGTTGTTGATGAACAGGTTCGAGACGACGCGGGCCGAGAGGAAGTTCTCGTACCGGCTCCCGCCCACGACGAGCATGAGCGCGAGCACCGCGAACGTGCCGAGGACCGGGAGGTAGCGCCGGTCGAGGCGCACGCGGCTCGTGAGTCGCTCGGTCATGGTCGGTCGGCCTCCGGGGGCGGCGGTCTCGGCGCCCCGGGGGTCGGGCGGCGAGGTCGGGGCAGGGGTCTGCACGGCGGACATCAGGCGCTCACCTCCGCGGCCGCGGCGGCCGTCGGGGCCGCGCGACGTCGTCGGGCGGCGACCAGGTCGCGCACCTTCGGGGACTGCGCGAGGCAGACCGCGATGACGACGATCGCCTTGAACAGGGGCGTGACGGACGGCGAGATGCCGAGCATGGTCACCGTGAGGGTGAGCGTCTGGATGATGAGGACGCCGACCAGGGTGCCGGAGAGCGAGAACTTCCCGCCCGCGAGCGACGTGCCGCCGATCACGACGGCGAGGATCGCGTCGAGCTCGATGAAGAGCCCGGCGTTGTTGGCGTCGGCCGCCATGGTGCTCGACGAGATCATGAGGCCGGCGAGGCCCGCGAAGAGCGCGCAGACCGCGTAGACGGTCCAGATGATGCTGCGCGCCTTGACGCCCGCGAGGCGGCTCGCCTCGGGGTTGATGCCGACGGACTCGATGAGCATGCCGAGCGCGGTGCGCCGGGTGAGCAGCGCGACGGCCGCGAAGACGATGCCGGCCAGCACGACCGCGACGGGGATCCCGAACCAGAACCCGGACCCGATCGACTTGAACGGTGCGCTGTTGACCGTCGTGATCTGGCCGCCCGTGATGAGCATCGCGACGCCGCGGCCCGCGGTCATGAGCACGAGCGTCGCGATGATGGGCTGGATCCCGAGGACGGAGACGAGGAACCCGTTCCACACGCCGAGGACGAAGGACAGCGCGAGCGCGATCCCCACGGCGACGAGGACGGTCGTCAGGCTGTCCGGCGTGGGCGACGACGCGATGAAGCTCAGCGCGACGGCCCCGGAGATCGCGACCACCGCGCCGACCGAGAGGTCGATGCCGCGCGTCGCGATGACGAGGGTCATGCCGAGCGCGACGAGCAGCAGCGGTGCGCCGTTCTTCAGCAGGTTGACGAGCGACCCGAAGAGGTGGCCGTCCTGCAGCCTGATGGACAGGAAGCTCGGCCGGTTGACCGTGTTGACCGCCAGCAGCACGACCAGCGCGACGATCGGCCAGAAGAGCCGGTGCTGGACGGCGCGCTGCCAGGCGGGTGCCGTGGTGCTCATGACTCCTGCCCTCCGCTCGCGATGAGCTCGACGACGTCCTCGACCGTGACGTCCTCGTCGTTGGTGATCTCCGCGACCTTGACGCGGTCGCGCATGACGGCGATGCGGTGGCTGAGCCGCAGCACCTCCTCGAGCTCGGCCGAGATGAACACGACCGACATGCCCTCGCCCGAGAGCTGGGCGACGAGCTTCTGGATCTCGGCCTTCGCCCCGACGTCGATGCCGCGCGTCGGCTCGTCGAGGATGAGCAGCCTGGGCGCCGTCGCGAGCCAGCGCGCGAGGAGCACCTTCTGCTGGTTGCCGCCCGAGAGGTTCTTGATGAGCGCGTCCGGGTTGGCGGGGCGGATCGCGAGCGCGCTGATGTACTTCTCGACGATCTCGTCGACCTGCTTGCGCGGCAGGCGCCGGGCCCACCCGCGCTCGGCCTGGAGACCGAGCACGATGTTCTCGCGGATCGTCAGGTCGCCCACGATGCCCTCGGCCTTGCGGTGCTCCGAGGAGAACGCGATCTTGCGCTGCATCGCGGAGCGCGGCGTACGCAGCCGGGCGAGCGAGCCACCGACGCGGACCTGGCCGCTGTCCGCGCGGTCCGCGCCCGCGAGCAGCCGGGCGAGCTCGGTGCGGCCCGAGCCGAGGAGGCCCGCGAGCCCGACGACCTCGCCCGGGTAGACGTCGAGGTCGAACGGCTGCACCGAGCCCTTGCGGCCGACGCCGAGCGCCTGGACGAACGGCGTCGCCTCGCGGTCGGCGACCGAGCGCTTGGGCGCCTCCTCGAGCTCCTCGAGCACCTCGAGCGAGGTGCCGATCATCTTGGAGACGAGCTCGAGGCGCGGCAGCTCGGCGGTGACGTACTCGCCGACGAGCCTCCCGTTGCGCAGCACGGTCATGCGGTCGGAGATCTCGTACACCTGCTCGAGGAAGTGCGAGACGAAGAGGATCGCGACGCCCTCGTCGCGCAGGCGCCGCACGACGGCGAAGAGCTGCGCGACCTCGTCCGCGTCGAGGCTGGACGTCGGTTCGTCGAGGATGAGCACCTTGCACTCGACGACGAGCGCGCGGCAGATCGCCACGAGCTGCTGCACGGCGAGGGAGTGGCTCGAGAGCGAGGACGCCGGGTCGATGTCGAGGTTGAGGCGCGCGAGCATCTCCCCCGCCCGACGGCGCGTGGCCCGCCAGTCGATCGCGCCGAGGCGGCGCGGCTCGTGGCCGAGCATGATGTTCTCGGCGACCGAGAGGTTCTCGCAGAGGTTGACCTCCTGGTACACCGGCGAGACGCCGGCGGCCTGGGCCTCGCCCGGGCCGGAGAACGTGTGCTCGGCGCCGTCGACGAGGATGCGACCGGAGTCGATCGAGTAGACGCCGGTGAGCGCCTTGATGAGCGTCGACTTGCCGGCGCCGTTCTCGCCCATGAGGGCGTGGACCTCTCCGGGCCGGAGCGTGAGGTCGACTCCGTCGAGCGCCTTGACGCCCGGGAACTCGATCGAGATCCCGGTCATCTCGACGACGGGCCGACCGTCGGGGACGGCGGTAGTCATGGGTGACCTTCCGTGCAGCGGTGGCGGCGGGGCTGCCGGGCCCCGGGGCGCCTCAGGACGCCGGCGGGGTCGGCATGCCGGCGGTGGTGCGTCGGCCGCGCGCCGGGGAGCCGTGCTCTCCCGGCGCGCGACCCGTCCGTGGTGGCGGGGCCGGTCGGCGTCGACCGGCCCCGCCGGGGCGGTGCGGAGCGGGTGCCCGGAGGTCCGGGGCGCCCGCTCGGCGCGCGCGGTGCGCTCAGTACTCGCGCGTCGGGAGCGCCTCGATCGCCTGCTCCTGCGTGAAGGACTCGTCCTTGACGACGATGCGCTTCTCGACCTCCTCGCCCGCGACGACCTTCTTGATGATGTCGGCCAGGTCCGGGCCGAGGAGCGGGTTGCACTCGACGATGAAGTTGATCTTGCCGTCGGCGAGGGCCTGCATGCCGTCCTTGACCGCGTCGACGGTGACGATCTTGATGTCCTCGCCCGGGACGAGACCGGCGGCCTCGATGGCCTCGATGGCGCCGAGGCCCATGTCGTCGTTGTGCGCGTACACGAGGTCGATGTCGTCGTGCGCCTGGAGGAAGCCCTCCATGACCGTCTTGCCCTCGGCACGCGTGAAGTTGCCGGTCTGCGAGTCGATGATCGTCACGTTGGGGTTGTCGGCCGTGGCGTTCTCGAAGCCGGTCTTGCGGTCGATCGCGGGCGCGGCGCCCGTGGTGCCCTGGAGCTCGACGACGTTGATGGGCTCGGTCGCGAGGTTCTCGGAGACCCAGTCGCCGGCCATCTCGCCCTCGAGGACGAAGTCGGAGCCGATGAACGACTCGTAGAGGGTGTCGTCCTCGGAGTCGACCGCGCGGTCGGTGAGGATCACGGGGATGCCGGCCTGCTTGGCCTCCTCGAGCACCGCGTCCCAGCCGGACTCGACGACCGGGGAGAACGCGATGACGTCGACGCCCTGCGCGATGTAGGAGCGGATCGCCTGGATCTGGTTCTCCTGCTTCTGCTGCGCGTCGGAGAACTTGAGGTCGAAGCCGTTCTCGGCCGTGAGCGTGTCCTGGATGGACTTGGTGTTCGCCGCGCGCCAGCCGGACTCGGCGCCGACCTGCGAGAAGCCGACGGAGATCGTGTCGCCGCCACCGCCGCCGTCGCCGCCCGCGTCGTTGCTGCTGCCGTCCGTGCTGCCGCCCCCGCTGCTGCACGCCGCGAGCGCGAGGACCGCCACGCCGGCGAGGACACCCGTCAGACGCGTGCGCGCCTTGGTCGTGCTGAACATGCTCTCCTCCTTGAGATGCGACCTCGGCGCCGTGCCGAGGACCGTCGGGTCGTGCCAGCCCCTCATCGGACTGTTGACTCTTGTTGATACATGTTTGCTTGTGTCAATGTCTAGCGGTGTCAGGGCCGCTCCCGCAAGCCCCCACTCGGCATTCCGCATCACCGTTCGGTAACCATTCCGGTCACCGCTCGGCACTGCGACGTGCCCGAGCTGCGGAGCCAGGCGAGGGGCAGGACCCCGGGCCCGCGGATGTGATCGCTCACACCCTCCCGAGAGACGATGTTAGCGCTCACACGGCTCCAGGGGAAGCCGCCGCCCCGTCACGGTTCGGTCACGGCCTGCGGCCGGGACTGGACCGTGCACGGACGGCTCCCCCAGGCGTCAGAGGCCCTGCGCGAGGCGGTAGTAGACCTGGTTCCACCGCACCTGGTCGCGGAAGCCCCGCCGCGTCGTGCTCTCGTCGATGACCAGGAGCTCCGTGCGCGCGATGTCCGCGAAGACCTCGAACGCGTCGATGCCCGCGGCCGTGGAGAGCACCGTGTGGTGCGCGCCGCCCGCCGTCAGCCAGGCCTCGGCGGACGTCGCGAAGTCCGGCCGCGGCTCCCACACCGCACGTGCCACCGGCAGGTGCGGCAGCGGCGCGCTCGGCGGGACGACGTCCACGACGTTCGCCGTGAGCCGGAAGCGGTCGCGCATGTCCGCGAGGGACACGACGACGCCGACGCCCGGGTCGGCGTCGAACACCATGCGGACCGGGTCCTCCTTGCCGCCGATGCCGAGCGGGTGGATCTCGACGCGGGGCGTCGAGGTCGTGAGCGACGGGCAGATCTCCAGCATGTGCGCGCCGAGGATCTTCTCGCTGCCCGGGGTCAGGTCGTAGGTGTAGTCCTCCATGAGCGACGCGCCGCCGGGCAGCCCCTCGCCCATGACCTTCGCGGCGCGCACGAGCACGGCCGTCTTCCAGTCGCCCTCGGCCCCGAACCCGTAGCCCTTGGCCATGAGGCGCTGGACGGCGATGCCGGGGAGCTGGCGCAGGTCGCCCAGGTCCTCGAAGTTGGTCGTGAACGCCTTGGCGCCGACGGACTCGAGGAACGTCTCGAGCGCGATCTCCTGCCGCGCCGCGTACCGCAGCGAGGCGTGCCGGTCGCCATCCTTGCGCAGCTCGGGGACCACGTCGTAGAGGTCCTCGTACTCGGCGACGAGCGCGTCGACGTCGGCCTCGGAGACCTCCTCGACCGCGCGCACGAGGTCGTTCACGCCCCACGTGTTCACGCTCACACCGAACCGGAGCTCGGCCTCGGTCTTGTCGCCCTCGGTCACCGCGACGTTGCGCATGTTGTCGCCGAAGCGGGCGAGACGCAGCTCGTGCGTCGCCGCCCAGCCGGCGGCGCCGCGCACCCACGAGCCGACGCGCGCGGTGACGGCCGGGTTCGAGACGTGCCCGACGACCGTCGTGCGCGCCACCCCGAGCCGCGTCGCGACGTACGCGTACTCCCGGTCGCCGTGCGCGGCCTGGTTGAGGTTCATGAAGTCGAAGTCGATCGTGTCCCACGGCAGCTCGACGTTCGCCTGCGTGTGCAGGTGCAGGAGCGGCTTGCGGAGCTGGTCGAGGCCGCCGATCCACATCTTCGCGGGGCTGAACGTGTGCATCCACGTCACGACGCCGAGCACGCGGTCGTCGGCGTTCGCGTCGAGCATCGCGCGGCGGATCGCGCCGGCGTCCTTGAGGACGGGCTTCCAGACGACGGTCGCCGGGACGTCCGGCGACGCGTCGAGGGCGCGCGCGACCTCCTGCGACTGCTCGGCGACCTGCCGCAGCGTCTCCTCTCCGTACAGGTCCTGGCTGCCGGTGAGGAACCAGATCTCGCGGTCCGCGTAGGGCTTGCTCATGTCGGTCCATCTCTCGTGTCGTGGGCGAGGGCCGCACCGCTGCGGTCCCGTCCCGGTGGTCGTGCTGCGTGTCGTGCCGGTGCGCCGCCGGGCCCGGGGGAACCGGGTCGGAGCGGCCCGCCGGTCAGCGCGCGGGCTGCTGCCCGTAGACGTGCTGGTAGCGCGTGTAGAGCGCGTCGACGTCGTCCTGCGGGATGCGCGTGGGCTCGCCGAGCTGGCGGCTGACGTGCACGGTGCGGGCGACCTCCTCGCACATCACGGCCGCCTTGACCGCCGCGCGCGCGTCCTTGCCGATGGTGAAGGGCCCGTGGCTGCGCATGAGGACCGCGGGGCTGCGCGACCCGCGCAGCGTCTCCACGATGCCGCGCCCGATCGAGTCGTCGCCGATGAGCGCGAACGGTCCGACGGGGATGTCGCCCCCGAACTCGTCGGCCATCATCGTCAGGACGCACGGCACGGGCTCGCCGCGCGCGGCCCAGGCCGTCGCGTAGGTCGAGTGCGTGTGCACCACGCCACCCACCTCGGGCAGGTGGCGGTACACGTACGCGTGCGCCGCCGTGTCCGACGACGGCGACCGGTCGCCCTCGACGAGGGCGCCGTCGAGGTCGCACACGACCATCGCGCCGGGGGTGATGTCGTCGTACGCGACGCCCGACGGCTTGATGACGAGCAGGTCGCCCGCGCCGTCGGGCCGTGTGGTGTCCCGGACGCGCTCGGACACGTTGCCCGCGGTCCACACCACGAGCTCCCAGCGGGGCAGCTCGGCGTGCAGCGCGGCGACGCGCTCCTTGGCGGCGTCGACGGCGTCGCGCAGGTGCGCGGGCACCGCCGGGACGGCGGGTCGCGCGGCCGTCGCGTCCGCGGACGGGGTGGGCGTGCTCATGCGGGGTCCTCTCCTCCGGTGCGGGTGGGCAGCGCTGTCACGGCGGCACGCTCGACGGCGAGCCCGGCCGCGTACCGCTCGAGGTACGCGGCGAAGCCGGCGACGTCCGCGGGGTCGGGCTCGACCGTCACGGTCTCGGCCGCCGCGAAGACGTGGTCGCGCAGGTAGTCGCCCAGGTCCGCACCCGGGTCGGCGCCCACGTCGGCGCCCGGCGCGCGCTCCCCGGCACGGGCGCGCGCGAAGGCCGCGAGCACCGCGATGCCCCAGGCCCCGCCCTCGCCCGCGGTGCGCCCCACGCTGACGGGCGCGCCGATCGCCGCCGCGAGGAGCCGCTGCGCGACGCCCGCGGTGCGGAACATCCCGCCGTGGGCGAGCATCCCGTCGATCCGGACGCCCTCCCGCGCGAGCACGCGCATGCCGAGCGCGAGGGTCCCGAACGCGCCGTACACCTGCGTCCGCGCGAAGTTGGCGAGCGTCAGGCGGCTGCCGGGCGTGCGGACGACCAGGGGGCGCCCCTCGTCGAGCCCGGTGATCGGCTCCCCCGCGAGATAGTTGTAGGCGAGCAGCCCGCCGCCGTCGGCGTCGCCGTCGAGCGCGGCGCGGAACAGCGCGCCGAACACGTCGTCCGGGCCCGCGTCGCTGCCGACGGCCGCGGCGAGCTCGCCGAGCAGGCCGGCCCACGCCTCGAGCTCGCTCGCGCCGTTGTTGCAGTGGACCATCGCGACGAGGTCGCCCGCCGGCGTCGTGACGAGGTCGAGCTCGTGGTGCACGGCGGCGAGCGGGCCCTCGAGCACGACCATCGCGAAGATGCTCGTGCCCGCGCTGACGTTGCCCGTGCGCGGCGCGACGGCGTTCGTCGCGACCATGCCCGTGCCCGCGTCGCCCTCGGGCGGGCACAGCAGGACGCCGGGCTCCAGCGAACCGGTGGGGTCGAGCCAGGCCGCGCCCTCGGCGGTCAGGCGCCCGGCGTCCTCGCCCGCGACGAGGACGTCCGGCAGCAGCTCGGCGAGCTTCGGCCCGGCCCGGTGGGTGGCGGCGCGCTCGTCGACGAGCGCGAGGAGCGCGTGGTCGTAGTCGCGCGTCGCCGGGTCGACCGGGAACATGCCGGACGCGTCGCCGACGCCGAGCACGTGGCGGCCCGTGAGCCGCCGGTGCACGTACCCGGCGAGCGTCGTGAGCGACGCGACGCACGCCGCGTGCGGCTCGGCGTCGAGGATCGCCTGGTACCAGTGGGCGACCGACCAGCGCAGCGGGACGTTGTAGCCCAGCAGCTCGGTGAGCTCGGCGGCGGCCGGGCCGGTCGAGGTGTTGCGCCACGTGCGGAACGGGACGAGCAGCTCGCCGTCGGCGTCGAACGCGAGGTAGCCGTGCATCATCGCGGAGACGCCGAGCGCCCCGTACGTCGTGGGTCGCACGCCGTACCGCTCCTCGACGTCGGCCACGAGGCGCGCGTAGCACTCGCGCAGCCCCGCCTCCACGGCGTCGAGCGGGTACGTCCACGTGCCGTCCTCGAACCGGTTCTCCCAGGCGTGGCTCCCGCTCGCGAGCGGCGTGCCGTCGCCGTCCACGAGGCATGCCTTGATCCGCGTCGACCCGAGCTCGATCCCGAGCGCGGTGTCCCCCGCCACGACGGCCGCCCGACGGCGCCCGACCTCGTCCTGCTGCACCATTGCTGCTTCTCCTCGTCGCGGCGTCGCGCCTCGGTCGTTGAGTGTCCTTCGAATGTTAGCGCTCACAACCGGCGGGGCCAACTCCCTCCGCGCTCGTCCGTGCGAGCGAGCGGTCAGTCGCGCGGCGTGCCCGTGCTCTCGCGCACCATGAGCTCGGGCGGGATCGAGACGGGGCGGACCGTCGCGCCCGCCAGCGCGTCGATCATCATCCCCATGCACCGGCGGCCCAGGGACCCGAACGGCTGGCGCACCGTCGTCAGCGGCGGGATGAAGTGCCCGGCGCCCGCGACGTCGTCGAACCCGACCACCGAGACGTCCGCCGGCACCCGCACACCCTGCTCCCAGAACGCGCGCAGCAGGCCGAGCGCGAGCTGGTCGTTGCCCGCGAACACCGCCGTCGGGCCGTCGCCCGCGCGGATCGCGGCCGCGAGCTCGCGCCCGACGGCGTACCCGCGGTCCGACGACCAGTCGCCCCGCACCGGCTCGGGCACCGGGGCGCCGTGCTCCTCGAGAGCGGCGCGCCAGCCCGTCTCGCGCTCGCGCGCGTCGAACCAGTCGAGGGGCCCGGACAGGTGGAGCACCGTGCGGTGGCCCAGGCCGAGCAGGTGCTCCGTCGCGACGCGCGCTCCCAGGCGCTGGTCCACGGCGATGGACAGGATCGCCCCCGGCGCACCGAGCGCACCGGACGCGGGGCGCACGACGTCGGTCGCCTCGCCGTCCGCGGGGAGGTCGCGCGCGGCGATCATGATGACGGGGACCGGCGCGCGGAACGAGTCGACCGCCGCCGCGACGTCCGTCTGCGGCGCGATGACGACGATGCCCTCGACGCCCTGGTCCATGAAGTGCTCGAGCACGCGGTGCATCGTGTCGGCGTCGTAGCGCCGGATCGTCGCGACGCTCACGAAGTAGCCCTGCTCGCGCGCGGCCTCCTCGACCGCGATGAGGGTCGACGTCGGCCCGTACAGCGCGGAGCCGGTGGTGACCACGCCGATCGTGCCCGAGCGCATCGTCACGAGCGCGCGCGCCGCGCTGTTGCGGCGGTAGCCGAGCGTCGCGATCGCGTCGAGGACGCGGTCGCGGGTCTCGGGCCGCACGCTCGGGTGGTCGTTGAGCACGCGGGACACGGTCTGGTGCGAGACGCCGGCGAGCCGCGCGACGTCCGACATCGCGGGCGGGCGCGTGCGGGGCGACGGCCCGTCGCTCACGACCCGGCCCCCTCGGTCCCCGCGCGCGGTGCCGAGGCGTCCGCGAGCGCCGCCACGAGCTCGGCCGAGCGGTCGCGCGCGGCCTCGAGCGCGTCGAGGAACGCTGCGCGCACCCCGCCGGCGTCGAGACGGCGCAGCGCCGCGACCGTCGTGCCGCCCGGCGACGACACGCGCTCGCGCGCGATCGCCGGGTGCTCGCCCGTCTCGCGCAGCATCGTGGCCGCGCCGTGCACGGTCGCGGTCGCGAGCTCGAGCGCCGTCGCGCGCGTCAGGCCGAGCAGCACGCCCGCCTCGGCGAGCGCGTCGATGACGTAGAAGACGTACGCGGGACCGGAGCCGGAGAGCGCGCCGACGGCGTCCTGGTCCTTCTCCGCGACGCGCACGACGAGGCCCGTCGCGGCGAGCAGCCGTTCGACGAGCGCGACGTCGTCGTCGTCCGCGGCGCTCCCGCCGCTCACGGCGCTCACGCCCGCACCCACGACGGACGGCGTGTTCGGCATGACCCGCACGACCGCGGTGCCCGCGGGCAGCCGCTCCTCGTAGAAGGCGGTCGGCAGGCCGACGACGACGCTCACGACGACCGTGCCCTCGCCCACCGCGTCGTGGACCTCGGAGAGCAGCGCGGCCACGTCCTTCGGCTTCACCGCGACGACGACGACCCCGGCGCCGCGCACGGCCTCGACGTTGTCGCGCGTCGTCCGGACGCCGTGGCGTGCGGCGAGCTCGTCGGCGCGCTCGGGCCTGCGGACGGTCGCGACGACGTCGTCGGGTCGCCACCCGGACGCGAGCGCACCCGCGAGGACGGTCTCGCCCATGACGCCCGTGCCGAGGACGGCGAGCCGGGGCGCGGAGGGGGTGGGCAGGTCGGTCATGGGCGATCAGCTCCCGGGAGTCGGTGAAGGGCATTCTTGCGCACCCGGAGAGTCCGGGCCGCCGCGAGGGCCCCGGTGCTCAGAGCGGGAAGGCGGCGTAGACGTCGGTCACCACGTCGGCGGGCCCCGTGGCCTGGAGGACGGCCGTGTCGTTGCGCCACGTGACGGTGGCCCGGCCGTCGCCCGCGTCGGTCACGGCGTACCGGCCCGCGACCTCCCCGGCGACCTCGACGTCGCCCTCCTCCGTGGGCGTGCCCGCCGCGGCGACGAGGTCGTCCGCCGCGGCCTCCGCCTCCGCGGACGTCGGCCACTGGCCCGCGACGACGGTGACCCGGGTCGCGTCGTCCCCCTCGCCGTCGGCGTACTCGAGCTGGTACGCCTCCAGGGCACGCGCGGCGGTCCACGCGTCCGTCGCCGAGTCGCTGCGGAGCACGAGGTCGAGCACGGTGTCCGGGAGCGCCTGCGCGAACGCGGTCGTGCCGGTGCGTGCCACGGGCTCGAGCGTCGGCGTGGGCGGGTCGGCGGTGACGGTGACCGTCGGCTCGGGCTCCGCCGGGGCGTCCGAGCGGGCGAACCCGGGCCACACCCACGCGAGGAGCGCGAGCACGAGACCGACGACGACCAGGAGGCCGACCAGCACCACGAGCCGTCGGCGCCGGTACACCGCCGCCGACGGAGGGCGGGAGTGCCGCCGGTCGCGCGCGCCCGTCGCGTCGGCGGGACGACGTCGACCCGACGGGCCCGCCGCGCCCGCCGTCGCCCCGGGGCGCGCCGGGGTGGCGGCCCGTCCTAGCGTGCCCCCGCCGGGCGACTGGCTCATCGCACGCACCTCTCTGCTCCCGGCCGTCCTCGTGGGCCGCCGATCCTCCGGGGCCTGGCCCCGCGGCCCAGCGTAGGACGCGCGCGGGCCCGACCCCCTGCGGTGACGCGGGGTGTCGTCCGGGCGGAGCGGGTTCACCCGGTCGTCGTGCCCGCGCGTCCGCCTCGGGGACCGCCCGCCCGGGGGCCGCGCGCCGGGGACCGCCGGCCGGGGACCGTCGGCCGGGGACGTCAGTCGGGGCGTCGCCCGGTGCGCTCCGCGCGCTCGCGGTGCTCCGCCCGGGCCCGCGCGCGCGACGTGGCGATCGACACCAGGACGCCGACGACGACGAGGTCCAGCACGATCTGGACCATCGCCACCATCTTGGCGGCCTCGCCCGTCGGGTGGACGTCGCCGTAGCCGACCGTCCCGAGCGTCACGACGGCGAAGTACAGGGCGTCGGTCCGGTTCTCGATCCCCACGAACTGGTCCGCGAGGAGGTAGTAGACGAGGGCGAAGAACGTCACGACCGGCAGCAGCAGGCCCATGACGGACTGGACCCGCACGCTCGGCGTCTCCCACGCGCGGAGCTGGCGCCGCACCTGGACCACGAGGAGCCCGCACAGCAGCGCCAGCCCGACGCCGAAGGAGACGAGCTGAACCACCTCGGGCGCGTCGTCGTCGGGCAGCGGCACGCCGTAGTAGACCGTGAGGCACGCGGCCGTCGAGGTCACCGTGAGGATCGGCGTCCACCACGGGCTGTCGTGCGGGAGGCCGCGCATGCGCATGGGCCCAGCATCCCGCGCCGACGCCCGCTCGTCGCGGCGTACGGCGGCGTGCCGGTGTCAGGGGTGCTGGCTAGGTTGGGGCGCGTGACGTCGTCGACCACCGCGGCCCGCTCCGCGGCCGCCAAGCGAGCCCGCCCCGCCTACCGCTGCAGCGAGTGCGGGTGGACCACCGCGAAGTGGGTGGGCCGGTGCGGCGAGTGCCAGGAGTGGGGCACGGTGACGGAGGACGCCCCGGCCGCCTCGGGCCCCCGCACCACGGCCGTGTCCCCCACGCGCTCCCCCGCGCGCCCCATCGGCGAGATCAGCGTCGAGGCCGCGCGCGCCACGCCCACCGGCGTGTCCGAGTTCGACCGCGTGCTCGGCGGCGGCATCGTGCCGGGCGCCGTCGTGCTCCTCGCCGGGGAGCCGGGCGTCGGCAAGTCGACGCTCCTGCTCGCCGTGGCGAGCAACGTCGCCGCGGGCGGCTCCGACCTGCCGACGGTCCGGCCCGCCGGAGAGCGCGCGCCTGCGGAGCCCGCGCGCCCCGCGCCCGTCCCGCGGCGCGTCCTGTACGTCACGGGCGAGGAGTCGGCCGGGCAGGTGCGCCTGCGCGCCGAGCGTGTCGGCGCCCTCGCGCCCGGCTTGCTGCTCGCGGCCGAGACGGACCTCGCGACCGTCCTCGGGCACATCGAGGCCACGGAGCCCGACCTGCTGGTCGTGGACTCCGTGCAGACCATCGCGTCCGCGCAGGTCGAGGGCGCGCCCGGTGGCGTGAGCCAGGTGCGCGAGGTCGCGGCGTCGCTCATCGCCGCGGCGAAGGCCCGCGACCTGCCCGTGATCCTCGTCGGGCACGTCACGAAGGACGGCTCGGTCGCCGGCCCGCGCACGCTCGAGCACCTCGTCGACGTCGTGTGCCAGTTCGAGGGCGACCGGCACTCGCGCCTGCGCCTCGTCCGCGCCGTGAAGAACCGCTACGGGCCCACGGACGAGGTCGGCTGCTTCGACCTCACCGAGAACGGGATCGTGGGGCTCGCCGACCCGAGCGGCCTCTTCCTCTCGCACACCGGCGCGGGCGTGCCGGGCACGTGCGTCACCGTGACGCTCGAGGGCCGCCGGCCGCTCGCGCTCGAGATCCAGTCGCTCGTCGTGCCGAGCTCGCTGACGAACCCGCGCCGCACCACGAGCGGCGTCGACTCGAGCCGCCTCGCGATGATCCTCGCCGTCATGCACCGGCACGCGGGCGTGCGGCTCGTCGACCAGGACGTCTACGCGTCGACCGTGGGCGGCGCCAAGGTGACCGAGCCGGCCGCCGACCTCTCGATCGCGCTCGCCGTCCTGTCCGCGCGGGAGGACGAGGCCCTCCCGCAGGGCACCGTCGCGTTCGGCGAGGTCGGCCTCGCCGGGGACATCCGCCCCGTCGCCGGCCTCGACCGCAGGCTGGCCGAGGCCGCGCGCCTCGGCTTCACGCGCGCCGTCGTGCCGCGGGGGTCGTTCCCGCGCCCCGTCGAGGGCATGACGATCCACCCGGCGCGGCACCTCGGCGAGGCGGTCGAGCTCGCGCGGAGCTGAGCGCACGGGCCGCGGCGGGGTAGCTGCCGGGCAGCCACCGAGCGGGGCCCGCGCGCGGGGCCCGACGGCCGCCCCGCCGCGGTCGTCAGCCCTCGACGCCGGCCGAGCGACGGCGCCGCACCAGCACGACCGTCCCCGTGCCGACGGCCACGGCCAGGCCAGCGAGCGCCGTCAGGAGCGCGACGCTCGCGCCCGTGGTGGCGAGCGGGCCGCCGCCACCGGGGGCGGGTGCGGCCGTGGCTCCCGGCTCGGAGGGCTCGGGCGCCGGCGTCGTGGGCGGCACCGGGTCGTCGTCGTTGGTCACGGTGCACGTCACGGCGTCGTCGGGCCCGACGACGACGACCTCGTCCTCGACCGCGAGCGCCGCGCCCTCCCCGTCGACGCACTCCCACCCGAGCGTGGTGTAGCCCGCCGGCCCGTCCTCGGCCAGCGCGTACGTCCCCTCCTCGACGGGCACCGCGGTGACGTCGTCGCTCCCCGACGCCCCCGTGACGACGAGGTCGCCGGTCTCGGCAGACCCGGACGCCGTGAGCGTCCAGTCGGCAGGCGCGGCAGTGCCGCCGTCGTCGTTGACGACCTCCTTGACCAGCGTGAGCATCGGCGGGCACACGACCTCGTTCGTCACCTCCACCTCGCGCGTCGGCGACCCCGCCGTCGTCGTGAAGGGCAGCGCCTCGTCGACCGTCTCGCCGTCGACGGACGTCACGCGCGCACCGGTGAGGACGCAGCCCGCGGGAAGGGTCGTCGTCTCGTCCACGACGACCTCCTGCGCGCCCGCGTACCCGCCCCGCTCGGCGCCCCACGGCTGGGCGCTCGGGCCCGCGCCGTCGGGCCCGGTGAGCGTGAGCGCGGCCTCCAGGCCCTCCGGCTGCTCGCCCTCGGCGAAGGTCTCGCCGCGCACGACCCACGTCTTGTCGACGACGACCGCGGACTGCGGCCGGTTGCGGATCGTGCAGCTCACGAACCCCGAGGGCGGGAGGTCGACCGTGAAGCCGGTGGCACCGGAGCTCTCGACCGCGACCGGGGCGTCCTGCGCGAGCTTGTCGACGCACACGGCGTTCGCCCCGGCGGCCGTGACGAGGTCGTAGCCGTCCTGCTGGGTCTCCGCGACGGTCAGGGTCGCGGTCTGGGGCTGGCCGCCGTAGTCGACGTCGAACACCACGCTGCCGGTGCCGTCGTCGGGCGTCGTCTGCGTCGGCGGCGTGACCGTGACCCCGGCCGTCGTCGTGCCGGCCGAGATCTCCCACCCCGGTCCCGCGGGCACCGCGCCCGTCACGTCCTCGCCGAGGTTCTCCGCGGGGACCAGCTCCTTCGTCACGGTGAGCCGCGACGCGCAGCCCGAGAGGAGCACGTCACGGAGCGCGGACCCCGCGGACTCGAAGTCGGCCAGGTCGAAGTAGTCGGCCGACCGCGGGTCGCCGCCCTCGTAGAAGGTCTCGCCGGAGAGCGCTCGCAGGTTGAGGCGCGTCACGTCGTCGATCCCGCTGCCGACGCCGAGCGCGAGGAGCCGGGATCCCCGTGCCTTGACGGCGTCGGCGGAGTAGATCCCGTTCTCGACGTCGCGGAAGTGCGTGGTGCCGCCGCTGCCGAGCAGCGGGTCGGCGCTGAACCGCGTCGGGTTGCCGTCGGTGAGCAGGACGACCACCTGGTAGTCCGGCGCGGCCTGCGCGACGGCCCACAGCGCCTGGTCCCAGTTGGTCCCGGACCCTGTCGCCCAGCCCGCGTACTGGGCCTTGAACGCGTCCGCGCCGCCCTGCGTCGAGACGGGGACGAGCGTCGGGGCGTTGCCGCCGTTCGTCGCGGGCGACGTCCCGTCGAACGAGAAGACCGCCATCCGCGACGGTGTCCCGACGAGCGCGTCCGCGATCGAGTCGGTCGCGGCCTTGAGGTTCGTCACCTGGCTGCCCAAGGACGCCGACAGGTCGAGCACGAGCGCGACGTCGACCCCGCACTGCGCGGCGAACTCCGGGTTCGTGCGCGACTGCTGCCACACCCCTTCCGAGTCCGTCTCGGGTCGGCCGCTGCCGGCGCTGCCGAACATGAAGGGCGGCTCGGCCGCCAGGGAGCTGTACGTCTGGCCCGCCTCGAGCGGCGGCGTGAGGAACTCGTACGGCCGGGCGACGGAGCCCGACCCGCTCCCCGCTCCCGTCCGCAGGGTTGGGTTGGTGTACCACCCCGCGGGCGCCGACAGCTGGCGGACGAGGAACCGCGCACCGGCGTTCGCGCCCCCCGGGCCCGTAGCCGGGACGACGAACGAGCAGTCCCCGTCGGCGTCGGAGGTGCACAGCGCCCAGGGCTGGTCGACCGGCTCGGGCGTCGCCCCCTCGGTGTAGAGCCCGAGCACGACGCCGGGCAGCGGGGCGACTTCCCGGGTCCCGACCCGGTCCCCGCCCACGCGGACGGTGACGACGGCCTCACCCTCCCCGGGCTCGGGTACCTCGGCCACGGCCGCGGTGCCCGTGGCGAGGGCGGCGAGGCCCACGAGGACGAGCGCCGCGGCGCCCGCCGCGGCGGACCTCCCGACCTGTGCGAACGACCGACGACGGTGCACGTGCCCTCCCCGAGCCGCTCCGATGATCTGCTTCGAGCACCCACTCTGACGGAGCCCTCCGGAGGCGGCCACCGGTGCGCCCGGCGCCCGGACCCGGCACGCCCCACGGCGCCGAGACCGGATCGTGACCGCTTTGTGGCGTGGCGCCGGGGTTTTCCGGAGGTGCGGAGGGGCTCGCAGCGTAGGATTCCCCCGTGGCCAACTCCCCCGCGCACCCCGACGAGCTGCTCCGGGAGACCCTCGCCGCCGTGGCACCGGGCACCGAGCTCCGTGACGGTCTCGAGCGCATCCTGCGCGGCCGGACCGGCGCGCTCATCGTGCTGGGCCTGGACAAGATCGTCGAGGAGATGTGCTCGGGAGGCTTCCAGCTCGACGTCGGGTTCTCCGCGACGCGGCTGCGCGAGCTGTCGAAGATGGACGGCGCCGTCGTGCTCGACCGCGACGCCAACCGCATCCTGCGCGCCGCCGTCCAGCTCCTGCCGGACCCGACGATCGAGACCACCGAGTCCGGGACCCGGCACCGCACGGCCGAGCGCGTGGCCAAGCAGAGCGGCTTCCCCGTCATCTCGGTGAGCCAGTCGATGCGGATCGTCGCGCTGTACGTCGGCGGGCAGCGCCACGTCCTGGAGGACTCCGACACGATCCTGTCGCGCGCCAACCAGGCGCTGGCGACGCTCGAGCGCTACCGCGCGCGCCTCGACGAGGTGTCCGGCACGCTGTCCGCGCTCGAGATCGAGGACCTGGTCACGGTGCGCGACGTCTGCGCCGTCGTGCAGCGCCTCGAGATGGTCGCGCGCATCTCCGAGGAGATCGCCGGCTACGTGATCGAGCTCGGCACCGACGGCCGCCTCCTCGCGCTCCAGCTCGACGAGCTCATCGGCGGCATCGGCTCGGACCGCGAGTTCGTCATCCGGGACTACGTCGACCTGGGCCGCAAGGACCGTTCGCTCGCCGAGGTGCAGAAGGCCCTCGGGGGCCTCGACTCCACGCAGCTCCTCGACCTCGGCCAGATCGGCCGGGTGCTCGACCTGCCGGGTGGCGGCGACGCGCTCGACGCGGCGGTCGCCCCGCACGGGTACCGCCTCCTGTCGAAGGTGCCGCGCCTGCCCGCGACGATCATCGACCGGCTCGTGGCGCACTTCGGCGGCCTGCAGAAGCTCCTCGCGGCGAGCATCGACGACCTCATGACCGTCGACGGCGTCGGCGAGCAGCGGGCCCGCGCGGTGCGCGAGGGCCTGTCCCGGCTCGCGGAGTCGAGCATCCTCGAGCGCTACGTCTGACGCTCCGACCGTCCGCACGACGCACACGGAGGGGACCGTGGACCACGTCGACGAGTGGTCGGCACTGGCCGACGCCTGGGCGCGCTGGTGGGCGCCCGCCGCCGAGCCCGCACAGCGGGCGATCCTCGACGCCGCGGGCGTCGGGCCGGGCTCCCGCGTGCTCGACGTCGGGTGCGGGACGGGCGAGCTCGTCGCCCTGGCCGTGGCCCGCGGGGCCGAGGCAGCCGGGTGCGACGCCGCCGCGGGGATGGTCGACGCCGCCCGGCGCCGCAGCCCGGGCGCGGACCTTCGGGTCGCCCAGGCGGAGCGCCTCCCCTGGCCGGACGACTCCTTCGACCTCGTGACGCTCGTCAACGCGCTCGCCTTCACCGACGTCGCGCGGACGCTCGTCGAGTGCCGCCGCGTCGGCGGGCTGGTCGCCGTCGCGACGTGGGCCGAGGACGAGCTCAACGACCTCACCGTCCTCGAGCGCGCGGTCGCGGGCGAGGACCACGAGCCGAGCGACGAGAGCCGCGAGGAGGGGCACCTCGGCGCGCTCCTCGCGGAGCACGGCTTCACGCCGGTGACGGAGGGCGTCGCGGACGCGCCGATGGTGCTCGCCGACGCGGACGAGGTCGTCGCCGCGATCATGTTCGGCGAGTCGGACGAGCTGCGCGCCGAGCTCCGCCCCGACGTGCTCCGCGCCGCGCGGCCGTTCCGGCGGCCCGACGGGTCCTACCTGCTGCGCAACACCTTCCGCTGGGCCCTCGCCCGCCGCTGACGCCCGCGACCCGGGCGCGTGCCCGGGAACGTCGGGGCCCCACGGGAGGGGCAGCGCCCCGGGCGGGGCAGCGCCGCCGGTCTACGCGCCGTCGGCAGGAGGACCGGACGGGGCAGGCGGCTCGGCGCCCTCGGCGGGCGCCGTCCCCTCGGCCGGCGGCGCCCCGTCCGCCGGGGCCGTCCCGTCCGCCGGGGCCGTCCCGTCGGCGGGAGCGGTCCCGTCCGCCGGGGCTCCCTCCGCCGGGGTGGTCCCGTCCGCCGGGGCGGTGGGCTCGGCCGGGTCTGGCGTGGGCGCGGGCGGGGCGAGCAGGGTGAAGGTCACGGGCTCGCTCGTCGCGCCGTCGACGCCGGCGATGCTCACCACCGCCGTGTACGTGCCGGGCCCGACCTCGGGCTGGTCGGGCGCGCAGCCCTCGACCGAGCGGTGCCGGTCCCACCGCACGAGCCGCGACGGGTCCTCGTCGCCCGTGCTCATGAGCAGCAGGCGCTCGGTGGACCCGCAGTGGGCCGACGACCACACGAGCTCGTCGCCCGAGTAGACGAGCACCTGGCGGCCCGCGTCGGAGCCGTCGACGAGGCACGGCCGCCCGCCGGAGTGCCGGACGGTCACGTCGAGCTGCACGGCGCGACCGGGCTCGTACTCGGCGGCGTTCGTCGTCACGGCGAGCTCGAGCGACGCCGCCGTGCAGTCGCGGGGCGGCCCCGCGGCCTCGGGCGTGGGGGGCGGGGACTTGCCCTCCTGCGCGCTCGCGTCGCCGCTCAGCAGCGGCCCGACGGCGCGGACGGCCACCTGGCCGAGCAGCACGAGGCCGACGACGAGCGCGACGAGCAGGAGGAGCGCGACGAGCCGACGGCGTACCAGAGCGGCGCGCGTGGGAGCGCCCGGCCCGGTGCTGGGGCGGGTGCTCGGCCTCGGGGTGCGGTCGGTCCGCGGCGTGCTCACGGGTCCTCCGTCGTGCTCGTGCTGGTCGGGACCACGCTAGCCGCGGGGCCGCCCCGCGGCGCCGGTGCCGCGCCGACGGTGGCGCAGGTCGGGGCACAATGTGTCCGGCCCGTGCACCTGCCTGTGCACCTGCCCTGTCGATCTGCTCCGTCCCCCGGCCCGCCGCCCCGACCCTCCCGAGGACCCACCCGTGCCAGCCCCCGCCCCGCGCCCCGCGCGTCCCGACGGCCGCGCCCGCCCGGCGCCGTCGAGCACGACCGCGCCCGGTGACCCGCACGCGGGGCTGAGGGACGCCGTCGGGCGCTGGTTCGGCGCGACGGCCCGCGATCTCCCGTGGCGGGCGGCCGACCGCACCGCGTGGGGCGTGCTGGTGAGCGAGGTCATGCTGCAGCAGACGCCGGTCGTGCGGGTCGAGCCGGCGTGGCGGGCGTGGATGGAGCGCTGGCCCGAGCCGGCCGACCTCGCCGCCGCACCGACCGCCGACGTGCTGCGCGCGTGGGGCCGGCTGGGCTACCCGCGGCGCGCGCTGCGCCTGCAGGAGTGCGCCCGGGCGATCGTCGAGCGGCACGACGGCGAGGTGCCCCGCGGCGAGGAGGCGCTGCGCGCGCTGCCGGGGGTCGGCGAGTACACCGCCGCGGCGGTCACCGCGTTCGCGCACGGGCGCCGCGCGGTCGTCGTCGACACGAACGTGCGCCGCGTCCTGGCGCGGGCGGTCGGGGGCGTCGCGCTGCCCGCGCCGTCCTACACGGCCGCGGAGCGCGCGACCGCCGCCGCCGTCGCCCCGCCCGACGACGACGACGCGGTGCTGTGGGCCGCGGCGTCGATGGAGCTCGGCGCGCTCGTCTGCACGGCGCGCGCGCCCCGGTGCGGCGTCTGCCCCGTCCGCGACGCGTGCGCGTGGCGCCTGGCCGGGCGCCCCGGCGACGAGCACGCGGCCCGACGCCGCACGCAGGCCTGGGCGGGCACCGACCGGCAGGCGCGGGGCCGGGTCATGGCGGCGCTGCGCGACGCGCCGGGCCCTGTGCCGCGCGGCGTCGTGGCCGAGGTGTGGCACGACGCCGCGCAGCTCGACCGGTGCGTCGCGAGCCTCGTCGAGGACGGTCTCGTCGAGCAGGAGGACGGGCCGGGCGGGGTGCTCTACCGGCTCCCCGCCTGACCCGGCGGGCGGGCCGTCAGCCGCGCGCGGCGTCCGCGGCGCGGTCGCCGTCGAGGTCGGCGGGGCCGCCGGGGACGGCAGGGCCGTCGAGGTCGAGCAGCATCCGCGTGTTGCCGAGCGTGTTGGGCTTCACGCGCGCGAGGTCGAGGAACTCGGCGACGCCGTCGTCGTGCGAGCGCAGGAGCTCCGCGTACACCTCGGGGGACACGGGCGTGCCCTCGATGGTGCGGAAGCCGTGCGCGCGGAAGAAGTCGACCTCGAACGTCAGGCAGAACACGCGCCGCAGGCCGAGCGCGCGGGCACGGGCGACGAGCTCGACGACGAGCGCGTGCCCGACACGGTGGCCGCGCCACGCCGGGTCCACCGCGAGCGTGCGGATCTCCGCGAGGTCGTCCCACATGACGTGCAGCGCCCCGCACCCGACGACGCGCCGCGCGTCCGCGCCGTCCGCCGCGTCCGGGTCCGGCACCTCGGCGACGACGAACTCCTGGACCGCCTCGTAGTACCCGACCATCTCCTTGGCCAGGAGGATGCGGTCCTCGGCGTAGGGCTGCACGAGCGCACGCACCGTCCGCACGTCCGCGGGCAGCGCGGGACGGACACGGACGGCAGAGGTCGTGGGCACCGCGACACTGTACGCGCGCGGGGCACCCGCTGCATAGTCATGCATCAGGACGCATATCTGCGCTCCGCGCTCACGAGCCCCCGACGAGGTGGGCCGCCGTGATCTCGTCGACGACGAGGTCGGTCACCACGCCCGCGCGCAGGGCCGCGCGCAGGGGCGCCACCTTGTTGTCGCCCGCGACGGCGCACACCCGCCGCGGCACGCGCCGCAGCTCCTCGGGGGCCGGCCCCGTCGCGCGCTCGTTGAGCGCGATGTCGCGGTAGGTCCCGTCGGCGCGGAGGAACACGGTGCAGACGTCGCCGACGACGCCCTCGGCGTCGAGGACCGCGATGTCGTCAGGGTCGAGGTACCCCGCGGAGTACACGTGCGACGGCACGCCGCCGGCGACGGCCCCGACGGAGAACAGCGCGATGTCGGCCCGGTGCTGCACGTCGAGCACGCGGCGCACGGACCGCTCGCGCCACATCGCGCGCTTCGTCTCCGCGTAGTCGAAGAACGCGGGCACTGGGAAATGGTGCACGTGGGCGTCGAACGCGCTGCCGAAGCCCGCGATGAGGTCGCCCGCGTAGTGCACGCCCGACGTCCGCGTGTTCGCCGCCCCGTTGAGCTGCACGACGGCGCTCCCCCGGGTCGGCTTGCGGGGCAGGTGCCGGGACACGGCCGAGAGGGTCGTGCCCCACGCGATCCCGAGGATCATGTCGGAGTCGAACCACGTCGACAGCAGGCGCGCGGTCGTCAGCGCGACCTGCTCGAGCCGCTCGACCTGCGGCGCCTGGTCGGGCACGGGGACCACGTAGGCGTCGATCCCCCACGTGCTCGCGAGGTGCTGCCCGAGCCCCGGCCCGCGGCTGCGCGCGGGGCGCAGCGAGATCTCGACCAGGCCCGTGTCGCGCGCCCGCTTGACCAGCCGCGACACGGTGGACCGCGACGTGTGCAGGTGCTTGGCGATCGCTTCCATCTTCATGTCCTGGAGGTAGTACATCGACGCCGCGCGCAGGACGTCCTGCTCCCGATCGACCATCGCGGTCTCCTTCCCGTCACCCCCATTCTGCACGTTCGTGCACCACGGTTGCGCGGGCGTTCGCGGCGTGGTGGTCTGGACCGTGTGCCTCCGCGCCGGAGACCCCGGTGCACGCACGGCGGTTCCCGCTCGCGCACCCTGGTCGGGCGTGGGACCGTCGCTGTGAGCGCACCGTGGGCGCGATCGTCCCGCGGCGTGCCGCAGCACCGAGGGACGAGAGAGGAAGACGGATGGCATCCACGAGACTCACCGCGGACTCCCGGCGGCAGGCGCTCGCCGCGCTCGAGGCCAGCACCAGCGCGGACGCCGAGCTCGACGTCCTCGTGATCGGCGGCGGGGTCACCGGTGCCGGGATCGCGCTCGACGCGGTCACGCGCGGGCTCTCCACCGCGATCGTCGAGGCGCAGGACTGGTCGGCGGGGACGTCGAGCCGGTCGAGCAAGCTCGTGCACGGCGGCCTGCGCTACCTGCAGATGCTCGACTTCCACCTGGTCAAGGAGGCGCTCACGGAGCGCGACCTCCTGCTCAAGGAGATCGCGCCGCACCTCGTGCGCCCCGTCCCCTTCCTGTACCCCCTCGAGCACCGCGTGTGGGAGCGTGCCTACGTCGGCGCGGGCATCGCGCTCTACGACACGCTCGCGAGCGTCGCGCCCGGGCGCCGCGCGATGCCGCTGCACCGGCACCTGTCGCGCAGCCGCATGGAGAAGAAGTTCCCCGACCTCGCGCACGACGCGGCCGTCGGCGCAGTCCAGTACTGGGACGCGTCCGTCGACGACGCCCGTCTCGTCACGACGCTCGTGCGCACCGCGGCGTCGTACGGCGCGCACGCGGCCTCCCGCACGCAGGTCGTCTCGCTCACCAAGGGCTCGACGGGCGCCGTGAACGGCGCCGTGCTCCAGGACCTCGAGACGGGCCGCGAGATCACCGTCCGGGCACGCGCCGTGATCAACGCGACCGGCGTCTGGACGGAGGACACCGAGGCGCTCGCCGGCAGCGAGGGCGGCCTGCGGGTCCTCGCGTCCAAGGGCATCCACATCGTCGTGCCGCGCGAGCGCATCAAGGGCCAGGTCGGGCTGATCCTGCAGACCGAGAAGTCGGTCCTGTTCGTCATCCCGTGGTCCCGCTACTGGGTCATCGGCACGACCGACACCCCGTGGGAGCAGGAGCTCCAGCACCCCGTCGCGACCGCGGCCGACATCGACTACGTGCTCGAGCACGCGAACGCCGTGCTCGCCCACCCCCTCACGCGCGACGACATCATCGGCACCTGGGCGGGCCTGCGGCCGCTGCTCCAGCCGGGTACCAAGGAGGGCACCAGCTCCGCGAAGGTCTCGCGCGAGCACACGGTGGCCTCCCCCACCCCGGGCCTCACGGTCATCGCCGGCGGCAAGCTCACCACCTACCGCGTCATGGCGAAGGACGCGGTGGACTTCGCGATCGGCCAGCGCGCGAGCGCCCTGCCGTCGATCACGCACAAGATCCCGCTGCTCGGCGCCGTCGGCCTCGACGCCGTGCGTCGCCAGGCGCGGCCCTGGGCGTCCCGGTACGGCTGGACCCCGGCCATGGTCGACCACCTCCTGCACCGGTACGGGTCGAACCTGCGCGAGCTCGTCGAGCTGTGCGAGGCGCAGCCGGACCTCGCCCGCCCGCTCGAGCACGCGCCGGCGTACCTGCGCGCGGAGATCGCGTACGGCGTCTCCCACGAGGGGGCGCTGCACCTCGAGGACCTGCTGCTGCACCGCACGCGGCTCAACTACGAGGTGCCCGACCGGGGCCTCGCCGCGCTGCCCGAGATCGCGGCCGTCGCCGCCGAGATCCTCGGGTGGGACGACGCGACGCGCGACGCCGAGATCGCGAGCTACATCGCCCGCGCGGAGGCCGAGGCCGCCGCCGAGCAGGAGCCCGACGACGCGTCCGCCGAGCGCACCCGGCTGGAGGCGCCCGACGTCGCGCCGCTCCAGCCGCTCCGCACGACCTGACAGCTGCACATCGCCGCGAGCGAGCCCCGGTGGCCGACCGACGGGTCGGCCCCGGGGCCCCGCACACCGACCCCACGGGGCGCCACGCCGACGGCGGACCGACCCGAGGACCCGGCGCTCAGGTGCGTCGGGACGGTTGAGACAGAGAAGTCCACCACGAAAGAGAGAGCACGATGGATCAACTCCTCATGAACGCCTTCTGGTCCGAGATACTCGGCACGGCGACACTGATCCTCCTCGGCGCGGGCGTCGTCGCGAACGTCGTCCTCCCGAGGACCAAGGGCTTCAACGGCGGCTGGCTCCTCATCAACTTCGGATGGGGCCTCGCGGTCTTCGCCGGCGTCTACGTGGCCTACAAGTCGGGTGCGCACCTCAACCCGGCCGTGACCATCGGCCTCTTCACCGCCCAGGAGCCGTTCTTCTCCGTGACCGGCCCCGAGGGGCTCGTGACGGCGACCATCGAGCCGACGGTCGGCAACATGTTCCTGTACTTCGGGGCCCAGATGATCGGTGCCTTCATCGGCGCCGTGCTGGCGTTCCTGGCGTACAAGAAGCACTTCGACGAGGACGCACCCGGCGCGACCAAGCTCGCGGTGTTCTCCACCGGCCCGGAGATCCGCTCCTACGCGTGGAACTTCGTCACGGAGGTCATCGCGACGTTCGTGCTCGTGTTCTTCGTCGTGGCGTCCGGCAAGACCCCGTCCGGCCTGGGGCCGCTCGCGGTCGCGCTCATCGTGGTCGGTATCGGCGCGAGCCTCGGTGGTCCCACCGGCTACGCCATCAACCCTGCCCGTGACCTCGGTCCCCGCATCGCGCACGCGGTGCTGCCGATCCGGGGCAAGGGCTCGAGCGACTGGGCCTACGCCTGGGTCCCGGTCGCCGGTCCGCTGGTCGGCGGCGTCCTCGCCGGCCTGCTCGGGGCCGCCTGGGTCTGACCGACCCGGACGACCGGACCTCTCCCCCGCGTGACCGGGGAGCCGGGGGCCTCCCCGGTCACGCGACCCGCGCCGTCGGGCGCCGGGCACCTACGCCGCAACCACACCCACACCGACGTGAAGGACTGAACGCACCATGGCCGACTACGTTCTCGCCATCGACCAGGGGACCACGAGCTCCCGGGCCATCGTCTTCAACCACTCCGGGGAGATCTACTCCACCGGGCAGCTCGAGCACGACCAGATCTTCCCGCGCGCGGGGTGGGTCGAGCACAACCCCGAGCAGATCTGGAACAACGTGCGCGAGGTCGTCGGTCTCGCCCTCACCCGAGGCAACCTCACGCACGAGGACATCGCGGCCGTCGGCATCACGAACCAGCGCGAGACGGCCGTCGTCTGGGACAAGACCACGGGCAAGCCCGTCTACAACGCCATCGTCTGGCAGGACACGCGCACCCAGAAGATCGTGGACGAGCTCGGCGGCGACGAGGGCCCCGAGAAGTACAAGTCGATCGTCGGCCTGCCGCTCGCCACCTACTTCTCCGGCCCGAAGATCAAGTGGATCCTCGACAACGTCGAGGGCGCGCGCGAGAAGGCCGAGAAGGGCGACCTGCTGTTCGGCAACACCGACACGTGGGTGCTGTGGAACATGACGGGCGGCACCGAGGGCGGCGTGCACGTCACCGACGTGACGAACGCGTCGCGCACGATGCTCATGGACCTCGACACGCTCTCCTGGCGCGAGGACATCGCCGCGGACATGGGCATCCCGCTGTCGATGCTCCCCGAGATCCGGTCGTCGTCCGAGGTGTACGGTCACGGCCGGCCCCGCGGCCTCGTCCCCGGCGTCCCGATCGCCGGCATCCTCGGCGACCAGCAGGCGGCGACGTTCGGCCAGGCGTGCTTCGAGGTCGGCCAGGCCAAGAACACGTACGGCACCGGCAACTTCCTGCTGCTCAACACGGGCACGGAGAAGGTCATGAGCAAGAACGGCCTGCTCACGACCGTCTGCTACAAGATCGGCGACGCACCCGCGGTGTACGCGCTCGAGGGCTCGATCGCCGTGACCGGCTCGCTCGTGCAGTGGCTGCGCGACAACCTGGGCATGTTCGAGGACGCGCCCGACGTCGAGTGGCTCGCGGGCAAGGTCCAGGACAACGGCGGCGCCTACTTCGTGCCGGCGTTCTCCGGCCTGTTCGCGCCCTACTGGCGGCCCGACGCGCGCGGCGCGCTCGTGGGCCTCACGCGGTACGTCAACCGCAACCACATCGCGCGCGCCGCGCTCGAGGCGACGGCGTTCCAGAGCCGCGAGGTCGTCGACGCGATGAACGCCGACTCGGGCGTCGACCTCACCGAGCTGCGCGTCGACGGCGGCATGGTCGCCAACGAGCTGCTCATGCAGTTCCAGGCCGACCAGCTCGGCGTCGACGTCGTGCGCCCCAAGGTCGCCGAGACGACGGCGCTCGGCGCCGCCTACGCCGCGGGCATCGCCGTCGGCTTCTGGAAGGGCGAGCAGGACGTCATCGACAACTGGGCCGAGGACAAGCGCTGGAGCCCGTCGATGGAGTCCGGCGAGCGCGAGCGCCTGTACCGGAACTGGAAGAAGGCCGTGACGAAGACCATGGAGTGGGTCGACGAGGACGTGGAGCAGTAGCCCGTCCCGGGACCACCTGCCGAGGGGGTGGGGTGCACGGCGCCGCGGCGTCGCGCACCCCACCCCCTCGTCGTGCTCCCACGGGGCGAGTCGCGCGCGTCGTGCCTAGCGTCGAGATGCCGCGCCCCGCGGCCCGACGACGGGAGACGACATGACCGGCACGCACCACGAGCAGCCCCACGCGAGCTCCGACGAGGTCGCCACGGTCCGCGAGCTCATCAAGGACGAGAAGATCGCCATGCTGACCACCGTCGCGACCGACGGGAGCCTGGTCAGCCGGCCGATGGGCGTCCAGGCCGTCGACTTCGACGGCGACCTGTGGTTCTTCGCCGCCGCCGACTCGCACAAGGTCGCCGAGATCGCGCGGGACTCGGCGGCGAACGCGGCCTTCTCGGGCTCGACGTCCTGGGTCTCGGTGTCCGGGCGCGCCGCGGTGGTCCGCGACCGCGACAAGATCCGCGAGCTGTGGAACACGGTCGCCGACGCCTGGTTCCCCGACGGCCCGGACACGCCCGGCGTGGTGCTCGTCCGGCTGCACGCCCACTCCGCGGAGTACTGGGACTCCCCTGGCGGCCGCGTCGCGACGCTGTTCAGCCTGGTCAAGGCGAAGGTCACCGGCTCGCGCTACGACGGCGGGGAGAACGAGACCGTCGAGCTGTGACCCGTGCCGCCGGCCGCCCGGAGCGCCGCGCGCGGCGCGGCTAGGGTGGCCGGGTGAGCGTCGCCCGCGAGACCGCGTACACCCTGCCCGGCATCCACGTCACCGACCGCGAGCTCGAGGTGCCGCTCGTGTGGGAGGACGACACGGACCCCCGCCGCCTCACGCTGTTCGTCCGCGAGCTCGTCGACCCGGTCCGGCGTCACGACGACCTGCCGCTGCTCGTGTTCCTCCAGGGCGGCCCGGGTGGCAAGGGGCCCCGGCCCACCGGGCCGGACGGCTGGGTCGGCACCGCGCTCGCGACGCACCGGGTGGTGCTGCTCGACCAGCGCGGCACCGGCCGGTCCTCGGCCGTGCGCGGGGCGGCGCTCGCCGCGCGCGGCCCGGGAGCGGCCCAAGCCGAGTACCTCTCCCGCTTCCGGGCGGACGCGATCGTCGCCGACGCCGAGCACGTGCGCCGGACGGTGTACGGCGGGCGGCGGTGGACGTCGCTCGGCCAGTCCTACGGCGGCTTCCTCACGATGACGTACCTGTCGCGGGCGCCCGAGGCGCTCGCCGCGTGCTACGTGACGGGCGGGCTCCCCGGCCTGACGGCGGACGCGCGCGAGGTGTACCGCCGCACCCAGCCGCGCGTCGTCGCGAAGAACGCCGCCTACCGGGAGCGGTACCCGGACGACGCGGCCCGCCTCGCGCGCGTCGCGGACCTCCTCGCGGCCGACGACGTGCGCCTGCCCGACGGCGACCGGCTCACCGTGCGCCGGCTCCAGTCGCTCGGCACGGACCTCGGGATGAAGCCCGGCCCGGAGCGCATCCACTGGCTCGTGGACGAGGCGTTCGACGCGGACGCGCCCGACACCCTGACGGACACGTTCCTCGCGGAGGTCGCGGCGGCGACGTCGTTCCGCACCAACCCGCTGTACGCCGTGCTCCACGAGTCGATCTACGCGCAGTCGGGCACGGGCCCGACGGCGTGGGCCGCCGAGGCGGTCCGCGCCGAGGAGCCGGCCTTCGACCCGGCGGCACGACCGCTGCTCCTCACCGGCGAGATGATCTACCCCTGGATGCTCGAGGAGATCGCCGCGCTCCGGCCGTTCCGCGCGGCGGCGGAGGCGCTCGCCGCGCGCGAGGAGTGGCCCGACCTGTACGACCTCGACCTCCTCGCGCGCAACGAGGTGCCCGTCGAGGCGGCGGTGTACGTCGACGACATGTTCGTCGACGCCGGGCTCTCGCTCGAGACGGCGGCGCGCGTGGGCAACGTCCGCACGTGGGTGACGAACGAGTTCGAGCACGACGGCCTGCGCACGGGCGACGTCCTCGCGCGCCTGGTCGAGCGGCTCGGCGCCCGCGGCGGCCCGCGCACCTGAGGCGTGCCGCGCCCGGCCCGCTGGACGGGCTGCGGCGCCCGGCTCCCAGACCCCGGCTGGGCGGAGTCAGGCCGTCTGGTCGCGGCGCGCGCGCAGCACCCACGCCCCGGACACGAGCGCCCCGCCCAGCACCAGCGTGAGCAGGTCGAACCCGGCGTCGCCGCGCGGCGGGGCCGGTGGCACCGCGGCGGGCGCCCCGCCCGCAGCCACGACGACGGCGCCCGACGGGTCCGCCGTGCCGACCACCGGCGCCAGGTCGAGCGCGGGCCCGTCCGCCGTCGTCGGCGCGGACGCGTCCGGTGTCGCAGCGGGCGCCGGGGCGGCCGGAGCAGGCGACGCGGGCGGGGCGGCGGGCGCCTCGGGGACGGCCGGCCCGTCGAGCACGAGCTCCCACGACGTCTCGCCGACGAGGACGTAGCCGTCGAGCGCGCGCGCCGTCACGGTCACCGTGCCCCGGGCAGGATGGCGGCCCGGGGCGAGGACCCGCTCGTCGAGGACGAACTCCACGCCGTCGGCCCGCGGCACCTCGACCGCGGCCACCGCGCCCGGGCGCGCGGCGACGACCACGGGCGTCGGCGCCCGGACCTCGGTGAGACCGGAGAACACGAGCTCGACGGCGCGCGACCCGTCCGACCCCGGCAGCACCGGCTCCGCCGCGCCCTCCGCCGCGAGCCGCAGGCCCGCGGCCGGGGAGAGCGTCAGGACGACGCGCGCCACGTGGTCGAGGTACCCCTCGACGGCGTGCGTGCTGCCGGGCGGGAGCACCGCGCCGGTCGCGTCGCGGACGACGAGGCCCTCGGCGTCGGGCACGGTGTACGTGTCCGCCCTACCCGGGCCGTCCTGCGCGGCGGGGAGCACCGCCGTGACGACGGGGAGCAGCTCCGTGACCGCCTCGGCGGCGGACCGCCCGTCCGGGAGCTGCAGCACGTGGCCGTCCTCCGCCACGGCCGTCGCCCGCAGGACGCCGCCGTCCCGCGGCGCCTCGACGGTCCGGTACCCGTCGACCACGACCACGGTGCACGTCATCGGCTCGCCGCCCAGGGACCAGCGCACGCCCTCGACCACCGGCACGAGGTAGACCGCGTCCCCGGCCGCCGCGCGGACGAGGACCGGCGGCAGCACGACCACGCGGGGCGCGGGCCCGCCGTCGGGCACGGTGGGGTCGGGGCCGGGGGGCGTCTCGCCCTCCTCCGGGGCCGCCGGGTCGGGAGCGGGGACGGAGGGAGACGCGCCCTCCTCCGGAGCGGCCGACCCGGGCGCGGGAAGCTCCGGTCCGTCCGGCACGGGAGCGCCGGGCACGGCAGGCACGACCGGCCCGACGCCCACGGTGCCGGCGCCCGCGCCGGAGCCGGAGTCCGTGCCCGCGCCGGGGTGCGTGCCGGATGCCGCGTCGGGGCCCGTGCCGTCGGCTCCGGCCGCAGCCGTGGACGTCGCCGCACCCGCGGCACCGGGCCGGCCGTCCTCGGCGACCCGCGCGAGGGTCTCAGTCGCCACGGGCGCGACGCCCGGGTCTGCCGTGGCACTGGCGACCGGGGCGGCGTGGGCCGTCGTGGACGCGCCGACCAGGACGGCGCACACCAGCACCGCAGCGAGCGCGGTCCGTGGGCGGGCCCGGTGCACAGACATGGGCGTGCGCCTCCTCTCCGGTCGCGTCCGCGGGTGGACGCGCCCGAGGCCCCTATGCACGCGAGGGGCCGCGCTGTCCGCATCGTCCCCGGGCGTCCCGTTTCGTCCGGGGTGGCGGGAGCCGCGGGCGACCTGGTTCGAGCGCTTCACCCGCCTTCCCCGAGAACCGGCGCACCTCCTCGCCTAGGGTGAGAGCGGATCACGGCGCGGTGCCGGCTCTCGGGGCGGAGCCGTGGCCGGACGCGGTTCGCCGCCGTCCGTCCGCCCGCCCGTGGAGCGGGGGAAGCACGGAGGCAGCATGTCGGTGACGGACACGACGACGTTCCGTCTGTACGGGGCGCCACGCCCCCCGCACACCGAGCTCGTCCGCGAGCGCCTGCTCGACCGGCTCGAGGTGGACGCCGCTCTCCGCGTGGTCCGCGGCCCCGCAGGTGCGGGCAAGACCTCCCTCCTCGCCGAGTGGTCCCGACGCCGGGCCACGCCGGGTCTCTGGCTGTCCGTCATCCCGGAGATGTCCCGGACGGACCTCTGGCGCGCGGTCGCGCGACGCGCCGCGCGCGCCGGGCTCGTGGCGTTCGAGGCCGCGCTGGGTCCCGCGGAGCTCGCCCCCGACGACGTGCCCGGCCGGCTGGCCGACGCGTTCCTCGCGGTGCCCGGGGAGGTCGTGGTCGTCATCGACGACTACCAGGACGTCACGGACGCCGCGGTCCACGACGACGTCCTCGCCCTGCTGCGCCTGTGCCCGAACCTCTCCGTGGCCGTGGCCACGAGCACGGTCTCCCCCCTGGAGGCCGCATCGGTCGGGCTCGAGCTCGACCGGACCGTCATCACGGCGGACCAGCTGCCGCTGACCCGGGACGAGACGGCCCGCATGCTGCGCCAGGCGGGCGTGGACCTCGACCCCGCGGAGGCGCACGTCCTCACCGGCGGCCAGCCGCTGTACCTGCGGGTCGCGATGCTCGCCGCGGAGATGGCCGGCTCCCACGGGACCCCGGCGCACGTCCAGGTCGCCGACGAGCTGCTGCGCGCCGCGCTCGAGAAGCAGCTCGAGGGCGCCGAGCGCCCTCGGCTCGAGCAGGTCCTGCGGCGGTGCGCGGTCGCGGACGTCCTCACCGCCGACCTCGCCGTGGCGCTGACGCGGGAGCCCGCGGCACCGCAGCTGCTGTGGATGCTCGAGGAGCGCGGGCTGGGTGCGTGGGAGCGACGTCCCGCGGGCCGGGTCTTCGTCCTGTTCCCGGTGGTGCGGACGTTCGTGGCGGAGCGCGTCCGCGAGGAGCACCCGGACGAGTGGGGGCTCGCCCAGCTCGCCGCCGCACGCTGGTACCTGACGAACGGCTATCCCGTCGAGGCGCTGCGGCACGCGGTCGGCGCGGGCGACCTCGGGCTCGCGTCCTCGGCCGTCTCGCGGTACTGGGGCGAGCTGCTCGAGCCGCAGGCGCTGGCCCGCCTCGACGTCCTCAAGGGCCTCCCGCAGACGGACCTGCGGCGCTGGCCGCTGCTCGCCGGGGCCCTCGCGATCCACCACGACAGCGTCCCCGGGGAGCGCACCGAGGCGATCGAGACGTACCAGCTGACGCTGGCCGCCCTGCGCCCCCGGGCGAGGGCGACCTCGACGACGGAACGCGTCGTCCTGGACGTGCTCGAGAGCGTCGCGCTGCGTTCCACGAACGCGACGCAGCGCGCGCTCGAGCCGGCGCGCCGGGCTCGGCAGACGCTCGACGAGCTGGGCGTGGACGAGCGCCGGGAGCTCGTGCGCGAGCTGCCCCGGCTCCGCGCCGAGGTCGCGATGTCGTTCGCGCGGGCGGGCGCGGACGACGAGGCGCTCGCCACGCTCGAGGACCTCGGCGGCTCCCCCGCCGTCGACCCGCGCACGCTCTACGGCCTGTCGCTGCGTGCGCTCGTGCTCGCGCTCCGCGGGGACCTGCCGGAGGCCGTTCGCGACCTCGAGGTCATCGAGGCGTCGCCCCACGCCGAGGTCCGCGCGGGGCGCGACGACCACCTGTACCGCATCGCCCGCGCGATCGTGTGCCTCGAGCGCTTCGACGCCCGCGGCGCCCAGGCCCACCTCGACGTGCTGCGACCGCACCTCGCGACGCTCGAGACCCGCCCGGTCGTCGCCACGGTCCAGGCCTACGTCGACCTCGTGTCCTTCGAGCCGGCCCTGGGCATCGAGCGGCTGCGCCGCTACATCGAGTCCGAGCGCGGCCGCCGCCGCATCTCCGCGCGCGACATCGACCACCTCGACTACGTGAGCGGCCTGCTCGGGCTCGCGCGCGGCCAGGTCGGCGCGGTGCACTCCTGGCTCAAGGTCGCCCCGGCGACGTCGTCGCTCACCTGGCTGCTGCGGGCCCACGTCGCCCTGCTCACCGGCCGGTGGAGCACCGCGCGGGACGTGCTCGTCGCGCACACGCCGCCGCGGACCGCCGCGCCACGCCTGCGGGCCGCGCACGCCGTCCTGCTCGCCGCCGCCCTCACGCACGCCGAGGAGGAGACGCAGGCGCGCGACGCCCTGGACAAGCTCGCCGGCGTCGCGGAGGACCGGCGGCTGCGGTTCGCCCTCGCGCTCCCCGCCCGGCACGACCTCCTCACGCTCGCCGAGCTCGCGGCACGGAGCAAGGACCAGACGGCGCAGCGCCTCATCGGGGACGCAGAACCCGTGCCGGAGCTCTTCGCCGCGACGGCCGACCTCCCCCAGCCCCTGTCCGACCGCGAGGTCGTCGTCCTCGACACCCTCATGCGGCACGCGACCGCGGTCGACGTCTCCCGGAGCCTCACCGTGTCCGTGAACACGGTGAAGAGCCAGCTCCGCTCGATCTACCGGAAGCTCGGGGTGCGTCGGCGCGAGGACGCTCTCGCCCGCGGGATCGAGCTGGGACTGCTCCCGGCCCAGCGTCCCCTGCCCGCGAGCGGCACGGACGGGCGCTGAGGCCCGGGCCCGTCAGACGAGGTCGTCGACGATCTTGGCGGACGCGCGCATCTCGGCGCGCGCGAGGTCGTCGTCGATCTCGCGCCCCGCGGCGATGAGCGCCGCGCGCGGCAGCCACGAGAAGACCACGAGGACGGGGTAGCTGTCCTCGCCCACGTACACGCGGCGGCGCCAGGCGGCCCACGCCACGGCGCGCGTGAGCGTGCGCACCGGGTCCTCGAGCTCGTTCGCCGCGTGCGCGGCGTTCTCCCACCCGTGCTGCGCCTCGCTCATGACCCGCGCCCCGCCGTGCCCGAGCGGCCGGGCGAGCGCCGCGAGGCCGATGTCCTCGGCGATCACGACGGCCTCTGACGGGACCAGGTCCAGGCCGTCCCGGTACGTGCCGAACGTCGCGGGGTCCAGGTGGCGCCACGGGTCGTCGTCGGGCAACGAGTCCAGGAGGTCGGTGAGGGCGCCGGCGAGGAGCGTCACGGCGCGCAGCGGGTGCGCCTTCGCCTGCGCGCGCATCGCGGCCATGGTCGCGAGCCGGTCGTCGGGGTCGATGAGCGGCTCCACGAGGCCCACGGCCCAGATGGCCCAGGTCGTGTCGTCCCACGGCGCGCCGGCGCCGTCCTCCTCCGGGGTCACCGCGACACCACCCCGCCCGGGGCGTCGGCGGCCCGGCACGGCGACGCCGTCGAAGCGCAGGACGCTGCGTGCACCCGGTCCACCTCCTGATCTCGTCCTGCCCTGTCCAGCCGGCGAGCCCGTCGCCGAGGACAGCATCCCACCGTGGCGACGTCCGCGAAACACCCGCGGCGGGCGAAGCGTGCGGAGATCACCCGCTGCCCGGGGCACCCGAGGGTGAAGTCCGGTGTGAAAGACGGTGTCCCGCGCGCCAGGAGCCCCTCCGGGTCCGCATGCTTGGACCGTGACCGACCGGACCCAGCTCGACCCGCGCCCGCAGCGGGCGCGCGACGCGCGTCCCGTGCGTGCCGTCGACGAGGGCCCGCAGGAGGACGACGACCCCGGGGCGCTCCGGCACGAGGTCGCCCGCGTCGTCGCGATCGAGGACGACGACCGCTACCGCGCCGAGGTCTCGGCGCTCCTCGCCGCCCACGCGACGCAGTGGCGCCGGATCGCGGCGCGCCTGTGCCGCACCAACTCGGTGCCCGCGGCTCAGCACCTCGACGACGTCGCGGCGATCGTCGTGGAGACCGCCTGGGAGATGCTCGAGCGGTCCCGGCGCGACCCGGCGTACCTGCGCAGCATGCGCTCGTTCCTCGCCATCGTCGTCTACACGGCCCGGCCCCGGGTCCGCTCGTTCCTCGACCACGCGACCGCGCCGGCGTCGGGCATGGTGGCCGCGCAGCGTCGCCGCCGCGAGCTCGCGCGCACGCGGTCGGAGCTCGCCGCGCTGCGCGGCGCGGCACCCTCGGTCGAGGAGGCCGTCCGCGCGACGAACGAGCGCCTCGGCGCCCACCGGGCAGACGTCGTCCGGCAGGGCATGGTCGTGACGGAGGCCGACGAGCTCGTGCTGCGCGGCGCGCTGTCGTTCGACGAGGCCCTGGACTCCGCGCGCACGACGGACGCGCACGCGGACTGCGTGCTGCACGCGGTCGAGGTCCCGGCGCTCGTCCGCTCCGTCGTCGACGCGGCGCACGCGGAGGACCCGGTCCGCGGACGGGTCGCGGCGCTCTGGATGTCCGAGGCCTACGGGGGCGGCGGCCCGCTCCCGGGCCACGACACGGTCGTGTGGATCGCCCGGACGCTGGGTCTGCCCCGGCACCGGACCGTCGCCCACATCGACCGGGTCCGGGTGCTGGCGGCGCAGCACCTCCGGGACGTCGGCATCGTCCTCGACGCCGTGGACAGCGTGTGAGCGCGAGCGTCGCTCCACGACCCGCACCTGCCGGGAGGCCCGCGGCGTACCGCGGCGAGCAGGAGAACCGCACCGTGGCGAGCACGGGGACCAGGGGGCGGCCGCAGGCGGGCGCAGGAGCACAGGGGGCAGCAGGACATGTCTGACGAGGGACCCGGGTCTCGACGCTCGGTCGTCGAGGACGCACGCGTCGTCGCCGCGACGGTGCCGGAGGGCGAGCGCGAGCGCGCGGTGGACGGCCTGGTCGCCGCGCACGCCGTCGGGCTCGCGCGCGACGCCCGGCGGCACGTGCGCGCCGCGGGGGTCTCGGGGACGGACCAGGTCGCCGCGCTGCGGGCGGTGACCGACGCGCAGCGCGCCGTGCTCGACGACCTCGTCGCCGGTCGCCGTCCGCCCGAGGGCCGCGCCTGGTCGCCCACGGTGCGCTTCGAGGCCCTGCGCGCGGTGCGCGCGCTGGCCGCGGAGGGCGCGGTCGCCGTCCCGCCGTACCGCCACCGCCTCGCGGCCGACCGCGCGGCCCTGCTGCTGCTCCGCGAGACCGCCGCCGTCGTGGACCGTCCCGCGCCGCGAGAGGTCGTCCGCGCGGGTGCCGTGGCGGTGGGGCTCCCGCCCACGCCGCACCCGCTGGACGAGGCCACCGCCACGCGCGTGCTCCCGACGGTCCGGCCTGCAGCGCCGGTCTCGTCGGCGCACACCCTCGCACGCCAGGAGCGCCGCCGTGCGCCCAGGGTGCGGGGCCGCGCGCGCACCAGCGGCCCGGGTCGTCCCGTGCGCTGGGGCGCCGCCGCGGTGCTCTCGGCCGCGACGCTCGCGTTCGGGGTCGTCGTCGCGCCCGCGCAGGACGAGGTCGGTGGTGGCCCGGGCGTCTCGGCACGGCCCGAGCAGGTGCTCCTGGGCACGACCCCGGGGACCGGCTCGACCGCGTGGGCGCCGCTCGACGGCGCCGGCGCCGCGTCCGTCCGCCTCGACCTCTCCTCCCCGGTGCTGACGGGCCTGGCGCCGTCGCCGGCACCCGCGGTCGAGCTCGTCGACGAGCCGGCGGACGAGCCGGTCGGTCCGCGGGTGGGCGACGCCGTCGAGGTGCCCGCCGCCGAGCCCGGCAGCGGGCCCGTGGTCGAGCCGCTGCCCGTGGTCGTGCCGGCCCCGCCGGGCCCGGCCGTCCCGCAGACGCCCGCGCCGGCACCCGCACCGGCCTCGGGAGCGGCGCCGGCACCGGCGGCCACGCCCCAGCCCGCGCCGCCGGCTGCAGCGAAGCCGTCGCCGAAGTCGACGCCGAAGCCCGCGCCGGCCGCTCGGCCCGCTCCGACGCCCGTGCGACCCGGGCCGCCCGTCACGCGTCCGGCTCTCCCGAAGCCCGACCGTCCCGCACCGCGGTCGGACGACGCACGCGGCTCGTCCCTGCCAGGGACGGTGACGCCACAGCCGCAGACGTACGACGACCGGCGCCCCGACAAGGACTCGGGCCGGCAGGACCGGGGCCACGGCGGCGGCCGCGAGGGACGCGGGTAGCGCCCGGCGGGCCTCCCGACGGGACGGGCACCCCCGACGGCGGCTCTCCGCCGCCGCGGGCCCCGCACGTCCCGTGCGGCGCGTCAGGAGCGCGCGTCCAGCCCCAGCAGCGCGCGGGCGCGCGCCTCGCCCCCGGGCGCCCCGAGCGCGGCGGCGCGGTTGTCCGCGGCGACCTGGTCGACGATCTCGGCCCGGTGGACCCGCACCTCGCGGGGCGCGTCGATCCCGACGCGCACCCCGTCCCGGCCTACCGACACGACCGTGACCACGACGTCCTCGCCGACGAGGATCCGTTCTCCCACCTTGCGTCCCAGCACCAGCATCGCCACGTCCTCCTGACGTCCCGCGTGTCATCCTGACCGTTCGGAGGACCTATGCGGGCGCGGCCCGGGTCAGCCTGCGGGCCGCAGCTCGGGGAGCCCGAGCGCGAGCACGGAGTCGGGCGTCGTCGTCAGCTCGCGCCCGACCACGACCATGGCGCGGACCAGCACGAGCCGCTGCACCTCGGCGACCCAGCGCTCGGTGTCCGCGGGCTTGCGCGAGGCGTCGACCACGACCGCGACCTGCTCGGCGCCCAGCTCGTCGAGGACCCGCGCCACGCCGACCGCGTCCACGCGCACCCCGACGGCCACGACCGTGGCGCGGGCCGCGCGGACCCCGCGGGCACGCGCCTCGGTCGCCGCGCGGCGGTCGTCGACGCGTACGGTGTCGTCGTCGGTCGCGCTGCCCGCGCAGGCCATGAGCAGGCCCTGCCGCTGCGCCAGCGCGCGGGCCGCCGGGACGACGTCCGCGGCCAGCCCGACGAACGCCACGAGGTCGCCCGGCGCCGCGCGCGGCAGCGGCGACACGGGCACGGGCGGGGCGGTGAGGGCCGCGGGCGGCGGCTCCGCCGTCTCGGCCACGAGCTCGTCGAGCAGCGCCGCGAAGTCGTCGCCGCGGGTCGAGACCTCGACCGCGGCCGACGGCGCCGGGCGCAGCGCGTCGCCCTCGTCGGCGTCGTCGAGCAGCGCCGCGATGCCCGCCCGGCGGGCGGCGGGGAACCGGACCGGCCCGACGGCGGTCCGGGGCGGCGCGTCGCCCACCTCGACGACCGCCTCGTAGTGCTGCCGCCCGAAGAGCCCCTTGAAGCCGCCCGTGATGACCCGCTCGGCGGAGACGATCCGCGCGTCCGGGCCGTGCAGGCGCCGCGCCTGGGCGAGCACGGCGTCGAGGGACTCACCCTCGAGCCGCAATCGCCGGGGCATCGTTCACCACCCCGACCGTCTCGATGAGCGCGTTGCCCGCCGTCACCTCGGTGTACGACAGCACGGCGAGGTCGGGCACCTGCGTCGCGACGAGGCGCCGGACCGCCGCGCGCAGCGACGGCGCGCACACGAGGACGACGTCCTCGCCGGTGGCCCGGGCCTCCTGCACCCGCTCGCCCACGGACGAGCGGAACGCGTCGAGGCGCGCCGGGTCCACGACGATCGCGGTGCCCTGGTCGCCGCCGGGCTGGCGGCCCGCGAGCATCGCCTGCTCCAGGGCGGGCGCGATCGTCACGACCCGGATCGTGCCGGCGACCGTGTGCCGGGCCGGGATCGCCGGTCCGAGCGCGGCGCGCGCCGCCTCGACGAGGTGCTCGGGGTCGGTCGAGCGCTTCGCGGCGAGCGCGAGCGCCTCGTAGATCCGGGGCAGGTCGTTGACGGCGACCTGCTCCTCGAGCAGCCCCTGCAGGACGCGCTGGACCTCCGCGAGCGACAGCAGAGCCGGCGTGAGCTCGTCGACGGCCGACGGGTTGGTCCGCTTGACCTCGTCGGTGAGCACGCGCACGTCCTCGCGGGACAGCAGCCGCGCCGCGTTCGCGGCGATGAGGGCGGACAGGTGCGTGACGAGAACGGAGACCCGGTCGATGACCGTGGCGCCCGCCATCTCGGCGCTGTGCCGCATCTCCACCGGGACCCACTTGCCGTCCATGCCGAACACCGGGTCGACCGTCGCCAGCCCGGGCAGCGCGGCGAGGTCGTCGCCGAGCGCGAGGACCTTGCCGGCCGGCGCCTGGCCGCGACCGGCCTCGACGCCGGCGATCCGCACCGCGTAGGTCGACGCCGGGAGCTCCAGGGAGTCGCGCGTGCGGACGGGGGGCACGACGACCCCGAGGTCGGTCGCGATCTTGCGCCGCAGGGCGCGGACCCGTCCGAGCAGGTCGTCGTGCGCGCCGGTGACCAGGTCGACGAGGTCGGGCGCGAGCAGGATCTCGAGCGCGTGCACGCGCATCTGCTCGAGGAGGTCCTCGGTGCCGTCGCTGCGCGTGCCCTCCTTCTCGATCTGCTCGGCCGCGGCGCGCGCCACCTCGGCCCGCCGCTGGCTCGACTTGATCTGCTGGGCCGCGACGATCAGGCCCACCCCGAGCACGAGGAACGGCAGCTTCGGCATGCCCTCGATGAGGGCCATGGCGAACGCCGCGACGCCCGCGATGGCGAGCGCCTGCCGGGACTGGACGAGCTGGCTCGACGCCTGCGAGCCGACGTCGCCCTCGCCCGAGTTCGAGCGCGTGACGATCATGCCCGTGGCGACCGCCATGAGCAGCGCGGGGACCTGGGTGACCAGCCCGTCGCCCACCGTGAGGATGGAGTACGTGTCGACGGCCTCCATGGCCGGCATGCCGTGCATGACGACGCCGATCACGATGCCGCCGAGCAGGTTGATGAGCGTGATGACGATGCCCGCGATGGCGTCGCCCTTGACGAACTTCGACGCGCCGTCCATCGCCCCGTAGAAGTCGGACTCCGCGGAGATCTCGGCGCGGCGGGCCCGCGCGTCCTGCTCGCTGATGAGCCCCGCGTTGAGGTCGGCGTCGATCGCCATCTGCTTGCCGGGCATCGCGTCGAGCGTGAAGCGCGCGCCGACCTCGGCCACGCGCTCGGCGCCCTTGGTGATCACGAGGAACTGGATGACGACGAGGATGAGGAACACGACCATGCCGATGACGAGGTTCCCGTCGACCACGATGTGGCCGAACGCGCCGATGACCTCGCCCGCGTAGCCGTCCCCGAGCACGAGCCGCGTCGAGGCGACGTTGAGGCCCAGCCGGAACAGCGTCGCGACGAGCAGCAGCGACGGGAACACCGAGAAGTCGAGCGGCTTCTTGACGAACATCGACGTCAGCAGGATCACGAGCGACAGCAGGATGTTGACGATGATGAGCACGTCGAGCAGGGCCGCGGGGATCGGCACGACGAGCAGCAGGACGATGCCGACGACGCCGAGCGGCACGGCGATCATGGCGAGGGATCGGTTCTTCACGCGGAACGCTGGTCCTTCCGGGTCCGGGGCGTCGGCGGCTGCTGACGCGACGTCCTATGCAGGTCGTGGCCGCCGCAGCGCGCGCCGACGGCTCGGCCGGGCGGCGTCATGCGGCCCGGGCGTCGTCGGCGGCGGGCCACTCGCCCGGCGCGATCGCCGGGCGGGCCATGCGGTGCGGGACGGACGAGGCCGCCGCGCCGCGGCGCGTGAGCGCCATGACGAACGCGAGGACGCGCGCGACGGCCATGTAGAGCTCGACGGGCACCTCCTGCCCGACGTCGCACGCCCGGTGCAGGGCGCGCGCGAGCGGGACGTCGCGGACCATCGGCACCCGCGACTCCTCGGCCTTCTCGCGGATGCGGGCGGCGACGTGGTCGGCGCCCTTCGCGACGACGCGCGGCGCGGAGCGCCCGGGCTCGTACCGCAGCGCGACGGCGACGTGGGTCGGGTTGACGACGACGACGTCCGCGTCGGCCACGGCGGCGATCATGCGGTTGCGCGTCATCGAGCGCGCCATCGACCGGCGCTGCGACTTCACGAGCGGGTCGCCGTCGGTGCTCTTGTTCTCGTCCTTGAGCTCCTTCTTGGTCATGCGCGTCTTCTTGCGGTTACGTCGCGCCACGACGAGCACGTCGAACAGCGCGAGGGTGAGGCCCGCCGCCGTCGCCCAGACCAGGAGCGAGCGCACGCCGGAGCCCGCCGCCTCGAGCAGCGACGCGATCGGCAGGCCGCCCGCGGCGAGGAGGACCGGCATGAGGGACTGGACGACCGCATAGAGCACGACGCCGACGACCGTCGTCTTGAGCAGGGCCTTCGCGCCGTTCCACAGCGCCTGCGCCCCGAACATCCGCTTGAGCCCGCTCATCGGGTTGAACTGGTCGGCCTCGGGCCTCAGCCGCTTCAGGTGCAGGCCGCCCTGCGCGACCGACGCGAGCAGCACGGCGACGGCGATCGCCCCGAGGAGCGGCAGCATGGTCGGCACCACGGAACCGAGCGCGTCCTGCGCGAGCTGGAGCGCGACCGCGGGCTCAGGGTTCTCGATCACGGTGCGCAGCGACAGCACCTGGTCGGTCGCGGCCCGCGCCGCGGCGCTCACGGTCAGCGGGATCACCGCGCCGGCGATCCCGACCCCGACCCAGGCCGTGAGGTCCTGCGACTTGCCGAGCTGGCCCTTGGACCGGACCTCCTTCATCTTCCGGTCGGAGGCCTGCTCGGTCTTCTCCTCGGTGGAGTCGGCCATCAGCCCACCCCGCCCATGCGTCTCACGGCCTCGGCCGTGAGCACCGAGACGACGTGCGGCAGCGCCACGAGCACCGTCCCGACGAGCGCGAGCGTGAGGAAGATCTTCAGCGGGAAGCCCATCGCGAACGCGTTGAGCGCGGGGGCGACCCGGTTGACCAGGCCGAGCCCGGCGTCGGCCAGGAAGAGCACGACGACGATCGGGCCGGCGATCTGCAGCCCCGCCACGAACGAGCCGGTGAGGGCCTCGACGAACGACGCCGCGGGGACGCCGGCCAGGCCGCCCACCGGGACGGCCTCGTACGAGCGGGCGAGGCCGAGCACCATCAGCTGGTACGCGTCGGAGACGAACATGAGCACGACTGCGAGGAGCGCGAAGAGGCGCGTGAACTGCGACCCGTTGACGTTCGTCTGCGGGTCGTACGCCATGCCGAGCGAGAACCCGCCGAACAGGTCGAGGTGGGCACCGGCGGCGGTGATCGCCGAGAAGACGACCATGACGAGCGTCCCGAGCATCGCGCCCGTGACCGCCTCGGCGACGAGGTGCGCGAGGAACGTCGCGGTCCCGGTCGCCTCGTACCCGGGGGCGGCACGACCGGAGACCACGAGCCCGAGCGACACCGCGAGGATCGCGCGCACCTGGCGCGGGATGGCGTGGTGCGAGAACGGCGGCGCGATGGTCATGAACGCGGCCATGCGCACGCCCGCGAGCATCGTCGCCTGGAGCCACGCGAGGTCGATCTCGAGCTGCACGGGACGTCAGCCCCCGTTCAGCAGCGACGGGATGAGGTCGAACATCTCGTGCGTGAACGTCACCATCTCGCCGATCATCCAGTTGCCGCACACGACGAGCGCGACGGCGACCGCGAGCGCCTTGGGGACGAACGAGAGCGTGATCTCCTGGATCTGCGTGACGGACTGCACGATCGAGATGGCGAGGCCCACGACGAGCGACGTGACGAGCACGGGGGCCGCGAGCTTGGCGGCGAGGACGAGCGCCTGCGTGGCGACGTCGAGGACGGCGGCGGTCTCCACGGTCAACCCATCCCGTACGAGCCGATGAGCGACGTCGTGATGAGACCCCACCCGTCGACGAGGACGAAGAGCAGCAGCTTGAACGGCAGCGAGATCATCGTCGGCGGCAGCATCATCATGCCCATGCTCATGAGGGCCGCGGCGACGACGAGGTCGATGACGAGGAACGGCACGAAGACGACGAACCCGATGATGAACGCGGCGCGGAGCTCCGAGATGACGAACGCGGGGACGAGCGTCGTGAGCGGGACGTCGACGGGGGTCGCCGGGTTCTCGAGGTCGGCGGCGCGCGTCATGAGCGCGAGGTCCTCCTCGCGAGTGTGGGCGAGCATGAACTCGCGCAGCGGCACGGCGCCCGCGTCGAGCGCCTGGCTGAAGGTCGTGGTGCCGTCGAGGTAGGGCTGGACCGCGGCGTCGTTGATCTCGCCGAACACCGGCCACATGACGAACAGCGAGAGGAACAGCGCGAGCCCGGCGAGGACCATGTTGGGCGGCACCGTGGCGGTGCCCAGCGCGTTCCGGGTCAGGGCGAGGACGACGAAGATCTTGGTGAACGACGTCATCATGAGCAGCAGCGTCGGCGCGAGCGACAGCAGCGTGATGCCGACCAGCGTCACGAGGGACGACGACGGCTCGCCGTTCGGCCCGTTGATCTCCACCGAGAGCGTCGACCCGCCGTCCTGCGGGTCGACCGGCTGGGTGGGCGGGGCCGGGTCGGTCGGGTCGACGACCGCGGCGCCCGCGTGGGGCGCGAGCAGGACGGTCGCGACCGCGACGAGGAGCAGGACCGCCCCGACGAGCACCGCGACTCGCAGCGCGCGGCGCGACGGGAGGGCGCGTGTCACCGGGCACCTCCTCGCACGACCCGCGCGGCCTTGCGCCACGTGTCGGGCGCGAGGAAGGTGCGCAGGGCGCTCGTCGGCACGGGCGGCGCGACGACGGCGGTCGTGAGGGCCCCGGCCCGAGGCCCCGAGACGGCCGGGGGCACGTCGGCGGGCACGTCGGCGGGAACCGAGCCGGGCTCGCCGTTCCACGCCGGGGCGTCCCCGTTCGCGGGCGGCTGCGCGAGCCACAGCCGTGCCGCGGTGACGGCGTCGTCGAACGACGGCTCGTCCGAGGTCGGGGCACCGGGCGTCGCGTCCGCGGCGGTGACCGTGGTGACCGCGGTGGGCGGGACGTCGGACGGCACGGATAACGGGCCGTCGATGACGGTCACGGACGACTCCGTCACGCCGAGGAGGTACCGGCGGCCCCCGGCCTCGAGCAGGACCGCGGCGCTCTTCTGCGACAGCCCCTGGCGCGCGACCACGGTCAGCTGCTCCTGGCGCCCGCGCGGCGCGGAGCGCGAGGTCTTGCTCGCGACGCGGTACGAGACCCACAGGAGCCCGAGCACGACCGCCAGCGAGAAGGCGACGCGCAGCACGGTGGTGACGTCCATGCCGGTCAGTCGTCCGCGTCGAGGATCTTGGTGATGCGCACCCCGTAGTCGCCGCCGTCGACGACCACGACCTCGCCCTTGGCGATCGTGCGGCCGTTGAGCTGCACGTCCGCCGGCGCCCCGGCGGACCGGTCGAGCTCGACGACGGCGCCCGGCTCGAGGCTGAGCACGTCCCGCACCGGCATCCGGGTGCGGCCCACGATGACGGAGAGACGCATCTCGACGTTGGAGATGCGCGCGAGCCGGGCACCGGTCACGGCCTCGTCGGGCAGGCTCTGCAGGGCGCGGCGCGTGCGCACGACGAACCAGCCCGCCGTCGGGCCGTCGTCCGTGGAGAGCTCGAACACGACGGACTCCGGGTCCTCGAAGAGCGCGGTCGCGTCGGCGACGCGCACCTCCCCGAGCACGCCGACGCCGGTGGTCGACCCCGCGGCCTCCAGGGCGGGGCGCAGGACGTCGGTGACGTCGAGCGCCGCCTCCTGGGAGGCGTCGGCGAGCGTGTCCTGGTCGATGAGGGCGAGCGCGAGGTCGGTGCCGGAGTCCCCCACGTACGAGGCGACGACCGCCCGTGCGGCCTGCGGGCCGACGGGGGCGCCGCCGCGCAGGGCCGCGCGCAGCGGGGTGCTGGTCGGGACGAGCTCGACGAGCGCGTGGGCGGCGGCGGACGCGGCCTCGACGACGGACTGCTCGACCGGGGTGGCGGTGCTCATGGGTCAGTTCTCCTCGGTGGTGACGATGCGGCAGGCGAGGCGGGAGCCGGACGAGCCGACGGCGCCGCGGGCCAGGACGTGGCCGTCGACGATGACGTCGAGCGGGCGGGACTGGGCGTGGGGGACGTGCACGACGTCGCCGACGGCGAGGTCCAGCACCTCGGTCGGCGTCATGGACGCGCCGGTGAGCTCGACGGTGACGTCGACGAGCGAGCGCGCGACGTGCTGGCGCGTGCGCCGGGTCGCGTCGGCGGGGTCGTCCGCCGGGTTGGCCTCGCCGAGGTGCGGGAGCAGCGCGACCGACGGCACGGCGAGGGTCGCCCGGCACGCGCGCTCGCCGACGCGGAGGTCGAGCTCGGCGACGATCATGAGCTCGGCGGTGGGGGCGGCCTGGGCGAACTGCGAGTTGTGCTGGATCGACGAGATCCGCAGGGGGTTCTCGAGCAGCCGGCCCATCGAGTGGCGCAGGTCGCGCAGCGTCTCGGTGAGCAGCGACGTCACGAGCGTGCGCTCGACGTCGGTGAACTTGCGGTCGACGACCGGGATGGACGGCCCGGCGCCGAGCATGTGGGCGATCCACGTGAGGGCGTCCGTGTGCGGGAACTGCAGGACGGCGCGCGGGCCGATCCCCTCGAGCTCGCACACGACGAACGTCGTCGTCACGGGCAGCTCGGCGACGTAGTCGTCGTAGGTGCGCATCGCGACCGCGGCGAGGTTGACCTGGCTCACGACCCGCACGCGGGCCGTGAGCTGCGTGCCCCACTGGCGCGCGAAGCTCTCGAACGCCATCTCGAGGATGCGGTGGTGCTCGCGGACGAGCGTCGTCGGGCGGCGGAAGTCGTAGACCTCGACCTTGCGGCTCGGTGCGGGCTGCTGGACCCGCTCGGGTGTCGTCGTGCTCACGACCGCTCCTATGCGGGCGCGCACGACGCGAGCCTGCGCGACGTCGCGCAGGCTCGACGGGCCGCGTCACTCCCCCGGAGCGCCCGCCTCCCCCGCCGTCTCGGCGGCCCGCGCGAGAGCCCGCGCGTCCGCCTCCGCGGCCGGGACGTCCGCCGCGCTGAGCTGCCCCGAGAGCACCTGCGGGATGAGCGCGCGCACGGCCTCCGGCGCGGACGAGAGCACCATGATGTCGACGCGGCGGTTCGTCGCGAGCGCCTCGGGGCTCGTGCCCTCGGCGAGCGGGCGCGCCGACCCGAAGCCCACCGCGGCGATCCGGTGCTCGGCGAGACCGTCCTGCTCGACGAGGTGGCGCAGCACGGCGGTGGCGCGCGACGACGACAGCTCCCAGTTCGACGGGAAGACCGACGTCACGGTCGAGGTGTAGTCCGCGTTGCCCTCGATGCGGATCTCGTGCGCGGTCGGCGCGAGCGCCGGGCCCACGACGTCGAGCACCGCCCGCGCCTCCTGCGTGAGGTCCGCGCTCCCGGGCGAGAAGAACGTGTCCGCGGACACGAGCCGCACGGTGAGCCCGCGCTCGTCGATGTCGAACCGGACCGTGTCGGACCGCCCGTGCGCGGCGAGGTCGCGGGCCATCGCGTCGCGCAGCGCCGAGAGGTCCGACACCTCGTCGAGCGCGCGCTCGAGGTCCGTCTCGACGTCGACCGGCTCCTGCGCCGGGTTCTCCACGACCTCCTCGACGACCGCGGCGTCCTCGACGTTGCCGAAGCCCTCCGCGAGCGAGGACTTCAGCTCCTGGTACTTGCCCTGGTCGACCGAGCTGATGGCGAACAGGACGATGAACAGGCACATGAGGACGGTCACCATGTCCATGTACGACACCATCCAGCGGCCGGAGCCGCCCGTGTCGTGCCCGCCACCGCCGCCCCCGCCGCCGTGGCCGCCCCTGCGACGCCGCGCCATCAGGCGGCCTTGTCCTCGGGCAACGACCACTCGGGGACCATCGTCTTGAGCCGCTCGTCGATGACCCGGGCGCGCGAGCCCGCCTGGATCGACATGTAGCCCTCCAGGAGGACGTGGAGCCGCTCGATCTCGAGGTCGGACAGGCGCTTGAGCTTCGCGCCGATGGGCAGCCAGATGAAGTTGGCGGAGAGGATGCCCCACAGCGTCGCGATGAACGCCGCGGCGATCATGTGCCCGAGCTTTTCGGGCTCGGACAGGTTCTCCAGCACGTGGGTCAGCGAGACGACGGTGCCGACGATGCCGATCGTGGGGGCGTAGCCGCCGATCGCGTTGAAGAAGTCGTACGCGACGGCGTCCTCGCGGGCCTTGGTCTCGATCCGCTCCTCGAGCAGGGTGCGCAGCTGCTCGGCGTCCGAGCCGTCGGCGAGCGACTGCAGCGCGCTGCGCTGGAACGGGTCGTCCGTCTTCTGGGACTCGGCCTCGAGGGCGAGCAGGCCGCCGTCGTTCTGGACGATCTCCGCGGCCCGGACGACCTCCTCGATGGCCTCCGCGGGACGCGGCGCCTTGCCCGTGAACGCGCGCGGCAGCGTCTTGAAGGCCCGGACCGAGTCCTTGAGCGTCCCCGACGCGACGGCGGCGAAGATGCTCGCCCCGAAGACGAGGATGATCGGTGCCGGGAGCAGGATCGAGGTGATCTGCGACCCCTCGAGGTACACCATCGCGATGAGCGAGCCGAACGCGACGAGGATGCCGATGATGGTTGCGGGGTCCATGGCCTACTTCGTCCTCGTGTCGGGCAGGGGTGCGAGGGCGACCGGGCGGTCGCCGGGGGCGGGGGCGTCGCCGGGCGCGGACCGGACGACCTCGAGCGGTGCGCGCTCGGCGGGGGCGGGCAGGGAGCGCGCGAGCGCGAGCACGCGCGCCTTGTGCTCCTCGACGAGGCGGATCACGACCTCCATGGGCTCGGTCACGATGTAGCGCGAGCCGTCGATGAGCGTCACGCGCGTGTCCGGGTTGGTCTCGACGCGGGCCACCAGGTCCGCGTTGATCGCGATGCGCTCGGAGCTGAAGCGCGTGAGGACGATCACGGCTCTCCCTTCGGGTGGGACGGGTCCGGGTCAGGTGCGGACGGGTTCGGGACGGAGGTGCGGGTCGGGGGGCGGTGCGGGCTCCGGTCCGGGGTTCGGTGGGGTGCCTCCCGGTCGGGCCGGGAGGCACCCCACCGCGCCCGGGTCAGCGCTTGAGGTTGACGAGCTCGGTGAGCACCTCGTCGGACGTCGTGATCACGCGCGAGTTCGCCTGGAACCCGCGCTGCGACACGATGAGGTTGGTGAACTCCTGCGAGAGGTCGACGTTCGACATCTCGAGAGCGCCCGCGGTGATCGAGCCGAGGCCCGGGTCGCCCGCGGCGCCGACCAGCAGATCGCCCGAGTACTGCGTCGCCGCGAAGAGCGAGTCGCCCGCCTTCTCGAGCCCGCCCGCGTTGGTGAACGTCGCGAGCGCGACCTGACCGAGGACCTCGGTCCGGCCGTTCGAGTAGCGGCCGACGATCGAGCCGTCGCCGGAGACGGAGTACGACGTGAGCGACCCGGCGGCCCCGCCGTCCTTGCTCGCGACGGCGACGTTCGACAGCCCCGCGTACGACGTGAGCCCGTCGAGGCCGACCGTCACGCCGCCGACGGCGAGGGACCCGCCGCCGGTCAGGGCACCACCCGTGAACGTGAGGGCCTGCGGGCCCGCGAGCGTGGCGCCGGTCGCGCCGTCGCGGGCGCTCACGGACCAGCCGCCGGCGGCGGCCGTGAAGACGAGCGAGAGCTTGCTCGCCCGGCCCGCCGCGTCGAAGACCTCGACGTCGCGCACGAGCTCGGTGCCGTCCGCGGCGTCCGAGGGCAGGTTGCCTCCGAACGTCACGCCCGTGGTCGCGCGGGGCGGGATCACGTCCCCGACGGGGATCGTGAGGTTGCCGAGCGGGCTGCTCGTGTTCACCACGCCGTCGGTGGCGGTCCAGCCCTGGACGAGGTCGCCGCTCGCGTTGACGAGCCGGCCCGCGCCGTCGAACGTGAACCCGCCGTTGCGCGTGTAGTACGCCTGGCCGCCCCGCTCGACGACGAAGAACCCGTCGCCGTCGATCATGAGGTCGGTCGGGACGCCCGTCGTCTGCGCGGCGCCCTGCGTGAACTGCGTCGTGATGGCGGCCGTCGTGACGCCGAGGCCGATCTGCGCGGGGTTCGCGCCGCCGACCTGCTGGTCCGGCGCGACACCCGCCGCGACGAGCTGGGACAGCGTGTCCTGGAACTGGGTGCGCGAGGACTTGAAGCCCGTCGTGTTGACGTTCGCGATGTTGTTGCCCGTGACGTCCAGCATGTTCTGGTGGGCGCGCAGGCCGGAGATTCCGGTGTTGAGGGAGCGGAGCACGAGAGTCCTTTCGGGTCAGGCGGCGGAGCTGCCGTGGTCGTCGGTGGCGCCGTCCGTGGCTGCCGGGGTCCCGGTGGCATCCGTGCTGACCGAGGAGGTGACGGCGGAGACGTGGTCGAGGTCGACCGTCACCCCGCCGATCGTCACGGTGGGTACCGCGTCGCGGTACGACACCGCGGTGGCGGTGCCCGTGTGCTCGACGCCGTCGGCGTCGAGGTAGGAGACCTTGTTGCCCAGGAGGTCGGCGGCCGACTGGCGCATCTGGAGCGCGAACGACTCCTCGACGAGCCCGCTCATCCGCGTGAGCGCCTCCATCATGGCGAGCGACGTCGTCTGCGAGACGATCTCGCCGGTGTCCATGGAGCTGGACGGGTCCTGGTTGCGCAGCTGGGTCACGAGGAGCCCGAGGAAGAGCTCGCTGTCGTACTCCTGCTTGGGCGCGCGCACGCTCTTCGTGGCATACATCGATGCCGGCGCCGGCGCGCTCACGGGTTCGACGGGCACGTGGTTCCTCTCCTCAGACGAGGACGTCGAGGCGCCGGGCGGCGCCGTACGTCCTGCCGACCACTGTCGGCTCGGTCTCGGGCTCGGTGGCCCCTCGGTGCGGGCGGGCCGGGTCGCGGTCGTGCGCGCCGGGCTCCTGCGGGTCGCGACGCGCGCCGGACCCGTCCGCGGTGGCGCCGCGGCCGTCCCGACCGTCCCGACCATCGACAGCCGCGCCCGGTGCTCCCGCGTCCGCGACGGTGACCGACGACGCCCCGCCCGCGATGCCCGCGAGGTCGCGCCGCAGGTCGGCGACGATGGCGCGCAGCGCCTCGCGGCCCGTGTCGTGCGGCGCGTAGAGCTCGATGCGCAGGTCACCGCCCGCGACGTGCGCGCGGACCGTCACGGGCCCGAGGTTCTCGGGCGTCACGGAGAGCGTGAGCACGTGGTCGCCGTCGCCCGCCTCGGCGAGCCGGACGACGGGCCCGGCGACCTGGGCGCGCAGCGGCTGTGCCGGGTGCGACGCGGCCGCCGGGGCGGTCACCGCGGGCGCGCCGACGGCGGCCGGTGCGGCAGGGGCCGCGACGGGGGCGGCGGCGAGGAGCTCCCCGGCGGCCCGCGGCGCGGCGTCCGGCGCGAGGGTCGTGCCCTCCGGGCCGGTCGGGACCGGTGAGGTCACGCCGTCCGCCTCCCCCGGTGCAGGGGCGACGGCGACGCCCCCCGAGCTGGTCGGCGCACCCGGCGCGGCGGGGACCGGCGCACCCGGCGTGGCGGGGACCGGACCCGGCGGCGGGGTCGTGGTCGTCCCGGCCCCGGGCCCGGCGCTCGCCAGGGGTCCGGCCGTCGCGACGGCCTCTCCGGCACCACCGCTCGCCCGCGTCGCGGCGGGCACCGTCACCGGGCCGTCCGCCGTCGCCGTCGCGTCGGACGACCACGGTGCACCGGTCGGCGTCCGAGCCTCGCCCGGCCCGGCCGCCGCCGCGGTGCCGACCGCCGAGGCGGTGCCGGCCGCCGAGGCTGTGCCGGGTGCGCCCGGGCGGTCGCCCGTGGCCGGGGCAGCCGTGGACGCGTCCGGGGCGCCCGCGGCGTCGGCCGACGACGCGGCGCGCGTCGGACCGTGCTCGTCGCCGGGCACCGCGTCGTCCGCGACGGCGGCAGCTGCCGCGCCGTCCGGCGTGGCGGTGCCGGCGAGCGCGCCGTCGAGACCGACGGGCGCCGCGTCGGGGAGCACCGGCAGGCCCGGCAGGCCGACGGGCACGGGCGGCACGGCGGGCTGACCGTCCGCGGCTGTGGCGCCGTCCGCCGAGGAGTCGGCGCCGGGGGCCCCGGTGGCCGCGGGCCCGTCGGTCGAGGACCCGGCGGTCGGGGTGCTGCCGGTCGAGGACTCGGCGGTGGTCGCGCCGTCGTCGACGGCCCGGTCGGCAGGGGTGCCCCCGTGAGCGCGCGCGGGCTCCGGGCGGCCGCGGGCCGCCTCGCCGAGCGCGGCGTCGAAGCTGCGGCCGAACGCGTCGGCCGAGGCTCCGGACGCCGCCCGGGGCCGCGCCGTCGTGGCCGGTGCCGGAGCCGCGACCAGGGCGTTCGTGGTCAGGGTCATCGTGGTCCTCCTCAGCCGATCACGCGGCGGACGGTCGTCACGGAGGCGTCGGTGACGTCCGTGATCTCGACGGTGCGGCCGGGCTTGGGCGCGTGGATCATCTGCCCGTCGCCCAGGTAGATGCCGATGTGCTTGCCCCCGCGCTGCACCACGAGGTCGCCGGGTCGCGCCTCGGCGAGCGAGCCGACCTCGGTCCCCTGGCGCATCTGGTCGCGCGCGACGCGCGGCAGGTCGACGCCGTGCGCGGAGTACACGAGCTGGACGAGGCCCGAGCAGTCGAGGCCGCCCTCGCCGAGGCTCTCGCCGCCCCACACGTACGGCACGCCGAGGTACTGGCGCGCCGTCTCGACGACCGACCGTCCCGCCGCGCCGTCGGTCGCGCCGTCCGGCGCGGTCGCGGCGCCGACCGGCGCCGTGGGGGCCGCCGGCACGACGGCTGCGCCCGCAGCGCCCGGCGACGCCCCCGCCCCGAACAGCGCGCTGCGCGCGAGCTCGTCGGCGCCCGTCGCTCCGGACAGGCTGCCGAGCAGGCGCCCGACCACGTCCGAGCCGGTGCCCGCCGCGCCCGTCGTCGGCAGCGCCGAGAGCGCCGAGAGCGCCGAGAGCGCCGACGCGAAGTCGGTCGCGCTCGTGGACGACGACGCCGGCGTCGACCGGCCGGGGGCGGCCACGACGTCGTGCAGCGCCACGATCTCTGTGCGGATCTCGCCCACGCGGGCGAGCGCCTGGGTCATGCTCACGTCGTCGACCCCCCGGGCACCGTGCGCCGCGCGGCCGAGGCGATCTCGTCGAGCGCGGCCTGGTCGGCGCGCCCTTCCGCGCGGGCCGTCTCGGCGTCGTGCCGCTCCTCGAGCTTCTCGAGGCCCAGCGCGGCGGCGCGGGCGCGCGCGAGCTCGGCGCGCGCCTCGTCCACGGCGTGGGCGCGCACGCGCTCCTCGGACTCGAGCACGGAGAACAGCGCGCTCGCCGCGGCGCGCGAGGCCGCGAGCCCGGACAGGGCCGCGCTCGTCGTCGGGCGCTCGGGCGAGGCGTCGAGGTAGGCGGCGAGACCGCCCGCCTCCTCCACGGTGCGCGCGAGGTCCGCGTGCGCTCCCGCGAGCGCCGCCTTGGCGCCGTCCTCCTCGAGGCGGCGCAGGCGCAGCACGCCCGCGAGCCGGAACTTCCCCGCCATCAGTCCTCCCCTCCGGCCAGTACCTGGGTGAGCCGCGTGAGGCGCGCCCACGACTCCTCGGCCGGCGTCCTGTCGGTCATGACCTGCTGCAGGAAGGCGTCGATCGCCCCCTGGTGCTCGAGGCTCGCGTCGACGAGGGGGTCGGTGCCCTTCTTGTACGCCCCGATGTCGAGGATGTCCTGCGCCTTGCGACGCGCCGCGAGGACCCGGCGCAGCGTGAGCGCGACCGACCTCTGCTCGGGCGTGGTCACGCGCGACGCGACGCGCGAGACCGACGCGAGCGCGTCGACCGCCGGGTAGTGGCCCGAGACGGCGATGGACCGGTCGAGCACCACGTGCCCGTCGAGGATCGAGCGCGCCTGGTCGGCGATCGGCTCGTTGTGGTCGTCGCCGTCGACGAGGACGGTGTAGATCCCGGTGACGGAGCCCGTCGCCGCGGTGCCCGCGCGCTCGAGCAGGTTCCCCATGAGGGAGAACGTCGACGGCGGGTAGCCGCGCGTCGCGGGGGGCTCCCCCACGGACAGCCCGATCTCGCGCTGCGCCATGGACACGCGCGTGAGGGAGTCCATCATGAGGACGACGTGCGACCCGGCCTCCCGGAACGACTCGGCGATCCGGGTCGCCGTGAAGGCTGCGCGCCGCCGCATCATCGCGGGCTCGTCGGACGTCGCGACGACGACGACCGACCGGGCCAGGCCCTCGGGGCCGAGGTCGTCCTCGAGGAACTCGCGCACCTCGCGCCCGCGCTCGCCGACGAGCGCGATGACCGACACCTCGGCGTCGGTCCCGCGCGCGACCATCGACAGCAGCGAGGACTTGCCGACGCCGGAGCCGGCGAACAGCCCGATGCGCTGCCCCCGGCCGAGCGTGGTGAGCGTGTCGAGGACCCGCACGCCGGTCTGGAGCGGCGTGTCGATGCGCGCCCGCTCCATCGCGGCGGGCGCGTCCGCGTCCACGGGCACGCGGGGCGCGCGCCCGAGCGGGCCGCGCCCGTCCACGGGGCGGCCGAGCGCGTCGACCACGCGGCCGAACAGGCCGCGCCCGGTCGGGACGAGGACCCCGGTGCCGCGCGTGCGCACCGGGTCGCCCGCGCGGACACCGGAGAGCCGGCCGAGCGGCATGCAGCGCGCCCTGCCCTCGGCGGTCGCGACGACCTCCGCGTCGAGGGGGTGCGGGCCGTCGCCGACGTGGACGAGGTCGCCGATGCCGCAGCTCAGGCCCGCGACCTCGAGGCTCAGCCCGACGGCCGACGTCACGACGCCGACCCGCTCGGGCCGCGCCACCGCGACGAGGGACTCGAGCGCGGGCGGGCGGGAGTGCGGGCGGGTCGCGCCCGCCGTGGTGCGCGTGCCCGGCACGGCGGAGCCGACCGGGGCCGTCACGACGACCCTCCGGCCGCGCCGGGCCCGGCGTCGGGCGGGAGGTCGGGCCCGACGTCGAGCAGCGCCAGCTCGGCCCGCGCCCGGTCGACGGCGGCGCGCACGCGCGCGTCGAGGAAGCCGTGCTCGAGCTCCGCGACGGCGTCGCCGCGGTCGAGCGACGCGTCCGCGACGAGGCGGACGTCGTCGACCCCGGCCTCGGTCAGCAGGCGCACGTCGTCGGGGTGCAGCCGGACGGCGACGACCGCGCCGTCGGCGACGGCCGTCGCGCGCGCGAGGGCCGCGCGGGCGGCCCCCGGCCGGTCGGTGAGCTCGTACCCGAGGACGGACCCCGCGAGGTCGAGCGCGCCCCGGACCGTGGCGTCCTGCGCCGCGGCGACGACGGGGACCGTCCGCTCGCCGAGCGCCCGGGCGGCCTCACGCAGGACGGCGACCGCGCGCGCGGTCCGCTCGTCGCGCTCGGCGGTGCGCCGCGCGTGGTCCGCCTCGAGCGCGGCGCGCAGGCGCTCCGCCTCGTCGCGGGCCGCGCGGGCCCCGGCCGCGTAGCCGGCGGCGTACCCGCGGGCCGACGCGGCCGCCTCGACCTCCGCGACGCGGTCGCTGCGCAGGACCGGCACGGCCCGCGGCACGAAGGAGGCGTCAGTAGACAAGCTCGTCCCCGTCCGTGCGGTGGATCGTGATCTTCTCGTCGGCCTCGAGGTTGCGGACGACGCGGACGATCTCCGCGCGCGCCTCCTCGACCTGGCTGATGCGCACCCCGCCCAGCCCGGCGACCTCCTCCTCCAGCAGCGCCCGGTTGCGCTCGGAGATGTTCTTCGTGATCGTCTCGACGACCTTGGCGGTCGTGCCCTTCATGGCGAGCGCGAGCACCGACATCTCGACGCCGCGCAGGATGATCTGCACGTCGCGCGCCTCGAACGAGGCGATGTCCTCGAAGGTCAGCATGCGCGAGCGGACCTCCTCGGCGAGCTGCGGGTCGCGGGCCTCGAGCCCTTCGAGGACCGCCTTCTCCGTGGCGCCGTCGGAGCGGTTGATGATGTCGACGAGCGGCTGGACGCCGCCGAGGATCTCGACCGGCTGACGCGGGGTGATGCTCGCGCCCATGCGGGTGCGGAACTGCTCCGACACGATCTTCACCGCGTCGGGCGACGCGGTGCCCATGGTCGCGAGCGCCTGCGCGACGTCGGTGCGGTAGTCGTCGGCCAGCTTGGCGAGCACCGCGGACGCGACGCCCGAGCTGAGGTGCGCGAGGACGAGGGCGACGGTCTGCGGGTGCTCGCCGTCGAGCAGGGACACGATCTGTCCCGGCTCGGTGCCGTCGAGGTACTCGAACGCCTTGCCCTGCATGCTCGCGACGAGACGCTCGACGACGTCGGCCGCCCGGTCGGCGCCCATCGACGCCTCGAGCAGCCCGACGGCGAAGTCCTTGCCCCCGCGCGGGCGCGGCGTCCCGGACAGCGCCATGTCGTAGAACTCGTCGAGGGCCGCGACCGCCAGCTCCTCGTCCACCACCTGGGTGCGCATGATCTCGGCGGCGACCTCCGAGGCCTCCTCCTCGGAGAGCAGCGACAGGACCGTCGCCGCCCGCTCCTGGCTGAGCTGCATGAGCACCAGGGCGACCTTCTGCACCCCGCTCATCGCGGCGACCTTGCGCGCCGCCTCGGTCGCGGCCGCCGCGGCGGCGGGGTCGAGGGCGGCCGCGAGACCGGCGGCGCCGGTGCCCGCGGGCGCCGTCTCGGGCGGTGCGGTCGTGACGCTCATCGCTGCGCCCCCGCCCGGTCCTCGGCGAGCAGCACCCGCAGGTACTCGGCCGTCTTGTCGGGGTCGGTCGCCGCGAGCGCGTCGATCTCGGCCCGACGCTGGTCGAGGCTCGTGAACCGCGGGGTCGGCGGCTGGATCTCCGGCCGCTCGGGCACGGGCTCGAGCTCGCCCTGACCGCCGCCGGACGGGAGCGCCGGGCGGTCGTCCTCGCGGTCGAGCTCGTGCAGGGTCGTCATACGGAGGTCCTCGAGGTCGACCGTCTCGCGCCGCTCGCGGCGACGACGGGCGCGCCGCACGGCCACGAGCACGATCACCAGGGCGATGAGCACCCCGGCGACGACCGCCGCGGTGCGCAGCATCTGCGCCCGGCTCTCGGCGGCGGCCGCCTCCTCCGCCGCGGCGAGCGCGGCCTGGGCCGACTCCGCGGCGCCCGTGTCGAACGGCAGCACCGCGACCTCGACGGTGTCCCCGCGCTCGGCGTCGATGCCGGCGGCGGCGGAGACCATCGCGGTGATCGCGGCCGTGTCCATGCCCCGCGCCACCTCGGCGTCGAGCGCGACGGACACGGCCTGCCGGGTCAGCGCGCCGGCGGGCGTCGTCGTGGTCTCGGTGACCTTGTCGATCGCGTTGTTGCGCGTGGCGTCCTCCGACGTGTAGCTGCTGTCCCCGCCGGCGCCGCCCGGGACGGCGATGTTGTCCGGTCCCAGCACCCCGGCGACGCCACCGCCCGCGCCGGTGTACTCCTCGGTCGTCGTGGACTCGTTGAGGACGGGCCCGCCCTCCGGCGTGCGGAACGTCTCCTCGAGACGCTCGGAGCTCGCCACGTCCATCTGCGCGGTCACCGCGACGGTCGAGTTCCCGGCCCCGACGACGCGGTCGAGCATCGCCTGCACCTGCCCGGACACCTTCTCCTCGTACTGCCCGGCCTGCTCGCCCGACGACCGCGCCCCGACGCCGACCTCGGAGAGCACCTCTCCCTGCGCGTCGACGACCGCGACGTCGGTGGGTGCCATGCCGTCGATCGACGCCGAGACGAGGTGGACCATCGCCTCGACCTGCTCGGTCGTGAGCTTCTGGCCGCGGGCGGGAGCGACGAACACCGACGCGGTCGGGGTGCCCTGCTCGGCCGCGAAGACCGTCTCCTCGGGGATCGCGAGCTGGACGGTCGCCGTCTCGACGCCGTCCATCGCGGAGAGGGTGCGGGCGAGCTCGCCCTCGAGCGCGCGCTTGTACGTCACGTCCTGCTGGAACTCGCTCGATGTGACGCCCATCTCGTCGAGCAGCGAGTAGCCGCCCGCCGACTCGTCGGCGGGCAGGCCGGCCGTCGCGGCCGCGAGCCGCTGCTCGTAGACCCGCTCCTCGGGCACGAGCACCGTGCCGCCGCCGTCGGTCAGCTCGTAGGGCACGCCCTGCGAGCGGAGCTGGTCGACGATCGCGGCGGCGTCCGCGCTCGACATGCCGGAGAACAGGGGCGTGTAGCTGGGGCGCGACGCCCACGACACGAGCGCGACGATCCCGACCACGAGGATCGCGAGGGCGAGCAGCGCGAGCGTGCGCTGGGCGATGGTGAAGTCGCGGACGGCGCCGAACGCGCGGCCGAACGTCGACCTGATCTTCTCGGGCATCGTCAGGCCTGCATCCTCATGATCTCGTTGAACGCGTCGACCGCCTTGTTGCGCACGGCGGCGACGAGCTCGAGGGTCGTCTGGGCACGGGTGGAGGCGATGGTCGCCTGGTGGACGCTCTCGAGGTCGCCCGTGACGGCGGCGATCGCCAGCTCGTTCGCGGCGCCCTGGAGCTGCTGCGTGCTGTCGACCGCGCCGCCCAGCACGTCGGCGAAGGCGCTCGCGCCCGCGGCACCGGTCGACCCGGTCGCGGCGGCAGCGGTCGCGGAGAGGCTCTCGACGCCGGTGAGGTACCCGGTGCCGGTCGTGGCCTCGACGGAGGGGATGGACATGAGGATCACTTCCCGATCTGGAGTGCTGCTTCGTAGGCCGTCTTCGCGCGGTCGATCACGGCGGCGTTCGCCTGGTAGCCGCGCTGGGCGAGGATGAGGCTGCCCATCTGCTCGGACATGTCGATGTCCGGGTAGCGCACGTAGCCGTCCTCGTCCGCGAGCGGGTGGTCCGGCTCGTACGTGAGCCGGCCCTCCGCGCTCCCCCACGCCGCCCCGGCGACGTACGCGCCCGGGTTCTTCTCGCCGCCCTCGGTGGCGAGGACGTAGCGGGCGCGGAACGCGGCGTCGTCGGTCGACGTGACGGTGTTGACGTTCGCGAGGTTGTCCGCGACGGCGTCGAGCCACTTGCGGTGCAGGGTGAGGCCGGTGCCGGCGATGCCGAGAGCGTCGTAGGTCATGTCAGGCCGTCCGCATCGCCGCGCGCAGGGCGGCGGCCTCGCCGCCGACGGCCTGGGTCGCGAACTGGTAGCGCAGGACGGTGTCGACGTTCGAGACGGTCTCGGTGTCGAGGTTGACGTTCGAGCCGTCGAGCCGGGTCGGCTCGAGCGAGCGGTCGACGGTGAAGGCGGTGCGCCGGGCGTCGCCGTCGGCGACGGAGGCCGCCAGCGCCTCCTCGAACTGCACGCGCTTCGCGGTGTAGCCCGGGGTGTTGATGTTGGCGACGTTCTCGGCGATGGCGCTCTGCCGGGCGGACAGCCCGTCCAGCGCGCTCTGGATCGCTACGGAGGTGACGGAGTCGAACACGGTCGCGGATTCCCCACGTCGTCGGTGTCGGCCGTCCGATGGCCTGCGGGGGGAGCGGTCCGTGCTCACCCTGAGCCGACGACGGCCGAGGGGCCGCCGTCGTGCGTCGTGCGCGCGCAGCGGGGACGCGTGCTGCGCGGTCGGTCGTGTGCTCACCCGACCCCTATGCAGGGTCGCGACGCGTGAGCCGTGCTCGCCCGGGAGCGCCGCCGGGCCGGAGGTGTCGCGAGGGTCAGGCGCTCACGTCGAGGTACGCCGCCGCGGTCGAGTCGTGCGCGCGGGGCACGCACGTCAGGGCACGGGAGTGCCGCCGGTTCTCCACGATGGCGGCGTGCAGGCGGTCCACCACGTCGGCCTGGCGGACCAGGACCTCGAGCGCGCGGTCCACGAGCTCGGCCGGGAGCCGCCCCAGCCCGGTCGGAGGGGTCCACGCGGCGAGGTGGGCGACGGCCGTCTCGCCGGCGTGCTCGCCCGCGACCGACGCCATCGCGTCGAGCTCGTCGAGGGCACGGGTCCAGGCCGTGACCGTGCCCGCGCGGTCAGGCGACACCGGTCGCTCCGCCGCCGTGCGCCGCGGCGCTCCCGTGCCCGGCGGGCAGCACCTCGGCGGCCTGGCGCCACGTCTCCTGGAGCGGCACGACGATCTCGAGGACCTCGTGCGTGCGCCCGATGTCGCGGTGGACGTTCGCGGCGACCAAGGCTTCGTGGACGTAGACGTAGAGGGCCATGAGGTCCTCGGCACCGTCCCAGACCGTGGTGTCGAGCGAGCCCATGAGCTCGGCCACGATCGCCTGGGCGTGCAGGAGCTGCTCGGACGCGGCGGCCCACCGCTCCTCGCCCTGCGCGGCCTCGGCCCGGCGCAGGTCGAGCACGAGACGGTCGTAGAGCAGCGTCAGCAGGCGCGCGGGGGACGCGGTGAGGATGGCGTCGCGCCCGTAGGCGCTCCGGGCGAGGTGGGTCACGGCGGTTCCTTCGCGGGAGGTGCGGCTCAGCGCTTCGAGGACGAGGAGGGCATGAGGGTCGCGAGCTGGCCCGTCAGCCACTGCTGCTGCGAGTCGAGCTTGGCGAGCTGGACCTCCATGACGGTGTACTGCGCGGTGAGGCGCTTGAAGCGCTGCTCGAGCCGCTGGTCCCACCGGGCGATCTGGTCGTCCAGGCGGGTGGCCTGGGTCTCGCGGTTCTTGACGGACGTCGTGAGGAGGCCGTCGTACTTGTCGGAGAGCATCTCGGAGGCCTTCTGGACGCGCGTCGCGACCTGCGTGAACGTGCTCATCGTCGTGTCGGGGTCGGCGGCGAGGGCCGCCGAGAGCTTCTCGGCGTCGAACGTGACCTCGCCGTAGCGCGTGATCTCGATGCCGATCGACGACAGCGACGCCCCGTCCACCGGGTCCGTGACGGCGCCGAGCAGCGACTGGCGCGCGTTGCGCACGATGGACTCGCCGGCGAGCGTCGCGCCGGAGGTCGAGCCGTCGGACCCGATGGTCACCTTGGTCTGCGTCCCGATGCGCGCGAGGATCGCGCTCACGGCGTCGACGAGGCTGCGGACCTTGTTCGCGCGCGCCTCGGGGTCCTCGGCGACGGTGACGGTGACGGGGTCGGCGGACGCCTTCGAGACGGTGACGTCGATGCCGGGAAGGAGGTCGGTGAACGTGCTCGACGCCGAGGTGACGGTCTGCTCGGCGGCGGTGCCGGCCCACAGGCGCACCACGGAGTCGGCGGCCGCCGTGACGGTGGCCGCGCCGGGAGCGGCGAGCAGGTTCGTCGCGGTGCCGGCGTCCACCTCGGCGGCGGTCCCGGCGTGGAACGAGAACGCGCCCGCGGCGCCCGTCGCGGCGCCCGTGAGCTGGAGGCGGTAGAGCTTCTCCCCCGTCGCGGCGTCGGTACCCGCACCGACCTTGACCGCGGTGACGCCCGCGTCGGCGCGGTTGATCGCCGCGACGACGTCGTCGAGCGACGTGGAGGCCGCGGTCAGCTCGGTGTGCTCGCCCGCGGCGTCCGTGAGGGTGAAGCGCGTCGTGGGAGCCGTCGTGAGGGTCGCGGTGACCGACTTCTGCGCGGTGGCGACGGCGTCGACGACGACGTCGATGCTCCCCGGGGAGGCGCCGGCGCGGGCGGTGACCGAGACCGCGTCGGACGAGCCCTTCGCGGTGAAGAGCGCGAGCGCGTCGCCGGCGGTGAGCTCCTTGGCGAGCTTCGCGAGCGCGGCCACGCGCGTGTTGAGGTCCTGGAGCGCGGAGATCTCGGAGCGCTCGGCCTTGACCTTGGCCTGGAGCTGCTGCTGCGGGATCGACTCGACGGCGATGAGCTGCTTGACGAGGTCTGCCGTGTTGAGACCGCTCGACAGCCCGGTGAAGGAGATGCCCACGCGGATCACCTCCAGGTGTGGGACGGGGGACGTGCTGGGGACGTGGTGCGGAGAAGACCCGGCGGACGGCGCGGAGGGCGGTCCGTGCCGCCCGCCGGGTGGCCGTCAGGGTCAGCCGAGGAGCTGGAGGACTCCCGAGCTGGCCTGGTTCGCCTGGGCCAGCATCGCGGTGCCGGCCTGGGACAGGATGTTGGTGCGCGAGTAGTTCATCATCTCCTTGGCCATGTCGACGTCGCGGATGCGCGACTCGGCGGAGGTCAGGTTCTCCGTCGCGACGTTGATGTTGGAGATCGCGTACTCCAGGCGGTTCTGCGTCGCACCCAGGCCCGAGCGAGCCGTCGACACAGCCTTGAGCGCCGTGTCGATCGTCTCGATCGCCGCCTGCGCGTTCGCCGCCGTGTTCACCGTGAGGGAGCTGCCGCCCGCGGTGTTGTACACGCCCGCCTCGAGGACCGTCTGGAGGTCGTTGGTGGTGAGGTCGATGGTGATGGTGTTGCCGTCACCGGTGCCCTCGGCGCCCACCTGGACCGTGAGGTCGGTCGCGCTGGCCTTGAGCAGGTCGATGCCGTTGAAGTTCGTCGAGTCGACGATCCGGTCGAGCTCGTCCGCGAGCTCGTCGAGCTCCGACTTGATGGCGGTGCGCGCGTCGGCGTTGTTCGTGTCGTTCGCCGCCTGCACCGACAGGTCGCGCATGCGCTGCAGGATCGACTGCGCCTCACCCAGCGCACCTTCCGCCGTCTGCACGACGCTGATGCCGTCCTGCGCGTTGCGCGCCGCGACGCTGTAACCGTTCACCTGGGCCTTGAGACCCTCGGCGATCGACAGACCCGCGGCGTCGTCCGCCGCACGGTTGATCCGCAGACCCGAGGACAGCTTCTCCAGCGACTTGCTCTGGCTGTTCTGGGTGCTCGTGAGGTTCCGGTACGTGTTGAGTGCCGAGACGTTCGTGTTGACGCTGAAGCCCATGATGAGTCCTCCGTGAGACGGGCGAGTGGATGATCCCCCAGCCCATCCATGGGCCGGTCACCGAGCACTCTCGGCAGCCACCACCCCCTCGTGGTCAGTGACCTGCATCACTTTTCGGGAGCCTCGGGGGCTCAGCCCAGGAGCTGCAGCACCGACGACGGCGCCTGGTTGGCCTGCGCGAGCATCGCCGTCCCCGCCTGCGCCAGCACGTTCAGGCGGGCGCCGTCGCGCAGCTCCTGGGCGAGGTCGGCGTCCCGGATCCGCGACTCCGCCGCGCGCAGGTTCTCCCCCGTGCTGCCCGCGACGCGCGCCGCGTGGTCGAGCCGGTTGATCGTCGCGCCCATGCGCGAGCGCTCCTCCGAGACGCGCGAGATCGCGCGGTCGATCGCCTCGACCGCCGCACGCGAGGTCATGTGCGCGAGCTCGGGGTACCCCGCGCCGGTCAGGCTCACGCGCAGGTCGCCGTCGCCCGCGACGAGCACCGACGACACCGCCCACGTCACGCGCGGGAGCTGGACGGCGATCGTCGAGGCGGCGTCCCCCTCGGCACCGACCTGGAAGGTCACGGTCGGCTCGCTCGCGAGGAGGAGCTGGTCGGCGAAGGCCGACTCGTTGTGGGTCCGGCTCACCTCGCGCGCGAGCGCCGACAGCTCGTCCTCCATCGCGGCGCGCGCGTCCGGCCCGTTCGTGTCGTTCGCGGCCTGGAGCGCGAGCTCGCGCATGCGCTGGAGCATGCTCTGGATGCCGCCGAGCGCGCCGTCCGCCGTCTCGAGCATGGCGACCGCGTCCGCCGCGTTGCGCTGCGCGACGGCGCTCCCGTTCGCCTGGGCCCGCAGGCCCTCGGCCGTCGTCAGGCCCGCGGAGTCGTCCGCGGCGGTGGTGATCCGCAGGCCGGACGCGAGCCGCTCCGCCGACGCGCCCTGCTCGCGCTGCGTCGTCGCGAGGCGGCGGTACGTCGTCGCCGCCGCCACGTTCGTCACGATCGAGAGACCCATGCGTGCGCTCCTGTCCCGCGCGGCCCGGGCGGGCCGGCTCGTCCGGTACCGGCCCGTCACCTCGACCGGCCTGCTCCTGGGGACTGTCGGACGCCGCGGCCCGACGGTGGCCGACGTCGACCGACGCCGGTCGACGCCGTCGCGGCCCGGGTCACGACGCCGCGGGCACCGCCCAGGCGGAGCGCTGCGTGGCACCGCCCGCGACGCGCTCGCCCATCGCGGCGAGGTACTCCCGCCGGCGGGCCGTGAGCGGCGCGGCCGGGCCCTTCGCCTCGCGGCCCGAGTAGTGGGCCTCGAGCCCCTCGCGGAGCAGGCGGACCGCCTCGATGCGCGCGTGCGAGACGGTCGAGTGGCTGATCCCCAGCTCGGCGGCGAGCTCGCCGACGCTGCGCCCCGCGAAGTACACCTGCTCGACGACGTGCCGCAGCTGGTCCGGCAGCGCGGCCACCGCCTCGCGCACCACGTGCCGTTCCTCGACGGACAGGACCTGCTCCTCCGGGGTCGGCGCCTCGAGCGCGACGTGGTCGTAGGTGGTGTCCTCCATCGCCACGATCGAGCGCCCGGCGTCGTCCCGCGCCGCGCGCACGTCCGCGACCGCGACGCCCATCGCCTCGGCAACCTGCGCGTCGGTCGGCTCGCGGCCGAGGGACGCGGTGAGCGACGCCGTCACGGCCGTCAGCGCCTTGATGCGGCGGCGCGCCGAGCGCGGGGCCCAGTCCTGCGAGCGCAGCTCGTCGGCGAGCGCCCCCACGATGCGGCGCCGCGCGTACGCGCCGAACGGCACGCCGCGCGTCGGGTCGAAGCTCGTGGCCGCCGTGGTGAGGGCGACCGCGCCGACCGACGCGAGGTCCTCGCGCGAGAGGTGGTCGGCCCGCGCGCACAGGTCGGAGACGAGGAAGCCGACGAGGGCAAGGTTGTCGACGACGAGAGCGTTGCGCTCGGAGAGGTTCACGCCGAAGCACCTTTCTGCTGGGGCGGGCCCGGTACGGCACCGGGAGACGCGGGTGAGGCACGCGGTGGCACCGCGTCCTGACCTCTCCCATGCAGCGGGCGCGGGGATCAGCCGCCACATGCGCGCCGCGCGTGCCGACAGTGGGTCTCGAGCGGGCGCTGCCCGCCGTCCCGACCGACCACCGCGCACACAAGGGAGAGCCACGTTGGGCCCTCAGGAGCTGTCGACCCTGCTGTGGCGAGAGCGCGAGCTGCTCGAGATGCTGCTGTTCAAGCTCGAGGAGGAGCAGCTGCTCCTCACCGCCGGCCGCACCCGCTGGCTCGCCCACGCGAACCGCGAGGTCGAGACCGTGATGGAGAAGGTGCGCGAGGCGACCCTCGTGCGCACCGTCGCGTCCGAGACCGTCGCGGCCGAGTGGGGCCTGGCGCCCGACGCCACGCTGCGGGAGATCGCCGCGGCCGCCCCGGCCGCGGGGCCCTGGCGCGAGATCTTCGAGGGCCACCTCACGGGCCTCACGGAGCTGACGGTGCGGATCAAGACCGTCCGCGACACGAACACGCAGTTCGTCAACCACGCGTCGCGCTCGACGCAGGAGACGCTCGCGACGCTCGGCGGCGAGCCCCGCACCTACGACGCGACCGGCGCCACCACGGACCGGTCCGACGTCGCCCGCCTCTTCGACACGGTGCTGTAAGGAGTCCCGCCCATGAGCTCGTTCTCCATCCTCAACACCGCCTTCCGGGGCATGAGCGCCGCCCAGGCGGGCATCGACGTCACCGGTCAGAACGTGGCCAACGTCAACACGCCGGGCTACACGCGCCAGCGCGTGCAGCAGTCGGCCACGGCCCCGCTCACCGAGATGGGCCTGGGGCGGCTCTCGCAGTCCGCGCGGTCCGGCCAAGGCGTGTCGATCGACGGCGTCGCCCGGCTCGGGAACCTCTTCCTCGAGTCGCGCGTGCGCCAGACGGCGTCCGCCGACGGGTACGCGAGCGTGCGCGCCGCGGCGTTCACGGCCGTCGAGGACATCCACGGCGAGCCCTCCGACACCGGGCTGTCCGCCGCGCTGCAGTCGTTCTGGGGCGCGTGGCAGGACGCCGCGAACTCCCCGGGCAAGGACGCCCAGGCCTGGGTCGTGGTCGAGGAGGCCGGCGCCGTCGTCGACCGGATCGTCGACGGCCGCGCCCGCGTGGAGGCCGCGTGGGGCCAGGCGCGCACGAGCGCGGGCTCGCTCGTGGCCGAGATCAACACGGTCGCCGACAAGATCGCCGCCCTCAACACGCGCATCCTCGACGCCTCCGGCCAGAACGGCTCCGCCAACGAGCTCGTCGACCAGCGCAACCAGCTCGCAGCCGACCTGGCGCGCCTCGCGGGCGCCCAGACGAGCACGAACCCCGACGGCACCGTCAACGTGCTCCTCGGCGGGAACCTCCTCGTCGACGGCCACCACGTGAACGAGGTCCGGCTCGTCGGGTCCTCGACGCTCGACGGCGCGGCCGACGACGCGGTGCGGCTCGAGTGGTCGCACCGCCCGGGCGCGGCCGTCGGGCTCGAGGGCGGCGAGCTCGCCGGGCACCTGTCGGCACTCGCGCCGGTGTCGTCCGGCGGGATCTACGCCCAGGCCGCGGCGGGCTACGACGCGCTCGCGTCGGCGCTCGTCACGCAGGTCAACGCGCTGCACACGACGGGCCTGACGCCGTCGGGCACGCCGGGCGGCGCGTTCTTCGCGATCGAGCCCGGCAGGTCCGCGGGCGCCGGCCTGCGGGTCGCGGTGACCGCGCCCGGCCAGGTCGCGACCGCCGCCGTCGGGGCGGGATCCCTCGACGGGTCCGTGGCCGACCGCATCGCCGCGCTCGGGAGCGCCGGCGGCGGTCCCGACGCGGTGTGGTCGACGCACGTCACGCAGCTCGCCGTGAGGTCGAGCTCCGCCGGCTACGACGCGAAGCTCGCGACCACGGCGTCGACGGCGGCCTTCAGCGACCTGCTCTCGCACTCCGCCGTCTCGCTCGACGAGGAGACCGTGAACCTCATGCAGTACCAGCACGCCTACCAGGGCGCGGCCCGCGTGCTCACCGCCGTCGACGAGATGCTCGACCACCTCATCAACCGCACCGGCCGCGTCGGGCTGTAGCCCACGACCAGGTCCGCAAGGGGAGAACCGTGCGCATCACCAACCAGATGCAGGCCTCGTACGTCACGAGGAGCCTGCAGTCCAACCTCGCGAGGATCGCCGAGCTCCAGGAGCAGGGCACCTCGGGGCGCAAGCTCACGCGCGCCTCGAGCGACCCGTCGTCCGCGGCGGACGCCCTCGCGATCCGCGGCCGCCTCGCGGCCGAGCAGCAGTACGACCGCAACATTGCGAACGGCGAGGGCTGGCTCGCGACGCTCGACTCGACGCTCGGCACCGTGACCGACATCGTCCAGCGGGTGCGCGACCTCGTCCTCCAGGGCGCGTCGGACACGACGTCGACGGAGGGCCGGGAGGCCGTCGCCGCAGAGCTCGTGGAGCTGCGCGACGAGCTGCTGCGCCAGTCGAACTCGACGTACCTCGGGCGCACCGTCTTCGCCGGGACCTCGGACGAGGGGGTCGCGTTCCGCGACGACTACTCGTTCACGGGCGGCGGGGCGTCCGTCGAGCGCCGCATCGGCGTCGACTCGACGGTGCGCGTCGACATCGACGGCGCCGCCGTCTTCGGCACCGGGTCCGGCTCGGTGTTCGCGCTGCTGGACACCGTGGCGGCCGACCTGCGGGCCGGCAACGGGAGCGGCAGCCATCTCGCCGCCGTCGACGCGCGGCTCGACGCGGTCCTCACCCAGCACACGACCGTCGGCGCGCGCCAGAACCAGCTCGAGCGCGCCGCCGACACCAACCTCGGCAACCGCACCTCGCTCGAGACGCGCCGCGGCGCCATCGAGGACGTCGACCTCGCCGAGCTCGCGATCGACCTCCAGCTCAAGCAGGTCGCCTACCAGGCGACCCTGAGCATCGGCGCCACCCTCCTGCAGCCCTCCCTCCTGGACTACCTCCGCTGATGACCACGCTCACCTTCGTCACCCCGCCTCCCGGCCTCGCGGCCCGCCGGTTCGAGCTGCTCACCGAGCAGGGCGACGGCGTCTACACGCTGTCCGCGCTCGACACCCCGGGCGTCGAGATGCTCGTCCTCGACCCCGGCCGCTGGGTGCCCGGCTACTCCCCCGCCATCCCGTCGTCCGACCTCGCGCGCATCGGGGCCGAGGACACCGACCCGCTCGTGCTCGTCGTCGCGAGCGTGCGCGCCGGCGGCGTGCACGCGAACCTCATGGCGCCGGTGCTCGTGCACCCCGACACGGGCGCCGCGGTCCAGTCCGTCCTCGACGGCCAGGGGCTCGACCTGCGACGGACCCTCGTCACCGCCTGACGTCGCGGACGACCGCGTCCCCACCCCCACCACAGCCACCCCGGCGCCGCTCACGGCACCGGGGTGGCTGTCCGTCGTCGTGCCGTGCGGTGCGGTGCCGGGACGCGCACCGGGACGGGCACCGGGGACGAGCACCGGGCCGGGGACGACGAGAGGCCGGGCCCGGGGGCGTGCGCCCCCGGCCCGGCCTCCGCACGGGTCGGTCCCGTCGCCGTCAGGCGAGGACCACCGTCAGCGCCCCGCCGCCGTAGCCGGCGATCTCGATCTCCGCGTCCAGCCGGCGACCGGTGCTGCGCAGGAACGACACGGGCGCGCCGGGCAGCGGCCCCCGCGTCGAGTCGAACACCTCCGCGAGCTTGAGGTGCGGCGCGTCCTCCGCGTTGAAGAGCGCGGCGGTGACGTTGAGGACCTCGGACAGGTTCTCGAGCAGGACGTCGCTCAGCGTGCCCTCGGCCGCCGCGTCCTGGGCGGGGCCGGGCGGCACGAGGCCGATCGAGGCGCCGAGGTGGGCACCGAGCGGGACGTCGACGGCGACGACCGCCTCGACCTGCGCCCGGTGGCTGACGTAGGTCGCGGCGATGACGCCCGGCCGCGTCTCGGGCGTCAGGAGCGCGCTCGCGCGCACGGCCGTGCACCCGCGGCCGACCAGTCCTGCGTACAGGTCGCGGATCTCCTTGAGCTCGGGCAGGGGGGTCGTGGTCACAGGGGGCTCCTCCGGGGGGACGTGCGTCGGGTCAACGGACGTGGGGACGCAGGACGTCCTCGAACGTGTCCGCGTCGAACGGCTTGGCGATGAGGAACAGGGCGCCCTCGGCGTCCGCGAGCTCGCGCATCTGCGGCGAGCCCTCCGACGTGACGAAACCGAACGGCACGGTCGACCCCGCGGCGCGCAGCGCGCGCAGGACGTCGATGCCGTTCATCTCCGGCATGTTCCAGTCGGACAGCACGAGGTCCGGCTGCTCCGCCTGGGTGAGGGCGAGCGCCTCGGCGCCGTCCCCGGCCTGCAGGATCTCCCAGTCCTTGAACCCGGCCTGGCGCAGGGTCCGGACGACGATCTGCCGCATCACGCGGCTGTCGTCCGCGACGACGACTCTCACAGCTGTTCTCCGTCCTTCGAGGTCCACAACGAGATGACGAGGGGTTCGCCGCGCCACAGCAGCGCCTGCGCGTGGTCGGCCGCCCGCGCGACCGCCGGGCCCGTGGTGTCGACCACGGGCAGGGTGAGCGAGGAGCCGCCGTCGAGCATGCCCTTGAGGTTCCCGCCGACGACGTTGGCGACCTCGCCGAGCGCGTCGCGCACGTCGTCGAGGCCCACGGTCTCGTCGTCGCCCAGCTGGAGGAGCGCGCGCGCGATGCGGTCCGCTGTCGGGCGGGCGGTCACGACGAGCGTGCGCCACGAGGTCGGGCCGACGATGTCGACCCACGCGTGCACGGGGTCGGGGATCGGCGCCCCGAGGGCGTCGACGGGCTCGAGCAGGCCCGGCTCGCCGTCGACCATGGCGGCGAAGAGGTCCTGGGCGATGGGCAGGACGCTCTGGGTGAGCGTGTCCCGGGTGTCGATCATGCGAGCTCCTTGGTCGGCAGGAGCCCGAGCATGTCGAGCTTGCCCATGAGTGCGTCCGGCGTGAACGGCTTGATGAGGTACTCGTGGGCACCGGCGGCGAGCGCGCGCACGATGCGCGACTGCTCGGACTCCGTGGTGATCATCATGAGCGTGAGGTCGCGCCACTCGCGGCGCGCGCGGACGGCCTGCACGAACTGCAGCCCGTCCATCACCGGCATGTTCCAGTCGACGCACGCGAGGTCGAAGCGCTCGCCCGCCTCGAGCAGGTCGAGCGCCTGGCGTCCGTCACCCGCCTCGGCGGTCTCGAAGCCGAGATCCCTCAGCGTCGTGGCGACGATGCGGCGCATCACGCGGGCGTCGTCGATGATCAGCGCTCTCATGCGCTGCCTCCTCGGAGTCGGTAGATGGAGCCCTGCGTGACGTCGACCCGTTCCCACGCGGGATCGACGCCGACGGTGGTCTCGGCGGCCCCCAGCAGGAGGAAGCCGCCCGGCCGCACCCGGCTGCGGAGCCGGGCGAGGATCGACTGCTTGGTCGGCATGTCGAAGTAGATGAGCACGTTGCGCAGGAAGACGATGTCGAACATCCGCGGCCCGGGCGGTGCCGTGAGCAGGTTGTGCTGCTGGAACGTGAGGTTCTCCCGCAGCGCCGGGTCGACCTCCCACTCGGCGCCCACGCGCCGGAAGTTGCGCACGAGCATGGGCGCGGGCAGGCCCCGGTTGATCTCGAGCTGGCTGTAGCGGCCCGTCCGGGCCCGCTCGACGACCTGCGCGTTGATGTCCGTCGCGAGGATCCGGTAGCTCCGCACCCGCTCCTCGCGCAGGACCATCGCGATGCTGTACGGCTCCTGGCCGGTCGAGCACGCCGCGGACCAGATGCTGAGGTCCGCGCCCGCGAGCTCCGGCAGGATCGCCCGGCGCAGGGCGGTGAACGGCGAGGTGTCGCGGAACCAGGACGTCTCGTTGGTCGTCATGGCCTCGACGACGCGCACGGTCTCCGTCGGGGAGCCGCCCCGCAGGTAGCGGCGGACGTAGCTGTCGACGGCGTCGGGGCCCTGCAGGCCCTTCTCGCGCGCGAGCGGCCCGAGCCGGGCCTCGACGAGGTACTCCTTGCCCGGCGCGAGCTGGATCGCGCTGTGCTTGCGGACCAGGTCGCTCACGTAGGCGAACGACTGGGTCGAGACGGTCATGCGTGCGCTCCTTCGGCCGCACCGACGATGGCGCGGGCGACCTGGTCGAGGGGAAGGACCGCGTGGGCGTGCCCCGCGGTCGTGACGGCACCCGGCATGCCCCAGACGACCGAGCTCTGCTCGTCCTGGGCGAGCACGTGGCCGCCGGCGCGGGCGATCTCGCCCGTACCGTCGCGGCCGTCGGAGCCCATCCCCGTGAGGACGACGGCGAGCAGGTCGCCGCCGAGCGTGCGGACCGCGGAGCGGAACAGGACGTCGACGGCGGGGCGCGTGAAGTTGACGGGCGGCCCGTCCGTGACGAGGGTCGTCAGGCCCGTGCCCTGGCGGCCGAGCTCGAGGTGCCGGCCGCCGGGCGCCAGGTAGGCGTGACCGGGACGGAGCACCTCGCCGCCGGCGGCCTCGACCACGGTCGTGGGCCCCGCGCGGTCCAGGCGCTCGGCCAGCTGCCGCGTGAACACCGGCGGCATGTGCTGGACCACGAGCATCGGGACGGGCAGCGGCGTGGTCAGGGACGACAGCACGGTCCGCAGCGCCTCCGGCCCGCCTGTGGAGGAGCCGACGACGACCGCGCGCACCGGTCGGGCCGGGGCGGGACGCCGGACCGCGGTCGTCGTCCCACCGGACCGCGCCGTCGGGGCGGCGGGCGCGCGCGGGACGAGCGCCTTGATCTTCGGCGTGAGCTCCAGGCCGACGCGCTCGAGCGCGGTCTGGACCGACCCGCTCCCGCTCGGCTTGGTGACGTAGTCCGTGGCTCCGGCCGTGAGGGCGTCGAGCGTCGCGGCCGCCCCGCGCTCGGTGAGCGTCGAGAACATCACGACGGGCATGCGCCGGCCGGCCGCGCGGAGCGCCCGGACCGTCTCGATGCCGTCCATGACGGGCATCTCGATGTCGAGCGTGACGACGTCGGGATCGAGCTGCTCGACCTTCGCGAGGGCGAGGCGACCGTCGGCCGCCGTGCCGACGACGGTGATCTCGGGGTCCCGGTCGAGCGTCTGCGCGACGAGGCGACGGATCACGACGGAGTCGTCGACGACGAGCACGCGGATCATCGCCGACCTCCTCGGGCGCGGCGCGCGCCGGCCGCGCGGGGTGTGGGCGTCATGGCCGGCGGTCTCAGAGCCGGAACCGGGAGACCTGGGCGTCGAGCAGCTCGGAGACGTGGGCGAGCTCGCCGACGGCGACGTTGAGCTGCTCCATCGACCGGGCGCTCTCCTGCGCGCCGGCGGCGATGCCGGTGATGTTGCCCGCGATCTCGCTCGACCCCGTCGCCGCCTCCTGCACCCCCCGCGACATCTCGTTCGTCGTCGCCGTCTGCTCCTCCACCGCCGACGCGATCGTCAGCTGGTAGTCGTTGATCCGCCCGATGATGTCCGCGATCTCCCCGATCGCCTCCACCGCACCCACCGTGTCCCCCTGGATCGCCTCCACCCGACGCGCGATGTCCTCCGTCGCCTTCGCCGTCTCCTGCGCCAGCTCCTTCACCTCGCTGGCCACCACCGCGAACCCCTTGCCCGCCTCACCCGCACGAGCCGCCTCGATCGTCGCGTTCAACGCCAACAAGTTCGTCTGCTCCGCGATCGACGTGATCACCTTGATCACGTCACCGATCTCCTGCGACGACGTCCCCAGCTTCTGCACCGTCTCGTTCGTCGCCGCAGCACGCTCCGTGGCCTTGTTCGCCACCTTCGCCGCCTCGTTCGAGTTCTGCGCGATCTCCCGGATCGAAGCCCCCATCTCCTCCGCACCCGCAGCCACCGTCTGCACGTTCTGCGACACCTGCTCCGCCGCCGACGCCACCACACCCGACTGCGCCGCCGTCTCGTCCGACGACGCCGAGAACTGCGCACCCGCCGCAGACAGCTGCTCCGTCGCCGCAGCCACCGCCTCCGACGTCCCCGCCACCTCCGCGATGATCCCCCGCAAGTTCTCCTGCGCACTCGTCAACGCCGCAGCCATCTGCCCCAGCTCGTCACGACCCACCACCTCCGCACGCACCGTGAGGTCGCCGTCGCCCAGCGCGGTCAGGCTCCTCGACACCGCACCGATCCGGACGGCGATGCCGCGCGCCACGACGTAGGACAGCGCGGTCGCCGCGAGGGCGCCGAGCACCGCGACGAGGATCGTGGCGAGCAGCGCCCGTGCCGCGAGCGTGTCCGTCTCCTCGGCGAGCTCCGCCGCCTGCTCGCCCTGGGACACCGTCTCGACCTGCATCGCGTCCAGGACCCCCGTCGTCAGGGGGCGGACGGTGTCGTCGAAGTACGCGGCGAAGCCCGCGGTGTCCCCCGCGTCCGCGAGCGGGAACAGCTCGCCCTCGGCCGCCGCGTAGTACGCGCCCAAAGCGGCGACGAGCGCGTCGACGTCGGTCTGGCTCACCGCGTTCGGACGGTACGCCTCGATCTGGGCCTCCAGGTCGACCTTGCGCTCCACCAGCTCGTCGAGAAGGCTCGCCCGGGTCTCCGCGTCCGCGATCCCGTACTGGACCACGCGGGCGCGGTCACCCTGGAAGGCGCGCTGGATCTCCGTGAGCTGCTGCAGCGGCGTGACGTTGCCGCGGTACATCTCGTCGGCGTCCGAGCGCAGCTGGCGCATCGAGACGAGCGCGACGGCCGTGATGACGGCGGTCACCACCACCATCACGAGGACCGACGTGAGGATCTTGACGAGGACGGGGCGGTCCCCCCAAAGGCGTCGGGGCGCGTCCTGCTGCTGGTTCGTGGTCATCGTGGTCGTCTCTCCGCGTGGGTGCGTGGGTGTCGGGGGGTCAGCAGGTCAGTAGGTGAACCGGGAGGCGCGTCCGCGCAGCTCGGCGGCCATGCGCGCGAGCTCGGCGATCGATCCGTTCATCTGCTCGACGGCCTGAGCCGTCGACGAGGCGCCGGCGGCGATGCCGGTGATGTTGCCCGCGATCTCGCTCGACCCCGTCGCCGCCTCCTGCACCCCCCGCGACATCTCGTTCGTCGTCGCCGTCTGCTCCTCCACCGCCGACGCGATCGTCAGCTGGTAGTCGTTGATCCGCCCGATGATGTCCGCGATCTCCCCGATCGCCTCCACCGCACCCACCGTGTCCCCCTGGATCGCCTCCACCCGACGCGCGATGTCCTCCGTCGCCTTCGCCGTCTCCTGCGCCAGCTCCTTCACCTCGCTGGCCACCACCGCGAACCCCTTGCCCGCCTCACCCGCACGAGCCGCCTCGATCGTCGCGTTCAACGCCAACAAGTTCGTCTGCTCCGCGATCGACGTGATCACCTTGATCACGTCACCGATCTCCTGCGACGACGTCCCCAGCTTCTGCACCGTCTCGTTCGTCGCCGCAGCACGCTCCGTGGCCTTGTTCGCCACCTTCGCCGCCTCGTTCGAGTTCTGCGCGATCTCCCGGATCGAAGCCCCCATCTCCTCCGCACCCGCAGCCACCGTCTGCACGTTCTGCGACACCTGCTCCGCCGCCGACGCCACCACACCCGACTGCGCCGCCGTCTCGTCCGACGACGCCGAGAACTGCGCACCCGCCGCAGACAGCTGCTCCGTCGCCGCAGCCACCGCCTCCGACGTCCCCGCCACCTCCGCGATGATCCCCCGCAAGTTCTCCTGCGCACTCGTCAACGCCGCAGCCATCTGCCCCAGCTCGTCACGGGCCTCCACCTGCGCGCGCACGGTGAGGTCGCCCGAGGCGAGCGCGCCGAGGGCGTGCTGGACCGTGCCGGCGGAGCGCCGGATGCCGTTCGCGACACGCACGCCCACGACGACCGCGAGCAGGAGCCCGACGGCGGCGACGACGATCATGAGGAGGAAGGCCCGCGTGGCCTTCGCCGCGGCGTCGTCCGCGACGGTGTCGAGGTAGGCGTACACCGCGTCGCCGGACGCCGCCAGCGAGGTCCGGTAGGACTCGATGATCTCGTCGTTGGCCGCCTGGATCTCGGGCGTCACCGCCTTGGCCTCCACGGCCGGCATGAGCGTCGCGTCGCGGAAGGCGAGCCACTCGGCCCAGCTCGCCTTGAACGCGTTCCAGTTCGGCTCGTCCACCCCGTCGGCGGCCAGCACCGCGTCGATCACGCCGATCTGCTCCTCGACGAGGGCGTCCGTCGCGGCCATCTGCTCCACGGTCTGCTCGCGGGCCTCGCCCTGGACGATGTCGTACTGGTAGGTGAGCCGCCACGCCTCCTGGGCACCGTGGTCCACCTCCGCGTTGCTGCGCAGGAGCGAGCTCGCGACGCTCGCGACCGACGCCGTGTCGTCGGACGTCGACCGCAGGCTCTGCAGGGCGAACCCCACGACGAGGACGAGCACGACGGCGAGCACGCCGAGCGCGGTGAGGATCTTCGTGCGGACGGAGAAGTCGGCGAAGCGACGCCGGCGCGCGGCGGGCCGCGGGGTCTCGAGCGTGGACATGAGGAGCTCCTGGGGACGTGGGGACGAGAAGAGGAAGGGGGCGAGCCGGTCGGGCTCAGGACGCCGCGGCGTCGACGTCGAGCGCGAGCAGCAGCCGGTCGGAGAGCTTGTACGCGCCGCGGATCACGGCGCGCAGCTCCTCGGGGAGCGTCTGGGGCGGCGTCTCGAACTGGTCGGCGTCGACCTCGAGCACGTCGCCGATCGTGTCGACGAGCAGGCTCACTGTCTCGTCGCCGACGAAGACGACGACCATCATCTGGTCGCCCTCGTGGGCCACCATGCCGAGGCGTCGCCGCAGGTCGACCGACAGCACGACCTGGCCACGGAGGTTGACGAGGCCCCCGACGTCGTCGGGCGCGAGCGGAACGCGCGTCCGGGCGCGGCCCGGCAGCACCTCCTGGACGCGGTCGACTGGGATCCCGCAGAGCCGGTCGGCCAGCGTGAACGTCACGAGCTGCTGCGTGGTCATCGGGCACCTGCCAGCGACAGGTCGTTCTCGGCCGTCGCGTCGTCGAAGGGGTCGAGGTCGTCGTAGAAGCCGGGGTCCGCCGCCTGGACGGCGCTGCGGACGTCGAGCAGCTCCGTCACGCGGTCCTTGAGGACGGTCGACCCGGTGAGCCCGTGGCCGTCGATGTCGCTGCGCCGGCGCGCGTCGTCCTCGACGATGTCGAAGATCTCCGTGACCGCCATCGCGATGCTGCGCCCCGCGCGGGTGTACACGACGATGTCGAGCTCGTCCGCGGGCGGGCCGCCCGCCGCGCCCAGGAGCTGGTCGAGCCGGACGAGCGGCAGCAGCGCGCCGCGGTACTGGAGCACCTCGCGCGAGCCGACCTGCTCGATCGTGGCGGCGCGGATCCGTTCGAGCCGCGTCACCGCGGAGAGCGGGATCGCCACGCGGCGGTCGCCCGCCCCGACGACGAGCATCTGCTCGACGGTCGTGGCGCTCTCCGTCGTGTCCTGCGCGTACGCACGGGCCATGTCCGCGGCGTCCGACGTGAGCACCTTGCGGGCGATCGCCTGGAGGTCGAGGATGAGCGCCACCCCGCCGTCGCCGAGCACCGTCGCCCCGGAGTACATGCCGATCTGCTTGAGGCGGTTCGCGAGCGCCTTGACGACGATCTCCTCCATGTTGAGGACGCGGTCGACGATCACGCCGAAGCGCTGGTCGTCGGCCTCGACGACCGCGATCACGCGGCCCTCGGACTCCGGGTCGAGCCCGAGCACCTCGGAGAGCGACAGCAGCGGGAGCAGCGTGCCCCGCAGCCGGAAGACGGGGGCGGTGCCGACGTGCTCGATCTCGCCGTGCTGGTCGCCGAGGGCGACGAGCTCCAGGAGGCTGACCTGCGGGATCGCGTAGACCGCGCCGCAGCACATCACCGTGAGGGCGGGCATGATCGCGAGCGTCAGCGGGATCCGCATGCGCCACGTCGTCCCGGTCCCGACCGTCGACTCGACGTCGACCGAGCCGCCGATCGCCTCGATGTTCGTGCGGACGACGTCCATCCCGACGCCGCGCCCGGACACGTTCGTGACCTTCGCCGCCGTCGAGAAGCCGGGCAGGAACAGCAGGTCGAGCAGCTCGGACGGGGCCATCGCGGCGACGTCGCCCGCCGTCCGCAGCCCCTTGGCCACGGCGGTGCGGCCGACCTTCTCGGGGTCGATGCCCGCGCCGTCGTCCGTGATCTCCACGACGACCTGGCCGTTCGAGTGGTACGCGCGCAGCGTCACGAGCCCCTGGGGCCGCTTGCCGGCCCGGCGCCGGTCCTCGGGCGCCTCGATCCCGTGGTCGACGGCGTTGCGCACCAGGTGCGTCAGCGGGTCCTTGACCGCCTCGAGCAGGGAGCGGTCGAGCTCGGTGTCGCCGCCCGTCATCTCGATCCGGACGTCGCGACCCAGCATCTTCGCGAGGTCGCGCACGACGCGCGGCATCTTGGACCACACGTGCTCGATCGGCTGCATGCGCGTCTTCATGACGCCCTCCTGCAGCTCGGACGCGATGAGGCTGAGGCGCTGCGCGGACCGCTTGGTCTCCTGGTCCTCGCCCGCGCCGGCGATCCGGTCGATCTGGTTGCGCACCAGCACGAGCTCCCCGACCTGCCGCATGAGCGTGTCCAGGAGGTCGACGTCCACCCGGATCGAGCCGTCCGCGGCGTTGCGGGTGTGCGGCTCGGGCTCGGGTGCCGGCTCGGGCGCGGGCGCCGGTCCGACGGCGGGCGCGGGATCCGGCTCGGCGGCGAGCACCGGGGCGGTCCGGGGCGCGGGAGCCGGCTCGGGTGCGGGAGCCGGCTCGGGCGCGGGGCCTGCCGCGGGCGTGGGCTCCGGCTCCGGCTCCGGCTCGGGAGCGGTCTCGGGGTCGGTCTCGGGCGCGGTGCCGGCCGCGGCGTCGGGCGAGGTACCGCCCGCGACGGCGGTCGCGAGGTCCGGCTCCGGCGCCGCCGTGCCGTCCTGGACCGCGACGATGCGCGCGACCATCGGGTCGACGTCGAGGTCGTCCCCGGCACCGGCCTCGACCTTCGCGAGGATGGCACGCAGCGTGTCGACGAGCGCGAGCAGCACGTCCGCCGTCGGCTGGTCCATCGCCCGCTCGCCGTCGCGCAGCTCCGACAGGAGCGACTCGCCCACGTGGGACACGCGCTCGAGGTTGCCGAACCCGAGGAAGCCGCTCGTGCCCTTGATGGTGTGCACGGTGCGGAAGATGCTGCTCAGCAGCGCGCGCGACGACGGGTCGCTCTCGAGCGCCACGAGGTCCTGGTCGAGCTGGTCGAGGTTCTCGTAGGACTCGACCAGGAACTCGTGGACGATCTCGTCCATCTCGTCCACGTCCGTACCTCCCCGCCACATCTGGCGTGTGTCTGTCTCGTCGCCGGTGTCCGGCGTGCGGCCCGGGTACCCCCGCGGGTGCCCGGGTGGCCGACCCGTTCGCACGGGCGGTCACGGCGTACTCTCGGTACGCGCTGCCGCCTCGTGGGGTGCGGGTCGTCCGGGGTCGTGTCAGGCGGTGGCCTTCTGCGCGGCACGGTTCACGAGTCCCGCGGCCTCCGGGCGCGTCATGCCCTGCAGGACGAGCTCCTCGACCAGCGAGGCGATGAGCTCGTGGACGTCGCGCGGGTTGAGCGGCGAGCCGGACCGGCGCCGGGCGAGCTCCTTGTTCAGCGGGGCGCAGCGTTCGGCGATGGTCGTGCGCGGGCGTGCCGGGACGGCGGCCATGGGGTCTCCTCTCGGTGCCTCGCGGGCGAGGCGCGTCGGTGGTCGTGAGGTCCTATGCGACGAGCGAGCGCTTCTGGCCACCCGTGCGGGCCGCGGCCACCAGGTCCGCCAGCGCGCGGCGCACGGCGAGCGGCGTCGCGCCCAGCGGGGCGCCGGGCAGCGCCGCGGCCGTCGTCAGGGCGGCGAGGTAGCGCGCCGCGTCGCGCGTCGTCTCGCCGGTCCCGCGGTCGGGGTCCCACGCGGAGCGCGCCTCGTGCTCGTGCTCGAGGAAGACGGCGGTGAGCTCGGCGACCCAGGCCGCGTCCACGCCGCAGCCCGCGACGGCCTGCTTGACGGCGACGCGGGTGCGGGAGACGGCGGGCCGGCCGGGGCGCGCGCGGTCGGCGAGCGCGTCGCGGACGAGCAGGTCCGCGATCCGGGCGCCGTACTCGTGGTCGGCGAGGGTCGAGAGCCGGTCGCGGTGGAACGCGGCCCAGAGGCGGCCGAGCAGGACCGCCCGGCGCTCGTCGGTCGGGGCGAGGAGCCCGACGACGGAGCGCAGTGCGAGGCCCTCGTCCTCCTCGACCCACCCGAGCATCCGGGCGCGCACGTCCGGGTCGAGCGGGCGGTCGAGCTCGGGCAGGTCGAACGCCTCGCGGATCGCGCCCGCGTCGATCTGCGTGCGGAGCACGCCGCGCTGCCGTGCGGCCGCGCTCACGTGCGTCTCGTAGAGCTGCTCGAGCTGCGCGGAGCGCCCCGCGTCGACGACGTCCGTCGCGGGGTCGGGGACGACCGGGAGCTCGTGCAGGAGGCCCGCGAGCCGGCCCTCGTCGTCGACCGTGCCCTCCAGCAGGTCGGTCGACACGATCTGCCCCACGCGGCGCGCGCTGCGCACGGTGCGCAGGAGCGTGCGGTGCATGAGCGTGTAGTCGCCGAGCGCCTGGCGGATGGAGCCGGCCGCGCTCGCGCCGTCGGCGAACACCTCGAGGTCGAAGAACTTGGTGCCGTTGCGTCCGGTCGAGTCGCCGGTCGCGCCGTCGGCGCTCGGGAGGTCGAGGAGCTTGCGGGTGTAGAAGTCGACGGCCGCCTCGACCATGTCGTCGTGCAGGAACCGCGCGACGTCGTGCCGGTGGCAGTAACGCAGCGTCTCGGACGGGATGATCCCGGTCCGGAAGACGGCCTCGAAGACCGCCATGCGGGCCTCGCGCTCGGGGAGCGCACCGGCGCGCACGCGCAGCGCGAGGTCGGTGGTGAGGCGGTCGAGCTCGTCGCTCGCGCGGTCGTGGGTGCGGGGGGCGGGGACGTCGGTGGCGACGGTCGAGGTGTGCATGGCGAGGGTGTGTGCGGCGCCCGCGCGAAAATCGGCCGCTCGCAGCCCCACGGCGCTGTGATGTCCGTCACACCATGGCGGGCGGCGTTCGAGGTGGCGCGCGCAGGTTGGCGCGCGCCCCCGCCGCATAGGCGTGGAGACCACCACGACGAGAGGACCCCTGTGGAGCACAGACGCCGGACGTTCGACGCCGGACCGGGAGCGGGCCTCCTGCTCCCCTCGTCCGCGATCGAGACGGTGGCCCGCCTGCACCGCTGGCAGGCGTTCGCCGGCCTGGCCGACGGCGAGGTGCTGCTCTCGCCCCTGTCCGCGTCACCGCTCCCCCTGCCGTGGACCGTGCCCGCGGGCCGACGGCGGTGGACCACCGTGCGCCCCGAGGCGATGTGGCACCCGCTCCTGTGGCTGCCCGAGCGCCTGAGCACGCCGCGGGTCCTGCGCGACCCGGTGACGGGCGAGACGTGGGGCGAGACGTACGACGAGTGGGCGCTGCGCGTCGTGCTGGAGCTCACCGAGGCGGGCCCGGTGACGCTCGACGGGCAGGAGTGGGTCCTGCTGCACGACCCGGCGCACGACCGGTTCGTGCGCCCCGCCGGGCCGGAGGACCACGACCTCGTCCCGCTGTTCGACGTGACGACCGGGACGTGGCTCGACGTGCTGTCGACCGTCGGGCTCGACGTCGACGACCGGGCGGACGTCGCCCGGGTCGAGGCGTGGCTCGCCGGCGGGGACGACGCCGCGCTCGACGCGGTGGACCTCGACCGGCATCTGCACGCCGAGGGGCGCGACCCGGCGTGGTCGCTCGACCGGGTGCACCGGCCCCTCGCCGGGCCGGGCGAGTCCCGGACCTACGTCGAGGACCTGCGCGACGCGTCGTCGGCCCTCGTGGCGCGCGAGCTCGGCGAGCGCGCCGCCCGCCTGGGGCGCGGCCGGGCGACCGCGCGCGAGCTCGGCCGGCAGGTCGGCACGCTCGCGCGCATCGCGTCGACGCTGCTCTCGCCGCGCGAGCTCGTCGCCGAGGACCTCGGGCTCGCGCTGTCGCTCGTCACCGCGAGCGCCGAGCGGGCGACGACGAGGCGGGCCGCGCTCGACGCCGTCGCGGACCTGCGCATGGTGCTCGGCCCGGTCGCGCAGGCGGCCGCCGTCGGGCTCGACCGCGTCGCGCTGCGGTCGGAGATCGAGACGGCGCAGGTGCACCGGCAGGTCGCGGCGCTCTCGGGTCGGCCGGTCGCCTGAGGCGCGCTCGCCCGGCGCCCGGTCAGGCGTCCCGCGGGGCGTGCTTGGCGAGGAACGCGTAGACCTCCGTCGCGTCGACGCCGGGGAACGCGCCGCTCGGGAGCGCGGAGAGCACGTGCTGGTGCATGCGCGCGCTGGGCCACGACGCGTCCTCCCAGCGCGCGGCCGCGTCCGCGGCCGGGCGGCGGCAGCACGACTCGTCCGGGCACGACGACTGCCGCCGCACCGTCGTGTCCCGGCCGCGGAACCACTTCGCCGAGGCGAACGGCACCCCGACGGCGATGGAGAACTGGCCGGACGTCGTCGTGCCGGTCTGCGTGGAGCACCAGAACGTGCCCGCGGGCGTGTCCGTGTACTGGTACGACTCCTGCGCGCGGTCGCGGCGCGTGAAGGCCTCGCGGGCAGCCCACTTGCGGCACACCATCTGGCCCTCGATCGAGCCCGTGACGTCGGCGGGCAGGGGCAGGCCGTCGTTCTCGTAGCCCCGGAACAGCGCGCCGTCGTCGCCGACGCGCAGGAAGTGCAGCGGGATGCCGAGGTGCACGGTCGCGAGGTTCGTGAAGCGTTGCGCGGCGGCCTCGTGGGTGACGCCGAACGCGTCGCGCAGGTCCTCCACGGCGAGGTCCTTCTCGCGCTTGCGGCGCTCCAGGAAGTCGACGGCCGCGCTCTGCGGGATGAGGCAGCACGCGGCGAAGTACGTGATCTCGACGCGCTGGCGCAGGAACTCCGCGTACGAGCGCGGCCGCTCGTGCCCGAGCACGCGGTGCGCTATGGCCTGGAGCGCGAGCGAGCGCAGCCCGTGGCCGCCGGGGATCGACGCGGGCGGCAGGTAGATGCGCCCGTTCTCCAGGTCGGTGACGGTGCGCGTCGAGTGCGGCAGGTCGTCGACGTGCCAGATGGTGAAGCCGAGCTGCTCGGCCATGCGCGCGACGGTGCGGTGGGTGAGCGCGCCGACGGTGTACCCGGCCTTGCGCGTCATCTCCTCGGCGAGCGCCTCGATCTCCGGGTAGTAGTTGTCGCGCGCCTGGCGCTCGAGGCGCAGCTCGGTGTTGGCGCGGCGCGCCTCCTCGGGGGTCGCGACGGCCTCGGTCGCGCGGCGCTGGAGCTCGGCGTGCAGGCCGACGAGGTTCTCGAGCACCGGCAGGGGCAGCTTCTGGCTCGCCTTCACGGCGGGCAGCCCGAGGCCCGCGAACAGCGGGCCGCGCTGGGCGCGGTCGAGCGCGATCTCCAGCGCGGCGCGGCGCGACGGCGGCTCGTCCGTGAGCAGGTCCGTGACCGGGACGTCGAGCGCCTGGGCGAGCTGCTGGAGGAGCGACAGCCGCGGCTCGCGGCGCCCGTTCTCGATCATCGACAGCAGGCTGGGCGCGGTGCCCACGGCCTCCCCGAGCGCGTCGAGGGTGAGGCCGCGCGCCGTGCGGAAGTGCCGCACGCGCCGACCGAGCGTGATGAGGTCCGCCTGGGCCGTGGGCTGAGCCTCGGGACGGTCCCCGGGGCGGCTGGACGACGTCGTGCTGGCCATGGCTTGACAGTACGTCAAGATCAACGAATCTTCACAGCATTCTGAGGCGAAATCTACGCCGGTTCCGCGTGAGGCTGGAGGTACAGCACCGCCCACCCGCCGAGCGAGGAGAACCCATGACCACCGCCGCAGGCCCCCGCCAGACCCGCCGCACCCGCCAGGCCGCGCTGCTCGACGACGTCGAGACCGACCTCGCCGGGCTGTCGACGGACCGGTCGCCGGGGCAGCGAGGCGGCACGGCCGACCCTCGTCCGCGCGACGCGCGCGCCTGGGTGCGGGAGATCGCGACCCTCACCGAGCCGGACGCGATCGTCTGGTGCGACGGCTCCGCGGCGGAGAAGCAGCGCCTGACCGACCTCCTCGTCGACGCCGGGACGCTCCTGCCCCTCGACCCGGAGCTGCGCCCCGGGAGCTACCTCGCGCGCTCCGACCCGAGCGACGTCGCGCGCGTCGAGTCGCGCACGTTCATCTGCTCGCGCGAGGAGGTCGACGCCGGCCCGACCAACAACTGGCGCGAGCCGGAGGCCATGCGCGCCGAGCTCCGCGACGTGTTCGAGGGCTCGATGCGCGGCCGCACGATGTACGTCGTGCCGTTCTCGATGGGCCCGGTGGGCGGCCCCATCTCCCAGGTCGGCATCCAGGTCACCGACTCGCCGTACGTCGTCGTCAGCATGGGGATCATGACGCGCGTCGGGACGGCCGTCATGGACCTCATCGACGCCGGTGCCGCGTTCGTGCCCGCCGTGCACTCGGTGGGCGCGCCCCTCGTCGACGACACCGGGGCGGTCTCCGAGGACGTGCCGTGGCCGTGCAACGACACGAAGTACATCGTCCACTTCCCGGAGACGCGCGAGATCTGGTCGTACGGCTCCGGGTACGGCGGCAACGCCCTCCTCGGCAAGAAGTGCTTCGCGCTGCGCATCGCGTCCGCGATGGCGCGCGACGAGGGCTGGCTCGCCGAGCACATGCTGCTCATCCGCGCGACGTCGCCCGAGGGCCGGGCCTACCACCTCGCCGCGGCCTTCCCGTCCGCGTGCGGCAAGACCAACCTCGCGATGCTGCGACCGACGATCCCCGGCTGGACCGTCGAGACCATCGGCGACGACATCGCGTGGCTGCGCCCCGGCCCCGACGGCCGCCTGCGCGCGATCAACCCCGAGGCCGGCTTCTTCGGCGTCGCGCCCGGCACCGGCGTCGAGACCAACCCCGCCGCCGTCGAGACGTTCGCGCGCGACACGATCTTCACGAACGTCGCGCTCACCGACGACGGCGACGTCTGGTGGGAGGGCCTGACCCCCGAGCCGCCGGCGCACCTGATCGACTGGACCGGCCAGGACTGGACGCCCGACGCCGGCCGCCCCGCCGCGCACCCGAACTCGCGGTTCACCGTCTCTGCGGCGCAGTGCCCGACCATCGCCGACTCCTGGGAGGACCCCGACGGCGTCCCGATCGACGCGATCGTGTTCGGCGGGCGCCGCGCGACCAACGTCCCGCTCGTCGCGCAGGCGTACGGCTGGGAGCACGGCGTGTTCATGGGCGCCACCATCTCCTCCGAGCAGACCGCCGCCGCCGAGGGCACCGTCGGCGCGCTGCGCCGCGACCCGTTCGCGATGCTGCCCTTCTGCGGCTACAACATGGCCGACCACTGGGCGCACTGGCTCCGCGTCGGCGCCTCCCTCGACCCCGAGAAGCGCCCCAAGATCTTCCAGGTCAACTGGTTCCGCAAGGACGCCGACGGCCGGTTCCTCTGGCCCGGGTTCGGCGAGAACGCGCGCGTGGTCGCGTGGATCGCGGCACAGGTCGACCGCTCGCGCGGCGTCCGCACCGACAGCGGCGCCGTGAAGAGCCCCGTCGGCCTGCTCCCCGCGCCCGGCGCGCTCGAGCTCGGCGGCCTCGACCTCGACGACGCCGACCTCGACGCCCTGTTCGACGTCTCGCCCGAGCAGTGGCTCGCCGAGGCCGAGCTGACCGCGGAGTTCTTCGACACCTTCGGCAACCGCGTGCCCGACGAGCTCTGGGCGCAGCTCGCGCGCCTGCGGGACCGCCTCGGGCGGGGGTAGCCGCCCGAGCGAGGCGGTCCCGTTTGAATGGGAGCCACGAGCCCGCATTGATGCGGTAGGACGTCGCAGCGGCTTGCAACGCAGCGATTGCTCTCGTCAAAAGCGGTGCTGACCTTCGTTCGTACGCAGGGAAAGAGGTTCTCGACGGTGACCCCCAGAGCGAGCCTCGGGCGGCTGGGGCCGTACCAGCCGGCCAGTTTACGGGTGACGCTTTCCGCCACGCAGTTGGGACGGTGGATTCTCTTCGCCAGAACCGCGGGCGCTCCGATCATCAAGTGTGCCTGACAGCGGCGTTTGTGAAAGGCAGATCGCAAAGGCGCAACCCAGGCAGCCCGTCAGAGCCCAACGCAACGGGCCACCCAAGTCCAACATGTTCGATACCCCCACCACGAAAAAGGCGATTCCGGCCACAACTAACCGAGCCATGTACGCCAGATAGGACTTGGGCCTCACCGTTATCTCCTCGCGCCTGACCACCGGTTGAGGATGGGCCGGGTGTGCTTGCCACCGTTCGTCCCAAACAACCGGCTAGTGAGCCATCGGGGCTGGACAACTCTGCCCATCTGTCGCATGCCCAACCATTTGCCTACAGGTCCCGGCAGCGCTCCCCACCCCGCAGCCTGCAGGTACCCGCTTCTCGTCCTCTTGTTCTTAGGGGTCCCCACATGGTAGGCCCCAACCCCAGTGGCAGCGCCGATCGCCGCTGACATGATGAGGCCACCGGCGCCGGCGCACACGCCAGCAGTTGCGGCGGCGCACGCGCCGGCAGCGATCGCTCCTGCGATCACGATCCCCGCTTGAGCGTACGTTCTCCAGTTCTTACGAAAGTGGTTCCCAACCGACCGGCCAATCCTCTTCGCCTTGCTCCAGATCTTCTTCCACTTTACTTGACCGTCAAGATCATGCTGATTGATTGGGTCCTGAGGATACGTATAAGCGGTGGTGTTACCGCCCGAAACAGGGTCGGTGCTGGTGAAGAGGCCGGTCGTGGGGTTGTACAGCCGAGCACCCATGAGAGTAAGCCCGGTGGTGTCGCGGGCACGTTCCTTGCCGCCGAGCCAGCCGTAGGTGATCGCGCCGGTCTGCGTCGGGGTGGTGATCGGGTTGCCGTACTCGTCCCAGGTGCCGAGTGCGCCCAGCTGGAGCGGCTGGTCGACCGCGGGCAGAGCGACGGTCGTGGCGATGGAGCCGATCGGATCGATGAGGGACAGGGTGGCGGTGGTGCCGGTGATCTCCAGGCCGAGGTCGCCGGCGATCGAGGCGCCGTACCAGGTGGTGACCGGGCTGCCGGTCCCAGTCTTGGTCGCGTAGCCGGGGTTGTCGCTGGTGTCGGTGTAGTGCCGCACCGTGCCGGTCGTGGTCGTGCCGCTGACCGTGGACGCGGTGTGGCGGCGCCCGGCGGGGTCGAGCGTGTAGGTGGTGGTGGTGCCGTTCTGGGTCAGGCTCCGCGCGGCGTCGGTGTCGTAGTAACCGACCGTCAGGTCACCGGCCCCGGCTCCTGCGGGGGTGTCGGCACCGGGCAGCGTGGTCTGGCGTCCGAGGAGGTCGTAGACGTAGCTCCCCGCCCCGTTCGCCCCCTTCTGGACGCGGTCGGCGCCGTCGTAGTTCCAGGCCTTGCCGACGGTGCTCGCCGGAACGCTGGCGCAGTCGGTGTCGTACGCGGTCGCGTTCTGCGCGAGGCGGTTGCCACGCACGTCGAACCCGTAGGTCCGGGTGGTGCAGGTCCCGCCGGTGGTGTCGGAGACCGCGGTGAGGCGTTCGCCCTTGTCGTAGGTGAAGGACTGCGTGCGGGCGATACCGGTGTCGCCCGTCCCCGCCGTCGACGTGAGGGTGGTGGTCCGCCCGAGGACGTCAGAATCGATCGACCAGGCGAGCAGGTCCTGCTCGGGGTCGCCCGGCATGGCGGCACCCGTGTAGGCGAGCTCGGTGAGCTCGCCGGCACGGTCGTACGTCAGCCGCTGGGTGACGCGGCCACCGAGCAGAGACTGGCTCGTCATCGCGCCGGTGGCGTCGTAGGTGGCGGTGAACTGCCCGGTGCCAGGGATCTTGACCAGGGTGGGCAGACCGCGGCGCTCGCCCTCGGCGTCGTACCCGTACTCGACCGACCGGATCGGGTCGGTGACCTTCGCGACCCGCCCCGCAGCGTCGTAGGTCGTGGTGGTGACGGCGCCGTCGGAGTCGGTGTACGTCGTCTGGCGCCCCCAGGCGTCGTATCGCGTGGAGATGCGCCCGGTCTCGGCCCCCGTCGCACCGAGGGTCACGGTCGCGGCGACCTGTCCGGTCGCGGCGTCGTAGTCCGTGCGCGTCGCCGGGACCGGGGTCGACCCGGCGAGACCCGTCGCCACGGTGCCGACCCGGACGGTGCGCCCGGCGGCGTCGTACGTCGTGGTGGTGATCCGCGTCGTCGCACCGAGCGACTCCACGGACTCGCGCGGTGCCAGGTAGGAGGAGTACTTCGTCGTCGTCTCGACGGGCAGGGTGGGCGTGGACTCGCCGGTGCGGGTGGAGCAGGCGAGACCCGCCCACTCGGGCTTGCTCCCGCACGCGGCGAAGACGCCGGTCTGGGCAGCCGCGGTGTAGTAGCCGTTGCGCGTCGTCGCGGCATCGCTGCCGGTGGCGCCAGGCTTGCGGGACTCGACCACCTTGCCCTCGACGTCGTACCGGGTCTTCGTGACGATGTTCTGCGCAGGGTCGTCCATCACCGTGGTCGACGTCGTGGCCTGCCCGAGGAACCAGCCGGAGGTCTTGTCGGTGTGCGGGACTCCGTCGATGGCGTCGTACCCGGAGAGCGCCTGCGACACGACCGTCTCACCGGTCGCTACCGGCACGCTGGTGTCGCTGCTGCCGGTGAGCGCGTCCGCCTCGGTGACCGTGACGGCCGTGGGCAGGCGGTAGGCGATCCCCGTCTTGGGGTTCACCCCGCCGTTGGGCGCGCCCTGGTCGTAGTCGGTGCGGGTGTGCTTGCGCAGCAGCCCGTTGCTGGTCTCCCGCGCAGGCTCCCACACGTCGGTGACGACGGTCCCGGCGGGGGTCAGCACGGCCCCGGCCGCGATGGTGCCGCCGTCGTGGGTGATCGCGGTGGCTGCGGTGATGTCGGCGTTGTAACGGGTGATGGTGGCGTAGGAGTCGATGACCTCGGTCGCGAGCTGGCCCTGGGCTGCGGTCAGGGCGCGCAGCTGGGCGGTGGCCTTCTGGTCGAGCTCGTGCACGGTGCGTCCGCCGGAGTCGTACCGGGTCGCGGTGACCTGCCAGTCCCCGGCCCCGAACGCGGCGGTGTTGACCACGCGACCCTCGGCGTCGGTGTACTGCAGGTCCGCGTACGGCCAGTCGGCCGCAGTCACGTCACCAGGTCCGGAGCCGGAGACCTGCTGCCTGTCAGCGGAGAACACCGCGGCCCCGTACGACGGAGGCGTCTCCTGGCTCCAGGTGGTCGTGGCGGCGGCCTTGAGGTCGGGCAGCGCCGTGTTCGTCGTCGCCGGGTCGATCCCGTACACGAACCGGGACAGCCGTGCCGCGGCCCCGCCCGTCGTGGCGGGCGCCCGCTCGACCGTCAGCAGGGACTTCACGTCCTGGGACGAGGCACCGTAGGCGAGGGTGTAGGGAGCGAGGCCGGACGGGGTGACGGTGGTCAGCAGAGGCTGCCCGGACGTCGAGGGACCGCCGTAGGCGTAGCTCGTGGACAGCCCCGCGCGCGGGTCGGTGACCTTCGCCAGGCGCTTCGCGGAGTCGTACTCGTAGGTCGCCACGACGACGGTGCTCATGCCTGCGCCCCCGGCCTTGTCCGGGTCGTAGGCGGTGTAGGAGATCTGCTTGACCTGCCCGGCGACATCGGTGCCCGCGGTGGTGGCGGCGTAGGTGATGTCGACAGCCCGGCATCCCGGGTTCAGCGCGCCCGTGGCCGGGCACGTGACCCCGGGGGGAACGGGGGCGAGGATGCGGGTGATCTTCTTCGTCGTGGCGTCACGCGTGAACGACGTCGCTCCGGCAGTGCCCGGTTCCGTCACCGATGCAGGCAGCCACACCCGGTCACCTCCCGCGGTGTGGGAGTAGGTGAACCGGGTGACGGTGCCGTCTTCCTCGGTGAAGTCGAGCGTGGCCGCGGTGCCGGTGCCGGTCAGGCTGAGCTTGGCGCCGACCGTGGCGGTGTCCTCGTCGACCGCGGTGTACTGGCCCGGCTTCATCGCGGTCTTCGTGCCGTCGGGCTGACGGAACACGAGTGCGCCACCCTCGTCGTCGATCAGGGAGATCGTGCCGTCCACGTCGGTGGAGTCCACGACCTCGAACCCGGCGATCCCGATGTCGGTGCCGTCGAACGACGCCTTCCACCCCGGCCCGAACACCGACGTGTCGTCGGTACCGGCCTGGGAGGAGTACGACCGCGAGACCGACAGGTCACCCACGTACCCGGGCACGGAGACGTCCGTCGCGGAGGTGTTGAACTCCCCCGTCCACAGCGCGACCTGCCCCGGGCCGGCGTCAGCGACCGGGTAGTTGTCACCGAACGCGTGCGGTACGCGCACCACGGACGAGCGCGACGTCGTGTCCTGGTTCCAGGTGCAGCGCACGATCCCGGAGGCGGAGTAGGTGAAGCACACCTGGACGTCCAGCAGGACCGGGACCCGCGACTTCCCCAGGGCCTCCGCTGCCTCCGCCGCCGACCACTGCTTGTTCACCGCCACCGCGGCGTTCGCTGCGACGGCGGGCAGATCTGTCGCCTTCGTCCACCCGGTGGTCGAGCCCTTCGAGGCGTCGTAGTTGGCCGGCTCCGCCGTGCCCGCGGCCCGCCACCAGATCGACGGCGTCACCGTTCCCGACGCGGTCGAAGGACTGCTGGCCTTGACCTGGAAGGTGTCCGTCGACTTGAGCCCCGTGACCGGCGACGCCAGCGCCGCGCCACCGGAGCCGAACCCGAACGTCGTCTCGGCCGAGGCCCACGCGGCCTTGTCGATCGCACGCACCTTCAGCGTGTGCGCCCCGTTCACGGGGTTCCAGCTGATCGTCGCCGTCGGTGTCGTGCCCGTCGCGGCGATCGAGGTCCATGCCCCGCCGTCCAGGGAGTACTCGAACCGGACGACGTCCGTCGAGGTCGACTTCAGCGTGAAGGCGTTCGACGACGGCGGCGTGTCCTTCCACTGACCGTTCGTGTATCCCGACGCGGTGATCGTCGGAGCCGCCGGCGCGCTCGTGTCGACGGTGAAACCCCAGCTCGAGTAGGTCTTCGAGGTCAGCGCACCGTCGCTCGACCACACTCGTGTGGTGTACGCGGTCCCGTTGACGAGGGCGGGGGTCGACGTGGCGGGCACGAACTGCGACCGCCCGCCCGACGCGACGCTCGATCCGGGCAGCTGGTTCCAGACCGCGGTCCCGGCAGGGTTGAGCACGGAGAACAAGCCCTTGACGTTGCCGCCGTCGGGGTCGGTCACCACCGAGTAGAACTTGGGCTTGGCGACCTTGACGTAGAGCACGCGGTTCGCAGCGGTCGAGCTCGGCCACCACGCGTACTCCCCCGCGCTGTGCCCCGAGTTCGTGGACACGTTCGGGTAGGAGTTGTACGTGACCCAGATGGAGGGGACGTAGGAACCTGCGTCGGCGGAGTTGAACTTCTTCCACCCGTAGGAGTCGGACTCGTTCTCCGCCTTCACCCCGAGCGTGATCTGGGAGTCCCCCCGGTTCGCGGCGTAGGTCATCGCGCCCTTGACGTCCATCGTGACCCAGCCGTCACCGCACGAGTCGGCGTACCCCTTGGTCTGCGACGTCGTCAGCTGCCGCGTCAACCACCCGGGCTGGTTCGACCACCGTGTCGCGGTCGAGATCCCCCCGGTGTGCCACAGCTCCCAGTTCCGTGCCTGGCACGAGTAGGAGTGGAAGTTCCACAGCTCCATCGTCGCCGCAGACACGACCTTGCCGGCGATCGCCGACGTCGGGAAGTTGATGATCCCGCGCGCCTTCACCGCACCGCCGTTGTAGGTGCCCATCTGCATGTACGTGCGCGCCGACGTGTCGACCGTCGTGTCCGTCTGCACGTACAGGTCGAGTCCCTTGTTCAGGTTCACCTGTGGGTCGATCACCACGGGGAACTGCGTCCCCGCATCCGTGATCAGGGCCTCCACCCCGGACAGCTCGACCTGCGCGGTCGAGGCGTCGGCGATCGTCACCGACTCCTCCAGGGTCACCGCTTCCGACAACGGGTCGGCCTCCACGGGGACCACGGGGCCGCTGCCACCGGCGGTCGGCGTCCCGGCAGGCGTCTTCGCCGCGGGCGCCTGCCCGCCCTCGGCCTCCTTGCCGTACAGCACGTCCAGCTCGGGCAGCGGCGCCAACCGCGGCGCCTCCGGGTCGATCGACACCGCGGGCTCGAGCAGGGAGTCCGGACGGTGCTCCTCCACCTGCGCGTCCCAGGCCAACGGCGTCGCCCCCACGCCCACGACCTCGCCCGACGGCGCGCTCACCTCGAACCCACCGTCAGCGGTCACCGCCACCGTGCCGCCCTCGGCCGTCACGACCAGCGGATCCTCGATCGCCGCTCGCGCCGCCTCCGCGTCGTGCGCGACGAAGAACTGCTCGAACCCGCTGTTCGTCGCCTCGACGACCAGGTCCAGGCCCTCAGAGACGCCCTCGTACGTCGCCCGCCGGCCTTCCAGCACCGGCTCCGGCAACGCGCCCGTCCAGTGCATCGCGGAGACCACACCGGTCTCGGTGTCCGTCACCGAGGCCAGCTCGACCGGAGCGTCGTCAGCGACCTCGACGGCACCGGAGATCTCCAGCCCCGAGACCGCGGCGACCGGGCGCACCACCCCGTCCTCGCCGGCCTCGAGCGTGAGGTCGACCTGCGCCCAGTCCTCCTCCGCGGTGCCGTCACCGCCGGTCTGCACCCACACCGGGCCCGACCCCTGCTGCGCCGTCCACTGCCCGTTCGGCAACGCCCACACCGAACCGGACTCCGTGCGCTGGGACAGGTCCTCCACGGGCGCGCCGGCAAGTCGCGCGTTCACCATCGCGGACCCGGAGTCCGGGGCGGTCCGCGGCACGAGTGCCGGGTCCACCGCCGCGGGTTCGGCGGCGGCCTCCGCCGGGAGGGACGCGGCGATCGCCGGCGCAGGGAGCGAGACCACTCCCACGCTCAGCGCGACCGCCCCCGCGAGGGCGGCGATCGACGCCCGCCACGCACCAGGAACACCAGAGAACGACACCAAGAACGCCATCGCGAACCAGCCCGATCTGTCACGGCACGCACCAGCGCGCACCGGAAACCGAAGCCCACACCCCCTGCGGGCAGGCCCCAGCCTGGTTCTCAGCGAGCTCACAACCAGCGAAGGTGCACGGACCATAGCGCACGGCGAGAGTCCTGCGCCACGGTCCGCCGGGACGACGCTCGCGCGAGGCCGCCACTCTGCCGGCGGCCCGCCGCGCGAGCGATGTCCTGCGTCAGTAGGCGGTGCCCATGAGCTCGCGGACCTCGGCGAGGGTGCGGTCCGCGGTCGCGTTCGCGCGGGCGTTGCCCTCGCGCAGCACGTCGAGCGGGTCGGGCCCGTCCCCCGCGGCGAGGGCACGACGGCGGGCGCGCAGGGGACGCAGGTGCTCGACGAGCGCCTCGGTCACCACCTGCTTGAGGCGGCCCGCCCCGGCGGCACCGACCTCGTCGGCGAGCGCCTCGGGCGTCGTCCCGGCGGCGAACGCACCCAGGGTGAGGAGGTTCGCGACCTCGGGTCGGCGCTCGGGCTCGTACGTGACGTGCCGCTCGGAGTCGGTGCGGTGGCGGCGGACGAAGCGCGCGGTGGCGTCCTCGTCGTCGCGCAGCTCGAGCGCGTTGCCCGCGGACTTGCTCATCTTGCGCCCGTCGGTGCCGAGCACGGTGGGCGCGGGGGCGAGCAGGACGTCGGGCTCGGGGAAGTAGGGCTGCGCGGCGGCGTAGCGCTGGTTGAAGCGTCGTGCGACGGTGCGCGTGAGCTCGACGTGCGGGAGCTGGTCCTGCCCGCCGGGGACGAGGTTGCCGTGGCAGAACAGGATGTCGGCCGCCTGGTGCACCGGGTAGGTGAAGAGCAGGCCGCTCATGGGGCGGCCCTGCCGTGCGGCGGCCGCGACGGCCTCGGCCTTGACGGTCGGGTTCCGCTCGATCTCGGCGGTCGTGACGAGGCTGAGGAACGGCAGCAGGAGCTGGTTGAGCGCCGGGACCGCGGAGTGCGCGAAGACCGTCGTGCGGGCGGGGTCGATCCCGGCCGCGAGGTAGTCGAGGACGACCTCGCGCACGGTGGCGCGCAGGTCTCCGGCGTCGTCGCGGTCGGTGATGACCTGGTAGTCGGCGACGACGAGCACGACCTCGACGCCGTCGTCCTGCAGCCGGACGCGGTTCGCGAGGGTGCCGAGGTAGTGCCCGAGGTGCAGCGCGCCCGTCGGGCGGTCGCCGGTGAGGACGCGGAAGCCGGACGGGTCGGTCGCGAGCCGGGCCTCGATCTGCGCGGACCGCTCGCGGGCCGCCGCGACGGACGCGGTCGACGCGGACAGCCCGGACGGCGTCGCGGACGAGAGGGCCGACGGCGCGGGGTCGAGGGTCGTGGTCATGGTGCTCTCCTTCGGTGGGGAGCCACGCACCACGCCCGGTCGAGGACCGGACCGGCCCGGACATGACGACGTCCCGGCTGCGGCGCGCAGCTCGGGACGTGGGCAGGACTGGTCACGGCTGCGGAGGCAGCCACCACCAGCTCTGCGTGATCATGCGTCCACCCTACGCCCGCCGCGCGGGGCGACGGCCCTCGGCGAGAATGGTCGGATGCCTGAGATCTTCGTCGAGAACGTCACCGGTCCCATCGCCTACCACGCGGAGGGTCCGGTGTGGTGGCCGGGCTGGGGCGGCCTGCGGTACGTGGACATGCTCGCGGGCGACCTCCTCACGCTGCGACCCGACGGCGGCGTCGACCGCCTCCACGTGGGCGACCACGCGGCCGTGGTGCGGCCGCGGACCGGGGGCGGGTTCGTCGTCGGGCTCGCGCGGTCGGTCGCGGTGGCGGACGGCGACGGCGCCCCCGTCCGCAGGCTCGCGACGCTCGTCGACGACCCGACGGTCCGCCTCAACGAGGGGGCGGCGGCGCCCGACGGCGCGTTCTACGTGGGCGGCCAGGCCGAGGGCGAGCGGCCGAGCGCGCTGTACCGGGTGGAGTCGGACGGGTCGTCGCGCGTCGCGCTCGACGGCGTCGAGGTGTCGAACGGGCTCGGGTTCTCGCCCGACGGGTCGCGGGCCTACTACGTCGACTCCGCGACGCGGCGGATCGACGTGCTCGACGTCGTGCCCGCCGCGGAGGACTCGCGCGGTCTCGTGCGGCGTCGCGCGTTCGTGGAGATCGACCCCGACGACGGCATGCCGGACGGCCTCACGGTCGACGCCGAGGGCGGCGTCTGGGTGGCACTGTGGGGCGGCGGGGCCGTCCGGCGCTACTCCCCCGACGGCACGCTCGACGCCGTCGTCCCGCTCCCGGTGTCGCAGGTGAGCGCGTGCACGTTCGGCGGCGACGACCTCGACCGGCTGTTCGTCACGACCTCGCGCCAAGGGCTGGACGACCCCGACGCGGACGAGGCCGCGTCGGGGTCGCTGTTCGTGGCGGACCCGGGGGTCCGGGGGCTCCCGGCCCTGCCGTTCGCGGGCTGAGCGTCCCCGCGGTCGTCAGCGGACGGCGTCGCGCACGCGCTGCTCGGCGCGGCCCAGGCCGTCGATCTCGAGGGTGACGACGTCGCCCGCGCGCAGGTAGGGGAAGCGCCCGGACAGGGCGACGCCCTGCGGGGTGCCGGTGTTGATGAGGTCGCCCGGCTCGAGGACCATGTACTGCGACAGGTGGTGCACGAGGTACGCGACGTCGAAGATCATGTCGGCCGTCGTCGAGTCCTGGCGGGGCTCGCCGTTGACCCAGGACCGGAGCCCGAGGTTCTGGACGTCCACCTCGTCGGCGGGGACGAGCCACGGGCCGAGCGGGTTGAACGTCTCGCAGCTCTTGCCCTTCGACCACTGACCGCCGGAGACCTTCATCTGGTAGTCGCGCTCGGAGACGTCGTGGGACAGGACGTAGCCCGCGACGTGCTCGAGCGCCTCCTCCGGGGACGACAGGTAGCGCGCCCGGCGGCCGATCACGACGCCGAGCTCGACCTCCCAGTCGACCGTCGTCGCCCCGGGCGGCACGAGCACGTCGTCGTGCGGGCCGACGACCGTGTTCGAGTGCTTCCAGAAGACGATCGGGACGTCGGGCGGCGTCGAGCCGGACTCGGCGGCGTGCTCCGCGTAGTTCATCCCGATGCAGACGACGGCCGTCGGCCGGGCGACGGGCGCGCCGACGCGCAGCTCGTCGGCGCCGTCGAGCACGGGCAGCGCGCCCGCGGCGAGCGCCGCGCGGACCCGGCCGACGCCGTCGGCTGCCAGGAACGCGCCGTCGATGTCGCGGGTGAGCGGGTCGAGGGAGTACACGACCCCGTCCTCGCGGACGGCGGGACGCTCCTGGCCGAGGGGGCCGAGTCGGACGAGCTGCACGGGTGGGTCTCCTAGGTCGGGGCGGGTGGCGCGGTTCCTCAGGCGAGGGCGCGCGCGTGGTCCGGGTTGACGATCGACGGCACGGGGCGGCCCGCGAGGAAGTCGACGGCGTTGCGCGCGGTGTGCACGGGGAGGTCCTGCATGGCCTCGGGCGAGAACCACGCGGCGTGCGGGGTGAGCAGCACGTTGTCCAAGGTGCGCAGGCGCGAGTCGGCGGGCAGCGGCTCGGTCGCGTAGACGTCGAGCGCGGCGGAGCCCACGTGGCCGGACGCGAGCGCGTCGGCGAGCGCGTCCTCGTCGATGAGCGGCCCGCGGCACGTGTTGACGACCCGCACGCCCGGCTTCGCGGCGGCGAGCGTGCGGGCGTCGAGCAGGTGGCGCGTCGACTCGGTGAGCGGCGCGTGCAGCGTGATCACGTCGGCGCGCGCGACGGCCTCGTCGATCCCCACGGCCTCGTGCCCGTCGGACGCCACGGCCTGCGCGTCGACGAACGGGTCGTGCACGAGCACGCGGTAGCCGAGCGCACGGGCAGAGCGCGCGACCTCGGAGCCGATCCGCCCGTACCCGATGACGGCGACGACGGTGCTGGACAGGCGCGCGGCGTGCTGCGCCGTCGGGGCCCACGTGCCCGCGCGCAGCGCGCGGTCGTAGGCGACGAGGCCGCGGTCGAGCGTGAGGATCATCGCGACCGTGTGGCTCGCGACCTCCTCGATGCAGTAGGTCGGGGTGTTCGCGACGGCGACGCCGCGCTCGGTGGCGGCCGCGACGTCGACCATGTCGTAGCCGATGCCCATGCGCGAGACCATGCGCACCCCGCCCGGGCCGGCGACGGCGTCGAGCACGCGGGCCGTGATGGGGGCCCACTGCACGACGAGCGCGGAGGGCGCGGACCCGCTCGCGGCGGCCTCCTCGACGGCGGCGATCACCTCGTCCTCGGTGCGCGCGGCGGCGCGCACGGCCCGCAGCCCGGCGGCGGTCAGGGTGTCCTCGCACGCGGTCCCGGGCAGGTCGCAGTCGGTGATGACGACGGTGTCGGCTGTCATGGCAGGGATGCTATAGCAAATAGCACCCTCGACCAACCCTCGGGCCGGTCGGATGCTATAGCGTGGGCCCATGACCCTTGCCCCGGACGGCACCCGCCGCCGCCTCGCCCTCGTCACCGGCGCCAGCTCCGGCATCGGCGCCGCCACCGCCCTCCAGCTCGCGCGCGACGGGCACGACGTCTGGCTCACGTACACCGGCGGCGAGGCCGGCGCGCGCGCCACCGCCGCCCGGTGCGAGGAGGAAGGCGCCGCGACCCGCGTCTCGCGCCTCGACCTGCGCGACACCGCGTCCGTCGAGGCGCTCGTCGCCGAGGTCAGCGACGCCTGGGGACGCCTCGACGTGCTCGTCAACAACGGCGGCGTGTGCCCGTATCGCGCGCTCGACGACATCGAGCTCGACGAGTGGGACCTCGTCATGGAGACCAACGCGCGCGGCACGTTCGTGCTGTCGCGCGCCGCGCTCCCGCTGCTGCGCGCGGACCGGCCCGAGCCGGTGGGCGCGACCGTCACGCCCGGCGAGCGGACCGCGCGCGACCGCGCGATCGTCAACCTCTCGTCCATCGCGGGCGAGCAGGGCGCGCTCAAGACCGGCGTGCACTACGCCGCGAGCAAGGCCGCGATCCTCGCGATCACGCGTTCGTTCGCGCGCATCCTCGCGAGCGAGGGCATCCGCGTGAACGCCGTGACGCCCGGCCCGGTGACGAGCGCCATCACCGACCAGCTCGCCCCCGACGCGCGCGCCGGGCTCACCGCGTCCATCCCCCTCGGGGACTTCGGCACGCCCGACGACGTCGCGTGGGTCGTCGCGTCCCTCGCCTCCCCGCGCGCCGGGTTCGTCACCGGCGCGACGTACGACGTCAACGGCGGCGTCCGGATCGACTGACCGCCGGTCCGCCGGTCCGCCGCGACACTCGCCCACCACTGCCCGAGGAGGCACCCATGAGCACGTCCCCGTCCGCCGTCGTCACCGCCCAGGTCGACGCCTTCAACGTCCGCGACCTCGACGGCTTCTGCGCGACCTACGCGCCCGACGCCGTCGTGAGCGGCGTGACCCCCGAGCCGATCGTCGGCCGCGACGCCCTGCGCGCGTTCTACGCGAGCCGGTTCGAGGACACCGCGCTGCACTGCGTCGTCGACGCGTCCGTGACGTTCGGCGACCGCTGGCTCGTCGCGCGCGAGCTCGTCACGACGTCGAACGGTACCGGCGAGACCATCGCGACGTTCGAGGTCCGCGACGGCCTCATCACCCGCGCGAGCATGGTCAAGGGCTGACGCGCCGGCCTACGATCTCCTGCACGTGTCGGGACGCGGCAGGCGCGACCTCGATCCGCGCCTCACACGAGGCCGAGGTCAGCCTTGACCTGTTCCCAGGGCAACGCAGTCCCCGAGCCGCTCAGCTCGTCGCGAGCCGCCTGCGCGGCGCGGAGATCTGCCAGATCGTCGGCCGTCTCCACCGGGCGCGCCAGGTCGTCCACCTCAGAGGCTTCTGCACGCCCCCCGATATTCACCCGCTGAGGCTAACGCCTCGCTCTGTCCATGTCCGAGACAGCGCACTAGGCTCCCCCGCAACCTTTCGCAACGGCACGACCAGGGGGAACTCACTGTGGAGATCGGCGAACGACTGGCGTCATTGGCGACGAAGATCCAGCAGCAGAAGGCGACGATCGGCACCGAGGAAGCGACGAAGAACGCGTTCGTCATGCCGTTCATCTCATTGGTCCTCGGGTACGACGTCTTCAACCCGAACGAGGTGATCCCCGAGTTCACGGCGGACGTCGGGACGAAGAAGGGCGAGAAGATCGACTACGCGATCGTCAAGGACGGCGAGCTCCAGATGCTCGTCGAGGCGAAGACGATCGGGTCCCCGCTGAGCCTGAACCACGCCTCCCAGCTGTTCCGCTACTTCGCGACGACCAACGCCCGGATCGCCATCCTCACGAACGGGCAGCACTTCCACTTCTTCACCGATCTCGACAAGCCCAACCGCATGGACGAGAAGCCCTTCCTCCAGCTCGATCTGCTCGACCTGGACGAGACGCTCATCCCCGAGGTGCAGAAGCTCACGAAGGAGACGTTCGATCTGGAGTCCGTCGTCAGCGCTGCGGAGGAGCTCAAGTACATCGGCGCTCTGAAGCGTGCGCTCGCCGCTCAGTTCCGCGAGCCGGACGACGAGTGGATCAAGGCGCTCACGAACCGGGTGTACGACGGCTCGTTCACGCAGAAGGTGAAGGAGCAGTTCAGGATCCTCGTCGCCAAGGCGATGAAGCAGTTCCTCGCCGACCAGGTCAACGACAGGCTGAAGGCGGCGCTCGGTGGCCAGGCGTACCCGGACGCGGGCAGCGTGCCGATGACCGGCACCGAGGCAGCACAGGAGAGTGTCGCCGAAGCGGCACGCCCCGACGACCGGGGTATCGAGACGACCCTCGACGAGATCGAGGGGTATCAGATCATCCGCGCGATCGCGTGCAGCGAGGTCTCACCGGCCCGGATCGTGCATCGTGACACCAAGAGCTACATGGGTGTCCTGCTGGACGACAACAACCGCAAGCCGATCGCGCGTCTGCACTTCAACACCGGGCAGAGGTATCTCGGGCTGTTCGACGAGAACAAGGTCGAGACGCGGCACCCGATCACGTCCCTCGACGAGATCTACGAGCACGCCGAGCACGTGCGCAAGACCGTCCACAACTACCTCTAGAGGGTGTGACGGACCGCCCCGCGTCGGTGATCCCCCCGGTCAGGCGAGGCCGTAGCGCGCGTCGAGGTCGGGGTCGTGGGGCGGGTTGCCGAACGATGCGGTCCAGGCGCCGTCGGCGGCGATCGACTGGCCGGAGACGTAGCCCGCCTCGTCGGACAGCAGGAACGCGACGAGCGCGGCGATCTCCGCGGACTCGGCGATGCGCCCGAGCGGCGGGCCCTCGGCGAGCGCGCGCTCCTCGGCGGCCGGGTCGGCCGCGCGGGCGATCTGCGCGTCGAGGTGCGGGGTGCGCACCCCGCCCGGCGCGACGGTGTTGGCGCGGATGCCGTACCGCCCGTACGTCACGGCGACGGAGCGCGCGAGCGCGTCGATGCCGCCCTTGGTCAGCTCGTAGGCGGCGTGGTCGGCGAACGCCGCGCGGCCGTGGATCGAGCCGATGTTGACGATCGACCCGCCGCTCACCTGGTCGGTGAACGCCTCGACGGCGGCGGCGCAGCCCCAGAGGTAGCCGAGGCCGTTGATCTCGACGACGTCGCGCGCGTCCTGCTCGACCCGCGCTGCCCGCTCCGGGTCGGCGAGCGCGTGCAGCGGCGTGCGGACGGTGATGCCCGCGTTGTTCACCCATCCGGCGAGCGGCGCGAGGTCGCGCGCGGTCCGCGCGGCCTCGCGGTGGGCCTCGCGGTCGCGCGAGTCCCCCAGCACGACGGCGGCGCACACCCCCTCCTCGACCGTCCCCGAGCCCGGGGTGCGCTCCAGCCCGACGACGGTCCACCCGTCGGCGGTGAGGCGCGCGGCCACGGCGCGGCCGATGCCCTTGCCGCTGCCGGTGACGACGACGCTGCGGTGCTTGCTCGCGGGTCCGTCCGTGGGTCCGGTCACGGGGTCGCCTCCAGGTCGAAGCGGTCGGGGTCGAGCGTGAAGCCCAGGCCGGGCGCGTCGGGCGGGGTGGCGTGGCCGCCGTCGAACACGGGACCGCTACGCACGAGCAGCGGCGCGGGGTCGTAGGGGTTGCCCGCGGGCGAGCGGTCGAACGTCTCGACGCCGATGCCCGCCGCTCCGCCCAGGTGCACGCTCACCTCCGGGTACACGTGGCTGGACACGGCCTTCCCCCGCGCCGCCCACGCGCGCACGAGCGGGTCGGCGGCCGTGATGCCGCCGATCGCGACGACGTCGACGCGCGGCACGTCGAGCGCTCCCAGCGCGTCGAGCCGCGCGAAGACCTCAGGGTCGGTGACCTCGTCGCCCACGGAGAGCGGCAGCCCGGACGCGTCGCGGACGCGCGCCGCGCCGGCCGCGTGCTCGGGCAGCAGCGGGTCCTCGAGCCACGCGAGCGCGGGCGCGCTCTCCCCCGCCGCACCCGTGACGCCCCACGCGTCGAGGTCCGCGAGCGCCTCGTCGGCGTCGCGCCAGCCGAAGCCCACGTCGACGACGACGCCGCTGCGGCCTGCGACGGTCGGGCGACCGGTGACGTGGGGCAGCTCGGCGCGCAGGATCGCGAGCAGGTCGCGCATGAGCAGGCGGTCGGGCGAGCGCGAGATCTTCAGGAGCGGCCACCCGGCGCGCGCGTGCGCGAGCACCTCGTCCGCGACGTCGCGTGCGGTGCGGCCGGGCGTCGGGTAGGCGGCGACGAGGATCGCGGGGCGTGGCACTGCGACGGCCGCCCCGGATGAGACGTCGCGGGGACTCCCGGCGACGGCACCTGCCGGAGCGTCCCTGTCGCCGCCGACACCCGGCTCCGCGGACCCCGCGAGGTGCGGGCCGTCGTCGAGCAGGGACCACACGGGACGACCGGCGAGGCGGCCCGCGAGGTCCCACAGCGCGACGTCGACCAGGCCGACCGCGCGACGCACGAGGCCCACGCGGCCGACGATCGCGGACCCGCGCAGGGCCGCGTCCCAGGCCGCGCCGACGCTCTGACGCGCGGCGACGCCGTCGGACGCGACGACCTCCCGGCCCACCACGTGCGGGGCGACGAGCCGGTCCACGAGCTCGGCCATGGGTGCCTCGCGCGTGAGCGCGTACGACTCCCCGGCGACGGTGCGGCCGTCGTCCGTCTCGGCGACGACGCGCACGCCGACGTACTCGCGGCGCTCGACCGTCATCGCGCCGAGGCGCAGCGGCTGCGGCAGCGGGACGACCGTCGTCGCGGTGCGGACGGCGACGACGCGCGCGGCGGACCCCACGCTCACTCCGGCTTCTTGGCGAGCGGCACGCCGTAGTCGACGAGGAACCCGCCGTCGACGTACACGGTCTGCCCGACCATGTACGCGGCCTGGTCGGACACGAGCCAGCTCACCGCGTTGCCGATCTCCTCCGGCTGGGCGAGCCGGCGCGCGGGGATGCGCGCGAGGATCGTCTCCTCCGAGAGCGTGCCCTGCGCGACGCCCTGGCGGAACACGCCCGTGTCGATGTACCCGGGCGCGACGGCGTTGACCCGCACACCACGGGCGGCCCACTCGGCGCCCGCGGTCGCGGTGAGCCCGATGACGGCGGCCTTGGTCGTGGAGTACGGGGCCCGGCCGGCGGAGCCGCGGGCCGAGACGGACGAGATGTTGACGACGGCGCCCCGGCCCGCCGCGAGCATGTGGCGACCTGCGGCCTGGAGGCACGCGAAGACGCCGTGCAGGTTGACGTCCACGACGGCCGACCACTCGTCCCACGTGAGGTCCTCGAGCGCGCGGTGGCGCTGGATGCCCGCGTTGTTGACGAGCGCGTCGATCCCGCCGAACGCCGCGGCGAGGTCGTCGAACGCGGCGCGCACGGCGGCGTGGTCGGTGACGTCGAGCGGGGCCCAGACGAGCCCGGGCGCGTCGGGGACGGCGCCGAGGTCGAGCGCGGGGAGGTCGTGCTGCAGGACGTCCGCGCACACGACCCGGAACCCGTCGGTCGCGAGGCGCTCGGCGACGGCCCGGCCGATGCCGGCCGCTCCCCCGGTGACGACGGCGAGCGGGACGCGCGGGGCGTCGAGGGCGGGGGTGGTCACTGGTCCTCCTCGGGGACGGGACGGGTCGGGGGTGCGGCGGACGTCGGTGCGGCGGGTGGCGGTGCGGCGGGTGGCGGTGCGGCGGGTGCGGCGACGCCGGGCGGCCAGGCGGCGGCATCGGCGAGCACGTCGTCGACGACGGCGCACGCGTGCCGCTCCAGGCGTTCGAGCGAGCCCGGCGCGAGCGGCGACTGCCACGCCTGGTAGGCGCCGACGTCGTACGCCTCGAGGGTGGGCAGGTAGACGAAGCCGGGCCCGTTGGTGAGGTTCGCGACGACGACCGGCCGCGTCTCGGCATGGGCGCGCACCGTGCGCTGGAGGCGCGAGTACGCCTCGCCCGGGTGCGCGACGAGCAGCGCCTCACCGACGCGCCACACCCACGTGGGGTGCTGGACGGTCGGGCCGGTGACGTAGCCGTCGCGCAGGTTCCGTGCGCGGCGCAGGCGCTCCTCGCGCGAACGCGGGTCGATGTCGGCCCACTCGGCCTCGAGCTCGTCCCACGTCGGGAGGTCGCGCAGGTCGAGCGTGACGGGCTCCGCCACGGCGGCGAGCGTCCGTGCGTCGGGCCGGGCATCGGTGCCGGTGCCGGGGCCGGTCCCGATGCCCGGGAGCGCGGCCGACGGCGCGGGCTCCCAGACCGCGAGCGGCGCGCCGGACTCGACGACGTGGGTCAGCTCCAGCTCCGTGCCCGGCGGCGGGAGCTCGGCGAGCGCCGCGAGCACGGCATGGCCGAGGGAGGTGCCGTGCCGGTCCGCGACGGCGGTGTCGCCCGTGTACTGCTCGCGCGGCGCGAGCTCGCCCGACGCGCCCTGCAGGAACGCGACGGGAGCGCCCGTCTCGCGTTCGACGAGGTCGCGCATCGCGCCCACGTAGTCGGGCGAGACGAGCCGGTTCTGCCAGGCGAGCGTCGTCGGGTGGCACGCGTAGTTGACGATCGTCGCGAGGGTGACGTCCTCGCCTGCGGGCGCCACGCCGTCGGGCCGGGTGTCCGTGGCGGGCGCGGGGCGCGCCGTGAGCCGCCCGACGACGACCGTGTCGTCCGCAGCGTCGGCGCCGGGCGAGCGCGGGGTGCCGGCGTCGGGGTTGAAGCCGACGAGCGGCCGGGGCGGCCTGCTCGCCGCAGCGGCTCCCGCGGTCGTGCCCGCGTGCCCGCCCGCGCAGCCGTCGAGCAGCGCCTCGCGGTTGGACGCGAGGCCGCAGCGGCCGGTCGTCCACTCGAGGGTCGCGGGCCGGAGCGACGCGACCGCCTCCACGGCGGCGTCGGCCGCTGCGCGCGCGAGGTCGTGCAGGTACGCGACGCCGCGCTCGCCGCCCGGGAGGTCGGCGTCGCCCGAGCACAGGACCGGCCCGGCGTGCGTGTGGGAGAGCGAGACGAGCAGGCGCTCGACGGGCAGCCCGGTCGCGTCGAGGACGGTCGCGCGCAAGGTCGCCTCGTCGTCGACCCGCCGCCACCACGTGCCGTCGATCGTGACGAGGACGAGGGGCTCGGCGGCCCCGGGGTCGGGGCGCTCCTCCGCGAGCGCCACGGCGGTCAGCGTCATCGCGCGGTGGGCGCCCTCGGAGACGTCCCAGTCCGCCGGGCCCCAGTTGCGGGCCCGGATGCCGGGGGCGGGCGTCACGTCGCGGACGGCGACGCCAGCCAGGCCGACGAACGCGGGGACGGGGGCCCGCGTGTGCAGGGCGACCATCGCACCTCCTCTGGGCTCGGGAGTGCCGATGCTATAGCATGTAGTCCGGTCGGGACGCCCCCGGGACGGCACCGTGGCCGCTATCCTTCAGCGGCGCCCCACCCTCGACGATCCGAGCCCGCCGCCCCCACGACACCACGGAGAAACCATGGCGCTCAAGAGCGTGCCGGACCAGAACGTCGCCGACCGCGTCACGGTCGAGCTGCGCGAGGCGATCTTCAGCGGCGACCTCGCGCCGGGCGAGCGGCTTGTCGAGCGCAAGCTCGCCGAACGCCTCGGCACGAGCCACATCCCGGTGCGCGAGGCACTGACGCGGCTGACCCAGGAAGGCCTCGTCGAGCGGCTCCCCCACCGCGGCGCACGCGTCGCCGCGCTCACGAGCCGCGACCTCGAGGAGATCTCGAGCCTGCGCACCCTGCTGGAGCAGTTCGCCGTCGTCCGGGTCCAGGACGCCTGGGACCCGGCGAAGGAGGCGAAGCTGCGCAAGACGGTCCAGCAGATGGTCCAGGCGGCGGAGAAGGGCAGCAAACCCCGTGTCTTCGAGCTCGACCGGCGCTTCCACGAGCAGCTCTGGGAGATGGCCGACCACCGCATGCTCATGACGCTCAACGCGCAGCTCCGCAGCCGCATCACCGGCTTCCTGCGCGCCGCGAACGCCGCGCTCGAGCCCGAGGCGCGCGTCGCGCACGCGCGCACGCACGACCTCATCGTCGACGCCATCGCGGGCGGCGACCCGGACACGGCCCAGCGCGTCATGGCCGAGCACATCGGCGAGGCCGCCGCGCGCCTCGCGAGCCACACGGACGACGACGCCGAGCCCGCCGCGGCGAACGGCTGACCGCCGCAGCGTCCGCGCAGCGGCTCACGCGAACCCCGGCCGCCTAGGGTCGCGGGATGGACATCGTGCGCGCCGCCGAAGCGTTCGCCGCCTGGGCGCGGACGCATCCCCAGGACTTCGGCGAGTGGGAGACGGACTACCTGGAGTGGCCTGCGGTGTACGACTGCGCCCGGGCCCTCCTCGCCGACCGACCCTTCCAGGAGTGGAACGATGCGGAGAAGCAGTCCTTCCTCTACCTGCTCGCTCGTGACAACGAGGTCGAGGACCTCGCCGATCTGCTCGCGGAGCACCCGAAGACCCTGGCCCACGTGGCGGAGCACGTCTGCGCCACCCCGTCGTCGGCCGAGGCTCACGCACGGTGGCAGGTCGCGGCATACCTCCCGGCGATCGGGACCGAGGCCATCCCCCTGCTCGTGACACTCGTCGCCGACGAGGACGAGTACGTCCGCCGTCGCGCGCTGCTGTCGCTCGGAGCGCTCCGTGCACCGGTCGCGGAACGGTGCGCCGTCGCAGCCTGGGAGTCGGGCCTCGAGTACCAGCGGATCGCCGCGCTGCACGTCCTGCACGAGGTGGGTTCACCCCGGTTCTCGACGTACGCGAGGCTCGCCGCGGGCGACTCACGCCCGTACGTCCGACGGGCAGCCCAGCGGCTCGGCTGATGTCGGGCGAGCAGCAGCCCGGATGGCGGCACCGCCGCCATCCGGGGCGTTCGTGCGCGCCCAGCCCGGCCCGCACGGTCCGTCGCGTCGCACGCCGACGGTCGTCCCGCGACCCTACTTTTGCTATAGCATCCCGTCAACACCGGCCCGGACCCTGGACTGCCATGCACCTGCGCACCGCCACGCCCGACGACGTCCCCGCGCTCTACGCCCTGTGGGGCCGAGCGTTCGCCGCGCCGCTCATGGTGCCGGTCTACGAGACGGACGACGGCCGGCTCGACCGCACGCACGTCGCCGTCGACCCGGACGACGGCCGCGTCGTGGGCTCGGTGTACTGGACCCCGCGCGAGCTCGGCGGGCCCGACGGCGGCACCCTCCGGGCGGGCGGCGTCGCGAACGTCGCGACCGCCCCCGAGGCGCGGGGCCGGGGCCTCGTCCGCGCGCTGCTCGCGCGGGTCGTCGAGCAGATGGAGCAGGACGGCGCGGACGTCGCGTTGCTGTTCACCGGCACCCCGGACGTCTACCGGTCGAGCGGCTTCGAGACGTTCGACGTGCCGCTCCTGCGCGGCGCGCCGCGTCCGGTCGACGAGCCGGACCCCGGGCACGACGACCTCGACGACGACGGGCTCCCGACGGACGCCGCGCCGTCGGACCTCGTGGGCGACGCCCCCGTGCGGACCCGCACCTACCGCCTGCCCGGCGTCCCGTGGCCCGCGTGGTCGGTCGCGCTGCGGTGGGAGCAGCTCGCCGTGCTGCACGACGCGTTCGACACCGTGGCGGGCGGGCCGCGCCCCCTCGCCACCCGACGCACCGCCGAGCACTGGGAGCACCGCATCCCGCTCTGGTACTCCGGCGCCGAGGTGTTCACCGCACGGGCAGCCGACGGGGAGGTCGTGGGCTACCTCGTCCTCGAGCCCGAGCCAGGCGTGCTGAAGGTCCGCGAGCTCGGCGTCGACCCGGCCTCGGACCGCGCGCACGACGTCGTCGACGCCCTCGCGCGCACCACGCTCCACCGCGCACACCTGCACGGCGCCCCCACCGTCGAGGTGCGCCTCCCCGCGCACGCCCTGACCGACCGCTTCGCCGCCGCGGTGCTCGACGCGCCCGTCGTCGCGACCGACACGACGGGGATGCTCCGGCCCGTTGGCGCGGCGACCGACGTCGTCGCGCACCTCCGCGACGCCGCCGCGGCCGGAGTGGGCTTCCACTGGCCCGGCGACTACCTCTGACCGGCTGACCCACCCCTCGAGGTAGAGCCCCAGTCCGCCGAGGTAGAGCCGCAGGTCAACGAGGTAGAGCAGCAGTTCGCCGAGGTAGAGCCCTGGTGGGCCGAAACGGAGAACCCCGCCCTGGTGCCCGACGGCGCGTGCTCAGGACGGTGGGATCGGTCCAGGTCGTCGCTGTCCACGCATGCGACATTTCCGTGTCGCAGCATGGCACCGCTACGTCGATCAGGCGGTCCGGGCGCGTCCAGGTCGCCTCACGCACCCGTTTCGCCTGCTCGACCCGCCGGGACGGCCTGGTCGACGAGGCACCGGGCCGCCACAGGGGATCCCCCAGGCCCGGCGGTCGCCGAGTGGCGGGCGGGCATGGAAGTGAAGAGGCGATCGAGCCGGGCCTCCCGGCCCACGACCGCCAGACCGACCGACGGCGCGCCGACCCAAGCCCGCGCGCGCCGCGGGTCACACCGCGGCTCTACCTCGCGTGACCAGACCTCTACCTCGCGCAACCACGGTTCGACCTCGCGCGACCGGAGTTCTACCTCGCGCAACCACGGCTCTACCTCGCGCGACCACGGCTACACGTCGGCGCCGCCTGCGTGCCGAGCTCCGCCTCGGTTCAATTGCTATGGCAATCGTTCTTGCTCGACAACCGCTCTGACCTGCGCCGACGCCTTTCGATCTGCCCTTGACGATGCCATAGCATCCCGCTACTCTCCGAGAGTCCGGTTCACCGTCGCAACGACGCGCACGAACCCGCTGACCCCCGACCCAGCACCGGAACCGCACGACCCCCGCAGCACCGCTCCCCCGGAACACCCCGCAGCCCCGGGCCGCCGGAGCCACCGCGTCGCCCGCCCGCACGGCGTCCTCCCGACGTCACGAAGGGTGCCCCCGTTGTCCACTCCCCGATCCCAGACCCGCCCCGCGTCCGACGACCTCGGCGCGACCGACCCCACGACCGCCGAGGCGGCGTCGTCACCCTCCCGCCGCCACCTGCTGCGCGTCGCCGGCATGGCCTCGCTCGCCGCGGGCGCCGTCGCCCTCGGCACCGGCAGCGCGCACGCGGCGCCCCTCGCCGGCACGCTCCCCGCGAGCAAGAACGACAAGCCCGACGACGAGGTCCTCGTCGCCGCTACCGTCGCGCAGCTCACCGGCTCGAAGGCCAAGAAGCTCGACGACGGCGCCGTCGCCCAGCTCCTCGGCCACGCGACCCCGGGCGACGGCGCGGCCCGGCTCCTGCGCTACGACGCGAGGTCCACCGCGACCCCGAACGGCGGCACCGTCCTCGCCCCCCGGGACGCGGGAGCCACAGGCCGCTGGCACACCCTGCACACGGGCACCGCGGACTTCCGCTGGTTCGGACTCTTCGGCCCCGAGAACCCCGCCGACGACGCCCTCGACGCCCTCGTGAACGACCCCAGCATCACCCGCATCGAGGCCCGCACCGACCTCAACTTCACCCGACGCCACACCTACACCCGCTCGAACCTCGAGCTCGACTTCGGCGGGCGCACGGTCACGACGGAGGGCATCGAGCGCAACGCCCACGACAACCCGTTCGGCGCGGTCCTGTTCTTCCAGGGTCGCGTGACCGACGAGACGCAGCAGCGCACGCTCGCCACGACGCTCCCCGACCTCACGGACGTCTTCGAGGTCGCGGACGCGGGCGCGTTCGCCGTCGGGCAGTGGTGGGCGCTGCGCTCGGACGAGCGCCCGGGCGGCGGCGGGGACGAGCGCGAGCTCCAGCGCCTGGTCCAGGTCACGCAGGTGCTCGACGCGACGCACGTCCGCGTCGACTACAAGAACGGCTGGGAGCTGCCCGCCGGGCGCGTGCTCACCTGGACGCGCGTCGAGCCCGTCGAGCAGGTGCACGTGCGCGCGATGACGTTCCACGGGTCCGGGCCCTTCGACGGCCCGGCGAACGGCGAGCTGCCCGACGACCGCGAGATGACCGGCTCGCACCCCGTCGCGTTCGAGTACGCGGTGCGCTGCGACGTCTCGGACGTGCACGGCCACCGCACGTGGTGGCCGGTGATCATGCGGCGCTGGAACACCCACTTCGTCACGGAGCGGTGCTCGGTCGCCAACCCGCCGACGGTGTTCTACGGCGGCGCCGGCTACCTCACGCAGCAGATCTACTGCCTGTACGGGCGGGTCTCCGACTGCACGAGCCACAACGCGCGGCACCTCAACGACCTCACGGCGTCGGCGTACTGCCTCGTGGAGAACTGCCACGGCGACGGGGACGACCAGGGCGGCAACCCCTTCACGACCCACGGCCAGTACGAGCACGACCTCGTGTTCGTCGGCAACAGCGGGCTCATGGACATCGCCAACTCGGGCGGCCAGTGGGGCACGGCGGCCAAGCGCATCACGGTCAAGCACCACACGTGCTCGTGGTTCGTCGCGGGCACCAAGATCACGGACCTCACGCTCGAGGACGTGCACGTCGTCGCACGGTCGACCTTCGACCCGCAGGCGACGCTCACGATCAACGCCGACGGCGCACAGGTGCGCGGCTGCACGGCCGGCTTCTTCGCCGTCGGGCAGCGGTCGTCGCTGTCGCGGCGCCCGACGGTCGTCGAGGACTGCGCGTTCGCGCTGCCCGCGGGGTCGGTGCTGCACCAGACGCCGGTGACGAACCCCGTGCACTTCGTGCGCACGCGCATCACCGGCGTGGACGGCACGATCCTGCGCGGCGCCGGTCCCGTGACGTTCACCGACTGCGAGCTCGTCGGCGGCACGGACGAGGCCCCGGCCGCGCCGGTCGACCTCGGCTCGGCGGACGTCACCGTCACGGGCGGGTCGTGGCAGGGCGTGGGCGTGCGGCTCAGCGGCGCGCGCGACCAGCGGCTCGTGCTCGACGCCGTCCGGGCGGCCGGCACGACGACGGCCGGGGCCCTCGTCTCGCGCGGCACCGGCGCGGGCGCCGTGGACGTCACGCTCCGCGGCGCCGACCTGCGGGCCGCCGACGGCACCGCGCACGTCGCGCTGCGCCCCGGCGACCGCTACGCCGCGACCGGGTCGCGGTTCACGGGCGGTCGACTCGACCTGCCCGACGGCGTGCGCGTCCTCCATGCCCGCAACGTCGAGACCGGCGTCGACCGCGCGGGCCTGCCGACCGCGGGCGACGGCGTGCTCGTCGACGCGAACCTCACCGTGTGACCCGCCCGGGCGACGCCCGGGCACCCTGCTCCCGCCTCCCCACCGACACCCGCGCCGTCGCGCCGGGCCGACGAAAGGACACCCCCATGACCCTCGAGACCACGACCGAGCCGACGCCGGCCGCGCCGGGCGAGGCCGCCCAGCCGCCCTCGCGGCGCAACCTGCTGCGCGTCGCCGGCATCGCCTCCCTCGCCGCGGGCGCCGTCGCCCTCGGCAGCGGCAGCGCCCACGGGGCGCCCCTCGTCGGCGCGCCGCTCGCGGCGAAGAAGGACGACAAGCCCGACGCCGAGGTCCTCGTCGCCGCTACCGTCGCCGAGCTCACGGGCTGGAAGGCCAAGAAGCTCGACGACGGCACCGTCGCCCAGCTCCTCGGCCACGCGACCCCCGGCGACGGCGCCGCCCGGCTCCTGCGCTACGACGCCAAGTCCACCGCCGCCGCCAACGGCGGCACCGTCCTCGCCCCGACCGACGCAGGAGCCAAGGGCCGCTGGCACACCCTGCACACCGGCACCGGAGACTTCCGCTGGTTCGGCCTCTTCGGCCCCGAGAACCCCGCCGACGACGCGCTCGACGCCCTCGTGAACGACCCGAGCGTCACGCGCATCGAGGCGCACACGGACCTCAACTTCACGCGGCGCCACACGTTCACGCGCTCGAACCTCGAGCTGGACTTCGGCAACCACCTCATGACGACCGAGGGCATCGAGGACGCCGGGCAGGACGACCCCTTCGCGGCCGTGCTGTTCTTCCGCGGGAAGGTCACGGAGGACGTCCGGAAGAACACCCTCACGGCGACGATGCCGGAGCTGCGCGACGACTACGAGGTCGCGGACTCCTCGCAGTTCGAGGTGGGCCAGTGGTACGCGGTCGAGGTCAACGCGCTCGCCGGCCGGTGGGAGCGCGAGCTCCAGCGCCTCGTCCAGATCACGCAGATCGTCGACGCCACCCACGTGCGCGTCAACTACAAGGCGGGCTGGTCGCTCGCGAAGGGCCGCACGCTCACGTGGACGCGGGTGGAGCCCGTCGAGCAGGTGCACGTGCGCAACCTCGCCTTCCGCGGCCGGCCCGACGGCGACCAGTACACGGGCTCGCACCCGATCGCCTACGAGTACGCGGTGCGCTGCGACGTGGAGAACGTGCACGGCGTCGCGACGTTCTGGCCGCTCGTCATGCGCCGCTGGAGCACGTTCTTCCGCACGGCGGGCTGCTCGCTGAGCAACCCGGCGTCGGTCACGTGGGGCGGCGCGGGCTACCTGACGCAGCAGATCTACTGCAACTACGGGCACGTCGTGGACTGCCACACGACCAACGCGCGGCACCTCAACGACTGGACCGCGTCGTCGTACGGGCTCGTGGAGAACTGCCACGGCGACGGCGACGACCAGGGCCCGTTCGTCACGCACGGCCAGTACGAGCACGACCTCACGTACGTGGGGAACTCGGGCCTCATGACGTTCGCCAACTCGGGCGCGGCGTGGGGAGGCGCGGCCAAGCGCATCACGGTGACGCGCCACGTGTGCTCGTGGTTCGTCGCACGGGTCAAGGTCACCGACCTCACGCTCGAGGACGTGCAGGTCATCCGCAAGGACGGCCTCGCGGGCTCGGGGATGCTGTGGGTCAACGCCGACGGCGTGCAGCTCCGCGGCTGCCAGGCCGACGACACCCTGATCATCTCCCAGGCCTCGGCGCTGTCGAAGCGGCCCAACGTCATCGAGGGGTCGCGCTTCGCGGTCCTGCCGGACACCGCGATCACCCAGGCGAACGTCACGAACCCGGTGCACCTCGTGCGCACGACCCTCAACGGGCTGAAGAACGCGTCGTTCGCCGGGAAGGGCGCCGTCGTGCTGGACACGTGCACGCTCGAGGCGGCCGAGGGCGAGGGCACGGTGACGGTGAGCGGCGACCTCACGGTGCGCGGCGGCGTCGTGCGCAACGTCGCCCTCGTCGCGGCGGGCGCGGCCGAGCAGACCGTCCGGCTCGACGGCGGCGCCCGGCTCGAGGGCAAGCCGGCGGGCGGGAGCTTCCTGCGCAGGGCCAAGGCGGACAAGCCGGTCACCTGGGCGCTGGACGGCGTCCGGAGCACCGCGCCGTCGGGCGACACTGGGCACGTGAACCTCGACGCCGGCATCAACACGTGGTCCGCCACGGGCTCGACCTTCGCGGGCGGCACCCTGGCGCTCGCACCGTCCGCCCTGGGCGGCGACTCGTTCGTCCTCCACAGCGGCAACGTCGAGCAGGACGTCACCCGCACGGCGTTCCCCGACGACGGCGACCGCGTCGTCACGACGGGCAACCTCGTCGTCTGACCGGGCGCGACGACACCCGGCCCCTGCTCCGCGCTCCTCGTCGCCGGACGACGAGGAGCGCGGAGCAGATCGGCGCTCGCCCCACGAGAAGGTGAGACGACGAAGGGGTCGGGGAGGCGGCTGCGGGTCGTGGCGGGCCTGGCGGGAGCGCCGCGAGGCACGAGCAGCGCGGATGGTAGACCCGCAGCCGCCTCCCCGACCCCGTGCCAGGCCGACCGCCACGAGCGCAACCGGCCTCCCTCGACGACCGGCACGAAAGGTCACAACTCCGCATCGCGTCGTGCGCGAGTTAACACGAGCGCCGATCTGGCGTAACATCGACATGGCAGGCTTGCTATAGCAAATAGCAAACGAGGCCTGCCAGGGCCGGGAGACCCCCGCCCCGCAGGACCATCGCAACGGAGCAAGGACCGCACACGTGACCCCCACCCCCCAGCCTGTCACCGTCGCCCTCGTCGGCGCCGGGAACCGCGGACAGACGTACGCGCGCTGGATCGCCGAGCACCCGGAGCGCGCCCGTCTGGTCGCCGTCGCCGACCCTCGGGCGCACCAGCGCGGGCTCGTCGTCGACCAGGCCGTCGCGGCCCAGGCCGCCGCGGCCCAGACCGGCGGCCCCGCCGACCCGGCCGTCACGCCGGCCGCCACCACCGCCGCCGCGCTCGCCGCCGACACCTCCGCGCCCGCCGTCGGCCTGGGCGCGGCACTCCCGCAGGTCGCGGAGTTCGCCGGCTGGCAGGACCTCGTCGCCGCGGGCGACGCCGACCGGGCCGCGGGGGGCACGGGCCGGGTCGCGGACATGGTGATCGTCGCGACGCAGGACCGCGAGCACCGCGACCCCGTCGTCGCGCTCGCGCCGCAGGGGTACGCGATCCTCGTCGAGAAGCCGCTCGCGCCGAGCCCGGAGGAGTGCCGGGACGTCGTGGACGCGGTCGAGGCGTCGGGCGTGCTCTTCGGCGTCTGCCACGTGATGCGCTACATGCCGTACACGGACCTCGTGAAGTCCGTCGTCGACTCGGGTGTCCTGGGCGAGATCGTCAACGTCCAGCACCTCGAGCCCGTCGGCTGGTGGCACGACGCCCACTCCTACGTGCGCGGCCCGTGGCGCTCCGAGAAGACGTCGAGCCCGATGCTCCTCGCGAAGTCGAGCCACGACCTCGACTGGATCCGCTACGTCACGGGCAAGCGGATCGCGACGGTCGCGAGCTTCGGCTCCCTGAAGCACTTCCGGCCCGAAGAGCGGCCCGCCGGCGCGGCGGACCGCTGCCTGGACTGCCCGCTCGAGCCGACGTGCCCGTACTCCGCCCCGCGCCTGTACCTGTCGACGCTGCGCGAGAAGGGCCCGATCTGGCCGGTCTCCGTCATCACGGACGCGACCGACGAGGCGGGCGTCGTCGAGGCGCTGCGCACGACCGACTACGGCCGCTGCGTCTACGCCTCGGACAACGACGTCGTCGACCACCAGGTCGTCGCCATGGAGCTCGAGGGCGGCGGCGCGGCGACGTTCACCATGACCGCGTTCTCCGAGCAGGACCACCGCAAGACCCAGATCTTCGGCACCCACGGGTGCCTCGACGGCGACGGGGAGAAGGTCCGCGTGACCGACTTCCGCGACGGCAGCGTCACCGTGCACGACGGCGGCCACCACGGCGCCACGAACGCCGCCGACGACCACGGCGGCGGCGACTCGGGGGTGATGGACGCGTTCGTGCGCGCCGTCGCGACGGGGGACCCGAGCCACGTCCGGTCGGGCGCCGTCGAGTCCCTGCAGAGCCACCTCGCCGTGTTCGCGGCCGAGGAGTCGCGCCACCGGCGCACCGTCGTCGACGTCCCGGCGCGCTGACGCGCCGGGCCCGACGACCGCACCACCACAGCACCACACCGCCCAGCAGCACCCCCACCCCCACCCGCCCACCCGGGCGGGACCTCACCAAGGAGACACGTCGATGACCCTGCGCACGACGAAGCGCCTCTGGACCGCCGCGCTCGCGGTCGGCACGCTCGGCGCGCTGAGCGCCTGCGCCGGCGGTGCCGGCGCCGGCAGCTCCACCCCCACGCCCGAGGACGGCGCCGCGTCCGGCTCCGTCACCATGTGGACGTACCCCGTCATCGCCGACGAGGCCGCCCACAAGGCCTTCTGGGACGAGCAGGTCGCCGCGTTCCAGGAGGAGAACCCCGACGTCGACGTCAAGGTCGAGATCTACCCGTGGGCCGGCCGCGACGAGACGCTCGCGACCGCGATCGCGGGCAACAAGGGCCCCGACGTCGTCTACCTCATCCCGGACCAGATCCCGAAGTACGGCAAGTCCCTCGCCGCCGTGGACAACTACGTCACGGACCAGGTCGGCGACCTGCGCGAGAACGCGTCGAAGGCCGTCACGGTCGACGGCGCGGTGCTCGGCTCGCCGCTGATCATGAACAGCAAGCCGCTCGTGTGCAACGCCGCGGCGTTCGAGGCCGTCGGCGAGGCGGGGAACTACCCGGAGACGTGGGACGACCTCATGGCGCTCGCGCCGACGTTCCAGGCCGCCGGCTACGACGTCACCAACTACTGGGGCTCGGTCGACGCGACGCTCAACGAGTCCTTCTACCCGCTGCTGTGGCAGGCGGGCGGGTCCGTCTTCTCCGAGGACGGCTCGTCGGTCGCGTTCGACTCCCCCGAGGGCGTCGAGGCGCTGCAGTTCGCGGTCGACCTCGCCGAGGGCGGGTACATCGAGAAGGACCTGCTGACGACCATCCCCGCGTTCGAGCAGACGAACACCGCCAAGGGCAAGATCGCGTGCACCTGGCAGCAGGGCCCCGCGGACGTCGCGGGCTTCTGGGGCGAGGAGAACGTCGTCGTCCTTCCGCCGCTCAAGGAGGCGGAGGCGGTCGCGTTCGGCACCGTCGGCTCGCTGTCCGTGCTCAAGACGGCCGACAGCCTCGACGCCGCGGGCAAGTGGGCCGCGTTCGCGACGTCGCCCGAGGTGAGCGCCGAGTACGCCCAGGCCGCCGGCTGGTTCTCGCCGTACGAGAGCGAGTCGGGCCTCTACGCCGACGACCCGGTGCTGTCCGCGCTCGAGGAGACGCTCCAGTACACGACGGCCGGCGAGGTCAACGAGAAGTCCCGTGAGGTCATGGGCGTGCTCGCCCCGGAGCTCCAGGCCGCGCTCATCGGCGAGAAGACGCCCGAGCAGGCCCTGAAGGACGCGGCCGCGGCGGCGAACCCGCTGCTCGGCTGACCGACGCCGCGGCGCGGGCAGCCGTCCCCCTGCTGCCCGCGCCGCGGTACCTCGCGGTACGAGAGGAGAACCCATGACCGCGACCGCCCCCACCTCGGACGGGCTGACCGCCGACGGGCCCGACCGGCGCCCGACGCCGTCGAGGCCCTCGCGCGGCACGACCCGCCGCGTCCTGGAGCGCCGTGAGGCGAGGATCGGCCTGCTGTTCGCCCTCCCCGCGTTCCTGCTGTTCCTGCTGTTCCGCTTCGGTCCGGCGATCGCCGGCGTCGCGCTGAGCTTCTTCGACTACACCATCGGCGTCGGTGCCGAGTGGACGGGCGTCGAGAACTTCCGGCGCATGGTCGACGACCCGATCTTCTGGTCGGCGCTGCGCGTCACGGTCGTGCTGAGCGTGCTGATCGTCCCCGTGTCGCTCGCGATCTCGACGTTCATGGCGCTCATGGTGCGTCGCTCGTTCCGCGGCTCCGGCTTCTACCGCTCGGTGTTCTTCCTGCCCGTGGTCACGAGCCTCGTGCTCGCCGCGACCGTGTTCACGTGGGTGTTCTCCACGAACGGCCCGTGGTCGAAGCTCATGGGGGCGCTCGGGTTCTCGACCGACTCCTGGCTGGGCGACACGCTGCTCGTGCTGCCCGCGCTCGCGATGGTCGCGATCTGGTCGCGCTTCGGCTACGGGATGCTCATCCTCCTCGCGCGCATGCAGGACCTGCCGCGCGAGCTCGAGGAGGCCGCCGCGATCGACGGCGCCGGGCCGTGGAAGCGGTTCTGGCACATCATCGCGCCGCAGCTCAAGCCGACCCTCTTCTTCCTCGCCGTCATCGAGACGACGGCGTCGTTCCAGATCTTCGACCTCGTCTACGTGATGACGGCGGGCGGGCCCGCACGGGCGAGCTACAACCTCGTCTTCTACATCTACGACCAGGGCTTCAAGTACTTCGACCTCGGCTACGCGAGCGCGCTCGGCGTCGCGCTGTTCGTCGTCACGCTGGTCGTCGCCCTGATCCAGCGCTACGCCATCGGGAGGGACAAGTGACCGCCGTCGACCCCACCACCACCGGGCGGGTGCTCGAGGGCGCCGCGATGCCCGTGCGCCCCACCGCGACCCGCCGCCGGCGCGGCCGCAAGGGCGCGAGCGACCTGTCGCTGCGCGGCAAGGTGCTGCGCTACGTCGTGCTCTCGCTCGCCGCCGTCGTGACGATCTTCCCGTTCTACGCGATGGTCGTGCTGTCGCTGAAGCCGGCCGCCGCGATCGACTTCCCCGCGTCGCTCCTGCCGACGAACCTCACGACCGAGGCCTACGGCCGCGTGCTCGGCGCAGGCAACATCGGCACCTGGCTCGTCAACACGCTCGTGTACTCCGTCGTCTCCGTCGTCGCGGTGCTGCTGCTCGCGTCGATGGCCGGCTACGCGTTCGCGAAGAAGAAGTTCCCCGGGCGCGAGGCGATGTTCTGGTCGTTCCTCGCGATGGTCATGGTCCCGTACCACGTGACGCTCATCCCGACGTTCATCCTCATCGCGCAGGCGGGCGGGCTCGACACGTACTGGGGCCTGATCCTGCCGACGCTCGCGAACGCGCAGGCCGTGTTCCTCATGCGGCAGTTCATCCTCGACCTGCCCGACGAGCTGTTCGAGGCCGCGAAGCTCGACGGCGCCTCGGAGTGGCGCATCTTCCTGCGCATCGTGCTGCCGCTGTGCAAGCCGATCCTCGCGACGCTCGGCACGTTCGTCTTCCTGTGGCACTGGAACGACTTCCTGTGGCCGCTCATCATCGGCCAGGGCACCGACCACTGGACGCTGACCGTCGGCATCGCCTCGCTCCAGCAGCAGGACGTGCCGCTCAACATGGTGCTCGCGGGCGCCACCATCTCGTTCGTTCCGATCTTCGCCTCGTACCTCGTGGCCCAGCGCTTCTTCGTCGAGGGCGTCACCTCGTCCGGCATCAAGGGATGACTCACCACATGACCACGCAGACCAGCACCACCGCCCTCAAGGCCCCGACGTCCGTCGCGGAGCTCGAGGAGCTGCTCACGACGCCGTCGCCCGCCCTCGTGGAGGACCTGGCCGCCCGCTCGGGCGACCTCGTCATCCTCGGCGCGGGCGGCAAGATGGGCCCGAGCCTCACCGTCCTCGCCCGCCGGGCGCTCGACGCGGCCGGGCGCACGGGCGACGCCGTGCACGCCGTCTCGCGGTGGTCCGACCCCGAGCAGGCCGACCGTCTGCGCGACGCCGGGGTGAACGTCGTCGCGGCCGACCTGCTCGCGCCCGACGCGGACCTCGCCGCGCTGCCCGACGGCGCCGACGTCGTCTACATGGTGGGCGCCAAGTTCGGCACGTCGTCCGCGCCGTCGCTCGCGTGGGCCGCGAACGCGGCCCTCGTGCACGACGTCGCGCGCCGCTACGCCGACTCGACCATCGCCGCGTTCTCCACCGGGAACGTCTACCCGCTCGTGCCCGTCGAGTCGGGCGGGTGCTCCGAGGAGCACCCCGTCGGGCCGGTCGGCGAGTACGCGATGAGCTGCCTCGGCCGCGAGCGCGTGCTCCAGCACGCCGCGCTCTCGCGCGGCACGAAGGTCGTGACGATCCGCCTCAACTACGCCGTCGACCTGCGCTACGGCGTCCTGTTCGACGTCGCGTCGCCGATCCTCGCGGGCGAGCCCGTCGACCTCACCACCGGGCACGTCAACGTCGTGTGGCAGGGATACGCGAACGAGGTCGCGCTGCGCTCGCTCGCGCTCGCGTCGTCGCCCGCGACGGCGATCAACCTCACCGGACCGGAGACGGCGTCGGTGCGGCGCCTCGCGGAGCTCCTCGGCCGCGGCCTCGACCGCGAGGTGTCGTTCACGGGCGAGCCCGCCCCGACGGCGCTGCTCAACGACGCGACGCGCTGCCACGAGCTGTTCGGCTACCCGCAGGTGCCGCTGCGCACGCTCGTGGACTGGCAGGCGCAGTGGCTCGCGGCCGGGCTGCCGACGAGCGGCAAGCCGACGAAGTTCGCCGTGCGCGACGGGGCGTTCTGATGACGGCCCCCACCGCCCCCGCCGCGGCGCCCGCCACCCCGCGCCTCGCCGACGACGTCGCCGCGCTCCTGCGGGCGGGGACCGTCATCCCGGCCCAGCCCCTCGCGCTCGACGCGGACCGCCGCCTCGACGAGCGCCGCCAGCGCGCGCTCACGCGGTACTACCACGCGGCGGGCGCGGGCGGCGTCGCCGTCGGGGTCCACACGACGCAGTTCGAGATCCGCGAGCACGGGCTCCTGCGGCCCGTGCTCGAGCTCGCGGCCGAGGTGTCGCGCGCGACGGCCGCGGGCGACGCGCCCGCGGGCTCGCTGCACACCGGGCCCCGCCCGCTCGTCCAGGTCGCGGGCGCGGCCGGCGACGTGCGGCAGGCCGTCGCGGAGGCGGAGCTCGCGGCGTCGCTCGGCTACGACGCGGTGCTGCTCGCGCCGCGCGTGCCCGGTCTCGCCGGCTCGGGCGAGGAGGTCGAGCGCGTGCTGCTCGACCGCGCCCGCGCCGTCGGCGAGGTGCTGCCCGTCATCGGGTTCTACCTCCAGGAGGCGATCGGCGGCCCGCGCCTGTCCGTCGGCTTCTGGCGCGAGTACGCGTCGATCGAGGCGGTCGTCGCGATCAAGGCCGCGCCGTTCCACCGCTACCGGACGATCGACGTGCTGCGCGGCGTCGCCGCGTCGGGTCGCGGCGACGAGATCGCGCTGTACACGGGCAACGACGACGCGATCGTCGCCGACCTCACGCAGCGCCTCGACGTCCCGGTGACCGACGCCGAGGGCCGCGCCTCGACCTTCACGGCGCGGTTCGTGGGCGGCCTGCTCGGGCAGTGGGCGGTCTGGACCCGGGGGGCGGTCGAGACGCTGGCCCTCGCGCACGCCGCGCACGGCATCGGCCCCGACGGCGGCACCACCGTGCCCGACGCCGCCGCCCTCGCGACCCTCACCGCGCGCGCGGTCGGCCTCACCGACGCGAACGCGGCCGTCTTCGACGCGGCGCACGACTTCGCGGGCGTCATCGCGGGCGTGCACGAGGTGCTGCGCCGCCAGGGCCTGCTCGACGGCATCTGGTGCCTCGACCCGGAGGAGACCCTCTCCCCCGGGCAGGCCGACGAGCTGACGCGCGTGACGGCGTCGTACCCGTGGCTCGCGGCCGCGGACGACGCGCTCGTCGCGGAGCACCTCGAGGACTGGCTGCGGTGACCGGCGCGCCCGGTACGGAGACCGTCGCGGGGCCCGGCCCGGGTACCGGGGCGGCCCGCGCGGTCGTCGCCGTCGCGCCGTGGCTGCGCACCGAGCTGTTCGCCCCCGACGTGTGGGAGCGCCTGGCGGGCGCGGGACCGTTCGACGTCGTCGACGACCCGCGCGCGCTCGGCGTCGCGCTCGACCGGCTGAGCCCCGCGGCGCGCGAGCGCGTCGACGCGCTCGTCGTCTCCTGGGGCACGCCGCCCCTGGACGCGGACCTCCTGGACCGGCTCCCCGGCCTGCGGCTCGTCGCGCACACGGGCGCCTCCGTCAAGCCGTTCGTCACGCCCGCGCTGTGGGAGCGCGGGGTCCGCGTGACGCAGGCGGGCCAGGCGATGGCACGCCCGGTGGCCGAGGTCTCGGTGACGTTCGCGCTCGCGCTGCTCCACCAGGTCCCCGCGTTCCACAACGCCCTGCACGACGGCGTCCCGTGGGCCGACGCGGAGGCCGCACCCCCGCGGTACGAGATCGCGGGCACGCGCGTCGGCGTCGTCGGGGCGTCGCGCACCGGGCGCGCCGCGATCGCGATGCTCCGTGCGCTCGGCGCGGAGGTCGTGGTCGCCGACCCGACCCTCTCCCCCGCCGACGCCGCCGCGCTCGGGGCGACCCTCGTCGGGCTCGACGAGATGCTCGCGACGAGCCGCGTGACGATGCTGCACGCGCCCGTGCTGCCCGAGACCCACCACCTGCTCGGCGCGCGCGAGCTCGCGCTCCTGCCCGACCACGCCGGGCTCGTCAACACCGCACGGTCGTGGCTCACGGACGAGGACGCCCTCGTCCGTGAGCTGGCGAGCGGCCGGATCAGCGCCGCGCTCGACGTCTACGACGCCGAGCCGCTGCCCGAGGACCACCCGCTGCGCCGCCTGCGGAACGTGCTCCTCACGCCGCACCACGCCGCCGCGACCGTGCAGGGCCGGCTCGCGCAGGGCGCGATCGTCGTCGACGAGCTCGAGCGCTTCCGCGCGGGCGAGCCGCTCGTGCACGAGGTGCGTGAGGCCGACCTCGACCGCATGGGCTGAGCCCGCGGCGGGCGGGGCCGGGTCAGGGCCGGGTCAGGCTCGCGCGGCCGGCACCGGGGGCACCGGGGCGACCCGCCGCCGCGGGAGCGTCGCGACCGCGACCCCGGCGAGGCACAGCGCGCCGCCCGCGAAGGTGACCGGCGCCGGGATCTCCGCGAGCACGAGCCACGACAGGACCACGACGAGCGGCGGGACGAGGTACGTCGTCGCCGCGGCCCGGCCCGCGCTGAGGCGCGAGAGCGCGTAGCCCCACGTCGTGAACGCGACGGCCGTCGGGCCGAGCCCGAGCAGCACGACCGCCCACGTCGACGACGGCGGCGCCGCGGTGGCGTCGGCCGCGAGCGCCGGGGCGAACGGCAGGAGCGCGACCGTGCCCGCGAGGCACCCGACCCACGTCATCGTCAGGGCGTCGAGGTGCGCGAGGAGGCGCTTCTGCGACGTCGCACCCGCGGCGTAGAGGACGGCGGCGGTGAGCCCGAGCGCCACGCCGACGACGTCGCGCTCGCCCGAGGAGGTCGAGGCCGCGATGATCACGACCCCGGCGAACGCCGAGGCCATGCCGACGAGCAGGCGCCGCGGGAAGCCCTCGCCGAGCAGGACGCCCGCGAGCACCGCGACGAGGACGGGCGCGACGTTGACGAGGAGCGCCGTCGTGCCGGCGTCGAGGTGCTGCTCGGCCGCGTTGAGCGCGAGGTTGTAGAGGCTGAACCAACCCACGCCCCACGCGAGGACGCCCGCGAGCACCCGGCCGCGGGGCAGCACGGGCCGGTGCCCGCTGCGGAGCCACCGCACGGCGACGACGGCGGTGAGCCCGAGGCTGCCCGCGAGCTGGCGGCCCAGGGCGAGCGACCCGGGCGCGTAGTCGTGCCCGGCGGCGCGCACGCCGATGAACGCCGACGCCCACAGCACGACGGTCACGGCCACCGCGAGGACGACGGGCAGCCCGGCGCGACGGGCCGGTCCGCGGGCGGAGGGCAGGCCGGGCCGGGCGGAGCCGACGGGTGTCGTCGTCGAGGTCTCGGGTGCGGTCACGGGTCGATCGTCGCCCCGCCGCACCGTTCAGCACCAGCACGTGTTCCTACCGTTCGATGCAGTACGGCTGTAGCGTGAGGGGATGCTGGACGTGCATCGTCTCCGGATCTTCCGCTCCGTCGTCGCGAGCGGCTCGGTCCAGGCCGCCGCCGCCAACCTCGGGTACACGCCGTCGGCGGTGAGCCAGCACGTGGCCGCGCTCCAGCGCGAGACCGGGCTCGCGCTCCTCGAGCGCGCCGGGCGGGGCGTCCGGCCGACGGCCGCCGGGCTCGAGCTCGCCGCGCAGGCCGACCGCGTGCTCGCCCGGCTCGGCGAGGTCGAGGCCGTCGTCGCGGACCTGCGCGCCGGGCGGACCGGGACCCTGTCTCTCATGTACTTCGCCTCCGCCGGCTCCGCGTGGCTGCCGCGTGTCGTCCGACGGCTCACGACCGAGTTCCCCGGGGTCCGGCTCGACCTCGCCCTCGGCGAGGCGATCCCCGACGATCCCGACGCCCGCGCCGACGTGCAGGTCGCCGTCGCGTCGCCCGCCTTCGTCCCCGGCACCGGGTTCCGGGCGCACCACCTGCTGGACGACCCCTACGTCGCCGTCCTCCCCGCCGACCACCCGCTCGCCGGGCAGCCCGAGGTGGAGATCGCCGCGCTCGCGACGGAGCGCTGGGTCGACAACGACTTCGCGCGAGGGTGGTGCCGCCGCAACCTCGTCGAGGCGTGCACCGCGGCGGGGTTCAGCCCGCCGTTCCACGTCGAGGCCCACGACTACCCGACGGCGGTCGCGTTCGTCGGCGCGGGCATCGGCATCACGGTGCTGCCGCGGCTCGGCGCGGTGCACCTGCCACCCGGCCTCGTCGCCGTCCCGGTCGTGCGGCCCGCGCCCGTCCGGTCGGTCTACGCCGTCGTGCGCGACGCCGCCGCCTCGACGCCGCCCGCCCGGGCGGTGCTCGACGAGCTGCGCGCGGTCGCGCGCGCGGGCGCCGTCGTCCCGGCCGCGCGCTGAGGCCCGACGCCTCCCGGCCGCCGAGGTAGAGCCCTGGTCCGCCGAGGTAGAGGCGCGGTCGCCCGCGGCGGGCCACCACACCTCTACCTCGCGCCACCGGGGCTCTACCTCGCGGGACCAGCCCACTCCCCGGGGAACTAGGGCTCTACCTCGCGGGGGCGCACCTGCCCCGCGGCGCTGCGAGAATCGGGGGCGTGAGCGAGACCCCCGACCCCCGCACCGACTGGCGGCCGCACGTCGCCGACCCGGCCGCCCGACCGCCGTCGACCCTGCCCCACGTGGTGTTCTTCGAGCCGCGCATCCCGGGGAACACGGGCAACGCGATCCGCCTCGCCGCGGTGACCGGGGCGAGGCTGCACCTGGTCGAGCCGCTCGGGTTCGACCTGGACGAGCCCAAGCTGCGGCGCGCGGGGCTGGACTACCACGACCTCGCGAGCGTCGAGGTGCACGCGGACCTCGACGCCGCGCTGGCGACCCTCCCGGGCCGGGTGTTCGCGTTCACGACCCGCGCGACGACGTCGTTCACCGACGTGACGTACCGGCCCGACGACGTCCTGCTGTTCGGCCCGGAGCCCACCGGCCTGCCCGACGACGTGCTGGCCCACGAGCGGATCACGGACCAGCTGAAGATCCCCATGCTGCCCGGTCGCCGCTCGCTCAATCTCACCAACGCGGCGTCGATCGCCGTCTACGAGGCGTGGCGCCAGACGGGCTTCGCGGGCGGCACATAAGGGAAAGCACGTACCTGGCGAGGGTCAACTTTACGTAGCACTCGAGTTGCTGACAGTGCAGCGCCACGGTGGAATGTTGGCCGGGCTGATCGCGGCCCCCCACACCTGAGCAAAGGAGCTCTATGCGAACTCTCCGACTGCGCGCCCTGGCCGTCTCCGCCCTCGTTGCCGCTGCCGTCGCGATCGCCCCCTCGGCGAGCGCGGCCCCCTACGACGGCGGCGTGTGCACGTTCGACGTGACCCGGACCGGGAACGTCTTCACCGTCGGCGCGGGCACGTGCGACTGGGTGCTGCTCGAGGTCTACGGCAACGCGTACGGGACGAACCTCAACCGGTCGGTCTCGACGACGTCGGTCGCGTCGGTGGAGATCGCCGGACCGGTCTGGGGCGTGACCGGCGCCGCCGCGGTGGGCCGCAAGGCCGGCGTGACGGGCCCCGTCGTCCGCGTGCTCTGACCCTCCTGCCCACCGTCGTGGGCGAAGGGCCCGACCCCCTCACGGGGGCCGGGCCCTTCCCTGCTGTCGCGAGGTCGTGTCAGACGAGGTCGCGGACCGCCGCGTACTGCTCGCGGATGGCCGGGACCGGGTCTGCCTCGACCACCGTGGCCGACGACGCGGCCCAGGTGGGCGGGGCGACGTCCGCCCCGGAGCCGCCCGCCTCGTGCGCGGCGAGGACCCACGCCGCCTGGCGTGCGGCGCCGTCGGCCACGTACTCGCCGGGCTCGGGGACCGTGACGGGCAGGCCGAGGACCTGCGGCGCGATGCGCCGGACCGCCTCGGACTGGGCGCCGCCGCCGATGAGCTGCACGCGCTCGACCCGGACGCCGAGCGCCCGCAGCGCGTCGAGCCCGTCCGCGAGGCCGCACAGCATGCCCTCGACGTACGCGCGCGCGAGGTGCTCCGGCGTCGACGTGCCGAGCCGGATCCCGTGCAGCGTGCCCGACGCGTCGGGGCGGTTGGGCATGCGCTCGCCCTCCAGGTACGGCACGAGCACGAGCCCGTCAGCGCCGGGGGGTGCCTGGAGCGCGAGCCGCGACAGCCCCGCGTGGTCGACCCCGAGCACCGCGCGCGCGGCGTCGAGCACCCGGCTCGCGTTGAGCGTCACCGCGAGCAGCAGGTACCGGCCCGTCGCGTCGGAGAACCCGTTGACGAGCCCGGAGCCGTCCGCCGTGCGGTCGTCGGTCACGGCGGACACGACGCCCGACGTCCCGATCGACACCGCGACGTCGCCCGCGACCATGCCGAGGCCGAGCGCCGCACCGGCGTTGTCGCCCGCGCCGGGGCCGAGCAGCGTGCCGTCCTCGACCGCGCTCCCGGCGACCGAGGCGTGCGCGACGCCCGCCGTCGCCGACGGCGCGACGACGCGCGGCAGCACGACGTCGGTCCGTCCGAGCGCGAGCTCCAGCAGGTCGAGGCGGTACGCGCCCCGGCCGTCGGGGCCGTCGTCCCTCGTCGCGTCGTAGTAGCCCGTGCCCGACGCGTCGGACGCGTCGGTGACGAGCGCGTCGAGGTCCGGCCCGAGCGGCGCGGACTCGTCGCCCGCGGGGCCGTACCCCGCGATGCGCCACGTGAGCCAGTCGTGCGGCAGCGCGACGGCGGCGACGCGCGCCGCGTTCTCCGGCTCGGCGTCGCGCAGCCAGCGCAGCTTCGTCACCGTGAGCGACGCGACCGGCACGGACCCGATCGCGTCGGCCCACGCCTGGGCGCCCGCCTCGGTCGCGGACTCGACCCGGTCGTGGGCGTCGGGGACGCCCTCGGCGAGGCGGGCCTCACCGAGCTCCCGGATCAGGTCGCGCGCCGCGGGCGCCGAGCGCGTGTCGTTCCACAGGAGCGCGTCGCGCACGACGTTCCCGTCCGCGTCGAGCGCGACGAGACCGTGCTGCTGGCCGCCGACGGCGAGCGCCGCGACGTCGTCGAGCCCGCCCGCAGCGGACGCGGCCTCGCGGAACGCGTCCCACCACGCGTCGGGGTGGACCTCCGTGCCGTCGGGGTGCTTGGCCGACCCGGTGCGGACGGGCGCGCCCGTCGCGGCGTCGCGCACGACGACCTTGCAGGACTGCGTGGACGTGTCGACGCCGGCGACGAGCGTGCGCTCGCCGCCGGCGTCGGACGTCCTGGCGTCGGTGGCCACCTCAGCCGATGAGGTGCTCGAGCGCGAGCTGGTTGAGGCGCACGAAGCCGAAGTCGCGGTTCGCTGCGGCGTCGACGTCGAACTCCTCGTACGCGCTGCGGTCCGCGAGCAGGTCGGCCACGGACTCGCCCTCGCCCAGCGTGGACTGGCCGAGCTCGAACACGCCGGAGTGCGCGAACGCCTCCTGGACGCGCGAGTCGGCGCGGTACGCCGCGGCCTTGCGCGCGAGCAGGCGGTAGGTCTCCATGTTGGCGCGCGCGGAGTCCCACACGCCGACCTCGTTCTCGGTGCGCGACGGCTTGTAGTCGAAGTGGCGCGGGCCCGTGTACGTGGGGCCGCCGTTCGGGAAGCCGTTCTCGAGCAGGTCGACCGTGAAGAACGCGGAGAGCAGGTCGCCGTGGCCGAACACGAGGTCCTGGTCGAACTTGATCGAGCGCTGGCCGTTGAGGTCGATGTGGAAGAGCTTGCCCGCCCACAGCGCCTGCGCGAGGCCGTGCGTGTAGTTGAGGCCGGCCATCTGCTCGTGGCCCGTCTCCGGGTTGAGGCCCACGATGTCGCCGTTGTCGAGCTTCGCGATGAGGCCGAGCGCGTGGCCGATGGTCGGCAGGAAGATGTCGCCGCGGGGCTCGTTCGGCTTGGGCTCGAGCGCGATCTTGAGGTCGTAGCCCTTCTCCTTGATGTACGCCGCGGTGAGGTCGAGGCCCTCGGCGTAGCGCTCGTGCGCGGAGTGCAGGTCCTTCGCGCCGTCGTACTCGGTGCCCTCGCGGCCGCCCCACATGACGAACGTCTTGGCGCCGAGCTCGGCGGTGAGGTCGACGTTGCGCAGCACCTTGCGCAGCGCGTAGCGGCGCACGCCGCGGTCGTTCGACGTGAGGCCGCCGTCCTTGAAGACGGGGTGGCTGAACAGGTTGGTCGTCACCATCTCGATGACGAGGCCCGTGTCCTCCGCGGCCTGGCGCACCGCGTCGAGGCGCTTGGTGCGCTCGGCGTCGTCCGCGCCGAAGGGGACGACGTCGTCGTCGTGGAACGTGAAGCCCCACGCGCCGAGGTCGGCCAGACGACGCACCGACTCGGCCGGGTCGAGCGCCGGGCGGCTCGCGCTGCCGAACTGGTCCTGCGCGGTCCAGCCCACGGTCCACAGACCGAAGGAGAAGTTGATGTCCTGGGTGGTCTCGTCGGCCACGGTGGTCTCCTCGTCGAGAGGGCCGGAGCGACGTCGGTCGACCCCGGCCTATTTATGTCGTACGGATGAACTTATCCGTCCGGGTCGGTAAGGTCAAGACCGTGAACCGCAGCGTCGCGACCCGGACAGGTCCCCCAGCAGCCCGCCAGGCCACGCTGCGCGAGCACAACCTCGCCCTGGTCGCGCGGGCGGTGTTCGAGGCGTCGCACCCGTGCTCGCGCGCCGACATCGCCGGCGCGAGCGGGCTCACTCGCGCCACCGTCTCGACACTCGTCGACCGCCTCGTCGCCGCTGGGATCGTGGCCGAGCTGCCGCCCGCCACCCCGCAGCGCGCCGGGCGGCCCGCCGTGCCGCTCGCCCCCGCGCCGCGCACCCTCGTGGGTCTGGGGCTCGAGGTGAACGTCGACTACCTCGGCGGGCGCGTGCTCGACCTCACCGGCGCCGTCGTCGCCGAGCAGGTCGACCCCGACGACCTCCACGACAGCGACCCCACCGAGGTGCTCGCCCGCCTCGGCCGCATCGCGCACGACCTCCTCGCCCAGGTCCGCGCCGACGGCATGACGGTCGCGGGCGCGCGCCTCGCCCTGCCCGGCCTGGTCGACCCGCGCGCCGGCCGGCTCGAGGTCGCACCGAACCTCGGCTGGTCCCACCTCGACCCCGTCCGCCTCCTCGGGCTCGGCCCCGACGTCGCCGTCGAGATCGGCAACGAGGCCAAGCTCGCCGCGCTCGCCCAGGCGAGCCACGGCGTCGTGCCCGACGACGCGACCGGGCCTGCGCCCTCGACGTACCTCTACGTGTCGGGCGACGTGGGCATCGGGTCCGCGATCGTCGTCGACCGCCGCCTGTTCCACGGCCGCCACGGCTGGACGGGCGAGGTCGGGCACGTCGTCGTCGACCCGCACGGCCCCCGGTGCCGCTGCGGCGCGACGGGCTGCCTGGAGCAGTACGCGGGCAAGGACGCGCTCCTGCGCGGCGCGGGCCTGCCCGTCGACGCGCCCACCGGCACGCTCGTCGCCGCCCTCGACGCCGGCGAGCCGGACGCGCTCGCCGCGGTCGAGCGCGCCGGGACCGCGCTCGGCAGCGCGCTCGCCGACTACGTCAACCTCGTCGACATCGGCACCGTCCTGCTCGGCGGCATCTACCCCGCGCTCCTGCCCTACCTGCGCCCCGCCGCCGAGGCCGAGCTCCGGGCCCGCGTCCTCGCCGCCCCCTGGACCGACGTCGTGCTGCTGCCCGCGCCCGTCGGCGACCACGCCGCGCTCACGGGCGGCGCGCGCGAGGTGCTGCGCGGGGTCGTCGAGGACCCGAGCGCCTGGGTCGCCGACGACTGACCAGGTGATCCTGGCGGGCCGAGCAGGTGGTTCGCGCGCGTCCCGCGACCAGGACGAGCCCGGACCACCTGCTCGGCGGCCGGGACGCGCCGAACCGGCGGTCTATCCCGGGGGCGGGGCGGTGCTCGCTCGCTCGACGAGGCGGGTCGGGACGAGGCGGGTGCCGGCCTCGTGGACGCCCTCGCGGACCTGCCGGAGCACCTGCGCGACGAGCCGGCGCCCGACCTCGGCGAAGTCCTGGTGGACGGTCGTGAGCGGGGGCAGGAACTCGCTGGACTCGGGCAGGTCGTCGAACCCGACGACGCTCACGTCCTGCGGGACCCGGCGGCCGGAGTCGTGCAGGGCCCGGACGAGCCCGAGGGCCATCTGGTCGTTGGCGACGAACACGGCGGTGAGGTCGTCGCGGCGCGCGAGGCGCAGCCCGGCCTCGTACCCCGACGACGGCGACCAGTCGCCCCGCTCGATCGGCGGGACCTCGCGGCCCGCCTCTTCCAGGGTCGCCCGCCAGGCGGAGGTGCGGCGCTCGGCCGCGAACGAGAGCGCGGGCCCCGCGAGGTGGTGCACGGTCCGGTGCCCGAGGTCGAGCAGGTGCCGCACGGCCTGGCGGGTGCCGTCGGCCTGGTCCGTGTCGACGACGGCGTAGCTCTCGCCCGCGTCGGAGTCCGCGACGACGACCTGGACGCCGGGCGGCAGGCTGACCTGCGCGACGTCGAGGAGGTGCACCTCCATGAGCAGGATGATCGCGTCGACCGCGAGCTCGCCGAGGCGCGTGAAGGCGCCGTGGACGCCGTCCTGGGTGGGCGCCGCGACGGGGATGACCGTGATGGCGTAGCCCTCGGCGGCGGCCGAGGTCGCGATGGCCTCGAGCGTGCGGACGTTGCCCGTGGTCGCGAGCGAGAAGAGGATGACGCCGATCGTGCGGAACGACCCGCTCTTCAGCGCGCGGGCCGCGCTGTTGGGCCGGTAGCCGAGCTCGGTCATCGCCTCGAGGACGCGCGAGCGCGTGCTCTCGACGACGCCCGGGTGCCCGTTGGAGACGCGGGAGACGGTCTGCGCGGAGACCCCGGCGACGCGCGCGACGTCGGCCATCGAGACGCGCCGTGCCGTGCGGACGGCAGCCCCCCCGGTGCGCGTCAGGGCGGGGGTCTCGTCGTCGAGCCCGTCGGTCATGGCGTCCTCGTCCTCGTGGTGTCGGCACAGTACCCGTGCCGGACCGGTGTCGTGGCCGGTCAGGACCCACAGTAGGCGATGTTTGCGTAAACACCGAACCTCGTGCCATGCTCATGTTTACGCAAACAACGGCGACGACGGACGTCGCCGTCCCCCGATGACGAGGACCACAGCATGACGACGACGTCCCCACCCGTGGCAGCGCTCCGGCCACCGGTCGGCGCTCCTTCGTCCCTCCCGGCGCGGCGCCGACGGCGCTCGTGGACCGGCTGGGGCTTCGTGGGGCCGTTCATGGCGGTCTTCGCGCTCGTGTTCCTCGCACCGATCGCGTACTCGATCTACCTCAGCCTGTTCCGCACCCAGATGGTGGGCGGCACGCAGTTCGTCGGGTTCGAGAACTACTCCCGCGCGTTCTCGGACCCGCAGTTCTGGTCGGGCGTGTCTCGCGTCGGGCTGTTCCTCGTGGTCCAGGTCCCGATCATGCTCGGCATCGCCCTGCTCGTCGCGCTCGCGATCGACTCCGGTCGCCTGTACGGGCGGAACTTCTTCCGGATCTCGATCTTCCTCCCCTACGCCGTCCCGGCCGTCGTCGCGACGCTCATGTGGGGCTTCATGTACGGGACGCGGTTCGGGCTCGTCGCGAACATCAACGACGCGCTCGGCACGACGATCCCCAACCCGCTCTCCCCCGACTGGGTGCTGCTGTCGATCGGCAACATCGTGACCTGGGAGTTCGTGGGCTACAACATGCTCATCTTCTACTCGGCGCTGCGCGTCGTGCCGACCTCGCTCTACGAGGCCGCCGAGCTCGACGGCGCGTCCCAGTGGCAGGTCGTCCGGGCGATCAAGATCCCCGCGATCCGCGGCTCGCTCGTCATCGCGACGATCTTCTCGATCATCGGCTCGTTCCAGCTCTTCAACGAGCCGAGCATCCTGCAGAGCCTCGCGCCCAACGCGATCACGACGTACTTCACCCCGAACCTGTACGCGTACTCGCTGTCGTTCTCCGGCCAGCAGTACAACTACTCGGCGACCGTCGCCATCATCATGGGCGTCCTCACGATGATCGTGGCCTACGTCGTCCAGCTGCGCGGCATGCGCAAGGAGGCCTGACGATGACCGCCACGACCCCCTCGACCCCGGCGGTCCCCGCCGCGTCCCGCACGACGACGAGCGCCACGACCCGCAAGCCCGTGCGCCTGCGCTCGCGCGCCCCGCACGGCGTCACCCGCCCCCGCCGCAGCGTCCTGCTGACGGTCCTCACGGGGATCGTCCTGCTCTACGCGCTCGTGCCGCTGTTCTGGCTCGTCGTCAACGCGTCCAAGACGCAGTCGAGCCTGTTCTCCTCGTTCGGCCTGTGGTTCAGCGGCGACTTCGCGCTCTTCGACAACATCGCCCGGACGCTCACCTACGACGGCGGCATCTTCGGTCGCTGGTTCGCGAACACGCTGCTGTACGTGGTGGTCGGGGCCGGCGGTGCGACGTTCCTCGCGGTGCTCGGCGGGTACGCGCTCGCGAAGTTCGACTTCCCCGGCAAGCGCGGCGTGTTCGCGACGGTCATCGGCGCGGTCGCGGTGCCGGGCACGGCCCTGGCCGTCCCGACGTTCCTCATGTTCAGCCAGATGGGGCTGACGAACACGCCGTGGGCCGTCATCATCCCGTCGCTCATCTCGCCGTTCGGCCTCTACCTCATGTGGGTGTTCGCCGCCGAGTCGATCCCGACGGAGCTGCTCGAGGCCGCGCGCGTGGACGGGTCGAGCGAGGCGCGCACGTTCTTCCAGGTGTCGCTGCCGCTGCTCGCGCCCGGGATCGTCACGGTCCTGCTCTTCACGATGGTCGCGACGTGGAACAACTACTTCCTGCCGCTGATCATGCTCAAGGACCCCGACTGGTACCCGCTGACGCTCGGCCTCAACGCGTGGAACGCGCAGGCCGCGACCGCCGGCGGCGAGGCGATCTTCGACCTCGTGATCACCGGCTCGCTCCTCACGATCCTGCCGCTCGTCGCGGCCTTCCTCCTGCTCCAGCGCTACTGGCAGTCCGGCCTCGCGGCCGGGTCCGTCAAGGAGTGACGCCCGCGCCGCCGCACGGGCCGGCCCACCACCCCCGCACCCACCCCGCCCGATCCGTCTGACGACGAAGTGAGAGGAACCCTCATGTCCATCCGCACCACCCGCGCCCTGCGCGCCGTCGCCGCCACCGGCGTCGTCGCGCTGGCCCTGGCCGCCTGCAGCTCGGGCGGCGGCAACGACTCCGGCGGGGACGCCGGCTCGGCCGACGACGTCGCCGCGGCCCTCGAGGAGGGTGGCAGCCTCACGGTGTGGGCCTGGGAGCCCACGCTCGAGCAGGTCGTCAGCGACTTCGAGGCCGAGTACCCGAACGTCGACGTCGAGCTCGTCAACGCGGGCACCGGCAACGACCAGTACACCGCCCTCCAGAACGCGATCGCCGCCGGCAAGGGCGTGCCCGACGTCGCGCAGGTCGAGTACTACGCGCTCCCGCAGTTCGCGCTGTCGGACGCCGTCGCCGACCTGTCGTCGTTCGGTGCCGACGAGCTCGACGGGACCTTCACCCCCGGGCCGTGGAACGCCGTCCAGCAGGGCGAGGGCATCTACGGCCTGCCCATGGACTCCGGCCCCATGGCCCTCTTCTACAACGAGGAGGTCTTCACGCAGCACGGCATCGAGGTGCCGACGACGTGGGACGGCTTCGTCGAGGCCGCGCGCGCCCTGCACGCGGCCGACCCGAACGTGTACATCACCAACGACACGGGCGACGCCGGGTTCACGACCTCGCTCATCTGGCAGGCCGGCGGCCAGCCGTTCCAGGTCGACGGCACGGACGTGACGATCGACCTCGCGGACGAGGGCAGCACGCAGTTCGCGCAGACCTGGCAGACGCTCATCGACGAGGACCTCCTCGCGCCCGTCAGCTCGTGGAGCGACGAGTGGTACCAGGGCCTCGGCAACGGCACGATCGCGACGCTCGCGATCGGCGCGTGGATGCCCGCGAACCTCGAGTCGGGCGTGCCCGACGGCGCGGGCAAGTGGCGCGTCGCCCCGCTCCCCCAGTGGGAGGAGGGCGCGTCCGCGAGCGCCGAGAACGGCGGCTCCGCGCTGTCCGTCCCGGCCGCGAGCTCGAACCAGGCGCTCGCCTACGGATTCCTCGAGTACGCGAACGCGGGCGACGGCGTGCAGACGCGCGTGGACGGCGGCGCGTTCCCGGCCACGACGGCCGAGCTGGAGTCCGACGAGTTCCAGGGCTTCGAGTCCGAGTACTTCGGCGGCCAGAAGATCAACGAGGTCCTCGCGCAGTCGGCGTCCGACGTCGTCGAGGGCTGGTCGTACCTGCCGTTCCAGGTCTACGCGAACTCGATCTTCAACGACACCGTGGGCCAGGCCTACGTCTCGGGCACGACCCTCGCCGACGGCCTGAAGGCCTGGCAGGACGCGTCCGCGAAGTACGGCACCGAGCAGGGGTTCACCGTCACCGAGTGACCCGGCCCCGCCGGGCGCCCGCCGGGGCGCCCGGCCCTGCCCCGTCGGCCGCGTGGTCGCGCCTCCCGGCGCGACCACGCGGCACCCCGCCGACGGCCCACCCCGCCGTCGACCGCTCTGCGAGCACCTGAGGAGCCTGCATGTCTTCCCCCACCCCGTTCCGCTGGCTGCGCCGTCCCGGGCCGCACACGCCGCCGGGCGAGCCCGGCGCATACACGCCGTCGGGCCTGTCCTACGGCGCGGACTACAACCCGGACCAGTGGCCGCGCGAGGTCTGGGACGAGGACGTGCGCCTCATGCGCGAGGCGGGCGTGACGGTGGTCTCGCTCGCGATCTTCTCGTGGGCCCGCATCCAGCCGACCGAGGACACGTGGGACTTCGCGTGGCTGGACGACGCCATGGACCTGCTCCACGCGCACGGCATCACGGTCGACCTCGCGACGGCGACCGCCTCGCCGCCGCCGTGGCTGACGACGAAGCACCCGGAGGTCCTGCCGCAGACGCGCACGGGCGAGACCCTGTGGCCGGGCGCGCGGCAGCAGTGGCGCCCGACGTCGCCGGTCTTCCGGGAGCACGCGCTGCGCCTCGTCGAGCGCATGGCCGAGCGGTACGGCGACCACCCGGCGCTCGTCGCGTGGCACGTGTCGAACGAGCTCGGCTGCCACAACGTCTACGACTTCTCCGACGACGCGGCCGCGGCCTTCCGCACGTGGCTGCGCGACCGCTACACGACGCTCGACGCGCTCAACGCCGCGTGGGGCACCGCGTTCTGGTCGCAGCGCTACAGCGCGTGGGAGCAGGTCCTCCCGCCGCGGCTCGCCGCGTCGCACCCGAACCCGACCCAGCAGCTCGACTTCAAGCGCTTCTCGTCCGACGCGCTCCGCCAGTACCTGCGCGCCGAGGCGGAGATCCTGCGCCGCGTCACGCCGGACGTGCCCGTGACGACGAACTTCATGGTCATGGGCGAGACGAAGGGCATGGACTACGCCGCGTGGGCGGACGAGCTCGACTTCGTCTCCAACGACCACTACGTGCTGCCCGGCCCGCAGGCGCTCGACGAGCTGTCGTTCTCCGCGAACCTCACGGGCGGCATCGCCCGGCACCGCCCGTGGTTCCTCATGGAGCACTCGACGAGCGCGGTGAACTGGCAGCCCGTCAACGTCGCGAAGAAGCCGGGCGAGCTCGCGCGCGACTCGCTCACCCACGTCGCCCACGGCGCCGACGCGGTCTGCTACTTCCAGTGGCGCCAGTCCGCGGCCGGCGCGGAGAAGTACCACTCGGGCATGGTCCCGCACGCGGGCGAGCGCTCGCGCCTCTTCCGCGACGTCGTCGCGCTCGGCGCGACGCTGCGCGACCTCGCGCCCGTCGCGGGCAGCACGCAGAAGCCCGCGCGCGCCGCGATCGTCTTCGACTGGGACTCGTGGTGGACGAGCGAGCTCGACTCCCACCCCACCGACCGGCTGCGCTACCGCCAGGAGGCGCTCGACTGGTACTCGGCGTTCCTCGCGCTCGGCGTCCGCGCGGACGTCGTACCGTCCGCGACGGACCTCGCGACGTACGACGTCGTCGTGGCGCCGGTGCTGCACGTCGTCCCGGCCGGCCTGCGCGACCGCCTCACGGCGTTCGTCGAGGCGGGCGGCCACCTCGTCACGACCTACTTCTCGGGCGTCGTCGACCAGGACGACCACGCGTGGCTCGGCGGCTACCCGGGCGCGCTGCGCGACCTGCTCGGCATCCGGGTCGAGGAGTTCGCCCCGCTGCTGGACGGCGAGAGCGCGACGGTCGAGCTCGCGGGCGAGCAGCTCGAGGGCACGGTGTGGACCGAGCCGGTGGACGTCGTCGACCCGGACGTCGAGGTGCTGGGCTGGTACAAGACCGGCGAGCAGGCCGGCCGCGCCGCCGTGACGCGCCGGACGGTCCGCACCGGGGACGGTGCGGGCGCCCGCGAGGGCTCCGCCGCCTACGTCTCCACGCGCTTCGGCCGCCGGGGCCTCGTCCCCGTCCTCGCCCGCCTGCTCGACGACGCGGGCGTGCGCAGCGAGCTGCCCGCCGCCGTGCGCGGCGACGTCGAGCTCGCGGTGCGCACCGACGGCACGGACGACTTCTGGTTCCTCGTCAACCGCACGGCCCGTCCGGTCGAGGTGCCCGACGTCGCGGGCGACGTCCTCGCCGGGCGCCGCCTCACGGCGTCGGGCACGAGGGCCGTCACGACGGATGGCACGGCGGAAGGCACGGCGGAAGGCACGGCGGAAGGCACGGCGGAAGGCACGGCGGAGGCCACGGTGGAGGGCACGGCGGGAGGCGCGCTGCTGCTCGAGCCGCGCGGCGTCGCCGTCGTCCGCCGCCCGGCCGCGCCGACTCCGCCGAGGAACAACCCCGCCACCGCGAGGTAGAGCCCCGGTTCCACGAGGTAGAGCCGTGGTCCCGCGAGGTAGAGGCCTGGTACCGCCCAGGTGGAGGCCGTGGTCGCCGTCGTCGAGACCACGCCTCTACCTCGGCAGACCGGGGCTCTACCTCGGCGGACCAGGGCTCTACCTCGGCACGACAGACCCCCGCGGGAACGACCCGCACCCGGTGCACCCCGCCGGTTCGCAGCGACGCGAAGGAGGTGGCTCAGGGATGAGCCCGACCGAGACCGACACGACCACGCGGGGTGGACCACCCGGTCCTCGCCGCACGGGCCCGGGCGGTGCGGCCGCCCGCCGGACGGGGGCCCGCGTCGTCGCGGGCCTCGGTGCCGGGGCGCTCGTCGCCGGCTGCGCGCTCGCGGCCCTGCCCGCGCAGGCCTCGCCCGCGGGCGCGGTCGCCGCGACCGGGACGACGGCGGCCCCCGCCGACGTCGCGGGCGTCACCGTGACGCCCGACCCGTCGTACGCGGGCGCGCCGTTCGAGGGCTGGGGCACGAGCCTCGTGTGGTTCGCCAACGCCACGGGCGGCTACCCGGACGAGATCCGCGACCGGCTCGCGGACATGGTGTTCGGCGACGAGGGCCTCAACCTCAACATCGCGCGCTACAACGTCGGCGGCGGGAACGCTCCCGACGTGCCGGACTACCTGCGCGCCGGCGGCGCCGTCGACGGCTGGTGGAAGGCGCCCGAGGGCACGACGCGCACCGACGTGGACTGGTGGGACCCCGAGAACCCGGACCACTGGGACGAGGACGCCGACGCGACGCAGCGCTGGTGGGTCGACCGCATCAAGGACGACGTCACGCACTGGGAGACGTTCAGCAACTCCCCGCCGTGGTTCATGACCGTGAGCGGGTACGTCTCGGGCGGGTTCAGCTCGACCGCGGACCAGCTCAAGACGGACAGCATCGACGACTTCGCGGCCTACCTGGTCGGCGTGACCGAGCGCCTCGAGGACGCGCACGGCATCGAGGTCGACACGATCGACCCGTTCAACGAGCCCAACACCAGCTACTGGGGCACGCAGCTCGGCGCCGACGGCAATCCCACCGGCGGCCGCCAGGAGGGCGCCCACATGGGCCCCGCGCTCCAGGCGAAGGTCGTCCCGGCGCTCGCCGCGGCGCTCGAGGGCTCCTCGACCGACGCCGTGATCTCGGCGATGGACGAGACCAACCCCGGCACGTTCGCGACCAACTGGAACGCGTACCCGCAGGCGGTCCGCGACCAGGTGTCGCAGCTCAACGTCCACACCTACGGCACGGGCCAGCGCACGACGGTCCGCGACATCGCCAAGGGCGAGGACAAGCCGCTGTGGATGAGCGAGGTCGGCGGGAACTGGAGCTCGACGGGCCAGGACTTCGAGACCATGGAGTCCGGCCTCGGCAGCGCGCAGCACATCGTCGACGACCTGCGCGAGCTCGAGCCGAGCGCGTGGGTGTTCTGGCAGCCGGTCGAGGACTACGCCAACATGGCGCCCGGCGGCGAGAGCGCGAACGGCATGAACTGGGGCGAGATCCAGATCCCGTTCGACTGCACCGCCGAGGACACGCTCGAGACGTGCCCGATCTACACGAACACGAAGTACTGGGCGACCCAGAACTTCACGCACTACATCGAGCCGGGCGACTCGCTGATCCGCTCGGACGACGCCAGCAGCACGGCCGCGGTGTCGGCCGACGGCACGTCCGCGACGGTCGTGCACGTCAACGCCACGAAGGCCGAGCGCGCCGTGACGCTCGACCTGTCGAAGTTCGGTGCGGTCGGGTCCGATGCGACCGTCACCCCCGTGGTCACGAGCACGGCCGGCTACCTCGTCGAGGGCGAGCCGGTGGCCGTCGAGACGGGTGCGGACGGTCCGAGCGCGACGCTCGTCGTGCCGGCCGAGTCCGTGACGACGTTCGTCGTCGACGGCGTCTCCGGCGTCGCGGACGACGCCGCGCTCGTGCAGGACGGGCACGCCTACCGTCTCGACGGCGTCCAGGCGGACCGCTCGCTCGCGCCGTCGGCGTCGGGCACGGGCGTCGTGATCCGCACCGACGCGCCGGTCGCGGAGCAGGCGTGGGAGCTCACGGCGCTCGGCGCCCCCGAGGGCTCCGGCACGCACCGCACGCGCTACGCCGTGACGAACGCGGCCACGGGCCGCCAGCTCGCCGTCGCGGCCGACACGTCCGCCGTCCTCCAGGACGCGCCCGCCGACGTCGGGGACACCCCGCTCGCCGCGCAGTGGATCCTCTCGACGACCGGCGACGGCACCTTCACGCTCGTCAACGCGTCCTCGAAGACCCTCCTCGAGGTCGGCGGCCAGGCGACGGCGGACGGCTCGCCGGTGGGCACGTACCTCGCGAACTCCGGCGTGAACCAGCGCTGGCGCGTGGTCGACGAGACGGTCCTCGGCACCGAGCCCGTCCAGGCGTTCACGACGCCGGGCACCGCGCCCGAGCTCCCCGCGACCGTCACCCCGGTCTACCGCGACGGGGCGCGCGGCGCGCTCCCCGTGACGTGGGACGTGCCGGACGACGACGCGTGGGCCGAGGCCGGCACCGTCGAGGTGACCGGCACCGTGGCCACGCCGACCGGCGGCGAGGTCGCCGCGACGGCGACCGTCGTCGTCGACGAGCTCACGTCCACGCTCCCCGCGCGCGCCAAGGCGTACGCGGGCGGCACCCCGGCCCTGCCCGCGACCGTCACGGCGGTCGCCGCGGGCGGCGCGGAGGTGCAGCGCCCGGTGGTCTGGGACGAGGCCCCCGCGGGCGCGTACGACGCCGTCGGGGTCGTCGAGCTCACGGGCACGGCCGACGCCGGGGCGGGCGCCACGCTCCCTGCCACCGCCCGCGTCCAGGTGACCGAGGCGGCGTCCGCCAACGGCGCGCTCGCCGCGGGCACGACCGCGAGCGCGACGTTCACCGAGCCGGGCTACGCCGTCGGCGGCGTCGTGAACGGCAACCTCACCGACAAGGCGTGGTCGAACTGGGTGTCGGGCACCAAGCGCACCTCCGACACGCTCACCGTCACGCTCCCCGCGGACCGGGACGTCACGGGCGTCGTGACGCGGTTCTGGAAGGACGGGTCCAGCGCGAGCTGGGCGCAGTCCGTCCGGCTCCAGGCCCTCGTGGGCGGCACGTGGACCGACGTCGGCGCGCCCGTCACGGTGGACGCCTCGCCCGACGGCCCCGCGCCCGCGGTCGAGATCCCCGCGGACGTGCGGACGTCGTCCGTGCGCGTCGTCCTCACGGCACGGGCGAACACCCACCTGGTCGTCTCCGAGATCGAGGTGCTCGCCAAGGTGCCCGGCACGGGGACCGACACCACGGCGTCGGGCATCACCGTGGCCGGCGAGCCCCTCGCCGGGTTCGACCCGGCCGTCACGGCGTACGACGTGCCCGTCGCGGGCGGGGTGCCCGCCGTCGAGGCGGTCGCGCACGACCCCTGGGCGACGGTCGCGGTCGAGGCCGCCGACGCCGTCCCCGGCACGACGACGGTGCGCGTCACGGCCGAGGACGGCACGGAGCGGGCGTACGCCCTGCGCTGGACGGCCGACGCCGGCGCGGCGCCGGTGACGGTCACCGCCGAGACGCGGTGCCTGGCCGGCAAGGTGTACGTCGCGGTCCGCGCCACGAACGACGGCGACGCGCCGCTCGACGTGACCCTCGCGACTCCGTACGGCACGCGCACGGTCGCCGCCGTGGCGCCGGGCGCGAGCGCCTACCAGTCGTTCGCGTCGCGCGCGGCGTCCGTCCCGGGCGGGACGGCCGTCGTGACGGTCGACGGGTTCGCACCGCTCGAGGTCGGGTTCGACGCGCGCTCCTGCTGAGCCGTCCGGCCGCACGGTGGGCCGGGTCGGCGTCCTCCGCGACGCCGTCCCGGCCCGCCGTGCGGCCCTCGTCGTGGCTCCCCCGCGCCGCCCTGCGCGGCGCGGGAGAGGCACGTCACCCGATGATCGCGGCCACGCCGCGACACTGCCTCGCGTGCGTCGGCGGAGCCGCGTACCGTATCCCGGGTGCCCGGTACAGTGCCGGGACCGAGGAGGAGCCCACCACCGTGACCCCCACCACGAGCGGAGACGTCCTGACGACGGCCGGCGGCACGCGCTGGACCATGCGCGGCGAGATCGACGCCGCGGTCCAGGCCCGGCGCGAGGACGAGCTGCTGCGGCTCGCGCAGTCGGCCGACGGGCGCATCCACATCGACCTCGGCGCGGTCACCTTCATGGACTCGGGCGGCCTGCGCCTGCTCTACCACGCCGCCACGGCCGGCTCGGGGGCACCCGTGCTGGAGCGCGTCCCGCGCCGCGTCCGCGACCTGCTCGAGCTCAGCGGTGTCGCCGAGCTGTTCGAGCTCACCGACGACGCCGGACCTGCCGAGGACGAGGCGTGACCTTCGCCCACGCGGCGGTACCGCCCGGCTTCGTCGAGATCGGTGCCTGGCCGCTGCGCACGCTGGCGGACCTCGCCACCCTGCGGGAGGGCCTGCACCGCATGCTCACCGGCGCCCCGCTGCCCGCGGACCGCGCGCTCGAGGCCACGCCCGAGCGCGTCGTCCTCGTCGCGAGCGAGCTCGCGACGAACGCGCTGCGCCACGGCCTCCCCCCGACGCAGGTGCGCCTGCTCAGCGACGGGCGCGAGCTCGTCATCGACGTCGTGGACCACTCGCCGGACGTCCCCGTCATCGCGGGCCGGCGCTCGCCGGGCGCGGGCGGGTTCGGGCTCGTGCTCGCGCAGCGCGCCTCGACGGCCGTCGGCTGGTTCCGCGCCGGCACCGGCGAGAAGCACGTCTGGGCGCGCTTCGACGTCCCCGTCTTCCGTGGCGGGGCCGGCGTGCGCAGCGCGCTCCTCCCGATCGGCTGACACCCCGGCCGCACCGCTTCCCCGCCGCGACGCTCGACCCCCCCGCACGCTCGCGCCCCGGCGCGCGCGCCTCAGGCGTCGCGCCGCACCAGGAGCAGGGTCGCGTCGTCCGCGGAGCGCGGGTCGCGCGCGGCGGCCACGACGCCGTCGACGTCGACCGTCCCCGGCTCCGCCGCGAAGAACGCCGCGAGCCGCCGCAGGCCGTCGAGGATCGACTCCTCGCGCCGCTCCACGAGCCCGTCGCTGTACAGCACGAGCGCGCCGCCGGGCGGCACCTGGACGTGCTGCGCGGGCGGCACGCGGTCCACGAGGCCGAGCGGCGGCACGATCGCGCTCTCCGTCCAGCTCGTGGTCCCGTCGTGCGCGACGACGAGCAGCGGCGGGTGCCCCAGGGACACGTGCTCGACGACTCCGGTCACCGGGTCCAACACCGCGACGGCGATCGTCGCGACCTCGCCGGGGAGCGTCCAGCGCGCGACCTCCCCCAGCAGCGTCACCGCCTCGACCGCGGAGCCCGTGCTCACGAGCGCGGCCCGCAGCGTCGTCCCGAGCTGGCCCATCGTCGCCGCGGCCTGGAGCCCGTGGCCCGTCACGTCGCCCACGACGAGCGCGAGGCGCCCGGACGGCAGCACGAGCGCGTCGTACCAGTCGCCGCCCACGAGACCCGTGCCGGCCGACTCGTAGCGAGACTGCAGCGTCCACCCCGGGACGTCGGGCAGGAGCGCGGGCAGGAGGCTCCGCTGGAGCTCCTCCGTCGCCCGCACCGCCTTGCGGCCGCGCAGGTAGAGGGCCTCGACGAGGTGGCCACGCAGCGACGTCGCGACGTCCGTCTGGTCCGACGTCCAGGGCACGCTGTGCCCGCGCACGACCTCGCGCCACCGCTCGAACGACTTGCGCGGGCTGAGCCGCACCGAGTCGTCCTCGCCGCGCGCGATCTCCTTGTTGTACGGGTCGCCGCCCCAGTCCACGTGCCGCAGGACCTCGTCGCGCACCCACAGCACGACCTGGCCCTCGGGCAGCACGATCCCGAGGACGCCCGCGACGTCGGGCACGAGCGCCGCGACGTCGGGCGCGTCCCGGTGCAGGGCGTCGGACATGACCAGGTCCTCGCCGTGCCCGAGGACCCACGCGACGAGCGCGCGGCACCCGTCCTCGTCGGGCACGTTGCCGACCGCGATGAGGCCGCCCTCCGCGACGACGACCGCGCCGTCGGCCCGCACGAGGCGGCGCAGCCAGCCCGAGCGCGTCAGGGCGATGCCGATGGGGACGCTCTCGTCGCGGCTGTCCGCGGCCAGGTGCGCGAGGACGCCCTCGGCGCGCCGCACCTCGGTCTCGCGCTCGTCCTCCGCCTGGGAGACGAGCCGGACGGAGAGCGCGGACCCGAGGAACTCCGCGGCGGTGCGGACCTCGAAGGGTGGCTCGTGCGGGCCGGAGTAGTGGTGGCACGCGACGAGCCCCCACAGCCGGCCGTCGCGCAGGAGCGAGATCGACATCGACGCCCGCACGCCCATGTTGCGCAGGTACTCGAGGTGGATCGGCGAGACGCTGCGCAGCGTCGAGTAGGTGAGGTCGAGCGGCGCGCCCGTCGTGGGGAGCAGCGTCGGGACGATCGGCTGGGGCGCGTAGTCCACGTCCGCGATGAGCCGGATCCAGTTCTTCTCGTACAGCGCGCGCGCCTGCGGCGGGATGTCCGACGCCGGGTAGTGCAGCCCGAGGAACGCGTTGAGGTCGTCCCGGCGCGCCTCGGCCACGACCTCCCCGTTGTAGTCCGCGTCGAAGCGGTAGATCATCACGCGGTCGAAGCCCGTGAGCTCGCGCACGTGCCGGGCCGCGTCGTCGTACAGCTCGTCGAGCGTCGCGGCGCGCTCGAGGTCGCGCAGCGCCTGCCGGACGGCGAGGTAGGTGTTGGGGAACGTCAGCGGGCGCGCGCCCGCCGCGGTCTCGAGCTCGACGACGAGCACCGGCTCGGAACCTGGACCCTCCTCCGGCAGCGGCGGCCGGTGGAGCACGGCGTCGACGTCGAGCGGCCTGCCGTCCCAGCGGTCGAGGTGCAGGGTCACGGGGTTGCGCGTCGCGAGGTCCGCGCCGTCCGCCGCGTGCGCGAGCAGGTCACGCGCAGGTTCCTCGCCGAGCACGTCGGCGAGCGGCCGGCCCGCGAGCTCCTCCGCGGGGACGCCGAGGTGCCGTTCCACGTTCGCCGACGCCTGGAGCAGCACGCCGTCCGCCTCGCGGACCACCAGCAGGACCCCGCGCGGCTGGATCATGCCGGGGACGTGGATGGGCTCGCGGGCACAGTTGTCGAGGTCCACCGCCTCGCCGGGCGCGAGGAGCTCCGGCTCGTCGACCGTCCTGGTCACGATCCTCCGTCCGGGCATCACGTCCCGCGGACGGTTGCCGTACTACGGTCGGCGGACCACCTTGGCTCGAGGATCCGGAGACGCGTGCCTCAGGCTACCGCGCCCCACCGACCGTTCGTGCGCCGCGTCCGTGGAGGTCGGCGGGCGAGCCGCGTGAGCGACGCCACGGAACTCCGCGGTAGCGTCGTTCGTCGGACGAGCGGGAGCCCGGACCGCCCGCCCGGACCCCGACGACCAGAAGGTGACCCATGAGCACGACGACGACCCCCCTCCTGCGCGCCAGCGGCCTCGCGGCCGGTTACGGAGGCCCCGACGTCGTGCACGGCATCGACCTCGACGTGACGCCCGGCACCGCGCCGGTCGGGATCGTCGGGGAGTCGGGCGCCGGGAAGTCGACGATCGTGCGCGCGCTCGTCGGCCTCGTGCGCCCCACGGCGGGGCACGTCACCTACGCCGAGCGGACGGTGGGCAAGCTCTCCCGCCGGGACAAGAAGCAGTTCACGGCCGACGTCCGCCGCGTCTCCCAGGACGGCCTCGCCGGCATCGGCATCGACCCCCGCTGGACGGTGGACCGCACGCTGTCCGCGGCGCTCAAGGACGCGCGGCGTGCCGGCCGCCCGAGCGGACGCTCCGTCGAGGACCTGCTCGGCGACGTCGCGCTCGAGCCCCGCTCCGCGCCGCGGACCGTGCAGTCGCTCTCGGGCGGCGAGAAGCAGCGGGTCGCGCTCGCCGTCGCGCTCGCGACGCGCCCCCGGGCGCTCCTCCTCGACGAGCCGCTCACCGCCGTCGACCCCGCGATGCGCGGCGACGTCGTGCGCCGCCTCGCCGACGCGACGACCGCCCTCGGCACCGCCGTGCTGCTGGTCTCGCACGACCTCGAGCTCGTCGAGCGGATGTGCCCCATCGTGCACGTGCTCGCCGACGGCACGTTCGTGGCGTCGGGGTCGCTGCGCGACGTGTTCGCGGGCGCCGCCCCGGGCGCTGACCACCCGGCCGTCCGCGGACTCGCGGAGGCCGCCCCGCTCGCCGTCCAGCGCTTCCGCTGACCCGCGAGGTAGAAGCTCCGGACGCGAGGTAGGACGCCGCGGGCTCTACCTCGCGACCGGCGGTCCTACCTCGCGAGGACGGACTCGATGGTGGCCGACTCCTCCGGGGTGAGCGGGGGCGCGGAGAGGGCCGCGACGTTGTTCTCGAGCTGGCGGACGCTGCTCGCCCCGACGAGGGCGGAGGTGACGCGGTCGTCGCGCAGCACCCAGGAGAGGGCGAGCTGCGCGAGAGTCTGGCCGCGGGAACCCGCGATCTCGTTCAGCGCCCGCGCGCGCTCCAGGTACGTCTCGTCGAGGTTCTTCTCCGACAGGAAGGGCGAGTCCGGTCGGGCCGCGCGCGACCCCTCGGGCGCCGAACCGGAGAGGTAGCGGTCCGTGAGCAGACCCTGCTGCAGCGGCGAGAACACGATGGTGCCGACGCCGAGGTCGCCCACGACGTCGAGCAGTGACTCGGTCTGCACGCCGTCGTACGCGTCCTCGTGCGCCGGGTCCTCGACGTGGCGGTTGAGCATCGAGTAGCTCGGCTGGTGGATGAGCAGCGGGGTGCCGAGGTCGGCCAGGATCGCCGCAGCCTCGCGCGTGCGCGCGGGCGAGTAGTTGGACACGCCCACGTACAGCGCCTTGCCCTGCTGGACGGCGTCGTGCAGCGCGCGCATGGACTCCTCGAGCGGCGTGCTCGGGTCCGGCCGGTGGTGGTAGAAGACGTCGACGTAGTCGAGGCCCATCCGGCGGAGCGACTGGTCGAGCGAGGAGAGCAGGTACTTGCGCGAGCCGCCGTCGCCGTAGGGGCCGGGCCACATGTCGTAGCCGGCCTTCGACGAGATGACGAGCTCGTCGCGGTACGCGCCGAGGTCCTGCGCGAGGTGGCGGCCGAAGTTCTCCTCCGCCGAGCCGTAGGGCGGGCCGTAGTTGTTCGCCAGGTCGAAGTGCGTGATCCCGAGGTCGAACGCGCGGCGCAGCACCGCGCGCTGCGTCTCGAACGGGTTCACGTCACCGAAGTTGTGCCACAGACCGAGCGAGATCGCGGGCAGGTCGAGGCCGCTGCGCCCCGTCCGCCGGTAGGTCATGGTGTCGTAGCGGTCGTCGGCAGCGACGTAGCGCGGGGCGAGAGGCATGGATCCATTCTGCCTCCCCGCGCCCTGGGAGCTGTGCCCGGACTCGTCCAGCAGGCGAGCCGTCGTCTCGCACCACGTCTCAGGCTCGGGCCGGTCCGAGGACGGTGAGGAGCTGCAAGCGTTCCGCGGACCGGCTCCCAGGTGCTGCGGTGTAGACAAGCAGCGAGTGCGACTGCTCGGGATCGAGCAGGGTCTGGCAGCTGAGCTCGAGCGGCCCGACGAGCGGGTGGAGGTACCGCTTGACCTGGCGTGGTCGCACGCCCACCTCGTGCCGGTCCCACACCGTGCGGAACTCCTCGCTGCGGTCGAGGAGAAGCCGGGCCAGGTGGGCAGCGCGCGACTGCGGCCCCCGCAGGGCGAGCACCCCGCGCAGCCCCGACGCGTACATCCGGGAGTAGAAGGCGTGGTCTTCTGGAAAGTAGAGGTCGCGCACCGACGCGTCGGTGAACCAGCGGTACCCGATGCTTCGCGAGGGGCCCGTGTACCGGCGAAGGTCACCGACGAGCGCGACGCCGGGAGGCGTCTGCCACAGCGTCTCGCCGAGCTCGGTGACGATCTCCGCCGGTGTGTCTTCCAGGCGCTCGATGATCCGCAGCAGCCCGGGGTCCACGTGATCGCCGGCCGCCCCGGGCTCGGGCGGACGATGCCCGGCGAGCCGGAACAGGTGGTCCCGTTCCGCGCGCGACAGGTGCAGGCCCTGCGCGATCGAAGCGACCATCTGCTCCGAGGGCTGCGGGCCACGCTCTCGCTCGAGCCGGGAGTAGTAGTCCGTGGACATGTGGCACAGGCTCGCGACCTCCTCTCGCCGCAGCCCTTCGGTGCGGCGTCGCGATCCGCGCGGCAGACCCACGTCCTCGGGCTGCAGCACGGCGCGGCGAGCGCGCAGGAAGTCGGCGAGCCCCGCTCTGTCGATCATGGGTCCATCGTCACGTGCCTGGAACTGCCGAGCCACGGATCATCAGGCCGTGGATAACGTGCTGCGCCTGGCTGAACCTGGCATGGGCCGTCCGCCGCGCGCCCGACCGCGTCCAGCACCGAGGAGTACTCATGCCCCGCACGAGCCACGAGATCACCGTCCCCGACCTCACGGGTCGGCGCGCCGTCGTCACCGGCGCGAGCGACGGCGTCGGCCTCCAGATCGCGACCCGACTCGCCGCCGCCGGGGCCGACGTCGTCATGCCGGTCCGCAACCCGCACAAGGGCGAGGCCGCGGCGGCGCGGATCCGGGCCGGACACTCCGCAGCTCGCCTGACGCTGCGTGAGATGGACCTGTCCTCGCTGGCCTCCGTGTCCTCGTTCTCGCAGACGCTGCTCGACGAGGGACAGCCGATCCACCTGCTCGTCAACAACGCCGGCGTCATGACACCGCCCACACGTCAGGTCACCACCGACGAGTTCGAGCTGCAGCTCGGGACCAACCACCTCGGCCACTTCGCCCTCACCGGCCACCTCCTCCCGCTCCTGCGGACCGGGCAGGCCCGGGTGACCTCGCAGGCGAGCGTTGCCGCCCGCAGCGGCAGGATCCGCTGGGACGACCTCCAGTGGCAGCAGGGCTACGACGGGATGGGCGCCTACCGGCAGTCGAAGATCGCCGTCGGGCTGTTCGCGCTCGAGCTCGACCGGCGCAGCACGGCACAGGACTGGGGCATCACGAGCAACGTCTCCCATCCCGGTGTCGCCCCGACGAGCCTGCTCGCGGCACGGCCCGAGCTCGCCCGTGACTCCGCGACACGAGGCCGACGCATGATCGAGTGGCTGTCCTCGCACGGACTGCTCGTCGGGACGACGCGGACGGCAGCCCTGCCCGCTCTCATGGCCGCGACGTCCCCCGCCGCAAGGGGTGGTGCCTTCTACGGACCGCAGTGGCCGGGCAACGCCGGCGGACCGCCCGGAGAGCAGAAGCTCTGGGCCCCGTTGCGTGATGCCTCGGAAGCCGCGCGCCTCTGGTCCGTCTCGGAGGAGCTGACAGGCGTCACGTTCGACTGACCGGCGCACGGCGTTGGCCACGCGTCGCTGCGCGCCGGTCTAGGCCGAGTCCCGCACGACGAGCACGGGGTCGAAGATCCGCGACGTGACCCGCGGCTCGCCGGTCTCGACCTGCCCCAGCAGGAGGCGCGCCATCTCGGCGGCCATCTCCTCCACGGGCTGCCGCACCGTCGTGAGAGCCGGGCGCGTCAGCGTGCCGGCGGGGCTGTCGTCGAACCCGACGACCGCGACGTCGTCCGGGACGCGGCGACCCTGCTCGCGCAGCGCGTGCACCGCGCCCTGGGCCATGACGTCGTTCGACACGAAGACGCCGTCCAGGCCGGGAGCCGCGCGCAGCAGCTCGAGCATCGCGGCCTCGCCGCTCTCGACCGTGAAGTTGCCCTCCGCGCTCGGCACGTACGCGTGGCCGCGCCGGGCCATGGCGTCGCGGAACCCCTCGAGACGGTCGCGCGCCGCGAGCACGTCGAGGGGGCCCGAGACGACGCCCACCGACCGGCAGCCGCGGTCCAGCAGGTGGTGCGCGGCGAGGCGCGCACCGTCGGCGTTCGCGACGTCGACATAGCTCACCGGGAGGGGCCGCGGGGGCCGGGCGAAGAGCACCGTGGGCCTGCCCGTGGCCAGGAGCTGCTCGGGCAGCGGGTCGTCGGCGCGGGTCGAGACGACGAGCGCGCCGTCGGCGTTCCCGAACCGGAGGTACGAGACGACCTGCTGCCGCGCCTCGTCGCCGTCGGCGAGCATGAGCACCGGGTGGACGTCGTGCGGACGCAGGGACCGCACGAACGACCCCACGACGCGGCCGAAGAACGGGTCGGCGAGCAGGCGCGGGAGGTGCAGGCCGTCGTCGGGACCCGGCTCGGCGCCGGACACGACGACCGCGACGGTCCCGGTGCGGCGCGTGACGAGCGAGCGCGCCGCCCGGTTCGGCACGTACCCGGTCGTGGCGACGGCCTGCAGGACAACCTCCTGGACCGCGGGCGCGACCTTGCGCTTCCCGTTCACGACGCGCGAGACCGTCGCGCGCGACACCCCCGCCACCCGCGCGACGTCGTCGAGCGTCGGCACCCGATGCTCCACGTGCTCGCTCACGTGGCGACGATAGCAGGGGTAAGAGCGCTTTCCCGAGGCGGCGAGGAGTGCGCCGCCGCGCCGCGGGGAGACCCTACTTACTAACTAGTTCGTTAGAAATAGGGGCCCTTTTTGCCCAGTTATGGACGGATATAGACGGACACCGCGGCCGTGCGATCGCTTGACAGCCCCTCCGACCGGGTGAAAACTCAGCCTCGGTAAGAGCGCTCTCCCAGCACCACACCTCAGCCGCGGCGCCGCGGCTGAAGGCACGGCTCGATGACGAACTGTGCCCCGGGTCGATGCCGACCCGGGGCGGACGGAGAGGTAGAAGAACGCGATGCGCACCCCATCCCCCACCGCCCCCGCGCGCTCCCGCAGACACCGAGCAGCGCGTGCCGCGCTCGCGGTGCTGACCACCGGCGCGCTCGCGGGAGCCGCGCTCGTCGTGCCCGCGACGTCGGCGAGCGCCGAGCCCGTGCTCCTTTCCCAGGGCAGGCCCGCCACCGCGTCGTCGGTCCAGGACGACTGGTCCGGGTACGACGCCGCCAAGGCGGTCGACGGCGACCTCGGCACGCGCTGGTCCAGCGCCTGGAGCGATCCCCAGTGGCTCCAGGTCGACCTGCAGGAGCGCGCGAGCATCGACCGGGTCGAGCTGGCCTGGGAGGGCGCCTACTCCTCCGCGTACCAGGTCCAGGTCTCCGACGACGCCTCGGCGTGGCGGACGCTCTACTCCACCACCCAGGGCGACGGTGGCACGGACGTGCTCGACGTCGACGGCGAGGGTCGGTACGTCCGCGTGCTCTCGACCGCCCGCCCGGGCGGCTACGGCCACTCGCTCTACGAGTTCCGCGTCTTCGGCGAGGCCGGCGGCTCGGGGCCGGTCCACCCGACGGACCCCGGCGACCCGACCGACCCGTTCCCCGACTACGTGCACCCGGGCCACCCGACGGTCCCGGTCAAGGACTCCGGCCCGAGCGTGGTCGAGGTCGTCGGCGGCGACGGCGAGTGGGAGCTCCAGGTGGACGGGCAGCCCTACACGGTGCGCGGGTTCACGTGGGGTGGCACGAGCGCCGACGAGACCGGCCCGCGCATGCAGGGCCTCGCCGACATCAACGGCAACACGACCCGCACCTGGGGCACGGGCGCCGACTCGCGCGCGATCTTCGACGCCGCGGCCGAGCACGACGTCCGTGTCATCGCGGGCTTCTGGCTCATGCCCGGCGGCGGCCCGGGATCGGGCGGCTGCATCGACTACCGCACCGACACGACGTACAAGAACGACACCAAGGCCGACATCCTGCGCTGGGTGCAGGAGTACAAGAACCACCCGGCCGTGCTCATGTGGAACATCGGCAACGAGGCGATCCTCGGTCTCCAGAACTGCTACTCCGGCACGGACCTCGAGGAGATCCGCACCGCCTACGCGTCGTTCGTCAACGAGGTGAGCGTCGCGATCCACGCGATCGACCCCCACCACCCGACGTCGAACACCGACGCGTGGACCGGCGCGTGGCCGTACATCCGCGACCACGCTCCCGACCTGGACCTGCTCTCCATCAACGCGTACGGCGACGTGTGCAGCATCGCGAGCGCGTGGGAGGCCGGGAACTACGGCAAGCCGTACGTGCTCACCGAGGGCGGCGCGGCCGGCGAGTGGGAGGTGCCGGACGACGTGAACGGCGTCCCGGACGAGCCCACCGACATCGAGAAGAGCCGCGCACTGCCCCTGTCCTGGAAGTGCCTCATGGAGCACGAGGGCAAGGCGCTCGGCGCGACGTTCTTCCACTACGGCGTCGAGGGCGACTTCGGCGGCGTGTGGTTCAACGTCACGCCCGGCAACAACAAGCGCCTCGGCTACCACGCGATCGCCAAGACGTGGGGCGTCGACCTCGCGGGCGTGAACACGGCCCCGCGGATCACCGGCATGACGATCCTGGGCTCGACGTCGGTGACCGCCGGCGCCACGCTGGACGTCGACCTCACCGCGACCGACCCCGACGGCGACCCGATCAACTACGTCGCGTTCTTCAACAGCAAGTACGTCGACGGCGCCGGCGGCCTCGCCTGGACCGAGCTGACGAGCAAGGGCCAGGGGAAGTTCTCGGTCACCGCACCGTCGCGGCTCGGCGTGTGGAAGCTCTACGTGTGGGCCGAGGACGGGAAGGGGAACGTCGGGGTCGAGACGCGCTCGTTCCGCGTCGTCGCACCGCCGGTCGCGGGGACGAACATCGCGCAGGGCAGGACCACGACGGCGTCGAGCTTCGATCCCTGGAACGGGAACTGGTCCCCCGGCCAGGCGACCGACGGCGACCAGGGCACCCGCTGGGCGAGCAGCTGGAACGACGACGAGTGGCTGACGGTCGACCTCGGATCCGTCCAGGCGTTCCAGCACGTCCAGCTCGTCTGGGAGACCGCGTTCGGCAAGGCCTACCGGATCCAGACGTCGAACGACGGGCAGTCGTGGACCACGGTCCGCACGGTGACGGACGGCGACGGCGGGGTCGACAGCCTCGACGTCGCGGGCAACGGCCGCTACGTGCGGCTCCAGCTCGACGCGCGCGGCACCGAGTGGGGCTACTCGCTCTTCGAGCTCGGCGTGTACCAGCGCTGACACCCGCAGACGTCCGGGTGGGGGCGGCGGCAACCGCCCCCACCCGGCACGGCGCCCGGTGACAGACGCCGGGCGTGCCCATCATCCGCGCAGCGTCGCGCGCTCCTGCCCGAGAGGCTCCGCAGCGCGCGACGACCTCGAAGGAGGAAGCATGCACGGCACGACACGCACCACCACGCTATCGCCTCCCCGGCACGGCAGACGCCGCACCGGGACGCGGCGACGCCGGCTCGCCGCGACGATGACCGGCGTCCTCGTCGCGTCGACCTCGGTGGTCGTCACGACGAGCGCCGCCGCCGCCCCGGACACCCTGCTCTCCCAGGGCGCGCTCACGGCGGCGTCGAGCTCCGAGTCCGGTGGCCTGGGCCCCCGGTTCGCGGTCGACGGCGACCGGGCCACCCGCTGGGCGAGCCAGCCGAGCGACGACCAGTGGATCCGCGTCGACCTCGGCGAGGCGCACGACCTCGACCGCGTCGTCCTCGACTGGGAGGCGGCCTACGGCAAGGACTTCACGGTCCAGGTGTCCCAGGACGGCCGGTCCTGGACGACCGTCGCGACCGTCGTCGACGGGACGGGCGGCACGCAGTCGTTCGACGTCGACGTGACGGGTCGCTACGTCCAGGTCGTCGGGACGGAGCGCGGCACGCGGTACGGCTACTCGCTGCACGAGCTCCAGGTGTTCGGCGACGGCGACGCGCCGGACCCCGAGAACCCGCCGGAGTGGGACGACGAGGTCACCCACCACGAGTTCCAGGCCAACTGCTCGTTCTCGCACTTCCTGCCCGACGACCCGATCGTCTTCCCCGGCCAGCCAGGGAAGTCGCACCTGCACACGTTCGTCGGCAACCGCGTGACGGACGCGTTCACGGTGCCCGAGGACCTGTTCGAGAACACCGGCTCGACCTGCACGGTCCCGCAGGACCACTCGTCGTACTGGTTCCCGGCGATCGAGAAGAACGGCGTCCCGATCGAACCCGACATCCCGCTGACGATCTACTACAAGTCGGGGATCGACGACTACACCAAGGTCAGGCCCTTCCCGCCGGGCCTGCGGTTCGTCGCGGGCGACATGATGGCGACGTACGACGAGTTCAGGACCGCCCCGGGCGCCGTCGAGGGCTGGGAGTGCGGCGACATCTCCAAGAGCTGGGACATCCCCGCCCACTGCCCGGAGGGCACCGAGCTGAACATCCGTTACCAGGCGCCGAGCTGCTGGGACGGCATGCACCTGTCCCCCGACGCCTCGGCCCACATGGGTCACGGCACGCACATGGCGTACCCCGTGGACGGGCAGTGCCCCATGACGCACCCGATCGCGGTCCCGATGATCGAGTTCAAGATCGCGTGGCCCGTGAGCGGTGACATGTCCGACGTGCGGCTCGTGAGCGGCTCCGACCAGTCGTGGCACTACGACTTCATCAACGGCTGGGAGCCCGAGGTGCTGGAGCGCCTCGTGGAGCACTGCATCAACGGCGGGCTCCAGTGCAACCCGCGCGGGTACGACCTCTACAAGCCGCACCGCGGCACCGTCCTCGACGAGAACTACCAGCTCGTCGGCTGACACCCCACCGCCCGACGGGCGCGGCGTCGTCGAGCACGACGGCGCCGCGTCCGGGGCACGGTCGTGCCCGTGGCACGGCCCCCCCGACCCGAAGAAGGCAGGACCATGCATCTCCGACCCACGGCCAGGCTCCGCCTGGCCTCCCTCGCCGCGGGACTGACCGCGGCGTGCGTCGCGGCCCCGCTCGTGGCGGCCGCAGCGCCCGTCGCGACCGCGGCGGAACCCGTCAACCTCTCCCAGGGCAAGCCCGCGACGGCATCGAGCGTGCAGGGCGACTACGCCGCCGCGCGGGCGGTCGACGGCGACCTGAGCACCCGCTGGGGCAGCGAGTTCGCCGAGGGCCAGTGGCTCCAGGTGGACCTCGGCCAGGTCTCGACGCTCTCCTCCGTCGCCCTGAGCTGGGAGGGCGCCTACGGCAAGGGCTTCCGCATCGAGGCGTCCGACGACGGCACGACCTGGCGCACGCTGCGCACCGTCACCGACGGTGCCGGCGGGCGGCAGACGCTGCCCGTGTCCGGGACCGGGCGCTACGTGCGCCTGCTCGGCACCGAGCGCAGCACCGGCTACGGCTACTCGCTGTGGGAGCTCCAGGTGTTCGGCACGCCCGGGACCGACGGCGGCCCGGTCGGCCCGGTCGACGACTGCACGACGAACGCCGCGCTCGGGAAGGCAGCGACGGCGTCGTCCACGGAGGGCGCGCACGCCGCGGGCCTCGCGGTGGACGGCAAGGCCGACACGCGCTGGAGCAGCGAGTTCTCCGCCGCGCAGTGGCTCCAGGTCGACCTGGGTGCGATCGAACCGGTCTGCGGGATCGAGATCGACTGGGAGGGCGCCTACGGCAAGGGATTCCGGGTCGAGACCTCCGACGACGGCGCCCTGTGGCGCACCCTGCGCACGGTCACCGACGGGACCGGCGGCAAGCAGGTCCTCGACGTCACCGGGTCCGGTCGCTACGTCCGGCTCGTCGGCACCGAGCGCGGGACCGGCTGGGGCTACTCGATCTGGGAGCTGCGCGTGCTGACCACGGCTGACGGGACACCGAATCCCGGGACGGGCGAGCCGATCGAGGGCGGCGGGGACCTCGGGCCGAACGTGCACGTGTTCGGCCCCGGCACCCCGGTCGAGCAGATCCAGGCCGCCGTCGACGCGGCGTACGCGGCGCAGGAGGAGAGCCAGTTCGGCCTGCGCCGCGACCAGTTCCTCTTCGAGCCCGGCACGTACCCGGTGCACGTCGACGTCGGCTTCAACACCGCGGTCAACGGCCTCGGCAAGAACCCCGACGACGTGAACATCACGGGCGGCGTCTGGGCCGACGCGGAGTGGTTCGAGGGGAACGCCACGCAGAACTTCTGGCGCTCCATCGAGAACCTCGCCGTCACCCCGACCGGCGGCGACATGCGCTGGGCCGTCTCGCAAGCAGCGCCCATGCGTCGCGTCCACGTCAAGGGCAACCTCATGCTGCACTCGTCGCGCTACGGGTGGGCGTCGGGCGGCTTCACCGCCGACTCCGTCGTCGACGGCCAGGTGCGGGCCTACACGCAGCAGCAGTGGTACACCCGCGACTCGACGCTCACGGGCGGCTGGGACGGCACGCTGTGGAACATGGTGTTCTCCGGCACCGAGAACGCCCCGCCGACGACGTTCCCCGAGCCCGCCGTCACCACGCTCGACACCACCGGCACGATCCGCGAGAAGCCGTACCTCTACCTCGACGGCGACGACTACGCCGTCTTCGTCCCGTCGCTGCGCGAGGGGACGCGCGGCGCGACGTGGAAGAACGGCTCCACGCCCGGCACGTCGATCCCGCTCGACGACTTCTACGTCGCGCACCCCGGCGACACCGCCGAGCACATCAACGCGGCGCTCGACCAGGGCCTCCACCTCCTGCTCACCCCCGGCGTCTACGAGCTCGACGAGACGATCGAGGTGAACCGCGCGGGCACCGTCGTGCTCGGCCTCGGCTACGCGACGATCGTGCCCACCGCGGGGCAGACGGCGATGCAGGTCGGCGACGTCGACGGCGTCCGGGTCGCGAGCGTCCTGTTCGACGCCGGGGCGGCCGAGTCCCCGAGCATGCTCACCGTCGGCACGGACGGCTCGAGCGCGGACCACGCCGGCGACCCGATCTCGATCCACGACGTGTTCGTGCGCGTCGGCGGCGCGCACGCGGGCAAGGTGGACAGCGCGATCGTCATCAACGCGGACGACACGATCGTGGACCACATCTGGTCCTGGCGCGGCGACCACGGCGAGGGCATCGGCTGGGACGTGAACACCGCCGACCACGGCCTCGTGGTCAACGGCGACGACGTCGACGGCTACGGCCTCTTCGTCGAGCACTACCAGAAGTACAACACCCTGTGGAACGGCGAGCGGGGGCGCACGATCTTCTACCAGAACGAGCTCCCGTACGACCCGCCGAACCAGGCCGCGTGGAACCACGACGGCGTCCGGGGGTGGGCCGCGTACAAGGTCGCGGACCACGTGCGCGACCACGAGGCCTGGGGCCTGGGCTCCTACTGCGTGTTCACGTCCGACGCGTCGATCGTCTCCGACAACGGGTTCGAGGTCCCGGTCACCCCGGGCGTGCGGATGCACTCGCTGCTGACCGTCTCGCTCGGCGGGGTCGGTACGTACGAGCACGTCATCAACGGCGTCGGTCCCCGTGCCAGCGGCGTCGAGACCGTCCCGGCGAAGGTCGTCAGCTACCCGTAGACGGGTGGCAGCATCGCCGTCGGCCCGGCGCAGGAGCCGGGCCGACGGCGAGCGCTCGTCAGCGGGTCGGGGTCTCCACGACCTGCCCCGCCCACGCGAAGCCGCCGCCGAAGCCGAAGAGCAGCGCGGGGACGCCCGCGGGAATCTTGCCCGCGTGCCACCACTTGGAGAGCCCGAGCGGGATGGACGCCGCGGACGTGTTGCCGGACTCGACGATGTCCGTGACGACGACCTTCGACTCCATCCCGAGCGCCTTCGCGAGCGGCTCGATGATGCGCAGGTTGGCCTGGTGCGCGACGAGCACCTCGATGTCGTCGAGCGAGACGCCGGAGCGCTCCACGACGGTGCGCGCACGCTCGGCGGCGCGCGTGATGGCCCACTTGAAGACGGCGCGGCCGTCCTGGGCGAACTTCTCCTGGGGCGCCTCGATGAGCACGGCCGGGGTGAGGTCGGGCTCGGAGCCCCAGGTCACCGGGCCGACGCCGGGCTCGTCCGTCGCGCGCAGCACGGCCGCGCCCGCGCCGTCCGCGGTGAGGATGCACGTGCTGCGGTCGGTCCAGTCGGTGAACGCGGTGAGCTTCTCCGCGCCGACCACGACGGCCGTGCGCGCCGAGCCGCCGCGGATCGCCTGGTCGGCGAGGCCGACGGAGTGGGCGAAACCGGAGCACGCGACGTTCACGTCGAGCACCGCCGGCCCGACGACGCCCCGCAGGTCGAGCTCGGACGCCTCCTCGGGCGTCGACTGCCCGGGCATGACGCCGGTGCGCAGGTGGTATGCGACGCGGCCCGCCGTGTTGGGCGAGCGGTCCGTCGCGGTCGCCGTGGCGACGACGACGAGGTCGACCTCGGCCGGGTCGACGCCCGCGTCGTCGAGCGCGTGGCGTGCCGCCGCGGTCGCCATGTCGGCGACGGTCGTGTCGTCGTCCGCGACGTGCCGCGTGACGATGCCCGTCCGCGAGCGGATCCACTCGTCGTTGGTCTCGACGAGCTGCGCGATGTCGTCGTTCGTCAGCGTCTTCTCGGGCTGGAAGTGACCGAGGCCGACGATGCGCGACCCGGCCGCGCCGGTGGCGGGAGTGAGCATGAGGACGATCATGTCACGCGGCCGCTCGTCGTCAGAACGCTCCGGGCGGGGCTCCGGGAGGTCGTGCGCCACACCCGTGACGTACCGTCGGGAGGTCCGCCGTCGTGCCACCGAAGGAGCCGTCGTGTCCCGTCCGCCGCTGCCCTCCCGTCTCGTCGAGATGCTCCGCCGCCCGAACGCCGCCGTCATGGCGACGGTGCGCTCCGACGGCGCGCCCGTCACCGCCGCGACCTGGTACGTCTGGGAGGACGACGGCCGCGTGCTCGTCAACCTCGACGAGTCCCGCGTGCGGCTCAAGCACCTGCGCAACGACCCCCGGGTCTCGCTCACCGTGCTCGACGAGAACTGGTACACGCAGGTGACGCTCATCGGTCGCGTCGTCGAGCTGCGCGCCGACGAGGGCCTGGCCGACATCGACCGCATCTCGCGCCACTACACCGGCCACGAGTACGCGAACCGCACCGACCCGCGCGTCAGCGCCTGGGTCGAGGTCGAGCGCTGGTACGGCTGGGGCGAGGCGAAGGCCGGCGACGACGCGTAGCGCCGTCGGCCGCCCGCCGTCCGTCCCCGAGGCCGCACTGCGACGCCCCGCGAGGGACGGTCGCGAGAAAGGTGTCGATCTCGGCGACCGGGCTTCGTCGTCCTCCCGTACGGCCGCCCGGGCCGTGCGGGAGGAGGAGGCACGATGACGACGTTCCTGGAGACGATCCTCGCGGCGGACCGCGAGCACCCGCCGGACCGTGCGCGGTACCGTGACGGGCGACGCAGCGCCGGGGACGGGACGTCCGCCGCCGACGTCGCGTCCTCCGGGCCGACGGCGCTCCGCCGGCCCGCGGCGACGAGGGCGGAGGACCTCTGATGCGCTACCTCATGCTCGTGCTCGGCACCCCGGACGACCCGGGGCTGCCGCCCGAGGAGGCCGAGGCCGCGGCCCCGATCGGGGAGTGGGTCGGGCGGCACTACGGCAGCGGCGCCGCGGTGGTCGGCGACCGGCTGCGCCCGCCCGAGGACGCCGTGGGCGTGCGGGTCCGGGGCGGCAAGGTGCTCGTCACGGATGGTCCGTTCTCCGAGACGAAGGAGTCGATCGCGGGCTTCGACGTCCTTGAGGCGCCCGACCTGGACACCGCGATCGCCATCGCGTCCGAGCACCCCATGGCGTACGGCGGCGCGATCGAGCTGCACCCCGCGTGGCCGCTGGACCTCGACGGGTCCTGACCTGCCGGCCGCGACGGACCCCGTCGAGGACGCGTTCCGCACCGAGTGGGGACGCGTCCTCGGCGCCGTCGCGCGCAGCACGGGCGACCTCGACCTGGCCGAGGAGTCCACGCAGGAGGCGTTCGCCGCGGCGCTCCGGACGTGGCGCCGCGACGGCGTGCCCGAGCGTCCCGGCGCGTGGCTGACGACGACCGCGCGCCGCCACGCGATCGACGTGCTGCGCCGTCGTCGGGTCGAGGCGGAGCGGGTCGCGGCCGCGGGCCGCCTGGGCGAGCGCGTCGACCCGGGTCCCCGGGGCGGGGGCCGAGCCGCGGACCCGGTGCTCGACCAGGTCGCGCGCGGCCTCGACGACGACCCCTGGGACGCCGACGACCCGGACGGCGACCTCGTGCGCCTGCTCTTCACGTGCTGCCACCCGGCGCTGCCCGCCGAGGCGCGGGTCGCGCTCACCCTCCGGTCGCTGACCGGCCTGACGACCGCCCAGGTCGCGCGCGCCTTCCTCGTCCCCGAGGCGACGATGGCGCAGCGCCTGGTCCGGGCCAAGCGCCGTATCCGCGCCACCGGCATGACCTTCCGCGTGCCGCCGTCCGCGCTGCGGGCCGAGCGCGTCGAGGGCGTCCTCGCGGTGCTGTACGTCCTGTTCACCGAGGGGTACGACGCCTGGGCGGAGCCCGCCGACGCCGTCGAGGGCTCGGCCGAGCGGCGCGCGCTCGCCGACGTCGCCGTCCGGCTCGCGCGGCTCACCGCTCGCCTGCTCGACGACGAGCCCGAGGCCCGCGGGCTGCTCGCCCTGCTGCTGCTCCAGCACGCGCGCCGCGACGAGCGCGTGGGCCCCGACGGCGTCACGCGGACCCTGGCCGAGCAGGACCGCGCGCGCTGGCGGCACGACGAGATCGCCGAGGGGCTGGCCGCGCTGGACGCGGCGCTCGCCGTCGGGCGGCCCGGGCCGTACCAGGTGCAGGCCGCCGTCGCGGCGCTCCACGACGAGGCGACCGACGCGGCCGCGACCGACTGGCCGCAGATCCTCGGTCTCTACGACGTGCTGCTCGACCTCACCGGCTCGCCCGTCGTCGCGCTCAACCGCGCGGTCGCGGTCGCGGAGGTGCACGGCGCGGACGCGGGGCTTGCCGCTGTCGACGCCTTCGCGGACGAGCAGGCGCTCGCGGGCTACCACCTGCTGCCCGCCGTCCGCGCCGAGCTGCTCGTCCGGGCCGGGCGCCCTGCGGACGCTGCCGTCGACCTGCGCCGCGCCCTCACGCTCGTGGACCGCGAGGGCGACCGCCGCCTCCTGGAGCGCCGCCTGTCCGACCTGCCCCGCGCGAGACCGGCCTAGCCGCCGCGAGACCCGTCGCGGGACGCGCGCGCGACGGTCCGCTCAGAGGCCCGTCTCGGCGTAGAAGCCCTCGATGTGGGCGCGCACCGCGCGGGCCGCGCGCTCGCCGTCGCCGCCCGCGACGGCGCCGAGCACCGCGCGGTGCTCGGCGCGCAGGCGCGCCGCGGTCCGCTCCCACGACGGGAGCGCGGCGCTGCCCGCGGCGACGTACGACTCGATCGCGCCGCGCAGCCCGGTCATGACGGCCTCGACGAGCGCGTTGCCCGCGAGCCGCACGAGCAGCACGTGGAACGTCGCGTCGAGCTCGCGGAAGTCGGCCGCGGGCACAGTCGGGTCGTCCATGCGGTCGAGCAGCTCTCCGGCCTCCGCGAGCGTCGCCGCGGCCTCGTCGTCTCCCGCGCCGACCCGCTCCCCTGCGGCCCGGACCGCCCACGTCTCGAGCAGCACGCGCGTCTCGACGACGTCGCGCACCGCGAGCGTCCCGGACGCGACGTGCAGGCGCACGGCCGCGCCCAGCCCGGCGGCGGGCCGGTCGACGACGGTGGCGCCGGCGTCGGGCCCGGAGCCCACGGCGGTGCGCACGATGCCCATGGCCTCGAGCACGCGGAGCGCCTCGCGCACCGAGGGCCGCGAGACGCCGAGCTCCTCCGCGAGCGCGCGCTCGGCGGGGAGGCGCTCACCGAGCGCCCAGCGGCCCGCGGCGAGGTCCGCCTCGATGCGGGCGAGGACGCGTTCGTGGGTGCGCACCCGCTCAGGGTAGGCGACCCCGGCACGCTGTGGTCAGACCACGCCGCCCTCGTGGTCTACAGTGGACGGCCTGTGGTCAGACCACAGCCGCGGCGCCTCACCGCGGCGGTCTCGGCAGGCGGCACCGACGCGGCCCGGCGAGACTGGACCCGACTCGCCTCCCCCGGAGCCCTGATGCGCATAGCCCTCACCGCGACCTGCATCGGCGACGTGATGTTCCCCCAGGCACCGCGCGCCACCGCCCTCCTCCTCGAGCGCCTCGGCCACGAGGTGTTCTTCCCCGAGCGCCAGGCCTGCTGCGGCCAGATGCACGTCAACACGGGGTACCTCGACGAGGCGGTCCCCGTGGTGCGCAACCACGTCGAGGCGTTCTCCCCCGTGCTCGACGGCGAGTGGGACGCGATCGTCGTCCCGTCCGGGTCGTGCACCGGGTCCGTGCGCCACCAGCAGGGCATGGTCTGCCGGCGCGCCGGACTCGACGACCTCGCGCGCACCGCCGACGCGGTCGCCGCGAAGACGTACGAGCTGTCCGAGCTGCTCGTCGACGTGCTCGGCGTGACCGACGTCGGCGCCTACTTCCCCCACCGGGTCACCTACCACCCGACGTGCCACTCGCTGCGCATGCTCCACGTCGGCGACAAGCCGCTGCGCCTCCTGCGCGCGGTCGAGGGCATCGACCTCGTCGAGCTGCCCGCGGCGGAGGAGTGCTGCGGGTTCGGCGGCACGTTCGCGCTGAAGAACGCGGAGACCTCGACGGCGATGCTCGCCGACAAGATGACGCACGTGAAGTCGACGGGCGCCGAGGTCCTCGCCGCGGGCGACGCGTCGTGCCTCATGCACATCGGCGGCGGCCTGTCGCGCATCCGCGCGGGCGTCCGCACGCTGCACCTCGCCGAGATCCTCGCGTCCACCAAGGACACGCCCGCTCCCGCCGGGGTCGGCCCGACGACGCGCGGGGGTGCTCGGTGAGCCGCACGTTCCTCGGCCTGCCCGTCCGGCGCGGCGCGCGCACCCTGCCCGACGACGTCGCGCGCCCGGGCGGGCACGGCACCTCGGCGGGTGCGGGGGCGGCGTCGGACGCGTTCGGCGACGTGCCGCACCCGGACGCCCCGCTGCGCTGGGGCGGGTCGTTCCCCGACGCGGCGCGCGAGGCGCTCCAGAACACGCAGCTGCGGCGCAACCTCGCGCACGCGACGTCGACCATCCGCGCCAAGCGCGCCGCCGTCGTCGGCGAGGTGCCGGACTGGGAGGCGCTGCGCGACGCGGGCTCCGCGATCAAGACCGACGTCATGGCGCGCCTGCCCGAGCTCCTCGAGGAGCTGGAGCGCAACGTCGTGGCGCGCGGCGGCGTCGTGCACTGGGCGCGCGACGCGGACGAGGCCAACCGGATCGTCGCGGACCTCGTCAAGGCCAAGGGGGTCGACGAGGTCGTCAAGGTGAAGTCCATGGCGACGCAGGAGACCGGGCTCAACGAGGCGCTCGCCGCCGAGGGGATCGCGGCGTACGAGACGGACCTCGCGGAGCTCATCGTGCAGCTCGCCGACGACATGCCGTCGCACATCCTCGTGCCCGCGATCCACCGCAACCGGGCGGAGATCCGCGAGATCTTCCTCGCCCGCATGGGCGACGCCCCGCCGGACCTGTCGGACGTCCCGCGCGAGCTCGCGATGGCCGCGCGCGCCCACCTGCGCCGCAAGTTCCTCTCGGCGAAGGTCGCGATCAGCGGCGCGAACTTCGGCGTCGCGGACACGGGGACGCTGACCGTCGTCGAGTCCGAGGGCAACGGCCGCATGTGCCTCACGCTCCCCGAGACCCTCATCACGGTCATGGGGATCGAGAAGGTCGTGCCCACGTACACCGACCTGGAGGTGTTCCTCCAGCTCCTGCCGCGGTCGTCCACGGGCGAGCGCATGAACCCCTACACGTCCCTGTGGACGGGCGTCACGCCCGGCGACGGCCCGCAGGAGTTCCACCTCGTGCTGCTCGACAACGGGCGGACCGACGTCCTCGCCGACGAGGTCGGGCGGGCCGCGCTGCACTGCATCCGCTGCTCCGCGTGCCTCAACGTGTGCCCGGTGTACGAGCGGGTGGGCGGCCACGCGTACGGGTCGGTGTACCCCGGCCCGATCGGCGCGATCCTCACGCCGCAGCTCACGAAGTCCTCCGGCGGCCTCTCCGGCCACCACGACCCCAACGCGTCGCTCCCCTACGCCTCGACGCTGTGCGGCGCGTGCTACGAGGTGTGCCCCGTGAAGATCGACATCCCGTCGATCCTCGTCGAGCTCCGGGCGCGCGAGGTCGACGCCGACCGCGGCCGCCCCACCGGGTGGGGCGCAGCGATGAAGGCGGCCTCGTTCGTCATGTCCGACGCGCGCCGGTTCGAGCTCGCGGAGAAGGCGGCGGGGGTCGGGCGCCTGGTCGCCGGTCCGAAGGGCCGGATCTCGACCCTCCCCCCGCCCGCGTCCGCGTGGACCCGCTCGCGCGACCTCCCGGCGCCCGCGAAGCAGACCTTCCGCGACTGGTGGCGCGACCGCCCGGCCGACGAGCCCCGCACCGAGGGAGGTGAGGACCGGTGAGCGCGCGCGACGACGTCCTCGCCCGCGTGCGCACCGCGCTCGGCGGGTCGACGGCGGCGGGCGGCCCCGCGGCGTCGGGCAGCGTGCCGCGCGCCTATCGCGAGCACGGCGAGCTCGCCCCGGGCTCGCCCGAGGTCGTGGACGTGCTCGTCGACCGGCTCGTCGACTACCGGGCGCACGTGCACCGCGCCGAGACGTCGGCGGACGTGGCCACGGTCGTCGGCGACCTGCTCGCCGACGCGACGTCCGTCGTCGTGCCGGCCGGTCTCGACGAGGCATGGCTCGCGGGCCTGGGCGCCGGGACCGCCGTCGTGCGGGACGCGCGCGACGACCCGCGCACGCCCGACGAGCTCGACCGCACGGACGCCGTCGTCACGGCGGCGCGCGTCGCGGTAGGCGACACCGGGACGATCGTGCTCGACGGCGAGCCCGACCAGGGCCGCCGGGCGATCACGCTCGTCCCCGACCTGCACGTGTGCGTCGTGCGCACGGACCAGGTGGTGCAGACCGTGCCCGAGGCCGTGCGCCTGCTCGCCGCGCACCCCGGGCGCCCGCAGACCTGGATCAGCGGCCCGAGCGCGACGAGCGACATCGAGCTCTCCCGCGTCGAGGGCGTGCACGGCCCCCGCACCCTCCACGTCGTCCTCGCCCCGCCGAGGTAGAGCCCCGGTCCGCCGAGGTAGAGCCCTGGTCGTGACCAGGGCTCTACCTCGCGCGACCGGGGCTCTACCTCGCGGGGAGTCCTGCCCGACGGCGGTGGCGCACCTCCGCGAGGACCGTCGCCAGGCGGACGGGGAAGTCGTCGGGCGTGCCGGGCGGCAGCGCGTCCACCGGGAACCACGCGACGTCCTCGCTCTCGTCGCTGACGACCGTGCGCGCGTCCGGGTCGGCGAACGCGACGAACCCGACGTCCCAGTGCGTCCGGCAGGTGCCGAACGCCGCGGCGAGGTCGTGCCGGTGCACATCGACCGGGGCGGACGGCGCGGCGTCGGCCCCGACCACGGACTCCGCACCCGGCTCGGGATCCGCGTCGAGCGGGACGCCCGGCTCGGGGTCCGGGTCGAACGGGACGAGGTCCTCGATGCCGCTCTCCTCGCGCGCCTCGCGGTAGGCCGCACCGGCGAGCGTCGTGTCCTCCGGCTCGGTGTGGCCGCCCACCTGGACCCAGAACCGGCCCTTGCGGTGGAAGCACAGCAGCACGCGGTCGAGACCGGGACTGAGCACGAAGCAGCTCGCCGTGAGGTGCTGCGGACCGCCGTCGCGCCGCACCGCCTCGGCGCGCGGGCCGGCGTCGCCGCGGACGAACGCGCGGTACTCCGCCGCGAGCGCCTCCTGACGGGGATCCACGGGCTCCCAGCGGTCGAGGCGGTCGAGGGCGTCGCGGGCGAGCAGGGCGGCGGGGTCCGGAGGGGTCACCGGGGAAGGCTACGCGCCGCACCCGACGCCCCGCCTCGGGGCTCGCGCCGGACGCTGCGACAATGGTGTCCCGTGAGCGACCCTCAGCACGATGTCGACGGCGGCCCCACCGACGCCGTCACCCGGACCGGCCCGGTGCCGACCGGACCCGCCGGGGACCCGGCGCTGTTCGACCTCCCGCCCGGGTCGCGCGAGGTCCCGACGCGGATCGTGCTGCTCACCGGGGCGTCGGGCTCGGGCAAGACGTCGCTCACCCGCCGGCTCGGGCTCCCGGTCGTCGCGCTCGACGACTTCTACCTCGACCACGACCACCCCGACCTGCCGCAGCGGTTCGGCATCGTGGACTGGGACGACCCCCGCTCGTGGGACGCCGAGGGCGCGGTCGCGGCGCTCGTCGACCTCGCGCGCACGGGCCACGCCGACGTGCCGGTCTACGACATCCCGACGTCGCGCCGCACCGGCACGACCCACGTCGACGTCACGGGCTCGCGCGTCGTCCTGGCGGAGGGCATCTTCGCGGCGGAGATCGTCGCGGCCTGCCGCGCGCAGGACGTGCTGGCCGACGCGATCTGCCTCTACCGACCGCGCCTCGTGACGTTCTGGTTCCGCCTCCTGCGCGACCTCGCCGAGATGCGCAAGCCGCCGCTCACCCTGTTCCGGCGCGGGTGGGCGCTGCTGCGCGCCGAGCCCGCGCTCGTGCGGCACTGGGAGTCGCTCGGCTGCCGCGCGCTCACGCCCGCGCAGGCCGAGAAGGAGATCCGCGCACTGCTGCGGCCCGCCTCGGCGTAGGCGTCACCCCGGCGGGGCGGCGACCTCGATCGTCGCGACCGACGGTCCGCCGCACTCCGAGTCGGCACCGTCCGCGCTCTCCCACGTCGGGTCGATCTCGCGCTCGACGACGACGTCCCCCGAGGCGACCTCGACGACACGGACGACGACCGTGCCGACCGGACCGTTCAGCGCGGACCCGGTCCACTCGCCGACGGACGGCGCGTCCTGCGCCTCTCCGCTCGGCTCGGGCGAGGTCTCGACGGCCTGGGGCGGGACCGGGTCGACCGGATCGACCGGGATCGTCGTGGGGGCCGGCTCCGGGCCGGGCCGGAGCGTACCGTCGCGCACGAGCGCGCAGGGGTCGGCGCCGACGCAGGCCACCGTGACGCCGTACGCGTCGCGGTCCGGCCAGGAGTCGTCGAGCCGGACCTCCAGGCGAGCCGAGTACCCGACCGCCGGGCACGCGGTGACCAGACCTCCCGGACCGCTGCACGCCGGGAGCACGGCGACGAGCAGCGCACCGGCCAGGCCGTGCGCGCGCCGTCGCGCTCGTGCGGTGCTCACCGACGTCCCCTCTCGCGGCCCGCCCGCCCGTCGGGCCCTCGTCCACTCTGTGTCACGGACGGCCCGCGCCTTGCACCACGGCGCACGTCCCCCCTCGACGAGCCTGCCGAGACGTGAGAAGTGGCCCCTGACCCGCGCGTCGCGGGGGCCACTTCTCACGTCTCGGCGGGGAGCGTCCCGACGACGATCGTCGCGCCGATGTCGTCGTCCCGGACGACGCGCGCGACCAGCCCGGCGCGGCCGAGCACCGCGACGGCGCCCGCTGCCTGACGCTCGCCGGACTCGGTGAGCAGGTGACCGCCGGGGGCGAGCCAGGCGGGCGCCTCGGTCGCGACGCGGCGCAGCACGTCCAGCCCGTCGCCGCCGCCGTCGAGGGCGACGTGCGCCTCGTGGTCGCGCGCCTCGCGCGGCAGCAGCGGGATCTCGCCCGACGGCACGTACGGCACGTTGGCGAGGAGGAGGTCGACCCGCCCGCGCAGACCGGCGGGCAGAGGGTCGAAGAGGTCGCCCTCGTACGCGGTCCCACCGACGGCCGCGACGTTGCGCGCCGCGCACGCGACGGCGGCCGGGTCCACGTCGCTCGCGTGCAGCGCGACGGTCTCGTCGCCGCCGAGGCTCACCGCGGTCGCGAGCCCCAGCGCCCCGGCGCCGCAGCACAGGTCGACGACGACCGTCCGGCCGTCTGAGCCGCCCTCGGGGCGACCGCCGGGGCCGCTGCCCGGGCCGCCGTCGGGCAGCCGGGCAGGTCGCCCGGCCCGCCGCGCGAGCGCGACCGCCTCGTCGACGAGCAGCGTGGTGCGCTGGCGCGGCACGAACACCCCGGGGTCGACGGCGACCCGCAGCCCGTGGAAGTCGACGTACCCGAGGACGTGCTCGAGCGGCTCGCCCGAGACCCGGCGCGCGACGAGCGCCTCGAGGTGCGCGGCGTCGTCGGCCCGCTCGGCGAGGAGCGCGGCCTCGTCCTCCGCGAAGACGCACCCGGCGGCACGCAGGCGGGCGGTGAGGTCGTCGAGCCGGCTCTGGTCCACGCTCCGGACGGTACTCCGGGTATCACCGCCCGGGGACCGCCGACCGATCCCGGCGACCGATCCCGGCGACGCTGACCGTCAGTCGCGCAGGAGCGGGAGGAGCCGGGTGCCCTGGCGCTCGATCTCGCGCAGGTACGGGGTGTCGGACAGGACGAAGTGCGTCACGCCGAGGTCCTGGTAGCGCCGCAGCGACTTCGCGACGTCGCCCGCCGAGCCGACGAGCCACGTCGTGCCCGCTCCCCCGCCGCCGAACCGGCCCGGGGCGGTCCACAGGTTGTCGTCGAGCACCTCGCCCCGCTCGGCCAGGTCGAGCAGGCGCTGCTGCCCGACGGCGGTGCTCCGCCCCCGGTCGCGGGCCGACCACGCCTCGCGCTCCGGCGACCGGGCCGCGAGCTGCGCGACCTTCGCCTCGGCGTCGGCCCACGCCTCCTCGGTCGTGTCCCGCACGAACGTCGTGACGCGCAGCCCGAACTCGAGCGGTGCGTGCTCACGGCCGAGCTCGGCGCTCAGCCGCCTCAGCCGGTCGATGCGCTCCGTGATCCCGTCGAGCGGCTCGCCCCAGAAGAGCTGTACGTCGGCCTCGGTCGCCGCGACGCGCTCCGCCGCCTCCGAGGCGCCGCCGAAGTAGATCCGCGGGTGGGCGCGGTCGCCGCGGACGACGGGCCGCGGCCCCAGCGACGAGCGCGTCACCGAGAAGTGCTGGCCCGCGTACGTGACCTCCTCCTGCGTCCACAGCCTGCGGACGATCTGCAGGAACTCGCGCGTGCGGGCGTAGCGGTGCGCCGGGTCGGCCTCGCCGTCGCCGTACGCCTCCTGCCCGTCGGTGCCGGACACGACGTTGACGCGCAGCCGGCCGCCGCTGAGGTGGTCGAGGGTCGCGGCGGCGGACGCGAAGTGCGCGGGCCGCCAGAACCCGGGCCGGATCGCGACGAGCGGCTCGAACGTCGTGGTGCGGGCGGCGAGCGCCGTCGCGACCGTGAACGTGTCGGGACGCCCCCAGCTCGTCCCGAGCAGCGCGCCCGCGAACCCGTGGCGTTCCAGGGCGTGCGCGTGGCTCGTCAGGGTGTCGAGGCTGTTGTGGTCCTCGGTGGTGTCGTCGCCGCGGTGCCCCGGCCGCACCTGGTTCGGGATGTACCAGAGGTGCTCCGCGCTCATGCGAAGGCCCCCTCGACGACTCGCGCCCCGCCGTCGAGCGACGTCCCGGTGGGGGCCGCGTCCGTGTAGCGGTTGGCGGGCCGTTCGAGCCCGTAGTGCTCGCGCAGCGTCCGGCCCTCGTACTCGGTGCGGAACAGGCCGCGCTCGCGCAGCACGGGCAGCACGTGCTCGACGAACTGCTCGAGCCCCGACGGCAGCACCGCAGGCATGATGTTGAACCCGTCGGCGGCCTCGGCGTCGTACCAGTCCTGGATCGCGTCGGCGACCTGCTCGGGCGTGCCGGCGAACGTGCGGTGGCCCCGCCCGCCGCCGAGGCGCCCGATGAGCTGGCGCACCGTGAGCCGCTCGCGGCGCGCGAGCTCGACGATCAGCGTGTACCGGCTCTTGGCCCCCTCGATCTCGTCCTCGGTGGGCAGGCCGTCGGGAAGCTCGCGGTCGAGCGGCAGGTCCTCGGGCGCGAGGCGCAGCGTCTTCGCGAGCTGGGCGCGCGCGTACTCGGGGACGATGAGCTCGTCGAGCTCGCGCTCCCGCGCGAGCGCCTCCGCCTCCGTGGACCCGATGACGGGGACGATGCCGGGCAGGATCTTCACCGTGCCCGGGTCCCGCCCGACGGCGACCGCGCGGGCCTTGAGGTCGGAGTAGAACGCCTGGGCGTCGGCGAGCGTCTGGTGCGCGGTGAACACCGCCTCGGCGTAGCGCGCGGCGAGGTCCTTGCCGTCCTCGGACGACCCGGCCTGCACGATGAGCGGGCGCGCCTGCGGCGAGCGCGGCGTCGTGAGCGCGCCGTGCACGGAGAAGTGGGTGCCGACGTGCGCGGGCCCGTGGATCTTGGCCGGGTCCGCCCAGACGCCCGCGGCCTTGTCGGCGAGCACGGCGTCGTCCTCCCACGAGTCCCAGAGCCGGAACGCGACGTCGAGGAACTCGGCCGCGCGCTCGTACCGCACGGCGTGCGCCGGCTGGTCGTCGAGGCCGAAGTTCCGCGCGATCTCCGGCCCGGCCGTCGTGACGACGTTCCACCCGGCGCGGCCGCCCGAGACGTGGTCGATCGACGCGAAGCGCCGCGCGAGGTTGTAGGGCGAGTTGTACGTCGTCGACGCCGTCGCGATGAGGCCGATGCGCTCGGTCACGGTCGCGATCGCCGTCAGGACGATGAGCGGGTCGAGCGAGCCCGCCGGGCGGCGCCCGACGTCGGACCGCAGCCCGGGGCCGTCCGCGAAGAAGATCGAGTCGAGCTTCCCCGCCTCCGCGACCTGCGCGAGGCGCTGCAGGTGCGCGATGTTCGTCGAGGTCCACGACGGGTCGCTCTCGGGCAGGCGCCACGACGCCTCGTGGTGGCCCGTGCTCATGAGGAACGCGTTGAGGTGCAGGCGGCCGGGGCGGTGGCCCGAGGAGGCGTGGCGGGTCATGCGGCGGTGTCCTTCCGGTCGGGGGTGGTCGGGGCGTCGCGGACGACGCCGAGCGCGTCGAGCAGCTCGGTGCGGAGCCGGGCGAAGCGGGGGTCGGCGGGGTCGCGGGCCTCGGTGGGGCCGTAGCTCCGGTCGACGCGGCGCTCGGCCGCGATCCGCCCCTCGTCGAGCACGACGACGCGGTCCGCGAGCACGATCGCCTCGTCCACGTCGTGCGTGACGAGCAGGACCGCGGGGCGGTGCCGCGCGCACAGGTCGCGCAGCAGGGCGTGCATCCGGATGCGCGTCAGGGCGTCGAGCGCGCCGAACGGCTCGTCGGCGAGCAGGAGCCGCGGCGAGCGCACGAGCGAACGGGCGAGCGACACGCGCTGCTGCTCGCCGCCCGAGAGCTCGTTCGGCCACGCGCGCTCGCGCCCGGCCAGGCCGACCTCCGCGAGGCTCGCGCGGCCGGCGTCCCGCGCGGCGCTCCGCCCGCGCGCCCCGGCGTCGAGACCGAGCACCACGTTGTCCAGCACGCGCGCCCACGGGAGGAGCCGCGAGTCCTGGAAGACGACGGACACCTGGTCCGGCACGACGACCTCGCCCGAGCCCGCGACCCCGTGGTCGAGCGCGGCGAGCGCGCGCAGGAGCGTGCTCTTGCCCGAGCCGGACCGGCCCAGGATCGCGACGAACTCGCCGTCGTCCACGGTGAGGTCGAGGTGGTCGAGGATGCGCTGCTCCCCGTACGACCGGACGAGCGAGCGGACCCGCACGGCCGCGCCCGGCGCCGTCGGGCGGGCCTCCTGCGCGGTCAGTCCTCCAGCGTGCGCCGCCACGAGAGCACCCTCCTCTGCAGGAGGCGGACGGCGAGGTCCGCGGAGTAGCCCAGCACGCCGTAGACCACGAGGCCGACGAGGATGATCTCCGTCTGCCCGTACGTCCGGGCGAGCTCCATCATGTAGCCGATCCCGGCCGTCGCGTTGACCTGCTCGACGACGACGAGCGCGAGCATCGACCCCGTGACCGCGAACCGCAGGCCGAGGAAGAAACCGGGCAGCGCGCCCGGCAGGATGACGCGGCGCACGAACTGCCACCGCGAGAGCTGCACCGTCTCGGCGAGCTCGACGTAGCGGCTGTCGATCGCGCGCAGGCCGTTGTGCGTGTGCAGGTAGATGGGGATGAAGACGCCGAGCGCGATGGTGATGACCTTCATCTCCTCGCCGATGCCGAACCACAGGATGAGCAGCGGCAGGAGCGCGAGGTTGGGGATGGCGCGCTTGACCTGGATCGGGCCGTCGAGCACGGCGTCGCCGACCCGGCTCAGCCCAGCGGCCAGCGCGAGCACGACGCCCGCGACGATGCCGGCCGCGAGCCCGAGCGCGGCGCGCGTCAGGGAGACGCCGAGGTGCGCCCCGAGCTTGCCGTTCGCGACGAGCTCCGCGCCCGTCGAGACGACCGTCCACGGCGCGGACAGCACGCGCGGGTCGACGAGCCCCGTCGCGGACCCCACCGACCAGACGACCGCGAGGAGCGTGACCCCGACGAGCGCCGCGAGCGGGACCGGCCGGCCGAGCCCGAGGCGCGTGCCGCGCGGTCGCACGTCCGCCGGGGTCGACGGCGCGGCGTCGTCCCGCGGGACCGCGACGTCGACCCGCTCGACGACCGCGGCGCTCACTGCGCGCCCCCGTCCCGCGCGGCAGCCGCCGCCTCGCCCGCGACCGGGCCGAAGCGCACGTCGAACAGGTCCGCCGCGTCGAGCGGCTGCTCGTCGAGCTCCGCCGCGAGCAGGTCGACCGTCGCCTGCGTGCGCTCGATGCCCTCCGTGAGGTCGGACGGGACGTCCGGGACCGGCGCGTGGTCGACGAGATACTGCGCGTCCTCCTCGCTCAGCCCCTGGTCCTCGATGTAGTAGCCCTGCTTCCACTCCTCGGGGTGCTCCGCGACCCAGATCTTCGCGGCCGCCCACGCGGCGACGTACTCCCGCAGCGCCGCCGCCCTGGCCGGGTCGCGCACGACCTCGGTCGGGCCGTAGAGGTGCGACGCGTCGTCGCGCAGGTGGTGCTGGACCGACGTCGCGCCGTCGGCCTCGTACGTCGCGAGGTACCGGAAGAGCTGCGTGCCGCCGAGCGGCGCGACGTCGACCTCGCCCGCCGCGAGGGCCGTCGAGTAGACGTCGCCCGTGCTCGGGAGCTCGACGAGCTCGACGTCGTCCTGCGTGAGCCCGGCCTCCTGCAGCGCCTTGAGGACGATCGCCCCCTGCGCCTGGCCCGGGCTGAACGCGATGCGGTGACCGCGGAAGTCCTCGAGCGAGTCGAGCTCGACCCCCGGCGCCCCCGCGAACTCGTAGACCGGCGCGTCCTCCCAGTTCTCCCGGTAGACGGACGCGTAGACCTGCACGTCCAGGCCCGTCCACGTCGCGTGGATCGGCGGGATCTCCGCGACGGCGCCGACGTCGAGCGACCCGGCCCGGAACGCCTCCGTCGTCGCCGGGCCGCCCGAGATGTTGGCCCACTCGATCTCGAACGAGAAGTCGCTGTCCAGGTCGTCGCCCGCGAGCTCGAACGCCTTCTGCGTCGTCGGGTCGCCGACCCGCAGGACGGTGCCCTCCGGCACCTCGGTGGGCAGCTCGGCGTCCGGGGCGAGCGTGCCGCCGTCGGTCGGGTCACCGCCTCCGGACGCCTCGGCGGTGCTGCACGCACCGGCGGCGAGGAGCGCGACGAGACCGAGCGCGACGGCCGTCGCCCTCCGGCGGCCGGGCGGTGCGGACGGACGGAGCGGGGAAGCAGGCATGACGGGTCCTCTCAGGGAGAGCGCACGGGGACGCACGAGGGCGCGCGGGTGCCGTGCGCGGGAGGGTGGTGGGACGGCCCGACGGCGGCCCGGGGCGGCCGTCGGTCAGTGCGTGGGGGTGCTCAGCGGCACGCGGTCGGACGACACGCGGCCCGACGGCGCAGGCGCGCACGCAGGGCGCGACGACACGCGAGTCCGGGCACGTGCCCGGCGTCGGTGGCGGGGAGGGCGACGAGGCCCCCCGGTGTCGTCGGCATGCGGGCGACTGTGCCAGCGTGCGCAGACCCCGCAAAGGGCCGTCGCCCCCCGTCCCACGACAAGAGCAGACGTAACGCCGTGCAACGGCCCCTCGCCCGCCGACCAGGCGGTCCGTGTCGGCCGAGCAGGCGATGGTGGTGCGTCGGTCGTCCCGGACGCGCCACGACCACCTGCTCGGCGGGCGAGGGGCGCCGGGACGACGACGGGCCCCGACCCTCCCGGAGGAGGATCGGGGCCCGTGTGTCAGGCGTTCAGGAGTGCGTCACTCCGCGCCGGCCTGCAGCTCGCCCGTCGGGGGCAGGTCGCGGACCGAGACGCCGGTGGGGGCGTCGAGCGCCGCGGCCGCGCCCACGCTCACCGGGCCGCGGTCGTGCTCGCCCTTCGAGACACCCCGGAAGGTGAACTCTCCGAGCAGGCCCTCGCCCTCGGCGTCGACCAGGACGATCTCGCCGGCCTTGAGCTCGCCGAACAGGATCTTCTCCGAGAGCACGTCCTCGATGTCGCGCTGGATCGCGCGGCGCAGCGGACGAGCACCCAGGACCGGGTCGTAGCCCTTCTCGGCGAGGAGCTGCTTCGCGGGCTGCGTGAGCTCGATGCCCATGTCCTTGTCCCGCAGGCGGGCGTCGAGACGGGCGATCATCAGGTCGACGATCTGGATGATCTCGGCCTGCGAGAGCTGCGGGAAGACCACCACGTCGTCGACGCGGTTGAGGAACTCCGGCCGGAAGTGCTGCTTGAGCTCGTCGTTGACCTTCGCCTTCATGCGCTCGTAGGACGTGACCAGGTCGCCGCCGGCGTTGAAGCCGGTCTGGACGCCCTTGGCGATGTCCCGCGTGCCGAGGTTGGTCGTCATGATGATGACGGTGTTCTTGAAGTCCACGACGCGGCCCTGCGAGTCGGTCAGGCGACCGTCCTCGAGGATCTGCAGGAGCGAGTTGAAGATGTCCGCGTGGGCCTTCTCCACCTCGTCGAACAGGACGACCGAGAACGGCTTGCGCCGCACCTTCTCGGTGAGCTGGCCACCCTCGTCGTACCCGACGTAGCCGGGGGGCGAGCCGAACAGCCGCGAGACGGTGTGCTTCTCGGAGAACTCCGACATGTCGAGCTGGATGAGCGCGTCCTCGTCCCCGAAGAGGAACTCGGCGAGCGCCTTGGCCAGCTCCGTCTTCCCGACGCCCGTGGGGCCGGCGAAGATGAACGACCCACCGGGGCGCTTCGGGTCCTTGAGGCCCGCACGCGTCCGGCGGATGGCCTGCGACAGCGCCTTGATCGCGGCCTCCTGGCCGACGACGCGCTTGTGCAGCTCGTCCTCCATGTTGAGCAGGCGGCTGGACTCCTCCTCGGTGAGCTTGAAGACCGGGATGCCCGTGGCCATGGCCAGGACCTCGGCGATCAGCTCCTCGTCCACCTCCGCGACGGTGTCCAGGTCACCGGACTTCCACGCCTTCTCCTTGTCGGCGCGCTTCGCGGTGAGCTGCTTCTCCTTGTCGCGCAGGCCGGCGGCCTTCTCGAAGTCCTGCGCGTCGATCGCGGACTCCTTCTCGCGGCGCGCCTCGGCGATCTCCTCGTCGAGCTCCTTGAGCTCCGGCGGGGCCGTCATGCGGCGGATGCGCAGGCGCGCGCCCGCCTCGTCGATGAGGTCGATCGCCTTGTCCGGGAGGAACCGGTCGTTGATGTACCGGTCCGCGAGCGTGGCCGCGGAGACGAGCGCGGAGTCCGTGATGGACACGCGGTGGTGCGCCTCGTAGCGGTCGCGCAGGCCCTTGAGGATCTCGATGGCGTGCGGGAGCGACGGCTCGGCGACCTGGATGGGCTGGAAGCGGCGCTCCAGGGCCGGGTCCTTCTCGACGTGCTTGCGGTACTCGTCGAGCGTCGTCGCGCCGATGGTCTGCAGCTCGCCGCGCGCGAGCATCGGCTTGAGGATGCTCGCGGCGTCGATCGCGCCCTCGGCGGCACCCGCCCCGACGAGGGTGTGGATCTCGTCGATGAACAGGATGATGTCGCCGCGCGTGCGGATCTCCTTGAGGACCTTCTTCAGGCGCTCCTCGAAGTCGCCGCGGTAGCGCGAGCCGGCCACGAGCGCGCCGAGGTCGAGCGTGTAGAGCTGCTTGTCCTTGAGCGTCTCGGGAACGTCCCCGCGGACGATGTCCTGGGCGAGGCCCTCGACGACGGCCGTCTTGCCGACGCCGGGCTCGCCGATGAGGACGGGGTTGTTCTTGGTGCGGCGGCTCAGCACCTGCATGACGCGCTCGATCTCGAGGCTGCGCCCGATGACCGGGTCGAGCTTGCCCTCGCGCGCAGCCTGGGTGAGGTTGCGCCCGAACTGGTCGAGCACGGCCGAGCCGGACGGCTGGCCCTCGGTGGGACCGCCGGCGGCGACCGGCTCCTTGCCCTGGTAGCCGGACAGGAGCTGGATGACCTGCTGGCGCACCTTGTTGAGGTCGGCGCCCATCTTCGTCAGGACCTGGGCGGCGACGCCCTCGCCCTCGCGGATGAGGCCGAGCAGGATGTGCTCGGTGCCGATGTAGTTGTGGCCGAGCTGGAGCGCCTCGCGCAGCGACAGCTCGAGCACCTTCTTGGCGCGCGGCGTGAACGGGATGTGCCCGCTCGGGGCCTGCTGGCCCTCGCCGATGATCTCGGTCACCTGGGTGCGGACGCCGTCGAGGGAGATCCCGAGGGACTCCAGCGCCTTGGCCGCGACACCCTCGCCCTCGTGGATGAGGCCGAGGAGGATGTGCTCGGTGCCGATGTAGTTGTGGTTGAGCATCCGCGCCTCTTCCTGGGCGAGGACGACGACCCGACGGGCTCGGTCTGTGAATCTCTCGAACATGTGCTGCTCCTCGTGAGCGGCGTACACCTGCCCGCCGGACGACGGGTACAAGCCTGACCGCATTGACTCTATGCGGTTCGAACGAGCCGCACCCCCTCCGTATGCCGTTGTTCGCCAGGGGCGTGAAAGAGGGGTCGCGCCGTGACCTGCCGGGCGGTCGCGGGTGCACGACGGCGGAGATCACCCGGCCCGACACGCGCCGGGGGCGTTGACCGCGGCCCGCGCCACGGGCAGGCTCGGGAGTGCGCCCCGCACGACGTCCAGAAGGGTGGCGAGAGCGATGCACCAACCGGACCAGCCGCCGGAGGACACCCCCGCACCGGACGCGGACGAGCGAGAGGCACGCCCCGCGGGCTCGGCCGCGTCGTGGGAGCAGGTGGTCGCGCGGTTCCACGGCGCTGTCGCGGAGGTCGACGACCCGCTCACCTGGGGCCTCGACCTCGACGAGGAGACGCTCACGGGCGCCGGCCACGGGGCGCACGACCCGGCTGAGGAGCGCTTCCTGCGTTCCTACGTGTCGTTCACGGGCGAGACGCTCGACGTCGAGACGCTGCGGGTGCGGGCCGCGCACGACGAGCAGGCCGAGGACATCGCCCGCACCGCGCTCAGCGGGGCGCTCGCCGCGCCCCTGCACTCGGACACCCCCGGCGACGACGACTTCCTCGACTCCTACCAGGAGTACCGCGCCGCGATGCGCGCGATCGTCGAGGAGGTGGACGTCGCGCCCGTCGTGCGCACCACGTTCCGGGTCGACGGCGAGACCCGCCCCTGCCTGTACGTCACCGTGCGGGAGCACGCCGCGGCGTACGTGCCGGTCGGGGACCGGGCGCTGGTGGTCTCGGGCCCGGCGGACCTGCTCGCGCGGGTCGACGTGGTCACCCGCCCCCTGCGCAACATCCTCCAGGACGAGCCCGACCCGCGGTTCTGACCGGCTCCACGCGCCCCGCCGCGGGACTCTCGTCCACCACCTCGGGACGCCCGTCCCGGGCGCCTCGCGTCCCCGCGGCCTAGGGTCGAGTCAGCACCGGCGCCGCCGACGGCGTCGGGGACAGCACGCCGACGGCGCACGCGGTCGGCCGACCGGGCGGAGGTGGCGAGATGCGCGGCGTGATCGTCGGTGTCGACGGGTCGGAGGAGTCGGGCGGCGCGCTCGACTGGGCGCTGCGCGAGGCGGCGGACCGGGCGGTGCCCCTGACGGCGGTGCTCGCGTTCGAGTCGCGGCAGGGGCCGGGCGACGGCCCCGACGCGGCGGCCGAGGAGAAGCGGGCGCTCGCCCAGGAGTGGCTCGACGCCGCGCGCGCCCGCACGGGGATCGGCCCGGACGCGGTGACCGCGACGGCCGTCGCCGAGCGCGGCAGCCCCGCGGCCGTCCTGCTCGCCCTCGCCCAGCCACGCGTCGCGCAGGCCGCCCAGGACGACGTGCGGCCCGACGCCGCCGACGGCGACGACGCCGACCTGCTCGTCCTCGGCCGCTGCGGCCGGGGCCGCCTCGGTCGGATGGTCCTCGGGTCGGTGCCGACCGCCGTCGTGCAGCACGCGACCGTCCCCGTGACCGTGGTGCGCGGGACGCCCGACGTGCGCCACGACCACGCGCGGCCCGTCGTCGTCGGGGTCGACGGGTCGTCGACGTCGGTCCAGGCGCTGCGGCACGGCGCCGACGTCGCGCGGCGCACGGGCGCGACGCTCGAGGCCCTGTTCTGCTGGCAGATCGTCTCGCTCGCGCCCCTGCCCGACTCGTGGGGATGGACGCCGCCCATCGACGACTACGAGAAGTTCGCCGCCCAGAAGCTCGACGCCGCGCTCGAGGCGGCGGGGGTCGACCTGCCCGACGACCGCCTCGTGCGCAGCGTGCAGCACGTGCACGCCGCGAAGGGGGTCATCGAGGCGTCGTCGCGCGCGGAGCGGCTCGTGCTCGGCAACCGCGGCGTCGGCGGGTTCGACCGGCTGCTCCTGGGCTCGGTGAGCCGGCACGCGGTCGAGTACGCGCACTGCCCGGTCACGGTCGTGCGACCCGCGGACGCGACGCACCCGTCGGGCGCGCACGACGACTGAGGTCACCCGCGCCGAGCGGCCGTCCCCCGGAACGCGAACACGAGGACGCGCACGGCGAGCACGGTGCCCACGAACCCGAGCGCCGCACCGAGCACGGCGAACAGGCGCAGGCCCTCGACGAGCTCGGGGCCGGAGTCCGCGGAGACCAGCACGACCGCCGCGACGACGGCCGCGGCAGCAATGACGGTGGACACGACCTGCTGCACGAGGCCGGTGAGGAACGCGCGGTCCTCGGGGTGCGCGAACGAGCGGACGTTGACGGTGAGCCGCCCGGCCTCGACGTCGCTCGTGATCTTCGCGAGCCGGCGCGGGAGCCGTTCCAGCTCGGGCGCGAGGCCGAGGAACAGGCTCGTCGCCCGCTCGCGCAGGCCCTCCGGCGTCACGACGCGCCGCACGAGCGGCTGCGCGGTCGCGCGGGCCCCGGCGACGAGGTCGAACCCGGGGTCGAGCAGGCGCAGCGTGCCCTCCAGCGACGTGAACGTGCGGAACGCGGCGGCGACCTGCGACGGGACGGCGAGGCCCGCGTCGGTGACGAGCCGGAACAGCGCGGTGAACATCGCGCCGCTCGCGCCGGCGCCGCGGAACCGCACGATCACCTGCCCGACGGCGCGCTCCAGGCGGCGCACGTCGAGGTCGACCGGGGCGTCGAGCAGCTCCAGGAGGGCGTCGGTCGCGGCGACGGCGTCGTCGGCGTCGACCGCGAGCAGCACCGCCGCGAGCGCGAGCCGGTCGGGCTCGCCGAGCCGGCCGACGGAGCCCATGTCGAGCAGGCCGAGACGGCCGTCGGCGGTGACGAGCACGTTCCCGGGGTGGAGGTCGGCGTGGAAGGTGCCCGCGACCAGCACCTGCTCGAGCGTCGCGGTGAGGAGGCGGGAGGCGAGGTCGGCGCGCACGGCGTCGTCGAGGCCCGCGAGCACGTCCGCGGCGCGGCCGAGGGGAACGCCGTCGAGCCGTTCCATGACGAGCAGCGTCGTGCCGGAGAGCTCGGGGTAGACGTCGGGGACCCGGACGCGCGGCCCTGCGCCCGGGTCGGCGGCGTCGTCGGGGCGCCGGTCCCCCGCCGCTCCCCGCGCGAGCGCGGCGCGCAGCGCGAGCGTGTTCTCCAGCTCGACCGTGTAGTCGAGCTCCTCGCGCAGCGACGCGGCGAAGCCGTCGGCGAGGTCGACGACGCCGAGCGAGCGGCCCCACGCGGTGTCGCGCTCGATGCGGCGCGCGAGCCGCCCGAGGATCGCGAGATCCGTCTCGACCTGGGCACGGGCGCCCGGGCGCTGCACCTTGACCACGACGTCGCGCCCGTCGAGCAGGCGGGCCGCGTGGACCTGGCCCACGGACGCCGAGGCGAGGGGCTCCGGCGAGAAGTCGGCGAACGCCTCGTCGACCGGGCGCCCGAGCGCGCCCGCGACGGCCGCCTCCACGTGCGACCACGGCGCGGGCGGGACCTCGCTCTGGAGCGTGGCGAGCGCGTCCGCGAACGCGGCGGGGAGCAGGTCCCGGCGCGTGGACAGCACCTGGCCGAACTTCACGAAGGTCACGCCGGCGTCGCTGAGGGCGTCGCGCAGCGCGGCGGCCTGGCGCCGCTGGTCGGTGCGCGACAGGCGCGACCCGTCCGGCTGCCGGGCCCCGCGCGTGAGCGCCCCGCCGAGGCCGTGCCGGACGCCGATCCCCAGGATCTGGGCGTAGCGCCGCGTCTCGCGGCGGCCCTGGCGCAGCCCCCGGAGCGCGCGCCACGGCCCCGGGACGGAGCCCGTCGGCACGAGGAGCTCGAGCACGAGGAGCACGCACAGCCCGAGCACGAACGCCCACGCGAACGCGAGCACGACGGCGACGAGCGCGACGCCCGGCGCGACGGTGAGCGTCCCGTCCGGGCGCGACCAGCCGGCGTCGAGCAGGCCGCCCGTGAGCACCCAGGACGCGACCGACAGCATCGCGAGTGCCACGACCGCCGAGCGGATCCAGCCGACCGGCGCCCCCATGACGCGCCGCGCCGTCGCGGCGAGGAGCAGCAGCATGCCGACGGTGAAGACGAGGCCGAACAGACCGACGAGGAGACCGGAGACCACCTGCATGGCGGCCACTCTTCCGGACCGCACGGCAGACCACCAGCACGCGCCACCGGCGCGCCCCGCCCGCCCGAGCCTGTCGCGGCGACCAGCGCCGCACGGCCGCGGCATGGGCGGCACCGACGTCCGTGGCGCGGCATGATGGAGCTCCCCGACAGGCCGGAGCCCCGATGACGAACGTCGACCTCCTCACGGAAGCCCACCTCACGACCGCCCGCACCGCGCCGAACGGTCGCAGCGCCGAGGTCGTGCTGCACGACGGCCCGCTGCGCCAGACGATCCTCGCGCTGCGCGCGGGCGTCGAGCTCGGGGAGCACAACTCCCCGCCCGCGGCGTCGATCCAGGTGCTGCGCGGGCGGGTCCGGGTCACAGCGCTCGGCGAGGGCGACGTGGAGCTGGGCGAAGGCGAGCTGCGCGTGCTCACGCACGAGCGGCACGCGGTGAGCGCGGTCGAGGACGCGGCGTTCCTCCTGACGACCGTGACGAGCGTCCCGGGCAGCTGAGCGCCTGCTCCTGCGAACCGCCCGCACGGCTGCCAGGGTGGTGCGGATGAGAGCCTCGACAACGACGACCGTCCTCGCCGCGAGCGCCCTGGTCCTCGCGTCCTGCACCGCGACCCCCGGCGACGCTCCGGGCACCCCGGAACCGTCGGCCCCGGCCCCCTCGACCTCTGCCGCGACCCCGGCACCAGGCGATCCCGCCGCGGCGCTCCCGACGGACGCGCCCACCGACGTCCTCCTCCCCGCGGGGGCGTGGGGCGGCGAGGGAGGACGCGAGGAGGCGGAGGGGGTCGCGGACTGGCACCTCCCGGAGGCGTGCGCGGACGGCGGCCCCGCGGACGCCACGGCGATGCGCACCGTGACCGAGGGCGACGGCGCGGCCGAGGGCACCGTGGGGGTCCACCAGGTCGCGGTGTTCGCCGACGCCGACGCCGCGACCGCGGAGGCCGCGCGGCTCGCGGACCTGCTCGCCGCGTGCGCGGCGCAGGGCGGCGCGGAGGGCTCGACGTACACGGCCGAGCCGCTCGACGTCGGCGCCCAGGGCAGCGGCCTGGCCACCGACTACTACGGGTCGGGCGGGAGCGGGGACCTGGACACGGCGCTCGGCACCTACCTGGCGACCACGCGGCGCGGTGCCGCGGTCACCCTCGTCGCGCTCGACGGCGGGGAGAGCACCGTGGGCGCGGCCCGCGAGACGGTCGCGGAGCAGGCCCGCGCCGCATGGGAGCTGCTGTGCCGCTACGAGCAGGCGGGCTGCTGACGGACGGCCCTCCCGCCCGGGAGACTCGCTCCCGGGACGTCGCGCCCCGGGTCGCCGTGGCGGCCGCTCAGCCCCTGACGGCCCAGGCGGCGAGGGCCAGCGCCGTGACGTCCTCCGCGACGGCGCCCGGCCAGTCGGGCCGCTCGCCGACGGCGAGGCGTCGCCACGCCGCACCGCCCCACGTCCCGACGGCCCCGCCCGCGGCTCCCACGACGGCGGCGAGGACCAGCCCGACCGGACCGGTCCGGTGCCGGGCGACGAGCACCCCGCCCACGGCGCCGCTCGCGACGCGGACGACGGGGCCGGGCGGCGCGAGCCGGCTCGGCGTCTGCGGCAGCTTGTCGCCGACCAGCTCGCCGACGACGCCCAGGAGCGCCGCACCGCGCGCGAGCGGCCCGGGTCCTTGACCCGACCGGCCCGACCCGCCGGGCCGCACGAGGCCGGCCAGCACCGGCGCCGCGACCCCGAGGCTGCTGCGCGAGCCCGCGGCGACGCCGAGCGCGAGGGCCCGGGCGAGCACCTCCGTCGTGGCGCGCGGCGCGGCTGCGTCCTGGGACGTCATGGGGGTCCTCCTGCGGTGTGGTGGTGGCCCGGTCGACCGGGCTCTCCCGAACGTAGCCGCTCCCGGGGCGACCCACCCGGCGGCGCGGCGCGCCGCTCGCCGGGTCCCGCGCCCGGGCCCACCCTGAGCGACGTCGCGGGCGGCGAGCAGGCGCTGCGCCTCGCGGTCGCCCGGGCGACGACGCACCCCGGCGCGTGGTGGTCCGGTGCCCGGTCGTGCTGCGAGAGCCCACCCCGTGCCCCTGACGCCGCCCCTCGCGGACGGGTCGAGCAAGAACGGTTGACGGATCGGCCCCACGGGGGCATGATCGGGAGGAACGATACCCCCTAGGGGTATCGGCGGCCGAGAGGAGACACGGTGGACCACCGCACGGAGCACGGCCCCGGGCGCCGGACCGGCGCGGACGGCGAGCACGGGCACCACGAGGCGCACACGCACACCGAGGCGCACGGGCACCCCGGCGCGGCGGCGACCGCCGCCGTCGACCACGCGACGCACGACCCGGCGGCGCACCGCGGCCACGACACAGGGCACGAGGACCACCACGCGGGTCACGGCACCGCGGGCCACGGCACGTCCGGGCACGAGGGCCACGGCACGGCCGAGCATGAGGGTCACGACATGGCGGGTCACGGGGGTCATGGGGGGCACGGTGACCACGTCGGGCAGTTCCGCCGGCTGTTCTGGATCATGCTCGTCCTCGCGATCCCCACGGTCGCGCTGAACGCCATGTTCGCGATGCTCCTGGGCTACGACCTGCCCGACGCCGCGTGGGCGCCCTGGGTGTCCCCCGTCCTCGGCACGGTGATCTACGCCTGGGGCGGGCGCCCGTTCCTCACCGGTGCGGTGAGCGAGCTGCGGAGCCGCAAGCCCGGGATGATGACGCTCATCTCGCTCGCCATCACGGTCGCGTTCGTGTCCTCGCTGGGAGCGAGCCTGGGCCTGCTCGCGCACGAGCTCGACGTCTGGTGGGAGCTCGCGCTCCTCGTCGTCATCATGCTGCTCGGCCACTGGCTCGAGATGCGCTCGCTCGCGCAGACGGCGTCCGCGCTCGACTCGCTCGCCGCGCTGCTCCCGGACGAGGCGGAGCGGGTCGCCGAGGACGGGACCGTGACGACCGTCGCGCCGACGGACCTGCGCGTGGGCGACCTGGTCGTCGTCCGGCCGGGAGGGCGCGTGCCCGCGGACGGCGAGGTCGCGTCCGGCTCGGCGGACGTCGACGAGTCGATGATCACCGGCGAGTCGCGCCCCGTGCGCCGCACCGTCGGGGACGCCGTCGTCGCGGGGACCGTCGCGACGGACGACGCGCTGCGCGTGCGGATCACGGCCGTCGGCGAGGACACCGCGCTCGCGGGCATCCAGCGGCTCGTCGCAGACGCGCAGGCGTCGTCGACGAAGACCCAGCGCCTCGCGGACCGCGCCGCCGGGTGGCTGTTCTGGTACGCGCTCGGGGCCGCTGCCCTGACGATCGGCCTGTGGCTCGTCTTCGGCACGCCCGAGCAGGCGCTGATCCGGGCGATCACCGTCCTCGTCATCGCGTGCCCCCACGCGCTGGGTCTCGCGATCCCGCTCGTCGTCTCGCTCTCGACGGAGCGCGCCGCGAAGGCGGGCGTCCTCGTCAAGGACCGTCTGGCGCTCGAGCGCATGCGCACCGTGGACACCGTCCTGTTCGACAAGACCGGGACGCTCACCGCGGGCGAGCCGGTCGTCGTGCACCTCGCGACCGCGGGCGGCACGTCCGAGGCCGCGCTGCTCGCGCTCGCCGCAGCGGCCGAGGCGGACAGCCAGCACCCGCTCGCCCTCGCGATCGTGCGGGCGGCCGAGGAGCGGGGCGACGACGTCCCCCGCGCCACCGACTTTCGGTCGCTCACGGCTGTCGGCGTCGAGGCGACCGTCCCGACCCCCGACGGCGCGCGCCTCGTCGCGGTCGGCGGGCCGGCACTCCTGCGCGAGCGCGGGCTCGACCCCCTGCCCGACGCCGCGGCGTGGGCCGAGGACGGGTCGACCGTCCTGCACGTGGTCGTCTCGGACGAGGCCGGCACCCGCACCGGCACCGCGTCGGACGCGCGGTCCGGCGAGGTCGTGGGCGCGTTCGCCCTGGCGGACGCGATCCGTCCCGAGTCGCGCGAGGCCGTCGACGCGCTGCACCGGCGCGGCATCCGGGTCGTCATGATCACCGGCGACGCCGAGCCCGTCGCCCGCGCGGTCGGGCGCGAGCTCGGCATCGACCAGGTCTTCGCGGGCGTCCGCCCCGAGGACAAGGACGCGAAGGTCGCCGAGCTGCAGCACGGGGGGCGCGTCGTCGCGATGGTCGGCGACGGCGTCAACGACGCCCCGGCGCTCGCCCAGGCGGACGTCGGCATCGCGATCGGCGCGGGCACCGACGTCGCGATCGCGTCCGCCGGGGTGATCCTCGCGAGCTCCGACCCGCGGGCGGTGCTGTCGATCATCGAGCTGTCGCACGCGTCGTACCGCAAGATGCAGCAGAACCTGTGGTGGGCCGCGGGCTACAACATCGCGGCCGTGCCCCTCGCCGCGGGCGTGCTCGCGCCCGTCGGGTTCGTCATGCCGATGGCGGTGGGCGCGATCCTCATGTCCGCGTCGACGGTCATCGTCGCGCTCAACGCGCAGCTCCTGCGCCGCACCGACCTCGACCCGGCCCGGCTCGCGTCGCGGTGACCGTGTCCGCGACGCCCCCTCGACCACGAGGTCGCTGTCGTCCTGCCGCGCAGGACGACAGCAACCTCGTGGTCGGCCGCGCGGAAGGTCGTGCTCGACCGTGAGGAACCCCGTGCACGCTGCGAGACTGGGCCGGTGACCACGCCGCACCCCGACGACCGGCCCGTCGCCGGCGTCCTCCTCACGCCCGGCGCCGGAGCGAGCCGCGACCACCGCGCGCTCGTCGCGATCGACGACGCGCTGGCCGCCCTCGACCCGCCCGTGCCGGTGCGCCGCGTCGACTTCCCCTACCGGATCGCCGGCAAGCGGATGCCCGACCGGCCGCCCGTCGCGATCGCGCACGTCCGCGCCGAGGCGGAGGCCTTCGCCGCGGAGCTCGGCACCACGACGGACCGCCTCGTGCTCGGCGGCCGCTCCTACGGCGGCCGCATGTGCTCGATGGCCGTCGCCGAGGGGCTCCCCGCCGCCGGTCTGGCCCTCGTCAGCTACCCGCTGCACCCGCCGGGCAAGCCCGAGCGCCTGCGGACCGAGCACTTCCCGGACCTCCACGTGCCGGTCCTCCTCGTCTCCGGGCGCACCGACCCGTTCGCGACGCCGGACGAGCTCGCCGAGCACACCGCCGCGATCCCCGGGCCCGTCACGCGCGTCGAGCTGCCCGGCGCCCACGACCTCAAGGGGCAGGACGCGGCCGTGTGCGAGGCCGTCGTCCGGTGGCTCGCGACGCTCGAGGCCTGACCCGCCGCAGGGCGCCGCTCCGACGTTCCGACCCGCCCGCACGACTGCGTACGATGTGCCGCGGACCGCTCCCGAACGACCCGGAGGTGTTGATGCGCGCCGCTGGCCGCCTGCTCGCCCTCGCACCGCTGGCGCTGCTCGTGGTGGCCGTCGCCGCCGCACCCGCGACCGCCGTCGGCCGGGACGGCGAGAGCGGGCTCGAGGTGAGCGTCGACGGCGTCTCGTTCGACCCGGAGCGGCTCTGGTCCGAGTGGGGCGCCGTCTCCTACGCCGTGAGCGCGCCGGACGGGAGCCGCGAGCGGTACTACTCCGACTCCTACGGCCCGCGCGACTCCGCGGACGGGTTCCTGGCCTTCTCGGTGCCGTCGCGCACGTTCCCCGACGGCTACTGCGTCACGTGGGCCCAGGTGTCCGGCCTGCGGGCACAGCACGCGCGGTGGAACGGGGACGATCCCGTCTGCACGACGGCGCAGGCCGAGCCCTCCCCCACGACGGCGCCCCCGGCGCCGACCCCCGACGCCCCCGCGACCTCGGCCCCGACGGCCGAGGCGCCGCCGGCCGCGGCGGTCGTGGAGGCGCCCGTCGAGACGCCGGACGCGCCGGAGCCCGACGTCACGGAGGAGCCGACCGTCGAGCCGACGGAGGAACCGACCACGGCCGCCCCCGTCGAGCCGACGCCGACCGCCGCGCCCACGACCGCGGGCCCCGAGCCGGCGCGCGTCCCGCTCGCGTCCGTCGACCGCACGGCGCCGCCCCCGCCCGCGGGCGAGACCTTCCCGACCTTCGCCGCGGTAGGCATCGGCGGGCTCGTCGCCGCCGCGGCCGGCGGCGTGATCCTGCTCGTGCGCCGCGTGGGCTGAGGCCTCAGCGGCGGGCGGTGCCCGCCGTCGTCCAGCCGGACCGGCGCTCCCCGCTGGCCCGCGAGCACCGGGAGCGCGCGGCGCTGCTCAGCCGCTCAGGCCGCTGTCCTGTGGTCCCGGGCCTCGCGGCTGCGCACGGACCTCGGCGTGCGGACCGGCCTGGCGAAGAGCCCGAGGAGCCCGAGCACGGCGACGATCCCTCCGGCGGCCGCCGTCGTGGCCGCACAACCCAGGAGAAGGGTCACGTGCACGCGCGGCACGCCGTCTTCCGCCAGCGGGTTGTCGGAGATGACGCCCACGGTGTAGCCGGTGACGACGCCGGCGACCACCAGCACGAGGCCGAGGCCCATCAGGGTGACTGCGACGCTGCGGGACATCTCGCTCCTCGGGGTCGGGTCGTGCGACCGACGTGCATCGTGCGGCCCGTGCGCCGTCCGGCCGCCACGAGTCGGTGCTCGAGTGTCGCACCGCTCCGCGCCGCCCCCTGAGCACGACGAAGGCCCGGAACCGTGGGTTCCGGGCCTTCGTCACCGAGCCGCCTAAGGGAATCGAACCCTTGACCTATTCATTACGAGTGAATCGCTCTGCCGACTGAGCTAAGGCGGCGTGCTACGTCCCGGTCCGCTCGGCGAACCGGTGGCAACGAGCGCCTACTGTACCCAACGACCGGGCCAGATTCCAAAGCGGGCCCGAGGGCCGCCGTCGGGCGCCCTCCGCGTCAGCAGCGGAGCCCGTCCTCGGGGACTGTACCGTCCACGAGGTAGGCGTCCACGGCGTCGCTCAGGCAGTCGTTCGCGCGCCCGTACGCGGTGTGCCCCTCGCCCTCCCAGCTGACCAGGACGGCGGAGTCGAGCGTGTCGGCGAGGCCCTCGGCCCACACGTAGGGGGTGGCCGGGTCGTTGGTCGTGCCGATGACGAGGATCGGCGCGGCGCCCTTCGCGGCGAGGTCGAACTCCTGGTCGACGACGGGGTACGCCCAGCCCTCGCACGTGAGCCCACCGAACGCGAAGAAGTAGCCCATCGTCGGGGCCTCCTCCTCGAGCCGCTCGAGCTGGGCCTGCATCGCGGCCGGGTCGTCGTCCTGGCGCCCGTCGAGACAGTTCACGGCCCGGAACGCCTCGGCCGAGTTCGACGAGTACGTGCCGTCGGCGTTCCGGTCGTTGTAGAAGTCGGCGAGGTAGAGCAGGCCGTTGCCGGTGCCCTCCTCGAACGCCTCGGTGAGCGCCTGCGTGAGCACGGGCCAGCTCTGGTCGTTGTACAGCGTGACGGCGACGCCGTAGAAACCGAGGGTCTGCGTGACGCTGCGACCCGAGTCCGTCGGGAGCGGGTTCGCCTTCGCGGCGTCGAGGAGCGAGCGGATCTGGCGCATCCCCGCGTCCGTGTCGCCCTTCAGGGGGCACCCGGCTCCGGCCTGGCAGTCCTCGACGTACGCGCGCAGGGCGTTCTCGAAGCCGACGGCCTGCTGCTCGGAGATCTCGTCCGGGTCGAGCGAGGTGTCGATCGCCCCGTCGAGCACCATGCGGCCGACCTTGTCCGGGAACAGCCCGGCGTACGTGGCCCCGAGCTGCGTGCCGTAGGAGTAGCCGAGGTACGCGAGCTTCTCGTCGCCGAGGACGGCGCGCAGCATGTCCATGTCGCGCGCGGCGCTCTGGGTGTCGACCTGGCCGAGCAGCTCGCCCGTGTTCTCGGCGCACGCGTCGGCCCAGGCGCGACGGTCCTCCGCGAGCGCCTCGAGCCCCGCCTCGTCCGTGTCGAAGTCGCGCGACAGGGACTCGTCCTTCGCGGCGTCGTCGAGGCACACGACGGGCGAGGACTGCCCGACGCCGCGGGGGTCGAAGCCCACGAGGTCGTAGGCCGCGGTGACGCTCTCGCCGACGGTCGGCGCGAGCGACGCGACGAAGTCGACGCCCGACGCGCCGGGCCCGCCGGGGTTGGTGAGGAGCGAGCCGATGCGCTCGCCGGTCGCGGGCTGGCGCTTGACCGCGAGCTCGATCTCGCCCGCCGCCGGGTCCTGCCACGAGAGGGGGGCGCGCGCCGTCGTGCACTCCCAGCCGGCTCCGCAGTCCTCCCACGCGAGGGTCTGCCCGTAGAACTCCTCGAAGCCCTCCGGTCCCGTCTCGCCCGTGCCGGTCGACGACGCGGTCGGGACGTCCTCGACCGGGGTCTGCTGCTTCGGGGGCGCCGAGCACGCGCCCGCGACGAGAGCCAGCACGAGGGTCGCGGCGCAGGCCAGGGCGCGGCGAGCGGGGCGGGAGGAGGGGGACGTCGTCACCCGGACACGGTAGCCGCTCGCCCGTCGCGCGGGAGACGGCCCACCGGCGGCGGCCCGTCCTTTCACGCGCTCTTCACCGCGGGGGTCGTCACCCCGCGGTCCAGGCGAACTCGCCGGCCGCGCCCTCGGCCGGCGGCGGCACGACGACGGTCCCGCGGTCCCCGAGCACGACGCTCACGTCGGCGCCCGGGTCCACGTCGTCGGGCACCGCGACGACGGACGTCGCGGGGACGTAGTCCATGGTGCACGCGGTGTCGGCGGGGATGTCGACGAACGACACGACGACGTCGCTCCCCTCGACCGCGGCGTCGTCCTCGGCGAGCAGCGGGCACGTGCTGGACCCGAACGTCACGACGAGCAGCAGGCCCGGCTCGGCGCTCCACGCGGCGCCGGTGCCGCCCTCGGTCGGCGCGTCCGCGCCGGGCGGCAGGCCCTTGCCGTGCGCGCCCGCGACGACGTCCATCGTCGCGGCGTCGGGCAGGCCCTGCTGCTCGTCGGTGGCGTCGTCGGTCGGCTCCGTCGAGGGCTCCGTCGAGGGGTCGCCGTCGGGCTCCGTGGTCTCCTCGGTGGCGCTCGTGCCGTCACCGCCCCCGTCGGTGTCGGACGCGCACGCCCCGAGCAGGGCGACCGTGGCCGCGAGCGCGAGCGCGGCGCCGACACGTGCGGTGCGGGCGGCGGGACGGCGGGCGGGGACCATGGGGACTCCTCGGTCGGCGACGGGTGCGCGACCATCGTGGTCCGCGCCGGGACCTCGCGCGCGCCGAACCGCCGACGCGCCGCGGGATCGTGACCCGACGGTGACCCGGGGTGGGAGCATCCCCGCATGGACGCACCGCACCCGACCCGCGGCACCGAGCGGCCCCCGCTCCCCTGGGGCCTGCGCACCGACCTCCTGCGGCACGGCGACGGCGGCGACTCGAGCCGGGTCGGCTACGTGGAGCTGTTCTTCGACCTGGTGTTCGTGTTCGCGGTCACCCAGCTCTCGCACGGGCTCATCGCGCACCCCGGCGTCGAGGCGCTCGGGCACACTCTCCTGCTCGGCGTCGCCGTCTGGTGGGTGTGGGTCGACACGATGTGGGTGACGAACTGGCTCGACCCCGAGCGCCTTCCGGTGCGAGGCCTGCTCGTGGTGCTCATGCTGCTGGGCCTCGTCCTCGCGAGCGCGATCCCGGAGGCGTTCGGCGACAAGGGCCTGCTGTTCGCCGTCATGCTCGTCGCGATGCAGGTGGGGCGCAGCCTCTTCACGATGGTCGCGATGGGCCGCGTCTGGCCCGAGAACGCGGTGAACTTCGTCCGCATCACGACGTGGCTCGCGGCGTCGGGCGCGCTGTGGGTCGCGGGCGGCCTCGTCGAGGAGCACCGCCTGCTGCTGTGGGCGGTCGCGGCCGCGATCGACGTCGCCGGGCCGCGCGCGATGTTCTGGCTCCCGGGGCTCGGGGCGTCGCGCGCGAGCACGTGGGTGGTCCGCGGGGAGCACATGGCCGAACGGGTCAGCCTGTTCGTCATCATCTGCCTGGGCGAGTCGATCATCGTCACGGGCGCCGCGTTCGCCGAGCTCCCCCTCGACCTCACGACCGTCTCCGCGTTCTGCTCCGCGTTCGCGAGCACCGTGCTCATGTGGCTGCTGTTCTTCGACCGGTCCGAGCGGCGTGCCACCGAGTACTTCACGTCGCGCGCCGAGCGCGGGATGGTCGCCCAGACGGCGTACACGTACGTCCCGTTCGTCATCGTCGCCGGGATCGTGCTCACCGCCGTCGCCGACGAGCTCGTGCTCCTGCACCCGCTCGGGCACGACGGCGGTCACGCCGACGCCTGGACCGCCGGCCTCGTGTGCGGGGCGGCGGCGACGTACCTCGTGGGGAACGCGCTGTTCCGGCGCGCGACGGGCGGGCGCTGGTCGCTCCCGCACGTGCTGGGCGCCGTCGCGGTCGGCGTGCTCTTCGCCGTCCACGCGTGGCTCTCGCCGCTCGCGCTCAACTGGGTGACGGACGGCGTCCTGCTGGCGGTCATCGTGGGCGACGTCGTCCGCGCGCGGCGGGTCCCGATCCCACCGTCGGGCGCGCCGTCGGACGGGCCGTCGGACGGGCCGGGCGCGCCCGCGGGGCCTCCGCCCGGGACACCGGCCGGGACGTCGTGAGCCGCGGCACCGCGCGCCTCGCCGGGCGCGATCGTCGCGACGTCGCTACGTTCGCCCTGATGGCGCGGGGCAGCAGGCCGTCGCGTCGCGGGACCCGTCGAGAAAGGGCGTGACCGTGGACTTCTGGGACTTCTTCTGGCTCCTCGTGTGGAGCTTCTTCTTCATCGCGTACCTCATCGTGCTCTTCCAGATCATCGCGGACCTGTTCCGTGACCGGGAGCTCTCCGGGTGGTGGAAGGCAGTCTGGATCATCTTCCTCATCTTCCTGCCCGTGCTGACGTCGCTCGTCTACCTCATCGCGCGGGGGCGCGGCATGGCGGAGCGACAGGCCGCGGCCGTCGTCCAGGCGAAGCACGACACGGACGCCTACATCCGCCAGGTCGCGACGACGTCGCCGGCCGAGCAGATCTCCCACGCCAAGTCGCTCCTCGACTCGGGCGCCATCACCCCCGAGGAGTTCGCGCAGCTCAAGGCGAAGGCGCTCGCCTGACCGACCCCTCCCTCCCCCGGGCCGGGCGTACCCGCGTGCGGGTGCGCCCGGCCCGTCCCACGATCGAGACATGACCCGCTTCGGCTACACCCTCATGACCGAGCAGTCCGGCCCTCGTGCGCTCGTGGAGCACGCGGTCGACGCGGAGCGCGTCGGCTTCGACTTCGAGGTGATGAGCGACCACTACTTCCCCTGGCTCGACGCCCAGGGCCACGCCCCGTACGCGTGGTCCGTGCTCGGGGCGGTCGCCCAGGCGACCGAGCGCGTCGGCCTCATGACGTACGTGACCTGCCCCCTCCTGCGCTACCACCCCGCGGTCGTGGCGCAGAAGGCCGCGACCGTGGCGCTCCTGTCCGACGACCGCTTCACCCTCGGGCTCGGCGCCGGGGAGAACCTCAACGAGCACGTGGCGGGCGAGCGCTGGCCCGCCGTCGGCGAGCGGCACGACATGCTCGAGGAGGCGGTGGAGATCATCCGCTCGCTGCTCGACGGCGAGCGCCTCACGTTCGACGGCGTCCACTACCGCGTCGACTCCGCCAAGCTCTGGGACCTGCCCGACGAGACGGTCGAGATCGGCGTGGCGGTCTCCGGCCCGCAGTCGATCGAGCGGTTCGCCCCGCTGGCCGACCACCTCGTCACGACCGAGCCCGAGGCCGGCGTCGTGCAGCGGTGGTCCTCGGTCCGCGAGCGCGCCGAGCTCGCGCCGTCGCGCGTCGTGGGGCAGATGCCGATCTGCTGGGACCCGGACGAGGAGACCGCCGTGGCGCGCGCGCACGAGCAGTTCCGGTGGTTCGGCGGCGGCTGGCGCGTCAACGCGGACCTGCCGACGACCGAGGCGTTCGAGGCGGCGACGGCGTTCGTGCGGCCCGAGGACGTGGCCGCGTCCATCCCGTGCGGCCCCGACCTGGACGCGGTCGTCGAGGCGGCGTCCGCGTGGTGGGAGGCGGGGTTCACCGACCTCGCGCTCGTCCAGGTGGGCGAGGTCGGGCAGCGCGAGTTCCTCGAGACCGCGGCCGGGCCGCTCCTGGAGAAGCTCCGCGCGGCGGCGCCGTCGAGCTAGCGGCCGTCAGCCCTGGGGCCGCAGCGCGACGACCATCGCCTCCACGGCCAGCAGCGGCGCGACGTTGCCCTCGAGCCGCTCGCGCGCGACGCCGATCGCGTCCATGCGCCGCACCGTCTGCTCGGGCGTCGAGTCCTGCGCGAGCGCGCTCACCGTCTCGGCGAGCTCGGTGTTGACGAGCTCGACCTGCGCCCCGAGCTGGACCACGAGCACGTCGCGGTACAGCGAGAGCAGGTCGACCATCGCGCGGTCGAGCACGTCGCGCTGGTGGCGCGTCGCACGCCGCTTCTGGTCGGCCTCGAGGTCGCGGAGCTGGGAGCGCAGCCGCGGCGGGAGCGTCTCGCCGTCCGCGACGCCGAGCGCACGCAGGAGCTCGGCCTTCTCCGCGGCGTCGCGCTCCTCCGTCGCCGCCTTCGCCTCGGCCTGCGCGAGGTCCACGAGCTCTCCCGCCGCGAGCACGGCGTCGCCCACCCCGCGGACCCGCCGGGCGAGCGACAGCACGGACGTGCGGCGCTCGCGCGCGCCCGCGTCCCGCGCGAGGCGCCGGGCGAGGCCGATGTGGCTCTGGGCCGCGCGCGCCGCGACGAGTGCGACGTGCTCGTCGACGCCGTCGCGCTGCACGAGCAAGCCCGCGACGGCCTCGACCGGCGGCACCCGCAGCACGACCCCGCGGCACCGCGAGCGGATCGTCACGAGCACGTCCTGCGGGCTCGGGGCGCAGAGGATCCACACCGTGTGCGGGGCGGGCTCCTCGATCGCCTTGAGGAGGACGTTCGTGGTGCGCTCCGCCATGCGGTCGGCGTCCTCGACGACGATGACCCGGCGCCGGCCCTGCGACGGGCTGCGGCTCGCGACCGTCACCAGGTCGCGCACGTCGTCGATCTTGATGGTCACGAGCTCGGTCGCGACGAGCGTCACGTCCGGGTGCGTCCCGGCGAGCGTCGTGCGGCACGCCTGGCAGCGTCCGCAGCCGCCCTGCTCGCACTGGAGCGCGGCCGCGAACGCGCGCGCGGCGTTCGAGCGGCCGGACCCGGGCGGGCCGGTGAGCAGCCACGCGTGGGTCATCGCGGCGGGGTCGGTGGCCGCGGCACGGAGCGTCGCGACGGCCTGCTCCTGCCCGACGACGTCGTCCCAGACGCTCATGCGCGCGCGTCCCCGGCAGGCCGCGCCGGGGCGCCCGGGAGGAGGTCCGTGCCCGGCGCGTAGCCGATCGCGCTGTCCGTGTCGTCGAAGCCGTCGTCGGGCAGCGCGGCGACCGTGTCCTCGGCCTCCTCGACGACGGGCGTGAGCTCGAGCCGCGCGGCGACGTCGACCCGGATCTGCGCCTGGAGGTCGTCGACCGAGCCCGCGGCGTCGAGGACGACCCAGCGGTCCGGGTCCGACGCCGCGCGCGTGAGGAACGCCTCGCGCGTGCGGCGGTGGAACTCCGCCCCCGCGCGCTCGAGGCGGTCGTGCTGGCGGCGGATGCGACCGGCGGCGACCGCCGGGTCGAGGTCGAGCAGGATCGTCACGTCGGGCAGGAGGTCCTGCACGGCCCAGCGGGAGATGAGCTCGACCTCGTCCGCACCGAGCTCGCGCCCGCCCGCCTGGTAGGCGACCGACGAGTCGAGGTAGCGGTCCGTGACGACGATCGCGCCGCGCTCGAGCGCGGGGCGCACGAGGCTCGCGACGTGGTGCGCGCGGTCCGCGGCGTAGATGAGCGCCTCCGTGCGGGGGTCCATGTCCTGCCCGTGGAGCACCGCGGCGCGCAGCTCCTTGCCGAGCTCCGTGCCGCCCGGCTCGCGCGTCAGCACGACCTCGCGCCCCGTGAGCTCGCCGAGCCACTGCCCGAGCAGGCGCGCCTGCGTCGACTTGCCGACGCCGTCGCCGCCCTCGAAGGAGATGAAGTACCCGGGTGCGCTCACGGCGACCACCCTAGTCGCGACGTCGGACACGGGCCGGTCCCCCGGCCGCCGGTCGTGCGGGACGGCCGCAGGCGCCGGACGCGCGGGATAGCCTCGGGCCATGCCCGATCCCGTGACCACCCCCGCGACGGACCCCGCGCCCGCTCCTCTGCCCACCCCCGGCGTCGCGTTCGCCGGGCGGACGTTCCACGCCGTGCTGTTCGACATGGACGGCACCCTCATCGACTCGGTCCCGGCGGTGGACCGGAACTGGCGTCGCTGGGCCGCGGAGCACGGGCTGCCCGACGCCGAGGACTTCCAGATCCAGCACGGCACCCCCGCGCGCACGCTCATCGCGACGCTCCTGCCGGCCGACCAGGTCGAGCCCGCGTACGACCGCATCCACGAGCTGGAGCTCGAGGACAACGAGGGCGTGACGATCCTGCCGGGGACGCGCGACGCGCTCGCCGCCCTGCCCCCGCAGCGGCAGGCGATCGTCACGTCGTGCACCCGCCCCCTCGCGGCGGCGCGCATGGCCGCGTCGGGCCTCGTCGCGCCGTCGGTGGTCGTCACCGCGGACGACGTCGCCCACGGCAAGCCCGACCCGGACCCGTTCCTCCTCGGCGCGGAGCGCCTGGGCGTGGACCCGGCGCGGTGCCTCGTCGTCGAGGACGCCCCGGCCGGGGTCGCGTCCGCCCGCGCCGCGGGGTGCGCCGTGCTCGTCGTGACGGGCACGCACACGGCCGACGAGCTGGCGTCCGCGTCCCCTGCACCCGACGCGCTGGCGGCGGGTCTGGCGGCGGTGCGCTTCGCCGCAGGCCCGGACGGCATCCGGATCACGGACGCCTGACCACCCCGCCGACCCTGCGGTCGTCTCCCGTCCTCCTCCCTTGACGGGCCAACCCCCCTGCTCGGCGGGCTGCAGCGGGCTGATCCTCAGTAGACGGACGCTCGCTGGGCGGCCGCGACGACCTTCGACGCGGCGGCGTGAATCTCCGCCAGCTCGTCGAGGGTGAGGCCCGTGGCGGCGACGATCGCGGGCGGGATGCGCTCCGCGTCACGACGCCGCGCCCGTCCCTCGGGCGTGAGCGTCACGCGGACCTGGCGGCCGTCGTCGGGCGAGCGAGAACGGCGCACGTAGCCGAGGCTCTCGAGCCGCTTGAGGAGCGGCGAGAGCGTCCCGGCGTCGAGGTGCAGCCGCGCCGCGAGGTCGCCGACGGTCGACGTCGTGCCTGCCGCGTCGTCCTGCCACAGCGCGAGCAGCACGAGGTACTGCGGGTGGGTGATGCCCAGGGGCTCGAGCAGCGGCCGGTACAGGGCGACCATGCCGCGCGCGCCCGCCGAGAGCGCGAAGCAGACCTGCGCCTCGAGCGCGAGCGGGTCCGCGAACAGCGTCGCCGCGCCCGGTGCGGACGCCCCGCCGTTCTCCTCGCTCGTCATGGCGCCATGCTACCGAGGATCGCGCTATTCTTGGGACGCCAATCATTGGTGCACCAACCATCAGCGGACGAGCACCAGCCACCGGCCCCCGGGCCGGCGACGCGACACCAGCGGAGGACACCGTGGCGCGCAAGAACGACAAGCGCACGCTCGGCATGCGCATCACCGAGGGCTTCCTGCCGATCTTCGGCCCGGCACAGCTGGGGCGACAGGAGGCCGACGGCCGCGGCGTGTCCGACGCCGAGCGCGAGCGCGACCAGGAGCTGCGCACCCGCTTCGAGCGGGTCACCGGCCCCGACGGCCGCAGCTACGTCGTCGAGCACACCGACTGACGCGACGCCCGCCCGCGGGCGTCACTCCCCGGGGTAGACGACCCCGACCTGGCGACGCACCTCGTCGAGCGTGCGCATGACCTCGAGCGTCGAGTCCCACGACATGCGCGGGCTCTGCGTCTCGCCCGCGGCGACGCGGCGCGCGACCTCGGCGGCCTGGTACTGCTTGCCCTCGCCGGAGAAGCCGTCGTAGTACCAGGACGCGCCGTCGTGCCGCACGACCCGGAACGACGTCGGCGCGTAGAACGTGCCCTCGACCTCGATGCGGCCCGCGGTGCCCGAGATCACCGCCGTGTTCGCGGTGCGCGACCACAGCGTGGTCGAGAGCGTCGCCTGCGTGTCGCCGTAGCCGAGCACGATGCTCACCTGCCCGTCCACGCCCGTCTCCGTGAGTGCACCGACGGCCGTCACTGTCGACGGCGCGCCCAGCAGGTCGTGCGCGAACGACACCGGGTAGACGCCCAGGTCGAGGAGCGCGCCGCCCGCCAGCTCCGGCGCGTAGAGCCGGTGCTCGGGGTCGAACGGGAACCACTGGCCGTGGTCCGCGCTGAGGTTCACGACGTCGCCGATCTCGCCGCGCGCGATCACGCCGCGCAGCGCGGCGACGTGCGGCAGGAACCGCGTCCACATGGCTTCCATGACGAACACGCCCGCCTCGCGCGCGGCGTCGAGCACCTCGACCGCCTCGGCCTCGTTGCGCGTGAACGCCTTCTCGACGAGGACGTGCTTGCCCGCGCGGATCGCGAGCAGGGCGTGCTCGTGGTGGTGCGAGTGCGGCGTCGCGACGTACACGACGTCCACCTGCGGGTCCTCGACGAGCTCGTCGTAGCCGTGGTGCGTCGTGGGGACGCCGTGCGCGGTCGCGAAGCGCTCGGCGCGCACGCGGTCGCGCGAGCCGACCGAGGCGACGCGACCCTGCGTGTACAGGCGCACCGCCTCCGCGAACGACGACGCGATGCCGCCCGCGCCGAGGATGCCCCAGCGGATCGGGGGCGCGCTGCGCGGGTCGGGGACCGTGCCCGTCACCTCGGCGGACAGGTCGGGGAACGGGTGGACGCCGGTGGCGGCCGGGGTCTCGTCGGGGTGCGCGGCGGGCGGCGGGGCGACGGTGCTCATGCGGCCCACGCTATCGCCCTGCGCGGGCCTCGCCGCCGCTCGTCCACAGGCCGCGCGTCGGGCGCGCGAGCCACCCTCCCCCGCACGGGTGGTGCGCGCCGCCGCGCGGCACGTCACGATGGGGGCATGACGACCCCCGCGCCCCGGACCGGCACGCCGACCGACGCCGGACCCGAGCCCGAGGCACGGGCGAGCGCGCGCGACCTCGTCAAGGTCTACGGATCCGGCCCGACGGCCGTCCGCGCGCTCGACGGCGTCGACGTCGACTTCGCGCGCGGCCGGCTCACGGCGATCATGGGGCCGTCCGGGTCCGGCAAGTCGACGCTCATGCACTGCCTCGCCGGGCTGGACTCCCCGACCTCCGGCAGCGTGGTGATCGACGGGCAGGAGATCAGCCGGATGTCGCAGCGGCGGCTCACGGCTCTGCGCCGCACGCGCGTCGGGTTCGTCTTCCAGGCGTACAACCTCGTCCCGACGCTCACGGCCGCGGAGAACATCACGCTCCCGCTCGACATCGCGCGCACCCGCGTGGACCGCGACTGGTTCGACGAGGTGACGACCGCCGTCGGGCTCACCGACCGCCTGCACCACCGCCCCTCCGAGCTGTCCGGTGGGCAGCAGCAGCGCGTGGCGTGCGCGCGGGCGCTCGTGTCGCGGCCCTCGATCGTGTTCGCCGACGAGCCGACCGGCAACCTCGACTCGCGCTCCGCGGGCGAGGTGCTCACGTTCCTGCGCCGCTCCGTCGACGAGCTCGACCAGACGGTCGTCATGGTCACGCACGACCCGCGCGCGGCGTCGTACGCGCACCGCGTCGTCTTCCTCGCGGACGGTCGCCTCGCGGGCGAGCTGCACGACCCCACGCAGCAGGACATCCTCGACGCGCTCGCGCTCGCCGCGGACGACGGCGCATGATCCGCGTCGCGCTGCGGGGCGTGCGCGCGCACGTCGTGCGGTTCGTCCTGTCGGTGCTCGCCGTGACGCTCGGTGTCGCGTTCGTCGTCGGCACGTTCGCGTTCCGCGGCATGCTCTCCTCCACGTTCGACGACATCATCGCGACGACGCTCACGGCCGACGTCTACGTGCGCGGCGCGCAGGAGGTCGAGAGCGACACGTCCGGGCCCGGTGGCGGCGGCGCCGCCGGCGGGGGCGGGTTCGCGGGCGACCGCACGCTCGTCCCGGCCGACCTCGCGACGGAGGTCGAGGGGGTCGACGGCGTCGAGCGGGCCGTGGCGGACGTGTCCGGCCCCGTCGTGCTCGTCGCGGCCGACGGCACCGCCGTCGTGACCACGGGCCCGCCGAGCACGGCGTTCTCCGTCGACCCGGAGGACCCGAGCCTCACGTTGCTCGACGGCGCGTGGCCCGGCCCGGGCGAGATCGTCCTGGAGCAGAGCGCGGCCGAGACCGCTGACCTCGCCACGGGCGACGAGACCACGGTCGTGCTCGGCGGGGAGCCGCGCCCCGTGACCGTGTCCGGCGTGTTCGGCATCGAGGCCGCCGCCGCGGGTGCGGTCCTCGTCGGGATCGACGGCGACACGGCGCGCGAGGTCTACGCGCCCGACGGGCTGGTGCCCCAGATCGCGGTCTGGGCGGACGCGAGCGGACCGGTGGACGAGGACGCCCTCGCGGACCGCGTCGCGTCGGTCCTCCCGTCCGGCGCGGAGGCCGTCACGGGCGAGCAGGCGCGCGCCGAGGCGAGCGAGGCGGTCGAGGAGGTGCTCGGGTTCGTCGAGACCTTCCTGCTCGTGTTCGCCGCCATCGCGCTGTTCGTCGGCGCGTTCATCATCGCCAACACGTTCGCGATGTCGGTGCGCGAGCGCCTGCGCGAGCTCGCGCTCCTGCGCGCGCTCGGCGCGTCGCCGGGCCAGGTGTTCGCGTCGGTCCTCGTCCAGGCGCTCGTCGTCGGGCTCGTGGGTGGTGGGCTCGGCGTGCTCGCCGGGGCCGGGCTGGTGCGGGTCATCCGGTGGGGGCTCGCGCTCGCCGGCTTCGAGTTCTCCGGCCGGGTCCCGCTCGGGACCTCGCAGGTCGTGGCCGCCGTCGCGCTCGGGGCGGTCGTCAGCGTCCTCGCGGCCGTGCTGCCCGCGCGGCGGGCCGCCGCGATCCCGCCCGTGCAGGCGATGCGCGACGACGTCGCGCCCGACCGCGGCACCGGGCTGCGGGCGGTGGGCGGGGTGGTCGTCGTCGCGGCGGGCGCCGGTGTGCTGTGGCTCGCCGCGTACCTGGGATCCTCCGTCGTGGACGCGCCGACCGGCTGGGCCTGGGTCGACGACCTGAGCCCCCGCCTGCTCCTCGGCGTCGGGGCCGGGCTCGTGCTCGTGGGCGTGCTCGTCGGGTCGCCGGCCGTCGCGCGCGGCGTGCTCGCGGTGCTCGCGTGGCCGCTCGTCGTCGCGCTGCGCCCGCTCGGCCGCCTCGCGCGCGGCAACGTCACGCGCAACCCCCGCCGCACCGCGAGCACCGCGGGAGCCCTGCTCATCGGCATGGCGCTCGTGTCGGTCACGGGCGTCATCGCCGCCTCGACCCAGGCGTCGGTGCGGAGCATCGTCGAGAACGAGGTGCGGGCCGACCTCGTGGTCGACTCCGCGACGCTCGTCGTGCCCGAGGGCGCGGTCGAGGCCGTGGCCGCGACGCCGGGCGCCGCGGTCGTGGACACGGTGCGGCTCGGGTCGGCGTCGGTCGCCACGGTCGGCGGCGGCTCCGGCACGGACAGCAGCACGGCCGACGGCGCGCGCGGGACCGACGTCGCGGGCGTGCCCGCCGGGTTCTTCGACACCGCGCTCGAACCCGTGACGCTCGCCGGGGACCCGACGGCGACGCTCGAGGACGGGGACGTCGTCGTGCACCGGCGCACCGCGCGCGAGCGCGGCTGGGAGGTGGGCGACACGCTGCGGCTCGGCGAGGGCGACTCCGCCGTCGAGGCGCGCGTGGGCGCGGTGATCGACAGCCAGCTCGTGGGGACCGGCGTCCTGGTGCGCGACGACGTGTTCGACGCCGTCGTTCCGGCCGCCCAGGCGAGCGTGCGGATCGTCTACGTGTCGGCGGCCGACGGCGCGAGCCCGGCCGACGTCGAGGAGCTGCGCACCGCCCTGACGTCGGCGGTCGAGCCGTTCCTCGTCGTCACGGTGCTCGACCGGGAGCAGACCGCGTCCGCGTTCGCCGACCAGGTGAACCAGGTGCTCGTCATCCTCTACGCCCTGCTCGCGCTGTCGATCGTCATCGCGCTGCTCGGCATCGTCAACACGCTCGCGCTGTCGATCATCGAGCGCACGCGCGAGATCGGGCTGCTGCGCGCCGTCGGTCTGGGACGCCTCCAGCTCGCTGGGGTCATCGCGATCGAGTCGGTGCTCACCGCCGTCTACGGGACGGTGCTCGGCGTCGCGACGGGCATCGGCATCGGCGCCGCCCTCCCGGGCGTGCTCGCCGACGAGGGGCTGAGCACGCTCGCCGTGCCGTGGGGCCAGGTGCTCGCGATCCTCGGCGTCGCGGTCGTCATCGGGCTCGTCGCGAGCGTCTGGCCCGCGATCCGCGCCGCCCGCCTCCCGGTCCTCGACGCGGTGACCGTCGACTGACACCCCGTCTCCCGCTGAGTGCGTGAATTCGTCGCGTCCCGGAGGCCCCGGCGCGACTGTTTCACGCACTCACGGGACCGGGAGGGGGGCCGGGGCCGGGGTGCGGTAGCGGCGCAGCGGGGCGTTGCGCCACGCGACGAGCCCGACGACGGCGCTCGCCACCAGCCCGCCCGCCACCAGCGCGACGGGCGCGGACGTCAGCGACGCGAGCACTCCCCCGCGGAAGTTCCCGACCTCGGGGCCGGCGACGCCCACGACGTGCTCGACCGAGGACACGCGGCCGCGGAACTCGTCGGGCGTCTCGAGCTGCACCAGCGCGCCGCGCGTCACGACCGACACCGTGTCCGCCGCACCGGCGACCGCCAGGCACGCGAGGGCGAGCCACAGCGGCCCCGCGAGCCCGAACCCGGCGAGCGCGACGCCCCACGTCGCCGCCGCGGCGAGCTGCAGCGCGCCCGAGCGCGTCGCCCGCGTCACGGCCCCGGAGAGCAGGCCCGCGCCGATCCCTCCCACCGCGACCGCCGAGAGGAACAGGCCGAGGGTGCGGGGGTCGCCGTCGAACCGGATCTCGTTGACGAGCGGGAACAGCGAGATCGGCATGGCGAGCACGGTCGCCGCGACGTCCGTCGCGAACGCGCCGCGCAGCGTCGGCTTGCGCCACACGATCGACCACCCGCCCGCGGCCGCCCGACGGCGCGGCGCGGGCCCGGGCGGCGCGGCGGCCGGGCCCGTCGTGGCCGAGGGACCGACGGGGAGCGGGGGCAGGGGCGGGAGGCGCACGAGCCCGAGCAGCGCGACGACGGCGGCCACCGCCTGGAGGCCGTAGGCCGCGGGCAGGTCCCAGCGCGCCAGGACCAGGCCGGCGAGCGCGGGCCCGACCAGCATGGCCACCTGGAACGCGAGGTTCTGCAGCGCGAGACCCGCGGCGACCTGGTCGGGCGGCAGCAGCCGGGGCGGCACCGTCCGGCGCGCCGGCGAGCCGAGCGCGTTGCACGCCGCGCCGGCGGCGACGAGCCCGAGCAGGAACCACACCGACCGGTTCCCCGCGAGCGCCTGCGCGGCGAGACCAGCAGCGGAGAGCACCTGCCCGACCGCGGCGAGGCGCATGAGGGTGCGCCGGTCGTGGACGTCGGCGAGGTGCCCGCCCACCAGGCCGAGCGTCAGGAGCGGGACCGCCGTGGCCAGGCCGATCGTGCCCGTCCACAGCGGGCTGCGGGTGAGCTCCCAGACCTGGAGCAGCACCGCGACGTTCGCGATCTGGAACCCGAGGCCGCCCACGGCGGACCCGGCCCACAGGTCCCGGTACGCGCGGCTCGCGCGCAACGGCCGCAGGTCGAGGACGTGGTCGCGCACCTCAGCGCTCCCGCGGCGCCGGGTGGCCGGCCGCGTCGAGGCGCTCGACGAGCCGCTCGCGCAGCGAGCGACGGGCGAGCACGCGCTCCAGCTCGACGACGACCGCGCTCAGGGCGTGCGGCAGCTCGTCGTCGATCTCGGCGACGGACTCCTCGGTCGCCCGCCACTCCGCCTCGAGGAGCGGGACGAGCTCGCGCGACCGCGCCGTGAGCGCGACGCGGCGCGTGCGGGCGTCCGCGCCCGGCGCGGTCTCGACGAGGCCCTCGCGCCGCATCGCCGTGACCGTCTGGCTCATCGCCGAGTGCGTGCGGCCGAGCGAGGCGGCGAGCTCCCGGATGGTCAGGGGGCCGGTGTGCGCGAGCCGGATGAGCGGGTAGACGAACCGCGGGCGCACCCCCACGATCCCGCGGTCGGCGTAGACGGTCTCGATCTCGTCGTCGAGGCGTCGGAGCACGGCGTGCAGGGAGTCCCACCGGCCGGGGACCGTGGTCGGGTCCGGAGAAGTCATAGCACTGTTATAACAGCACTCATGCGATCGTCGGTTGGCTGCCCGGGAACGACTAGGTTGCCTCCCTAAGTAGATAGCCGTACTGTCTAGCCCATGACGTTCGACGAGCGGCTCGACCGCGAGCTCCTGCGCGGCGTGCTGCCGCTGTGCGTGCTCGCGGTCGTCGCGACCCACGGCCCCACCTACGGCTACGCGATCACGCGGTCGCTCGCCGACGCGGGCCTCGGCACCGTGAAGGGCGGCACGCTCTACCCGCTGCTGCAGCGGCTGGAGGACGACGGCCTCGTCACGACCTCCTGGCACCAGGGCGAGCGCGGGCCGAGCCGTCGGTACTACGCCGTCACGGACCAGGGTCGCGTCGCGCTCGCCGACGCGACCTCCCGCTGGGACGCCGTGACGACGGCGGCGACCACCCTCGTCGCCGGCGCGTCCGGCGCGCCCTCGCCGGACGGCGCGATCCCGGCCGACGCACCCCCTCCCGATCCCACCCCGACAAGGACCCCCCGATGAGCGACACGACCCGCTACACGATCGAGCGCCGCCACGCGCCGCACGTCGACCCGCGCTGGGCCGAGGCGCTCCTGCTGGAGCTGCGGCTCCAGGGCGTCGCCGGAGCGCGCATCGGCGCGGTGCTCGCCGAGGTGGACGCGCACGTCGTCGACTCCGGCGAGACCGCGCAGGAGGCGTTCGGCGATCCCGTGGCGTACGCGCGCTCGCTCGACCTGCCCGAGGACCCCGCGCAGTCGAGCTCCTCGATCGGGCGGACGGTCGCCGCCTCCGCCGTGCAGACGGTCGGGATGCTCGGCGTGCTGTGGTCGCTGCGACCCGCCCTCGACGGCGGCGCCCTCGTCGTCCCGGCCGGGATGCTGCTCGTCCTCGTCGCCGCGCTCGCAGGCTTCGTCGGGCTGTGGCGCGCCGGCGACCGGCTGCTGCGTGCCGCGCTCGCCCACCCCGTGCTGACCGTCCTCGGGAACATGGTCGTGACGGCTGCCCTCGTGGCCGTCGCGGTCACGCTGCGCTCCCCGGTCGCGAGCCTCCCCGCGGTCCCGGTCCTGGTCGCGGCCGCCGTCGCGCTCGTCGTGGGGACCGTCTGGGGCCTGCGCGAGCAGGGCTCGGGCGACCCCGTCGTCGACCCTCTCGACGACGCACCGCAAGCCCGCACCGACCGCACCGGGCGCTGGGGCGTGCTGCTCCTGCCCGCGGTGACGCTGGTGCTCGGGACGGTCACGGTGCTCGTCCGCTGAGCCCGGAGGGGACCTAGGTCACGCGACCCGGCGTCCCGGTGGTGGTCCCCGGGGACGCGTGACACGGTGGGGATGGCCGGCGGGCACCGGCCTCGCACGGCTGCGGCGCGCCCGACGGCGACCCACCGACCCCACAGGAGGCCACGATGTCCGAGGTTCCCGTCCGCACGCTCATCAGCCCGCTGCGCTACGTCCAGGCCCGCGGTGCGCTCACGCGGCTCGGCGAGTTCGTCCGACCGATCGGCACGAAGCCGCTGCTCGTCGCCGACGACGTCGTGTGGGGCATCGTCCAGGACACCGTCGCGGTGTCCTTCCAGGAGCAGGACCTCCCCCGCCACCGCACGGGGTTCGGCACCTACGCCACCGCCGCGGAGGTCGACCGGCTCGCGCGCGAGATCGACGAGCTCGGCGCCGACGTGATCGTCGGCATCGGCGGCGGCTCGACCATCGACGCGGTGAAGGCCGCGGGCCACCTGCGCGGCATCCGCTGGGTGTCCGTGCCGACCGTCGCGTCCACCGACGCCCCGTGCTCCGCCCTGTCCGTGATCTACACCGAGGACGGCGCGTTCGAGGAGTACCGGTTCTTCCCGCACAACCCGGACCTCGTGCTCGTCGACACGGGCCTCGTCGCGAACGCGCCCGTGAAGTTCCTCGTCGCCGGCGTCGGCGACGCGCTCGCGACGTGGATCGAGGCGCGCGCCGTCGCCGAGGCGAACGCGTCGACCATGGCCGGCGGCCTCCCCCTCGTCACGGGCACGGCGCTCGCGCAGCTCTCGTGGGACATCCTCTGGGAGAACGCGCTGCCCGCGATCGACGCGGTGAAGAACCACCTCGTGACGCCCGCGGTCGAGAAGGTCGTCGAGGCGAACACGCTGCTGTCCGGGCTGGGCTTCGAGTCCGGCGGCCTCGCCGCGGCGCACGCGATCCACAACGGCCTCACCGCCGCGCCCCAGACGCACGGCCTCACGCACGGCCAGAAGGTGAACATCGGCTCCGTGACGCAGCTCGTCCTGGAGGGCGCGCCGACCGAGGAGATCGAGGAGTTCGTGCGCTTCACCACGCGCGTCGGTCTGCCGAACACGCTCACCGAGATCGGCCTGACCACCGACGACGTGCACGACCTCACGCGCGTCGCGGAGGCCGCCACCGCGGAGGGCGAGACGATCCACGCCATGCCGTTCCCCGTGCGCGTGCCGGAGCTCGTCGACGCCCTGCGCTCCATCGAGGGCTTCTCCCGCCGCGTCCGCGCCGAGGCGGGCCTCCCCGAGCCGGTCAAGCACACCGCGCACTGACCGTTCCCACCGCCCCGGGCCCCGCCGTCGCCGGAGGGGCCCGGCCCGGGATGGGCCGACCGGGCGGTCCCACCCCCTCGAGCAGGTCGACCTGGCGCGTCCGGCAGCCCGGACGCGCCACGATCACCTGGTCGGCCGACGGCTGACGGGGCTGACCGCGGCTACTTCTTGGCGGCCGTCTTCTTGGCAGGGGCCTTCTTCGCGGCCGGCTTGCGGGCCGTGGTGCGCTTCTTCGCCGGGCCCTGCGCGCGCTTCTCCGCGAGGAGCTCGATCGCTTGCTCGGGCGTGATCGACTCGGGCGTGACGTCGCGGGGCAGGGTGCGGTTCGTCTCGCCGTCGGTGACATACGCGCCGAACCGGCCGTCCTTGACGACGATCGGCTTGCCGCTGTTCGGGTCGTCACCGAGCTCGCGCAGCGGCGGCGTCGCGGCACGCTGGCCGCGCCCGCGCTTGGGCTGCTTGTACAGCTCGAGCGCCTCGTCGAGGGTGACGGTGAACATCGACTCCTCGTCGGGCAGCGACCGCGAGTCGGTGCCCTTCTTGAGGTAGGGGCCGTAGCGGCCGTTCTGCGCCGTGATCTCCTCGCCCGACTCCGGGTCCGTCCCGACGACGCGCGGCAGCGACAGCAGGCGCAGCGCGTCGTCGATCGTGATCGTGTCGAGCGACTGCGTCTTGAGCAGCGACGCCGTGCGCGGCTTGGGCTGCGCGGCCTTCGCCTTCTTCTGCGCGGCGGCCGAGAGGCTCGTGTCGATCGGCGGGAGGTCGAGCACCTCGGTCACGTACGGGCCGTAGCGGCCGGCCTTCGCGATGATCTCGTTGCCGGACACCGGGTCGGTGCCGAGCACCTTGCCGTCGTCGGCGCCCGCGGCGAGCAGCTCGCGCGCCTTGGCGACGGTCAGCTCGTCGGGGGCGACGTCGTCGGGCACGGACGCGCGCGGCGGGTTCTCGCCCTCCTTGACGGGGACGGAGAGGTCCTCCACGTAGGGCCCGTAGCGCCCGACGCGGAGCTGGATGCCCTCGCCGATCGGCACCGAGTTGATGCCGCGCGCGTCGATGTCGCCGAGGTTCGCGACGAGGTCGCGCAGGCCCTCGGCGTCCTCGCCCTTCGCGGCGTCGCCGAAGTAGAACTCGGTGAGCCACGCGACGCGGTCGCGGCGACCGGCGGCGATCTCGTCGAGATCGGCCTCCATGCGCGCGGTGAAGTCGTAGTCGACGAGCCGGTCGAAGTGCTCCTCGAGCAGCCGCACGACGGCGAACGCGAGCCAGCTCGGCACGAGCGCCTGCCCGCGCGAGAGCACGTACCCGCGGTCCTGGATCGTCGAGATCGTCGAGGCGTACGTCGACGGCCGCCCGATCCCGAGCTCCTCGAGCGCCTTGACGAGGCTGGCCTCGGTGTACCGGGGCGGCGCGGACGTGGAGTGCCCGTCGGCGGTGAGGTCGTCGGCGCGCAGGGCGTCGCCCTCGCTCATCTGCGGCAGGCGCGCCTCGTCACCGCCCTTGGCCCCGACGACGGGCGCGTCCTCGGCGTAGCGGTCGACGTCCGAGCTCTCCTCGTACGCGGCGAGGAAGCCGCGGAACGTGATGACGGTGCCCGACGCGGCGAACACCGCGTCGCGGCCCGCGACGTCGCCCGCGGCGGCCGAGAGGGTCGCGCCGAGGCGGACGGACGCCGTCGACCCCTTCGCGTCCGCCATCTGCGACGCGACGGTGCGCTTCCACACGAGCTCGTAGAGCTTGAACTGGTCGTCGCTCAGCTCGCGCTTGACCTGCGCGGGCGTGCGGAACGAGTCGCCCGCGGGGCGGATCGCCTCGTGCGCCTCCTGCGCGCCCTGGTTCTTCGCGGCGTAGACGCGCGGCTTCTCCGGGACGAACTCGGGGCCGTACAGCTCGGCCGCCTGGCGGCGGGCCGCCGTCGTGGCCTCGGCCGACAGCGACGGCGAGTCCGTACGCATGTAGGTGATGTAGCCGTTCTCGTACAGCGACTGCGCGGTGCGCATGGCCTGGCGCGACGACATGCGCAGCTTGCGGCTCGCCTCCTGCTGGAGGGTCGACGTCGTGAACGGCGCCGCGGGACGGCGCGTGTACGGCTTGGTCTCGAGCGAGCGCACCGCGAACGCCGCGTCCGCGAGGCCGGTCACGACGGCGCGCGCCGTCGTCTCGTCGAGGTGCGCGACGCCGTCGCGCGCCGCCGCAGGCTTGAGCTGCCCGCGGTCGTCGAAGTCGCGGCCTGAGGCGACGCGCGCGTCGCCGAGCTGCACCAGCCGGGCGCCGAACGCCTTGCCCGCGTCCGGTGCCGACGCGTCCGCGTGCTCGAAGGTGCCCGTGACGTCCCAGTACTCGGCGGGGACGAACGCCATGCGCTCGCGCTCGCGCTCGACGACGAGGCGCGTCGCGACCGACTGCACGCGGCCGGCCGAGAGCCCCTGGGCGATCTTGCGCCACAGCACGGGCGAGACCTCGTAGCCGTAGAGGCGGTCGAGGATGCGGCGGGTCTCCTGCGCGTCGACGAGGTGCTCGTCGAGGTCGCGCGTGTTCTGCAGCGCCCGCTGGATGGCCTCGCGCGTGATCTCGTGGAAGACCATGCGCTTGACCGGGACCTTGGGCTTGAGCGCCTCGAGGAGGTGCCACGCGATGGCCTCGCCCTCGCGGTCCTCGTCGGTCGCGAGGTAGAGCTCGTCGGCGTCCTTGAGCGCGCGCTTGAGCTCGGCGACCTTCTTCTTCTTGTCCGCGTAGACCTCGTAGTACGGGTCGAAGCCGTGGTCGACGTCGACCGCGAACTTCCCGTACGGGCCCTTCTTCATGTCCGCGGGCAGCTCGGACGGCTGCGGCAGGTCGCGGATGTGCCCGACGCTCGCCTCGACCTCGTAGTCGTCGCCGAGGTAGCCCTGGATCTTGCGAGCCTTGGCGGGCGACTCGACGATCACGAGCTTGCGTGGCATCCGATCCTGCTTTCGTCCGTGCGTACGTGTCCGTGGCGGGCGCTCCCTGCCCGACGGCGGCGGGCCCCGCCGGGGCCCCGGCGACCCGGACGACCGTCCGGTCGCCCGCCGTGGCAGCCTACGACGTTACTCCCGTCGCGCCAGCCGCACGCACCCTACCCCCGAACGGGACGCGGGTCGGGGCGGGCTGTGGACTGCCGGACCAGGAGCAGCACCGCGAACGCCGCGGCCGTCACCGCCAGCACGCCCGCGACGCCGCCCGCGTAGGCCGTCATCTCCTGCGCCGCCGTCGTGCCCCACGTCGCGGGCGTCGCGCGCAGCGCGAGCAGCGCCCCGACGCCCGCCGCGGCCGCGCCGAGCAGGAGGAGCACAGCCGTGACGGTGGAGCCGGGCGTGGGCCCGGCGCCCGGGTCGAGCGACGACCTCGGCGTGAAGACGCACACGAGCGAGGCCCACGCGAGGACGACGAGGACGGCGGCGACGACGTCGCTCGGGCGGTGCCACTGGCCGACCAGGGTCGAGACCCCGGTGGCCGCGGTGTACGCGCCCCCGAGGACGGCGACGAGCGGCCGCGCCCCGCGCGGCACGACGAGCAGCAGCGCGGCCGCGACCGACCCCGCGACGGTGGTGTGGCCGCTGGGCAGCGAGTTCTCCCAGTGCCAGCCGCCGATGAGCTCCTCGCGGCCGAGGAGGGAGTGCTTGACGAGCTGCGTCGTGACGTTCGCGCCGACGACGAGGAACGCGACCTGCACCGCGAGCCCCCAGCGGCGGCGCAGGAGCGCGATGCCCATCGCGGCGCCCAGGCCGCCGACCACGAACGCGACCGAGACCGTGTCGAGCACGGGTTCGGCGACCGCCCAGAGCTCTCCCTGGCCGGTCACGGCGCCGTCGAACGCGGCCCGCTCGAGCATCTGCCCGGCGAACGTGTCGACGAAGAACCGCCACACGAGCCACGCCCCCGCGACCGCGAGCAGCGCGACGACGGCCGCGACCACGCGCGAGCCGGTGCTCGGTCCGTCGGGACCCGGGACGGCGTGCGCGTGCGGCGCCCGGCGCGGCGCCGGGGCGGAGGGACCGCCCGCGGCGGCCTGCGGGACGGGCGGGTACGGGTTCCCGGCGGAAGGCGCTGCGGCGGGGCCCGCGGGGGGCACTGCGGCGGGCGGCGGCGCGGCCGCCGGTCCGGGCGTGGGCGGCATCGGCTGCGTCGCCGGGAGCGGCCGCGTACCCGCCCCGCCGCTGGTCGGCAGCGGCCGGGTCGGGGCGTGGTCGGAAGGCATCCCACCACCGTAGAGGACGCGTGTGCGCATTCGGGGAAGACGGCGGGAAGAGCTGCGGGCGCTGCCCCGGACCGGTCCGGGGCAGCGCCCGCCCGTCCGGGCCGAGTGGCCCGGGCACGGCGTCACGGGCCGCCAGTAGGGTGACGGCATGACCGACGCCTCCCCCGCGCCGAGCGCCCCCGGCGACGCCGACGCGAGCGACTCCGCGTCCTCCCGGAGCCCGCGCCCCCGGAGCCCGCGGCCCCGGCGCCCGCGCCCCGGGACCGCCGAGCGGAGGGAGGAGATCCTGCGCGCGGCGATGCGCGTCTTCGGGTCGCGGGGCTACCACCAGGGGTCGCTCGCCGAGGTCGCCGAGCAGGTGGGCATCACGCACGCCGGCGTGCTGCACCACTTCGGGTCCAAGGAGCGCCTGCTCACCGAGGTCCTCGCGTCCCGCGACCGCGACGGTGTCGCGCACCTGGAGGGGCAGCACATGCCGGGCGGGCTCGACCTGTTCCGACACCTCGTCGCGACCGCCGCCGCGAACGCCGAGCGCCCCGGGATCGTGCAGACCTACACGGTCCTCGCCGGCGAGGCCGTCACGGACGACCATCCCGCCCGCGCGTGGGTCACCGCGCGCTTCGCCGGGCTGCGCGCCGACGTCGCCGGTGCGCTCCGCGAGGTCGTCGAGGAGCGGCGGGCCGCGGGCGACGAGACGGCCGCCGTGCCGGACGACCGCGCGCTCGACCTCGCCGCCTCGACGATCATCGCCGCGATGGACGGCCTCCAGACCCAGTGGCTCCTCGACCCCGCCGCCGTCGACCTCGCGGAGGCGACCGCGTTCGCGATCGAGGCCGTCCTCGCCGCGACCCTGGCGGGCGCCCGCCGCCCCCGCCCGCTCGCCTGACGCGCTACGTCGCCACGCTCTCTGGCACGGGATCGGGCACCGGCTCGACCGCGGGCTCGGCACCGCCGTCCGACGGCGCGGCGTCGCCCTCCCGGCGGCCCTCGCGGTACGCGGCGATGGACAGCGTCCGCAGGCGCGACGACCGGCCGGTGGGGTTGTCGACGAACCCGACGGCCGAGATGTAGGGCTCGATGACGTGGATCTTCTGCAGCGGCGTGACGATGAGCAGCTGCAGCCCGAGGCGGCGGAACAGCTCGAGCGCGAAGCGCGTCGACTCGTCCGACCCCCGCCCGAACGCCTCGTCGATGACGACGAACCGGAACGCCGTCGACCGCACCGCGCCCCAGTCGAGCTTGAACTGGTAGGCGAGCGACGCCGCGAGCACCGTGTACGCGAGCTTCTCCTTCTGGCCGCCGGACTTGCCGCCGGAGTCGGAGTAGTGCTCGTGCTCGGAGTCGTCGGCGCGGGACCGCTCGGACGCGGAGAGCACGAACCAGTTGCGCACGTCGGTCACGCGGCGGCGCCACGCCTCGTCCAGGTCCGTCATGCCCTCGCGGCCGCGGAACCGCTCGACGAGCGCCTTGACCCGCAGGAACCGGTCCTCCGAGTACGACAGCGCGCCGTCGGCGAGCGACCCGTCGCCCTCGGCGAGCGCGCGGTCGTCCTCGGCGAGGATCCCGTCGCCGTCGGTGCACGCGCGCAGGTCCTGCTGGAACTCGCGCACCTCGAGGTTGGGCGTGCGCGACATCTCCAGACGGATGTACCGGCCCGGGTTGTAGTCGATCGCGCGGAGCGAGTCGTTGATCGTGTCGATCCGGTCGCGGATGACGTCGGCCTGCTTGGCGAGCTCGGCCGCGAAGCCCGCGATGTCGCGGATCGCGTTCGTGTTGAGGTACGCCTTGAAGTCGGCCTCGAACCGCGGGAGGTCGTCGCGCACGAGCCGGTCGTGGATCTCGCGGTAGCCGTCGGCCGACCGCACGTCCGCGTCGAGCTCCGCCGTCTCGACCGGGTACGCCGACCGGAACGAGGCCATCTGCCCCGCGATCCGCGTCCCGAGGTCCGCGCGCTCGCGCTGCGCCTGCTCGGCCTCGGCGGTGAGCCGCGAGCGCACCGCGTTCTCGACCGCGTCGAGGTCGGCCGCGCGCGTCGGGCCGTCGGCGGCGCCGCCCGGGCCCACCGTGCCGAACCCGGCGAGCTCGCGGTCGAACTCCGCGGCGAGGGCCGCCGTCGTCTCCTCGTCGAGCGTCTCGCCCGCGCCGTCGAGCACGGCGCGCGCCCGCTCTCGCGCCGTCCGCGCCTCGTCGAGCGCGTGCCGGTCGGCGCCGAGCGTCGCGACGACGCGGTCGCGCTCCGCCTCGAGCTCCGCCTGGCGGCGCGCGTTGTCGTCGAGGAGCGCCGCGAGGCGGCCGAGCTCGTCGCTCGCCTGCTCGAGCCGCCGCTTCTCCTCGGCGAGCTCGGCGATGCGCGCCGTCTCGGCCCCGCGGTCGAGCTCGTCCCAGTCGCGGTAGACGTCGAGCCGCCCGAGCGCGGCGGAACGGGCCTGGAGCGCCTCGCGCGTGGCGGCCGCCTCGTCCCGACGCCGTGCGAGCGCGTCGCGACGCGCCGTGACCTCGGCGGCCTGCTCGAGCAGCGCGTCGATCTTCGCCTGGGTCGACCAGCCCAGCACGTAGCCCCGGCGGTCGTCGACCGCGCGCGTGTCGTTCTTCTCGTGGTGGTCGGGCGAGTGCTTGACCTGGCCGGCCCGCGTGATCGCGCGCGGGAGCCGGCGGAACGCGTCGAGGTCCGGCGCGCACGCGTGGTCGGCGCGGCGCTCGAGCTCGGCCTCGACCCACGCCGTGAGGGTCGGCGCGTCGTCGAGACGCCGCACGTCGAGCAGGTCGGCGAGGAGCGGGACGCCGTCCTCGCGCGGCGCCGGCCGGGCGGCGGGGACGCGCTCGGGCACCCGGTGGTAGACGAGCCGCAGCCCGAGGTGCTCACGGTCGACCCACGCGGACACCGCGTCGTAGTGCACCGCCGGCACGAGGAGCGAGAGCGCGAAGCCGCGCAGCACGCGCTCGGCCGCACCCTCCCAGTCGGCGTGCTCGGGGCGGACGGCGAGCAGCTCGCCCACGAAGGGGACGTCGCCCGGTGCGAGCCCGACGCCGTCGCACAGCCGGTCCCGGACCTCCAGGTGGGTGCGCGGCAGGTTGGACCGGCGGTCGGCGAGGCTCGCGAGCTCGGCCTTGACGTCGGCGGTCTCCTGCTCGACGGCGCGCACCTGCGCCGCGACCTCGCTCACCTGCTCCTCGGCCCGGGCGAGGTCGTCGCGCACGCGCACGGCGGCGTCGTCGGCGGCGCGACGGAGCGCCGCGAACGCCTCGGCGTCGACGAGCGCGGCGGCCACCGCGCCCGCCGTGGCGCCCTGCCCCGGCCCCGCCGGGACGGGGTCCCCCGCCGCGGCGTCGGCGCCGTCCGGGGCGCCGAGCGTCAGGCCGGCCGCCGCCGCGTAGCCGGCGAGCTGGGCGACGCGGCGCTCGCGCGCGGCGCGCTCGACCTCGCGGCGCGCGACCTCGCCCTCGATCGCGGCGAGCCGGTCGCCGCCGTGGCCCGCGCGCTCGAGCTCGAGCCGCTGGCGCTCGGCGCCGAGCAGCCCCAGCTCGTCGACGACGCGGCGGCGGCGGGCCTCGCCGTCGGCCACGCGCTCGTCGAGGGCGGCGGTGAGACCGTCGAGGTCTGCCACGCGGCGCGACGCGGTGAACGCGCGCAGGGCGTCGCGGCGCGCGACGAGCGCCTCGGCCCGCTCCCCGAGCGCGTCGTGCGCGTCGCAGTCCGCGAGCAGGGGCGCGAGCCGCTCGATCTGCGCGGTCGCCCGCACGACGGCGTCGTGGGCGCTCGTCAGGTCGTCGAAGTGCGCGACGAGCCGGTCCGTCCAGCGGTCGGCGTCGAACGGCTCGAGCATGTGCTCGCGCACGAACTCGCCGAGGTCGCCGACCGACTTCATCGACACCGTCTGGTGGAACAGGTCCATCGCCTGCTCCGACGGGATGCCGAGCAGGCGGCGGAAGTCCCGCCCGTAGTCGGGGAAGTGGTCGCGCACCTGCGCGCCGGACTCGCGCAGGCGGCGGCGCAGCGCCGTGACGTCGCCGCCGAAGCCCGCGAAGTCCTCGGTGATCGTCAGCGGGCGGTCCGCCGTGACGAAGAAGCGGTCCGGCTGGCCCGCCTGGCCCGGGGCGAGCCAGAACACCTGCGCGAGCGTGACCTCCTGGTCGAACCCGCGGTTCGAGAACCGCCCCAGCACGACCGAGTACGTGCCGCGCTCGCGCAGGCCCACGTGGCGCGTCGTGCCCGTCGCCTCGTCGCGCTCGGACTTGTAGTGCCCCGCGACGTACGACCGCAGCGACCGTTCGCGCGCCCCCGCCCCGGCGGCCTTGTTGTACGAGATCCGGTGCGACGGCACGAGCAGCGTCGTCACCGCGTCGACGATGGTCGACTTGCCCGAGCCGATGTCGCCGGTCAGCAGCGCGTTGCGGCCGTCGAGGTCGAACGCCCACACGCGCTGGTCGAACGTGCCCCAGTTGAGCACCTCGAGCCGTTCGAGCCGGAACCCGGCGCGCGCGTCGAGGTCGGCCGCCGGGTCGTGCAGCTCGACCGCGCTGAACAGGCCCTCCATCACGCCACCGTCCTCGTCGTCGTCGCCGTACCCGTCGCCAGGCCTGTCCCCGCGCCCGCCGCCCCCGTGCGCGTCCCCGCCCCCGGGCCACCGCCCTCGGCGGCGAGCTCCAGGTACTGCGCGAGGCGCGCGTCGAAGTCCGCGAGCCACTGCGCGTCGACGAACGCCTTGAGGATGCGGCGCACCTCGTACCGCCGAGCCTCCGCGTCGGCCGGGTCACCGGGGTCCCCCGCCGCGGCGGCGTCGGGCCCGTCCGGGTCCGGGCGCCCCGCCGGGCGCAGGAAGCCGAGCTCCACGACGCGCCGCACGAGCGCGTCCACCCGGTCCACGAGCCGCGCCTCGTTCGCCGCAGCGCCCGCGTCCTGGGTGAGGAAGACCCGCAGCAGGTCGACGATCTCCGAGCGCGTGAGCACGAGGCGCGTCTCGCCGCCCTCCGAGTCCGCCTGCGCGAGCCGCTTGCGCAGCAGGGCGAGCAGCAGGCTGACGTCGAACGGCAGCTCGCGGCGCGGGATCAGCCGCGGCACGCGCTCGTCGCGCTCGTGCTCGGGCTGGGAGCGCAGGTAGGCGTAGCCGTCGCCCTCGTCGACGACGACCTGCAGCCCGAGCATCGCGACGGCGTCGCGCACCTGCGCCTCGCGCGCGAGCAGGTCGCGCCACAGCGCCTCGCCGGACTCGCGGTAGACGACGCCCTTGAGCAGCGACGTCACGACGACGGACAGCTCCGGGTCGCGCGCGGTGCGGGTCGTGCTCACGGGGTCTCCTCCGGGACGGCGTCGGGTCGTGCGTCGGGTCGTGCGTCGAGCACGGCGGAGTGCGGGGCGGGGGGCCCGCCGGGCGGGGAGCCGCTCGTCCGCCGCGCGTACGTGACGCGGGGCAGGCGCGCGACGCGCACCACCGGCTCGGGTGCGCCGTCCTCGGCGACGGGCCCCGCCGGGGCCTCGCCCTCCCAGCGCACCTCGTCGCTGCGCTCGTCGTCGTGCACGACGACGAACCGCGGGTCCTCGAGCGACAGGTACGTCACGAGCTCGGCCAGCCCGTGCTCGAGCGGCGCGTCGGCGAGCAGGTCCGCGAGCGCGACCTCCCCCGGGCCGCCGGGCCGCGAGAGCGTCGCGCGGACCGTGCGCGCGAGGCGCTCCGGGTCGACGTGCACCTGGTCGTACAGCGCGTCGACCTCGAAGTCGTCGTCGCCGACCTCGACGTGGTCGGAGTCCAGGCGGGCCGTGGGCCGCGGCGTGAAGAGCGGCCGCTCCGTCGGCAGCACGACCTCGGGGGCGACGGCGTCGACCGGCATCCCCGGCGGGGCGCCGGCGCGGCCTGCCGCGCGGGCGACGTCGCGCGCGGCGAGCGCCTTCGCCTCGACGCCGCGCAGGATGTCCATGACCCGCCGGTTCTCGAGCCAGACCTGGTCGTCGAGGAAGCGGCGGAGCTGCTCGGAGAGGGTCCGCACGGTCGCCTGGGTGCGCTCGCCGGCGTCGAGCCAGTCGTAGTGGACGCGGCGCAGGCGGCGGTGCTCCTGCTCCCGGGCCGCGGCCTGCGCGGCGGCGTCCACGACCGGGCCGGGCGTCCCGGGGGCCGGCCGGACGACGTCGGGCGCGATCGCGTCGAGGGACTGCACGCGCTCGACGAGCGCGGCGAACTCCTCCTGGCGACGCCGGTCGAGGAGGAAGTCGTAGAACGCGTGGAACGACCGCCCCTGGTCCGACTCCGCGATGGCCGTGCGCGACCGCACGACCTCCTCGAGCAGCTCGCCCTTCGCGCCGTCCCAGCCCGTGATGCGCTCGCGCAGCTCCCGGTCGAGGGAGCGGAAGTTCGCCTCGACCTCGCGGAAGTCGGAGAGCAGGTCGGCCGCCGTCTGGGTGAGCTGCTGGTAGCGGTCGCGCTGCGCCGCCGCGTCGAGGACGGCGACGCGCCCCGCGCGGACCTGGGCGATCTCGTCGTCGATCGCGGCGCGGCGCTCCTCGAGCTCGCGCAGACGCTCCGCCGGGTCGGTCTGCGTGCCGACGGCGAGCTGGCGCAGCAGCTCGAAGACGGTGTTGAGCCGCGACTCGGTGCCGACGAACCCGCGCCCGCGCAGCGACGCGACCCAGCGCACGGCCTGCTCGACGGCGGGCGTCGCGTCGTAGTGCGGCTCCGCCGAGCCGGGCGGGTACCAGGCGCGCAGCCAGCCCTGGTCCGGGTGCGTCCAGTGGTCCACGTACGCCTGCGGGGCGCGCGGGTACCGCGGCTCCGTGCCGGAGGCGCGCGCGGCCCGGCCGTCGACGGCCCACAGGTGGTCGTCGAGGCGCGCGACGAGCTCGCTCTCCGGGATGGCGCGCACGTTGTCCTCGACGAACAGCGTGCCGAGGAACGAGAGCACGAGCGGCGCCGTGTCCGCGCGCAGGAGCCGCCACGCCACGCTCGACCGTCGCAGGGAGTCGACGTCGTCGTGCTGCACGCAGGTCCTCTCGGGCGGGGCGGGTCGGTGCCCGGCGCGGCGGCCAGGGCGCGCCACGCGAGGGGGCGCCCCCAGATCTTAGGGCGGACCGCCCGCACCGCCCCCCACGACCCACCGCGAGGCTGCCCTCCCGACGGGCTCGGCGGGCGTCCGACCGGTCGCCCGGACCGCCCGAGAAGCGCCCCGGATCCGGGACCATGGTCCCTGTCGGCCCCGCGGCGCACGTTCGTACGCTGGGTGCGGCGCCGGGCCGGCAGCGCGCCCACCCTGCCGGCCGGCGCCACCTTCTGCCCCGCCCGCCGGACCTCTCCGGCGGGGCCCCGCGGACCCGAGGACCGCCCGTGACCGGAACGACCACCGCGCTCGCGGACGACGCCCGCTCGCCCGGCCCGACGGCGTCGGGCCCGACGCCGGACGCGGGCTTCGACCCCTTCGCCCGGCCCACCGGCTGGACCCACTCCCGTGGCGTGCTCTTCGGCGAGATGCTGCTGTTCGGGCTGCTGAGCCTCACCGCGGCGTTCGTGCTGTCGTACGACGCGGTCCTCCTCGCCGGGGACCCCGGCGCGGTGCTGTCGTGCGACGTCAGCACCGTGCTGTCGTGCGGGACGGTCGCGCAGTCGTGGCAGGCGCAGGTGTTCGGCTTCCCCAACGCGTTCCTCGGGCTGATCGCGGAGCCGATCGTCATCACGACGGCGGTCGCGGCGCTCGGCGGGACCCGCTTCCCCCGGTGGTTCCTCTTCGCCGCGCAGTGCGTCTACCTGCTCGGGGTCGTGTTCGCGTACTGGCTCTTCTACCAGTCGATGTTCGTCATCGGGGCGCTGTGCCCGTGGTGCCTGCTCATCACGGTCTCCACGACGCTCGTGTTCGCGTCGCTCCTGCACTGGAACGTCCTGGAGGACAACCTCTACCTGCCGCGCGGCGCCCAGGCGCGCCTGCTCGGGTTCGTGCGGTCGGGCGCGTACGGCTACCTCGTCGCGGCGTGGCTCGTGGGCCTCGCCGCCCTCGTGCTGCTCAAGTACGGCCCGGCGCTGCTGGCCTGACGGCCCACGCGGCCGAGCACGAGGCTGCTCCCGGGAAGCGGACGGGAACGACAGCAACCTCGTGCTCGGCGCGCGGCGGGCGGGTCAGGGCGTCGTCGCCCCCAGCGTGTAGGCGCCCGAGCCGGAGTACGCCTGGACGACGAACCGGTAGTAGCCCGCGGCCCCCGAGTAGGAGACGGACTCGTTCGCGCCCGGAGAGGTCGACTGCGCGACCGTCGTCCACGTCGACCCGTTCCAGCGCTGGAGGAAGAGGTCGAAGTCGGCACCGCTCGGACCGCTCACGCACGCGCGGTGCGTCCCGGCGGCCCCGGCCGTGTAGTACGACCCGTCGGGCTGGACCGCCGTCGTGCCCGCGGCGAGCGACCCGGAGTACGTGCGGGCGTAGCCGCTGCAGCCCGTCGGCGGCTGCGGCGTGCCGCCCCCGCCGTCGCTCGTGAGGAGCGTCAGGCCGTACGCCGAGAGGATCTCGCCCACCGGCTGGAAGTACGTCGTCCCGCCGGAGCTGCAGTTCCCGGACCCGCCGGACGTGACGCCCTGCGCCTGGTTGCCCGCGAGGAGCGAGCCGCCCGAGTCGCCGGGCTCGGCGCACACCGTCGTGCGGATGAGGCCCGTGACGGTCCCCTGCGGGTAGGTGACGGACGCGTTGTACGCCTGGACGGTGCCGCAGTGCCAGCCGGTGGTCGAGCCCGAGCGGCAGACGGAGGCCCCGACCGGCGCCTGCGTCGCGCCCGCGACCGCGACGCGGCCCCCGGCGTAGTTGTTCACCGCGCCGACGGGCGTGTTGCCCGCGTCGACCTGGACCCACGCGTAGTCGTTGCCCGGGAAGCTCGACCCGCGGAACGTGCCCGCCGGCCCGGACGTGCGCGCACCGGTCGAGCCGCAGTGCCCGGCGGTGACGAACCCGCCCTGGACCGCGAACCCGACCGAGCACCGGCTGCCGCCGCCGATCGTGTACGCGTTGCCGCCCACGACGTCGATCAGCGGCCGCGGGGACTCCGTCGTCTCCTCGTACGCGACCGCGTCGGCGGGCACGCCCGCGGCGGCGACCTGGGCGGCGACGTCGGCCTGGCCGCCCTCGCGCACCGAGACGACGACGCGGTTGCGCGTCACGTCGACGTACCAGCCCGGCAGCGCCGCCGGGTCGTCGGCGAGCGCGCCGTCGAGCGTCGCGCGCCAGGTCTCGAGGTCGGCGAGCGTGTGGTCGACGTCGACCGCGGTGGCGCCCTCGGCGCGCACCGTGCGCGCGTCGGCGGCGTCGGTGACGCCGACGTAGAGGACGTTCGCGGCGTCGTCGACCCACGCGCCCGCGTAGTCGGCGCCGAGGCGCTGCTCGAGCGCGGCCTCGGTGCCCGCCGCGTCGGACTGGAAGGCGAGGCGCGTCCGTGCGTCCCGCGCGCTGAGGCCCAGGTCGCGCTCCAGCGCGCGCTCCAGGCCGGGGACCGTCTTGGGGACCGCGCGCACCGTCGCGCGCTGGTCGTCGGGTGCGGGCGTGGCGGCGACGGCGTGCGTCGCGGCCCCGCCCGCCAGGAGCGTCGCCGCGGCGGTGACCGCGGCGAGCCTCCTGCGGAGTGGTCGTGTCATGTCGTCCATTCCCTTCGCCGGGCCCGGGTGGCCCGGTCGAGGCCACGCTAGGGATGCGTCCAGGGCGCGCCCAGATCACGATCAGGTCATACGCGGGCGCTATGTGCGGGCTCGCCCCTACGCGGTCTCCACCGGGTGCTCGGCGCGCCACCGCCGGTAGCGGGGCGAGCGCTGCACGGCGTCGCGGTGCGCGCCCGTCGCGGCCCGCAGGACCGCGTCGACCGGGAGGCGGTCGACGGCGTCGCGCCGCCACCCCACGTGGTGCGTCCAGCGCAGCGGGGCGCCCTCGAGCGCAACGGTCCGCACGCCGGGGGCGTCGAGGAGCACGGGCTGGACGAGCGCGACGGCGTGCCCGCCGCGCACCTGGTCGATGCACGACGTGCGGTCCGACTCCCCCATCGCGCGCGGCGTGAAGCCCGCCCGCGCGCACGCCCCCACGAAGCAGCGCTCGAAGCACCCGCTCCCGGGTGCCGTGAGCCACAGCGCGTCGGCGAGCTCGCCCAGCCCGACGGCGTCGCGCCCGGCGACGGGGTGGTACTCGTCGACGAGCACGAACACCGGGTCGGTGGACACCGCCGTCCACACCAGGCCCCCGGCGGCGGGCGGGGACGCGTCGCCGCACATCCCGACGAGCGCGACGTCGAGCGTGCCGCTCGCGAGCCGGTCCGCGGTCTCCTCGACGGACCACGACGTCGCCGTCGTGACGAGCAGGTCGTCGACCCCCAGCGCTCCGGGCAGCGCGGTGTGCAGCCGGCTCGCGAACAGGCCGCCGATCGCGGAGCTCACCGTCCCCACGTGCACGCGGCCGACCGTGCCGTGCTCGCTCGTGAGCCGCCGGGCGTCGTCGACCAGCGCGGACATGGCGGGCAGCACGACGCGCGCGTGCCGCAGCACGAGCTCGCCGAGCTCCGTGGGGCGCGCGCCCTGCCGGTCGCGCGTGAAGACGCACCCGCCGAGCGTACGGTCGATCCGGTTGAGCTGGGCGGTGAGGGCGGGCTGCGCGAGGCCCAGCGACGCCGCCGCCTTGGTCACGCTGCCCGTCTCGGCCACCGTCACGATCATGCGGAGGTGCCGCACCTCGAGGTCCATGCCGCCCCAACGTATCGGTGCGGCCGGGGCGTGTCGCGCGCGTCAGCCCACGGGTGCGAGGAAGCCGTCGCGCACGAGCCCGCGCACGTCGGGCAGGAGCTCGCCCGCGAGGTCCTCGGCGCCGACCTCGAACAGCGCGGCGATCGCTCCCACGAGCTGGCCGACCGTCAGCTCGCCGTCGCTCGCGCCGACGAGCGCGGCGAGCCCCGTCGTCGCCCGCACGGCGCGGCCCAGACCGTCGCCCTGGCGCAGCAGGACGACCGTGGGGTCCGGCGCGCCGGGCGTGTGGAACCGCTCCTCCGTGACGTCGGGCGCGACGGCGAGCCGCTCGCTCGCGAGGGCCGCGTCGTCGCGCGCCGCGAGCCAGTCGTGCGCCGCGAGCGACGCCGCGAGGTGCGCGCCGAGCGGCTGGCGCACCGACCCGGTGTGCTCCTCGAGCCGCCGCAGCGTCGGGCGGGCGCCCGCGAGCGGACGGCGCAGCGTGACGATGCCGAAGCCGACGGCCTCCACGTCGCGCGCGGCGAAGTCGTCGAGCCACGCGCCGTACGCAGCCGCCCACGCCGCGGGCTCGCGCTCGGGGGTCGTGCCGCCGTCGCGGATCCAGGTCTCGGCGTACTCCGCGGGGTCGAGCACCTCGCGCTGGACCACCCAGCCGTCGAGGCCGGCCTCGTCGAGCCACGCGCCGACGCGCTCGTCCCACGGCACGCCCCGGCGGTGCTCCCAGTTGCCGAGGAGCTGTGCCACGCCGCCGGGCTCGAGCACGGCGCCGACCCCGGTCACGAGGTCGCGCACGAGGTCGTCGCCCGACCGGCCGCCGTCGCGGTACTCGTAGTCCGGGAGCGCGCCCCCGGCGGCGCGCGGCGTGATGACGAACGGCGGGTTCGACACGACGAGGTCGAACCGCTCGCCCGCGACCGGCTCCAGCATCGAGCCCTCGCGCAGCTCGACCCGCCCGGCCGGTGCGGCGCCTCCGGGCCCGGCCGCCCGGGAGTCCCCGGAGTCCTCGTCGAACGCGGCGTTGAAGGCGGCGTTGAAGGCGGCGTTGAACGCGGCGAAGCCGAGCGCCCGGCGCGAGATGTCCGTGCCGACGACGGCGCGCGCGTGCCGCGCGGCGTGCAGGGCCTGGATGCCGCAACCCGTCCCGAGGTCCAGCACGCGCCCGACCGGCGTCCGGACCGTCACCTGGGCGAGCGTCAGGGACGCGCCGCCCGCGCCGAGCACGTGGTCCGGGGCGAGCCGGCGGCCCGTCGCGAGCTCGCCCAGGTCCGACGACAGCCACCACGTGACGGGGCCCGCGGCGTCGGTCGCCGCGTACGGCCGCAGGTCGACGAGCGCGCGCACCGCGTCGTCGTCGCCCGCGCCCGCCGTCTCGACGAGGCCCAGCCGCCGTGCGCCGTCGACCCCCGTCCGCCCGAGCGCCGCGTCGAGGGCGCGCCGGGGCACGTCGTCGCCGAGGAGGAAGAGGGCGGCGAGAGCGGCCGTGGGGTCGGCCTCCTCCCCACCGCGGTCGCGCAGCGCGCGCCGCGCCGGGACGGCCTGCTCGCGGTGCAGCGCGGCGGACGCGACGGGACCGAGCACGCGCTCGACGCCGTCGACCGTGAAGTCCGCCGCCGCGAGGTCCTCGCGCAGCGTCGCCGCGGCGGCCGCGAGGTCGGCGGGGGCGAGGCCGGCACCGGGCGGGACGGGGCCGGGCCCGTCCGCGACGGTGCGCGACGACGGGCTCGGGGTGCTGGAGGCGGGAGGCATGGCTCCATCCTCACCGATCCGCGCGCGGCTGCCGAGGGCCCGCGCCGCCCCGGACGCGACGGACCCCCGGCTCGCCGAGGCGTGCCGAGGGTCCGTGGGGGAGGTCGTCGTCAGCAGTTCTGCGTGCCGTAGACCGCGACGTTCTGCGCCGAGGTCTGGAAGGTCTCGTCCGTCATGAGCGACGTGATCGAGGAGATGTCCGCGTTCGCCGGGTCGGCGACCGCGGTCTCGAGCGTGTCCGTGAGCTGGCGGAAGACGCCCGTGACGTTGTCCCAGTCGGTGCTGATCTCGGCCGGGGCCTCGGCTGCCTCGAGCGACGCCGTGAACGTCTCGAACTGCGTCACGGCGGCGGCCGGGTCGCTCGTGTCGATCGAGCTCAGGGTCGTCTGGGCGTCGAGCAGGGCGTCGTAGGCGGTGCAGAAGTCGCCCGACGCCTCGGTGTCGCCGGACTCCTCCTCGGTGGGCTCCTCGGACGGGGTGGTCTCCTCCTCGGCCGACGTGCTGGTCTCCTCCGCCGGCGTGGTCTCCGAGTCGGTGCTCGCGTCGTCGCCGGAGCCACCGCAGGCGGCCAGGCCGAGCACGAGGAGGGCGCTCGTCGCGAGGGCGGTCGTGGTCTTGGTGATCGTCAGTCGGGTGCGCATGACGCCCATGGTTTCCCACGGACGCGCGTCGCGCGCCCTCAAAACGTCGAAGTGGGGACCGCTCCCCATGTGGCCATCGCCACGGGGTGAAGTTCCGGCGCGTGCCGGTCAGCGCGCGCAGCCGGCCCGGAAGTACTCGGTGACCGCCCGGGACGACGACGTGAGCGCCGCCGTGTCGATCCGGCGCCCCACACGGTCGATCGCCCGCGACAGCTCGCCCGTGTCCCGCGTGCCGGTGGCCTCGACCTCGTCCGCGATCATCGTGAGGTAGGTCGTGACGACGGCCCAGTCGCGCGCGACCGCCACGGGCGGGGTGGCCCCGGCGAGCGTGTCGCGGGCGGTGGTGAACCCCTCGACGAGGGCCTCGGGGTGGTCGACCGTGAGGTTGACCTGCGCCTTGGCCGCCGCGCCCCACGCGACCTCCGCCTCCCGGCACGCCGGGTCGACGGCGCCCGCCCCCGGGTCCGTGCCGTCGTCGGGCGCGGTGGGGTCCGACGTGTCGGGGTCCGTGCCGTCGGCGGGTGCCGCGCCGTCGTCCGCGCCGTCCCCGGCACCCGGGGACGACGCCGCGGGTGCGGCGGGCGGGGGCGGTGCGGCGGCGGGTGCTGCACCCGGGAGGGCAACGACGTCGAACGCCCCGCTCGCGACGACGGCGAGGCACAGCCCGGCGACGACGGCGAGGACCGCGGCGTGGGCCACGGCGCGCACCGGTGATTGCATGGCCCCTATGATGACGCCTCCCGCGGGCGCGAAGAACCCCGCGGGCCTGGTCGGCCGGCGGGGTCCTCGGGTCGCCGCGGCGTCAGCCCATCGTGTTGACGATGAGGCCGATGTGGGTGAAGAAGTTCATCGCGCCGAACAGCAGGAACGCGACGCCGGACAGGCCCCAGGCCCACCCGATGACGACCCGCACGACGCGCCGCCCGGAGCGGACCGCGAACGGGAAGAGGATCGCGCCGACGCCCACGAGCGCGATGAGCCCGGACATGAAGATCGCCTCGACGAGCGGGTAGGCGGCGAACGCGCCGGAGATCGGCTCCTCCGGCGGCGCGGCGAAGAGCTGGTACGTCACGCCGGCGATCGCGATGGCGACGAGACCGAGGCCCATGCCGAGCACGAACACCGACACGGGGCGCGCGACGGCCTGCAGGTGCTCGGTGGCGTCGGCCCGCTCGAGCGCGGCGCGGCCGCGCGTCCAGAGGTAGAACGCGGCGGCGAGGAGCAGCACGCCGAACGCGAGGCTCGTCTCGCCGAAGATGATGTTGTCGAACGGGAAGCCGCCCGCGGCGAGCGGCCACGTGAGCGTCATGTGCAGCCCGGTCGCCGTGAGGATCGTGCCCAGCACGCCGAACGCGAGCGACCAGCCCTCCACGACGATCTTCCCGGGCGCCCGCAGCAGCTCGCGGCCGAGCATGACCAGCAGGATCAGCCCGGCGCCGACGGCGACGGACATCACGGTGTTGTAGGTGGGCATCTGTGCCCAGTCGATGACGAGCCCCTCGGCGGCGACCATCCTTCTCCACTCCTCGTTCGTTCCACGGGCCGCGCTCGCGGTCCGAGGGCGATAACCATACGCACGTATAGGTTATTCCTCACTACGATGGCCGCGTGGACGACGCTGCGGGTGCCCGGGACCGGTCGGCGACGAGCGGCGCGCGGGGCGCGCGCACCACGGTGCAGGGGCGCAGCGCGGAGCGGCAGCGCGCGATGGTCGACGCCGCCGCGCACCTGCTCATCGACCAGGGCTTCGCCGCCGTGACCCACCGGCAGGTCGCCCGCGCCGCGGGCGTGCCGCAGGGGTCGGCGTCGTACTACTTCCCGACGAGCGCCTCGCTCGTCGCCGCCGCCGTCGAGGCCGCGGAGGACGTGCGCGCGACGGCCGCGCAGGAGCACGCCGACGCCCTCGCCCACCGGCGCCGCTCGAGCACCGCGACGGCGCGCGAGCTCATCGAGACGCTGTACGCCCCGCACGTGGACGACTCGGTGGTCGACGTGCGCCTCGACCCCATGCTCACGGCCATGCGGGACCCGGCGCTGCGGCCGATCATGCGGGCGTCGCGCCCGCGCCTGCTGGCGGCCGCGCGGACGGTGCTCGACGCGTCGGGCCACGGGCACGTGACGGACACCGACCTCGTCGCGCACGTCGTGGACGCGGCGCTGCTCTCGGGGGCCGCCGCGGAGGACGGCCACGTGCTCGACCACGCGACGCGGACCGTCGCCCGCTTCCTCGACCACTGGCACTGACGCGCAAACTTACTGACCAGTTACTTGGTTTCCGGTAGAGTGACGGCGCCCGGTCCGCCGACGCCGTGCCCGCACCCGCGGCGCCGCCGGGTGCCGTCGCCGCCGCCGTGGAAGGACCGTCCTTGAGCACCCTGCCCTACCTCGACCCCGCCGTGCCCGTGGCCGACCGCGTCGAGGACCTCCTCGCCCGCATGACGCTGCCCGAGAAGGTCGGACAGATGCTCCAGCTCGACGCGCGCGACGGCGTCGGCCCCGCGGTGCTGGCGAGGCACGCGGGCTCGCTGCTGCACACGTCGCCGGAGAACGTCCTCGCCGCGCACGAGCTCACCGGGCGGACGCGGCTGCGCATCCCCCTGCTGATCGCCGAGGACTGCATCCACGGCCACTCGTTCTGGGTCGGCGCGACGATCTTCCCCACGCAGCTCGGCATGGCCGCGACGTGGGACCCCGCGCTCGTGGAGCAGGTCGCGCGCGCGACCGCGGTCGAGGTCGCCGCGACCGGCGTCCACTGGACCTTCTCCCCCGTGCTCTGCATCGCCCGCGACCTGCGCTGGGGCCGCGTCGACGAGACGTTCGGCGAGGACCCGTTCCTCATCGGCGAGCTCGCGTCCGCGATGGTCCGCGGCTACCAGGGCGACGGGCTGTCCGACCCGACGGGCGTCCTCGCTACGGCGAAGCACTTCGCGGGCTACTCCGAGACGCAGGGCGGGCGCGACGCGAGCGAGGCCGACATCTCGCAGCGCAAGCTCCGGTCCTGGTTCCTGCCCCCGTTCGAGCGGGTCGCGCGCGAGGGCTGCGCCACGTTCATGCTCGGCTACCAGTCCATGGACGGCGTGCCCGTCACCGTGAACGGCTGGCTGCTCGACGACGTCCTGCGCGGCGAGTGGGGGTACACCGGCACGCTCGTCACCGACTGGGACAACGTGGGCCGCATGGTCTGGGAGCAGCACATCCAGCCCGACTACGTGCACGCGTCCGCCGCGGCCGTGCGCGCCGGCAACGACATGGTCATGACGACTCCGCGCTTCTTCGAGGGCGCGCTCGAGGCGGTGGACCGCGGCCTCGTCGAGGAGGCGGCGATCGACGCCGCCGTCAGGCGCATCCTCACGCTCAAGTTCCGCCTCGGCCTGTTCGAGGACCCGCGTCGCCCGGACGTCGCGCGCCAGCAGGCGGTCATCGCGTCGGCCGAGCACGCCGCAGTGAACCTCGAGGTCGCGCGCCGCTCCCTCGTGCTCCTCGCCAACGACGGCACCCTCCCGTTCGCGGGCGGGCTCGACCACGACGCCGGGACGCCCGACGGCCGGGCCCTCGCCCCGGCCGGGGCGCCCGCCCGGAGGATCGCCGTCGTCGGCCCGAACGCGGACGACGACCACACGCAGCTCGGCGACTGGGCGGGCGCGTCGGGCCAGGCCGACTGGCTGCCCGACGGCCACCCGCGCGAGATGACGACGACCGTGCTCGACGGCTTCCGCGCGCTCGCCCCGGAGGGCTGGGCCGTGACCCACGCGCGCGGCGCCGACATCCTCACGCTCGCGCCCGACCCCGAGGGCGAGCTGTTCCCCGACGGGCAGCCGCGGCCGCAGGTCGTCGTCCCGGCCGCGCCCGACGACGCACTGATCGCCGAGGCCGTCGCCGCCGCGCGCGACGCCGACCTCGCCGTCGCCGTCGTGGGCGACCGCATCGAGCTCGTGGGCGAGGGGCGCTCGACCGCGACGCTCGAGCTCGTCGGCGGCCAGGTCGCGCTGCTCGACGCCCTCGTCGCCACCGGCACCCCCGTGGTCGTGGTCGTCGTCGCGTCGAAGCCGCTCGTCCTGCCGCCGTCGGCGCACGCGGCGGCGGCGGTCGTCTGGGCGGCCAACCCCGGGATGCGCGGCGGCCAGGCCGTCGCCGAGCTCGTGCTCGGGCTGATCGAGCCCGAGGGCCGGCTCCCGATCTCGTTCGCACGCCACGCCGGCCAGCAGCCCACCTACTACAACGTGGTGCGCGGCCAGCACGGCGTCCGCTACGCCGACCTCACGCAGAGCCCCGCGTTCGCGTTCGGCGAGGGCCTGAGCTACACCACCGTCGAGTACGCCGACCTGCGGGTGCTCGGCACCGAGCACGGGCCCGACGACGTCGTGCGCGCCGAGGTCACGCTGACGAATACCGGGTCGCGCCCGGTGCGCGAGACCGTCCAGGTCTACGTGAGCGACACCGTCACGTCGGTGACGTGGGCCGAGAAGGAGCTCAAGGCCTACCGCAAGGTGGACCTCGCGCCGGGCGAGTCGGCGACCGTCGGCCTCGAGGTGCCCGTGGCGGACTGCACGCTCGTCGACGCGCGCGGGCGCCGCGTCGTCGAGCCGGGCGCGTTCGAGCTGCGCGTCGGGCCGTCGTCGCGCGAGGACGCGCTCCTGCGCGCGTCGTTCACCGTCGCGGGCTAGTCCCGCGCACGACGGAGGGCACCCGGGTCGACCCGGGCGCCCTCCGTCGTCTGCGGCGGCCGGGCCTCAGGCGCCCGTCGCGACGCGCTCCCGCTCGACGGCGGACTCCTCGCGGTCGACGCGCGCCGCACGCAGCCGCGACATGATCACCGCGCCGAACGCGATGGCGGCCGCGACGACCGCGATCGCGATGCGCAGGACGTGGTTGGCGTCCTCGGGCACGCTCATGAGCACGACCGCGGGCGCGATGAGCACCGACACGAGGTTCATCACCTTGATGAGCGGGTTGATCGCCGGGCCGGCGGTGTCCTTGAACGGGTCGCCGACCGTGTCGCCGATGACGGTCGCGGCGTGCGCCTCCGAGCCCTTGCCCCCGTACGCGCCGTCCTCGACGATCTTCTTCGCGTTGTCCCACGCCCCGCCCGAGTTGGCGAGGAACACGGCCATGAGCACGCCCGCGCCGATCGCGCCCGCGAGGAAGCCGGCCAGCGGCCCGACGCCCAGGCCGAAGCCGACGGCGATGGGCGCGAACGCCGCGAGCAGGCCGGGGGTCGCGAGCTCGCGCAGCGAGTCGCGCGTGCAGATGTCGACGACCCGGCCGTACTCGGGGCGCTCCTGGAACGTCATGATCCCGGGGTGCTCGCGGAACTGGCGGCGCACCTCGAACACGATCGCCCCCGCCGCGCGCGTCACCGCGTCGATCGCGAGACCCGAGAAGAGGAAGACCGTCGCGGCACCGAGGATCACGCCCACGAGCGTGATGGGCGAGATGATCTGGTAGTCGAGCATCGCCGTGACGAGACCGCTCCCGACGCCCTGCACGTCCGCGAGCGCGTGGCTCACGGCGTCGGCGTACGACCCGAACAGGGCGGTCGCCGCGAGGACGGCCGTCGTGATCGCGATGCCCTTGGTGATCGCCTTCGTCGTGTTGCCCACCGCGTCGAGGTCCGTGAGGATCTGCGCGGCCTCCGCGTCGCCGTCGCCCGACTCGCCGACCGACATCTCGTAGATCCCCTGGGCGTTGTCGGAGACGGGACCGAACGTGTCCATCGCGACGATGACGCCGACCGTCGTCAGCAGCCCGCACCCGGCGAGGGCGACGAGGAACAGCGCGAGCCACACCGACCCGCCTGCGAGGAGGAACAGGCCGCAGATCGCCGCGGCGATCACGCCCGCCGTGTACACGGCCGACTCGAACCCGACCCCGATGCCCGACAGCACGACCGTCGCCGCGCCCGTGCGCGAGGTGGCCGCCACGTGCAGGGTGGGCTTCGACGTCGTGCCGGTGAAGTAGCCCGTGATCCACAGGATGATGCCCGCGAGGACGATCCCGATGACGACGGCGAGGCTCGCGACGACGCGCGGGTCGGCCGCGATCCCGGACAGGTCGCCGAGGTCGGCCGTGCCGTCGAGCGCGGCGAACGACGACGGCAGGTAGACGAACGCGGCGACGGCGGCGAGCACCGCGCCGATGAGCGCCGAGAGGTAGAACCCGCGGTAGATGGCCCTGAGGCCGTTCTCCTGCCCGCGCACGCGCGTGATGAACACGCCGAGCACCGCGACGAGCGCGCCCAGGGCCGTCACGACGAGCGGGAACACGAGGCCCTCCTCGCCCATCGCCGCCTTGCCGAGGATGAGCGCCGCCACGAGCGTCACCGCGTACGACTCGAACAGGTCGGCCGCCATGCCCGCGCAGTCGCCGACGTTGTCGCCCACGTTGTCCGCGATGGTCGCGGCGTTGCGCGGGTCGTCCTCGGGGATGCCCTGCTCGACCTTGCCGACGAGGTCCGCGCCGACGTCCGCCGCCTTGGTGAAGATGCCGCCGCCGACGCGCATGAACATCGCGAGCAGCGCGGCGCCGAACCCGAAGCCCTCGAGCACCGCCGGGGCGTCGCCCTTGTAGACGAGCACGACGCCCGCGGCGCCGAGCAGGCCGAGGCCGACGACCGACATGCCGACGACGCCGCCCGTCCGGAACGCGATGCGCGCGCCCTCCGAGCGTCCGCCCGGCCGGGTCGCGGCCGACGCGACGCGCACGTTCGCGCGCACCGCGAGCCACATCCCGAGGTAGCCGATCGCGGCCGAGAACCCGGCGCCCACGAGGAACGCGACCGAGCGCCCCACGCGGATGCCGCCGTCGCCCGGCAGCAGGAACAGGAGGCCGAAGACGATCGCCGCGAACAGCGCGAGCGTGCGGAACTGGCGGCTCAGGTACGCGCCGGCGCCCTCCTGCACGGCCTGGGCGATGTCCTGCATCTTCGCCGTGCCCTCGTCCGCGGCGAGGACCTGTCTGCGCAGGATGACCGCGAAGGCGAGGGCCACGAGGGCGATCGCCGCGATGACCGCGACGATGGTGAGACTTTCCGTACCGAGCGTGAGCATCCGTCCTCCTTGACGAACCGCGCGACCGTCGCGCCGGTCCCCTGCCGGAGCGATGGGGGTGAGTCTACGCACGTGTGTCGTACGTCACGACCACTCGTGCAGGACGTCACGAGCGCGTCTTTCGCCCGACTCCGGCGAGCGGTCGGGTGAAAGTCAGGATGTGGCCCCAACCGAACTCTCGCGGCGGGCGTTGAGAGGGGCGACGGTGTTCACGACAGGCAGGAGGCATGCGCGATGGCGCGTTGGGAAACGGTGCTGGACGAGATCGTCCGCACCCGGCGGAGGGCGCTCGTGGGGTACGCCTTCCTGCTCACGGGGCACGCCGCAGAGGCGGAGGACCTCGTCCAGGAAGCTCTGTTCCGGACCTTTCGCCGCGGGCGGGCGGCGACGGACTTCCAGCTCGCCGAGAGCTACGTCCGCCGGACGATCCTCACGGCATACGTCGACGGGACCCGCCGTCGCAAGCGGTGGGACGGCGTGCGCCACCTCCTCGGCCCGCGCCCCGAGGTGGACGGGCCGGCCCTTCCCGAGGTGCGCCTCGACATCCTGGAGGCGCTGACCACGCTCTCGCCGCGGGAGCGCGCGTGCGTCGTCCTGCGGTACTTCAGCGACCTGCCCGTCCGCGACGTCGCCGCGCAGCTCGGGATCACCGAAGGGACCGCCAAGCGGTACCTCAGCGACGCGACCACCAAGCTCGCGGCCCGGCTCGGGCCGGTCCGAGCGACCGACGACGACGACCTGACCGTGAAGAACCTGCGAGGTGCGCGATGAACCGGCCCATCACCGACGAGCCCTTCGACCTCGAGCGGGCGCTGCGCTCCGCCGCGGACGCGGTGCAGCCCACGACCGACGACGCGGTCGCCGGTCAGCGCCTGCACAGCGCGGTACGGCGTGTCCGCCGCCGCCGCGCCGGGCTCGTCGGTACTGCCGCCGCTCTCGTGCTGGTCCTCGGCGGCGTCGGTGTCACGGCGGCGTGGGACCGCAGCCCGGAGCCCCTCATGCCCGCGCCCGCCCCGAGCCCCGACCCGACAGGGACGCCGACGCCGACGGACCCCGCTCCGACGCCCTCGATCGAGCTCCCCGCGCCCGTGACGACGGAGCAGCTCCGGTGCGGGAACCCGGCACCGGCCGCGACGGGTCCCGACCTGCTCGCCACCGTCTCCGTCGAGACCTCCCGTCCCACGGTCCGCTCGACCATGCTCGTGGACGTCGCTGCGACGCTTCGGGTCACGGACGGGGCGGACGTGACCGTGCTCGATCCCGCAGCGCGCGCCGGGTACGTCCTCGTCCAGGACGGGATCGTCGTCTCCAGCACCTCGGCGCTGCCCCGCGTCCCGGACGACCGCGTGCCGACGAGCCTGACGAGCGGGTCGGAGGTGCCGCTCACCATCGCCGTCGACTCGCTCGCGGCCTGCCCCCCGCTGGGCACGGTCGAGTCCCCCTCGCTCCTGCCGGGCGAGTACGAGCTCGCCGTCATCGTGCCCTGGACGGTGTCCTCCGCGACGACGGAGCCGGGCGCCGAGACGCCGGGCGCGGCGGGCGTCGACCCGCTGTTCGACGGCTGGCTGGTCTCCGCGACCGTGCCGTTCGTCGTCGAACCCGCGGGCGAGGAGGAGACGGAGCCCGAGGGTCCCGACGGCCTCGAGCACGCGGCCGACGGGCCGACCAGGGCGTTCCCGGCCGGCCCCACCTCCGCCGACCTGGAGTGCGGTATGCCCGCGCCCGCGCCGTCCACCTCGCTCCTGGCGTACCTCGCGCTGCCCGGCAACATCGAGGTCGGGACGACCAGTCCCCGGAGCACGGGTTCGATGCTCTACGGGGACTCTCTCGCCCGGGCCGAAGCCACCTTCCCGGCCGCGGCGAACGCCTACGTCGTGCTGCGCGACGGGACGATCGTCAGCTCCACGAGGTCGAGCTCGCGCATGGCGGCCGACCTCCGGACGATGGTCGACGGGACCGAGACGCCGGTGCCGTTCGAGTACTCCGCCGAGATCCACTGTGGCGACGGCGCCGCCACGGGTCAGATGCTGACTCCCGGCACGTACACCTATCAGGGGCTCCTGCCCTGGACCATCACGTCGTACAGCCTGCTCCAGAAGGACGGCTCGTGGGGCGCCACGCAGACGGCCGGAGGTGCACCGCTCTTCCAGGGCTGGCTGGTGTCGGAGCAGGCGACGTTCGTCGTCCGGTGAGAACCGGCGGCCCGACTCGTCCCCATGGTCGGCGACGGGCGTCCGGCGACGGAGCGGGGTCGCCCGCTCCGTCGCCGTTCGGGCGCGACGGCGCGGCCGTCCGGCCTCACGGACGGCGCGCGTCGGCGTCCACTGCGAGGCGCGCGACGGCGTCGGGCCGGGTGAGCGGGTAGAGGTGGCCTTCCCCCGCGAGCCCGACCCGCGGGACCCCGAGCCGGTCCGACAGCTCGCGCTGCGCGCGCAGGAACCGGGCGCTCGCCCGCAGCCCGGTGACGAGCAGCAGCTCGGCGCCCGCGGGCAGACGGCGGCCGTCGTCGAGCAGGTCGCGCACGCGCGGCGCCTGCTCCCAGCTCGCGAACCACTGGTGGGCGAGCAGAGTCCACGCCTCGCGCGAGCCGTAGCGGGCGTGCGCGACGTCGTGCGGGAGGCGGTCCGGGGCGCGTGTGACGACCCGGACGCCCACGCGGCGCAGGGTCGCGCCCGTCACGGCGAGCCCGGTCGCGAGCACGCCCGCCGCCGCGGTGCCGGCCCGGGCCGTGACCCGTCCCGTGTGCAGGGCCGGGAGATGGGCCTCCCACGGGCTCGTCGGGTCGAGGAGCACGAGCCGGCGGACCTCGTCCGGGTGCCGCAGCGCCCACTCGATCGCGGTGAGTCCGCCGACGGAGTGCCCCACGAGGTCCACGGGCCGCGACCCGTCGACGCCCAGGCCCTCCCGCACCACGTCGACCGGTCCCGTCACGGGCACGCGCCACGCGTCGAGGACGCGGACGTCGTCGGTGCCGGACGCGGTGCCGAGGGCGCGCGCGAGCGGGGCGAAGTCCTCGGGCGTGAGCGCCAGGCCCGGCAGGACGACCCAGGTCATGCGGACTCCCTCTCTCGCGGTGCGCGACCACCCTACGGAGCGCTCCTGGGCGTGCGTAGGGTGGAGCCTGTGTCGACGCCCAGCACCCCCGTGACCGACCCGACCCTCCACGACCGCGCCCTCGCCCACGCGCACGATCTCGCGACGTTCGTCGAGGCGTCCCCGTCGTCGTACCACGCGGCGCACGAGGTCGCGCGCCGGCTCGAGGCCGTCGGCTTCGAGCGCCTGGACGAGACCGCGGCCTGGCCGTCGGTGACCGAGGGCGACGGGCCCGCGGGCGGGCGGTACGTCGTCGTGCGCGACGGCGCGGTGATCGCCTGGGCCGTGCCCGCGGGCGCGACGGCGACCACGCCGTTCGCGATCCTCGGCGCCCACACCGACTCGCCCGGCTTCAAGCTCAAGCCGCGCCCGAGCGTCGGCCGCGAGGGCTGGTGGCAGGCGGGCGTGGAGATCTACGGCGGCCCGCTGCTCAACTCGTGGCTCGACCGCGAGCTCGAGCTCGCCGGTCGCCTCGTCACGGCCGACGGCGAGGAGCACCTCGTGCGCACGGGCCCCCTGCTGCGCATCCCGCAGCTCGCGATCCACCTCGACCGCGCCGCGAACGACGGGCTCACGCTCGACAAGCAGCAGCACACGCAGCCCGTGTGGGGCCTCGCGTCGGCGTCGGGTCCGGCCGGGTCCGACGTCGCGGGCGCGCCGCACGGGACGAGCGGCGGGGACGTGCTCGCCGAGCTCGCGCACCACGCGGGCGTGCGGGCGAGCGAGGTCGCCGGGTACGACGTCGTGGTCGCCGACACCCAGTCGCCCCGCGTGTTCGGCGCGCACGACGCGTTCCTCGCGTCCGGGCGGCTCGACAACCTGCTGTCGGTGCACGCCGGTCTCGTCGCGCTGCTCGAGGTCGCGGGCACGCCCGACCGGCCCGTCGAGGGCGCTGCGATCCCCGTACTCGCCGCGTTCGACCACGAGGAGATCGGGTCGGAGTCGCGCTCCGGCGCGTCCGGCCCGTTCCTCGCGGACGTGCTCGCCCGGGTCGCGGCCGGCCTCGGCGCGACGGACGAGGAGCGGCACCGCCAGCTCGCGGGGTCGCTGTGCGTGTCCAGCGACGTCGGCCACTCGGTGCACCCCAACTACCCGGAGCGGCACGACCCCGCGAACCGTCCCCTCGCCGGTGGCGGGCCGATCCTCAAGATCAACGCGAACCAGCGCTACACGACCGACGCGCACGGCGCCGCGGCGTGGGCGCGCGCCTGCGCCCGGGCCGGGGTGCCGAGCCAGGAGTTCGTCTCGAAGAACACCGTGCCCTGCGGTTCGACCATCGGGCCGCTCACCGCGACCCGCCTCGGCATCCGCACGGTCGACGTCGGGGTCCCCATCCTCTCGATGCACTCCGCGCGCGAGCTCACCGCCGTCGTGGACCCGTGGTACCTCTCGCGTGCGGTGCTCAAGATCTTCCAAGGCTGAGGTCCGGGCCCACCCCACCGGCCGAGCAGGCGGTTCTGGTTCGTCCTGGGCGCGGGACGGACCAAGACCGCCTGGTCGGGCAGCCGCGATCGCCTGGTCGGGACCAGTCAGGGGCGCTCCGCGCGGGCGCGGACGCCCCGCAGCATCTTCTGCGTCATGAGGAAGCTCACCGGCTGCACCGCCTCGACGACCGCGCGGCCCGCGGCGCCCAGCGGCAGATACCGCTCGCGGACGAGCAGGCGCGACCGCGGGGTGCCGTCCGACCCCGGCGGCAGCGGTCGCACGACGAACGCCCACGAGAACCGGAACGGCATGGTGTCCGGCTGCCCTGGCCCCGGCGCACCGAGCAGCACGAGGTGAGAGCCCGGCTCGAGCGCCGCGACCCGGAGGACGGCCTCGTCGGCCAGGTGGACGTCGTCGCCCACGGCGAGGCCCTGCCAGCGCTCCTCGATCGACTCCGCGCTGCGGATGCCCAGGCCGACCAGGTTCTCGAGCGCGTCGTAGGAGTAGAAGCCGCCGCGCCCCTGACCGAGCTGGACGAGCCACGGCCAGACGTCGGCCGGCGGCGCGCCGACCGTCACGGCCCGCGTCGCGACGACGGCGCGCGCGTCGGGGACGAGGTCGTCGCCGGGGAGCACGCACTCGTGCTCGCCCTCCCAGGTGCCCCACGTCTGGGTCATGCGCCGGGTGAGCAGGAGCGCCCCGGCGGCGAGCGCCGTCGTCGTCAGGACCCGGATCCCACGCCACGCTGCCATGCGTCGATCGTCGGCCGTACGCCCCTCCCCGCGCGAGGGCCGGAGGTCCCGAGCACGGCCCTCGGCCGAACCGTGGGCCCGAGGTGGGACACTCGGAGACGTGCTGCACGCCCCCACCACCTCCCCGCGACCGACGAGCGCGACGCTGCTCGACGTGCTGCGCGCGGGCGGACGGCGCGACGAGCGGCTGCGGCACGTGCGCGAGCTGCCCGCGCGCCCCGGCACCCAGGGCGAGTGGCCCGCGTGGGCCGACGCGTCGCTCGTCGCCGGGTACCGCGCGCTCGGCGTGGAGCGCCCCTGGGAGCACCAGGTCGAGGCGGCCGACGCCGCGTGGTCGGGCCGGCACGTCGCGCTCGCGACCTCCACGGGCTCGGGCAAGTCGCTCGCGTTCTGGCTCCCGGCGCTCACGGCCGTGCGCGCCGACGCCGCGACGCGCGTGCTCGACCCCGGCCGCATCGAGTCGGTCGCACGGCGCGGCGCCGTGCTCTACCTCTCGCCCACGAAGGCGCTCGCGGCCGACCAGCTCTCCGGGCTCCAGCGCCTCCTCGACGCCGCCGGGACGCGCGACGTGCGGGTCGCGACGTGCGACGGCGACACCGGGCAGGACGAGCGCCGGTGGGTGCGCGAGCACGCCGACGTCGTGCTCACCAACCCGGACTTCCTGCACTTCGCGCTCCTGCCGCACCACCGCGGCTGGACGCGGCTGCTGCGGGACCTGCGGTACGTCGTCGTGGACGAGGGGCACGCCTACCGGGGGGTGTTCGGCGCGCACGTCTCCCTCGTCCTGCGGCGCCTGCGCCGGCTCGCGGCGCACTACGCGCGCGAGGGCGACCCGCCTCCGACGTTCGTCGTCGCGTCGGCGACGACCGCCGACCCGGCGACGAGCGCGGCACGGCTCGTCGGCGTCGAGCCCGACGACGTCGTGACCGTCGCGCGCGACACCTCCCCCGCGGGGCGCAAGACGTTCGCCCTGTGGGAGCCGCCCGTCGTGGTGGGCTTCGAGGCGTCCGCGGACGACGGCCCCGCGGAGGGTCACGACGACGACCCGGCGGTCGCGACGCCCGCCGAGGGGCCGGAGCACCCGCGCCGCAGCGCCACCGCCGAGACGGCCGACCTGCTCGCCGACCTCGTCATCGCGGGCGCCCGCACGCTCGCGTTCACGCGCTCGCGCCGCGGCGCGGAGTCCGTCGCGGTCCAGACGCAGGACAGCGTGCGCGTCGTCGACCCCCGGCTCGTGCGCCGCGTCGCCGCCTACCGCGGCGGCTACCTGCCCGAGGAGCGGCGCGAGCTCGAGGACGCGGTGCGCACCGGCGACGTGCTCGGCCTCGCGACGACCAACGCGCTTGAGCTGGGCGTCGACATCTCGGGGCTCGACGCCGTCCTCATCGCCGGCTGGCCCGGCACCCGCATGTCGGTCTGGCAGCAGGCGGGCCGCGCCGGGAGGGCGGGCGCCGACGGCCTCGTCGCGTTCGTGGCACGCGAGGACCCACTCGACACGTTCCTCGTGCACCACCCCGAGGCGGTGTTCGACGCACCGCTCGAGGCGACCGTGTTCGACCCCGCGAACCCCTACGTCCTCGCGCCGCACCTGTGCGCGGCGGCGGCGGAGGTGCCGCTGCGGTCCGAGGACCTCGCCGCGTTCGGCACGCCCGACGTCGTGCGCGGCCTCCTCGACGTGCTCGTCGCGCGCGGCGCCCTGCGCCGCCGGGCGTCCGGCTGGTACTGGACGCATGCACAGCCCGCGTCGGGCATGACCGACCTGCGCGGCTCCGGCGGCGCGCCCGTCCGGGTCGCCGAGGCGCGCACCGGGCGGCTGCTCGGGACCGTCGACGCCGCCTCCGCGGACGGCTCCGTGCACGACGGCGCGGTGTACGTCCACCAGGGCCGCACCTACGTCGTCGAGCACCTCGACCTCGCGGACCACGTCGCGCTCGTGCGTCGGCAGGACGTCGACCACGGCACGTGGTCCCGGTCGACCACGTCCATCACGATCGTCGACGAGCCCACGGACGGGGACGTCGCGACGGGCCGCGAGGTCGTCGAGCGCAGCTGGGGTCCGGTCGGCTGGGGCTACGGCCCGGTCGACGTGTGCTCCCAGGTGGTGAGCTTCCAGCGCCGCCGCCTCCTCGACATGCAGGTCCTCGGCACGGAGACCCTCGATCTTCCCGAGCGCACGCTGCCGACGATGGCCGTCTGGTGGACGGTCCCCACCTCCGTGATCGAGGAGGCGGGCGTCGACGCCGACGAGCTGCCCGGTGCGCTGCACGCCGCCGAGCACGCGTCGATCGGCCTGCTCCCCCTCCTCGCGACGTGCGACCGCTGGGACCTCGGCGGCGTGTCCACCGCGCTGCACGCCGACACCGGCGAGGCCACCGTGTTCGTCCACGACGCCTACCCCGGCGGGGCCGGCTTCGCCGAGCGCGGGTTCGAGCTCGGCGCGACCTGGCTCCGCGCGACGCGCGACGCCATCGCCCGCTGCCCGTGCCACGACGGCTGCCCGGCGTGCGTGCAGTCGCCCAAGTGCGGGTCGTACAACGCCCCGCTCGAGAAGGCCGCCGCCGTCCGGCTGCTCGACGCCGTGCTGGCGTATGCCCCGGCCGCCGCGACCGAGGCCGACACCGACGCCGATGCCGCGGGGCGGACCGCAGGTCTCCCGCGATAGGGCACGGCACCTCCGCAAGGTCGAGGCCTGGTGCCGTCCGGTCGCTCCCGCCGCGCGAAGGGCCGATCTCCCCAGGTCACGCTCCGCTCGCACGACCCGGCGGACCGCTGACCGTGCCGGTCGCGGACCCTCGTCGCGCCCTCGCCGGCCCGTGTCAGGAGCGCCGGCCTCTCGCGTGTGCCGAGCCGGAGCAGACGGTGGCGACCGTTCATCGCGCGCTCGCCGGGCCGGCCCGTGCGGCGGCGGTCGCGCGGCCGAGCGTGGCGCCGAGGAACGTCACGCCGGCTCTCGACTCGACGTCCACCCGGACGACCCCGGCGCCCTGCTCCGTGCACGCGACGACCACGGCCCGGTTGCGCGCCGCGGCCTCGCGCGCCCGGCCGCAGGGTTCCCACCCGTCGCGGACTGCCGTCGCCGCCGCGAGCGCCGCGAGGTCGGCTCCGGTCTGAGCGGTGCCACGCGCCGCCTGCGCCTGCGCGAGCCCGGCGAGCGCGAGCGCCAGCACGAGGGCCGCCGCGACGACCCCGAGCACGAGCACCGTGCCTGCTCCGTGCTCGACGTCGAGATGGTCAGCCGCCGCCGGCCTCGCACCCGGTCGTCCGTCGGTCCCGGTCCCGGTCTCGGTCTCGGTCTCGGTCTCGGTCTCGGTGCACCGTCCCTCCGGAGGCCGCGCCGCGATCACGGCTCGGCCCATGCGACGGCCGCGCCGCTCGCGCGCAACGGCGACCCGGCGAGCCACCCGCCCACGACGGGCGTCGTGACGTGCACCTCGACCCACGGGTCGCCGCGCTGCACGCCGACCGTCGCGCCGGCTCCGGCGACCCGGAGCGCGGTCGCGCGCACGGTCGCGTCGTCCTCACCGATGGCCACCGCGCGGGCGGCGGCCCTCGCCGCGTCGGCGGAGCGCATCTGGGCGCCCGCCGCCGCGGCGAGGGTGAGGACCACGACGAGAACCAGGACGACCGCCGGCAGGGCGACCGCGAGCTCGGCCGTGACCGCACCGCGCTCGCCGCCCTCACGGACCCGACCCCTCGGCCGGCGGCTCTCCGCCCCGGCGTCCCGTCGCACGGGCTCAGCCCAGCGAGAGCGCGCTGCGCACGATGCCGAGCAGCATCTCGCGCACCTCGCCGCTCTTCAGCACGACGATGAGCAGCCCGGCGAAACCCGCCGCCGCGACCGTCGCGATGGCGTACTCCGCCGTCGCGAGTCCCGCCTCGCCGTCCTGCCCCGTGCTCGTCCCCGTCAGGCGCGCGAGCGCGCGCCGCGGCTGTCGTGTCATCTCCGGCTCCCCTCGTGTGGCCCGCGTCGTGCGGGCGGTCGGGGAGACCCTGCCGGGACCTGCAGACCTGACGCACCCCACCGCGGGGCGTCAGTGGACGGGGCTCTCAAGACGACGACCTGTGCACGGCAGCGCGCCCTCCGCCCGCGTCGACGGGCCGAGCCACCAGCACTCCGTCGCACGATCAGCACCCAGTCGAAAGGTCGAGCCACCGGCAACCCGTCGCACGATCAGCACCCGTCGTCAGGTCGCGCGAGCAGCACCCCCCGGCGACGGGTCGATAGACCAGCCCCAGCCAACCGGGGCGCGGTCAGCCCCAGGTGAGCGGGTCGAGCTCGAGGTGGAAGCGGAGCCTGCCCGGGTCGACCGGGGACCCGTAGCGCGGCGCGAGCGACTCCTCCAGGGCACGCGCGTGCTCCGGCCAGGTGTCCTGGGCGTTCGCCAGGAGGAGGGAGAGGTCCGCGTGCCGGTCGGCGACCCCGAGCCGCCCGACGTCGACGAACCCGCGGAGCTCCAGCGTCTCGGGGTCGAGCAGGACGTTGGGCAGGCACAGGTCGCCGTGGCAGACCACGAGGTCCGTCGCCTGCTGCTCCTGCCGCCACGGCAGCTCGGCGATGAGCTCCGCGAGGAGGTCCGCGGGGTCCCGGGTCTCCTGCTCCGGCCGCAGGAACTCCGGGTGCACGCGGCCGCCGTCGACCACGTCGCGGGCGAGGGCGACCATGGCGTCGAGGCTCCGGTCGAACGGGCAGTCGACCACGGGGAGGTCGTGGAGGGTCCGCGCCGCCGCGAGGACGCTCGTCCAGGCGCGGTCGACCTCGTCGGGGCGGACCGTGTCGGCGGGCACGCCCGGCACCGTGCGCGTCACGAGGACGGCCTGCTCCCCGGTGTCCTCCCACGCCAGCACCTCGGGGACGGCGATCCCGTGGGCAGCCGCCCAGAGCGCTCGGTCCCGCTCGTCCGCCAGGTCGGCCGCCTGGTCCGGGCCCACGACCTTGGCGTGCCGTGCGCCGTCCGCGCTGACGAGCACGCGGGCCGAGGACTCGCCGCTCCCGACGTCCCGCCAGGCGTCGTCCCGGAGCGCAGCAGGCACATCGGAGACAGGGGACGGGTCCATGCGGCCACCGTAGCGACCCGACTCGACACCGGCCCCGGCCCCGGCCCCGGCCCGAAGACAACACCGACGCCCGCCTCTGCCTCCGGACCTCCGACGCCTATCCGGAGAGCAGACCCGCCCCGAGGGAGACGAGGACGGGCAGCAGCCCGACGAGCACGAACGCGGGCAGGAAGCAGGCACCGAGCGGGAGCACGAGGTGCACGGCGAGCCGCGCCGCGGCAGCCTTGGCCGCTCCGGTCCGGTCCTGGCGCGACGCCCCGGCCGCCGCCCGCAGCGACGACGCCGGAGCAGCGCCGTGCAGCCACGCGGGCCGCAACGCGCGCTGCACGACCCCGAGCCGCGGCGGTGCACCCGCCCAGGCGCCATCCCACGACGCCCCGAGGAGGAGCGCCGCGCCGGCGGCGCGCAACCCCGCACCGTCGCGGCCCCCGACGCACGACCCGACGACGTCGAGCGCTCGCGGGATCGCCGCACCCGACCCGACGGCGGCCGCGAGCAGCTCGAGGAGCACCCCGGTCTCGATGCAGGGTTCGCGGTCGTCGCCCCGGCGCCGTCGGCCGCCCGGGCCGTCGGCGGGATCGTCGGGCTCGGGCGCTGCCCGCCCGACGGCGACGGCGCGCCGTCCGGCCTCCGTGCGCGCGGACCACCACGGCGCCACGCCCGCCAGGACGCAGAGCGCCACGAGGACGAGGGTCATCGGCTACCTCCTCCCCGGGCGGGCCGCGCCACACCCCGGGCGGTCACCGGTCGTCCCCCGCGGTGCGCGCCCGCTCGACGAGCCGAGCTGACCACGTGCGGCCCGCGACGAGCAGCAGGACCCCGAGGAGCACGCCTGCCGTCCCGAGGCCGCCGTCGGTCGCCGTGCCGAGCGGGTCGGCGCCCAGCACGTAGCCGAGCAGGACCCCGACGACAGGGAGCCAGAGCAGCACGCGGGCGGTCGCGCGCGGTCCGGCGAGCGCCGCCTCCCGCTCGGCCCGCGCCTCGGCGTCCGCGGCCACGGACGCGGCGACCTCGTCGAGCACGGTCGCGAGCGGCGCACCGAGCTCCGCGGCCAGCCGGCACGCCACGACGAGGGCACGCGCCGTCGCCGGGCCGCCGACGTGCGGCGCGAGGTCCGCGACCCGCGGGACACCCCCGCCGTCGACCCGGACGCCGACCGCACGACCCCACGCGACGCCCGGCGCGGCTCCGGACCGCAGGAGCGCCCCGACCTGCGTCACGACGACGCGCACGAGCTCGGGTACCGCCTGGGGTCGGGAGGGGCGGCGCAGGACCGGCCACCGCACGGACCGCGACGCCGACCGTCCGACGACCTGGCGCGCCGACCGGCCGCCCCGGGCCGTGGCGCACCAGACCGCGGCACCGACGAGGAGACCCACGACGACCGTCATGCGCGTACTCCCCTACCGCGCACCGTCCGCGCCGCACCGATGCCGAGGCCCCCGGCACGCCATCGCGTCATGCGGACCACCGCCCCACGAGCTCGTCCCACGCCGGTCCCGCGACCGGCCCCGCCGCGCCCGGCGACCCGCCGCCCGGCGACCCGCCTCCCGGCGACCCGCCTGCCGTCGACCCAAGGCCCGGCGACCCGCCGCGCGGCGACCCAGCGCCCGGCGGCACGACGGTCCCGTCCCACGACCCCGCGACGTCCACGCGCAGGGCGCCGCGCTCGTCCTGCCGCACGACGCCGAGCTGCGCGAGGACGCGCCGGGTCGTGCCCGCCGTGCGGACGCGGCGCAGGTGCAGCACGACGTCGAGCCCGCCCGCGGCCTGCGCGGCGACGGCGGCCCGGTCCATCCCGGCGAGCGCCGCGAGCGCCTCCAGCCGGGCGGGGACCACCCCGACGTCGTTGGCGTGGATCGTCGCGAGGCCGCCGTCGTGGCCCGTGTTGAGCGCCATGAGCACCTCGCGGACCTCCGGCCCGCGGCACTCGCCGAGCACGATGCGGTCGGGCCGCATGCGCAGCGCGGCGCGCACGAGGTCGGCGAGGTCCACGCCGCCCGCGCCCTCGACGTTGGGACGCCTCGCGGTGAGCGGGACGACGTGGGGGTGGTCCGGGTCGAGCTCGCGCGCCTCCTCGACGCAGACGACCCGCTCGTCGGGCGGGACGAGCGCGAGGAGGGCGGCGAGGAGCGTCGTCTTGCCGGTGCCGGTGCCGCCGGAGACGAGGACGTTCGCGCGCCGCGCGACGAGGCCGCGCAGCACCGGCTCCCACGCGTGCGGGACGGTGCCGCCCGCCACGAGGTCGTCGAGCCGGAACGTCCGGGTCCGCAGGACGCGCAGCGAGACGACGGCCCCCGTCGCGCACACGGGCGCGACGACGGCGTGCAACCGGGTCCCGTCCGGAAGGCGGGCGTCGACGACGGGCGACGCGTCGTCGAGCCGCTGCCCGCCCGCCGCGGCGAGGCGCACCGCGAGCGCCCGCACGGCCTCGGGGCCGCCGAGCGCGACCTCGACCCGTTCGAGCCCGGCGCCGCGGTCGACCCACACGTCGTCGGGCCCGTTGACGAGCACGTCCGTCACGCCGGGCTCGTCGAGGTACCGCTGGAGCGGCCCGGCCCCGAAGATCTCCGCGTGGGCGGTCCGGGTCAGCTCGCGCAGCGCGGTCGTGCCGAGCACCCGGCCCGACGCCCGCAGCGCGTCCGCGACGGCCGCGTCGCCGAGCGCCTCGGTGGCGCCGCCCGGCTCGTCGCCCGACCGCACGAGGCGGTCCCGGACCCCGTCGAGCAGGGCGACCCGGCCGCGCTCGGCACGCGGCGGCACCTCCCCACGGCGCTGCGCCGCGTCCGTGGCACCCCCGTCACGACCACGCCCGCCGCGCGGTGCACGCGCCTCCCGCGCGCTCACCGGGCGGGCCCGAGGTAGCGCGCGGCGAGCTCGCGACCGGCCCGGACGACCGGCCCGCGCCCGACGCACGGTCCGTGCCCCCGCTCGACCGCGCCGGCGAGCGCACGGTCCCACCCGGCGGTGGCGGCGACGTCGAGCCCGACGGCGGCGGCCACCTCGGGCGGCGAGAGCCGACCGGGTGCGGGGCCGCGCGCGACGAGGGCGGCCCGGCCCGGCAGACGGTCGCGCACCGCAGCGGCGCCCGCGACCCCGGCGACGTCGAGCGGGGTCACGAGGAGCACCTCGTCGCACGCCTCGAGCAGCGACGCCCCGGCCGCACCCACCCCGAGGGCCGCGCGGTCGGCGTCGAGCACGAGCACCCCGGACCTCGCCGCCGTGGCCTCGGCGAGCGCGGCGACGACGTCGGCGAGCGCCGCCTGCTCCGGGCCTCCGCCGCGCTCGGTGCTGACGACCGGCACGGTGCCCCAGCGGGGCAGGCGCGCAAGGAGGTCGTCGCCGTCGAGCCGGCCCCGCGCGTCGGCGAGGTCCGGCCAGCGCACGCCCGGGTCCTGCTCGACACCGAGCAGGACGTCGAGGCCCCCGCCCACGAGGGAGAGGTCGACCAGGCACGTCGGCGCGCGCCGCCGCGCGACCGCCCGGGCCAACGACGCGGCGACGACGCTCGCCCCCGCCCCGCCGCGCGCACCGACCACCGCCACGACCGCTCCGTCCATCGCGCTCCCCCGCCCTCCGTCGACCGGGGACCACCGTGCCCTCTGGGCGAGGGCCGCCGTCGGCCCCCGACCCGCCCTGGGGACGGGCCGGTCGGCGAGCGCTCCTGGGGACGGCCACGTTCCGCCGCTAGGCTCGCGACCGTGACCCCGCTCCCGGACCCGACGGACCCGCCGCGCGCCGGCCGGGTCGCCGCGTTCTTCGACCTGGACAAGACGATCATCGCGACGTCGTCGGCCGCGGCGTTCTCGCGGCCGTTCTTCGCGGGTGGGCTCATCAACCGCGGGGACGTGCTGCGCAGCGCGTACGCGCACTTCCTGTTCATGGTGGGCGGGGCCGACGCGGACCAGACGGAGCGCATGCGCGCGCACCTGTCGAACCTCGTGACCGGCTGGGACGTCGCGACCGTCTCTCGCATCGTCGAGGAGACGCTCCACGAGCACATCGACCCGGTCGTGTACGCGGAGGCGGTCGAGCTCATCGAGTCGCACCACGAGCACGGGCACGACGTCGTCATCGTCTCCGCCTCGGGGAGCGAGGTGGTGGAGCCCATCGCCGCGGTGCTCGGGGCCGACCACGCCATCTCGTCCCGGATGGCCGTCGAGGGCGGGCGCTACACCGGCGCGATCGACTTCTACGCGTACGGCGAGAACAAGGCCGTCGCCCTGCGCGAGCTCGCGGAGCGCGAGGGCTACGACCTGGCGGCGAGCTACGCGTACTCGGACTCCGTGACCGACGCGCCGATGCTGGGCGCCGTCGGCCACGCGTTCGTCGTCAACCCCGACCGGACGCTGCGTCGTCTCGCCGCCGAGCACGGGTGGGGCGCGCTGACGTTCTCGCGGCCCGTCGCCCTGCGCTCCCAGCTCGCCGCGCCGACGCCGGTGCTCGCCGCCGCGGGCCTCGTCGGGCTCGGCGTCGTCGGGTGGCTCGTCTGGCGCGCGTGGCGCCGCCGCTCGCGCGGCTGACCCTCTTCAGCGTCGCTGCCCGCGCGGCTGACCCGCCCGTCCGGCCCCCGCGGACGACCGCCGAAGGGCCCGATCCGGACCTCCCGGACCAACCGCACCGGCGTGTTCGAACCCTGGTAGAACACGGTGTGGAAGAACCCCCGGAGCGCTTGCGCCCGCCGCCCCGGCGGGCTGTGATGGAAGGACAACAGCACCGCGGCGGTACCCACGCGCAGGGCAGTCCACCGAAGGACGCGCTGACCGGGGCGGACCAGGCCACGACGGCCCCCGACCCGTTGCAGCGACTTGGAGCGAGCGCGCCTGTTCACCGTCGCCGCTGGCGACCACGGCGTCCGCGAGGGCGCCGTCGTCGTGTCCGGCCTCACGCGCCCCGTTCCCGCGTCGCGGCCCGCCGGCCGGGCGATACTGGGGCCCATGACGTCAGCGCCGAGTGTCTCCTCCTCCATCACCGCCCGCCTCCAGGTCGAGGCCCGCCCCACCGCCGTGAGCGAGCTGACGACGGCGATCGAGCACACCGGGGGCATCGTCACCGCCCTGGACGTGACGGCGTCGGGCCACGAGCGCATCACCGTCGACGTCACCGTCGCGACGCGCGGCGAGGAGCATGCCGGGCAGATCGTCGAGGCGCTGCGCGCGCTCCCGGGCGTCGTCGTGGACCGCGTCTCCGACCGCACGTTCCTGCTGCACCTGGGCGGCAAGCTGAAGATCGAGTCGAAGGTGCCGATCCGCAACCGCGACGACCTGTCGATGATCTACACGCCCGGCGTCGCGCGCGTGTGCGAGGCCATCGCCGCCAAGCCCGACGACGCCCGCCGCCTGACGATCAAGCGCAACACCATCGCGGTGGTCACCGACGGGTCGGCCGTGCTCGGGCTGGGCGACATCGGCCCGCTCGCGTCACTGCCCGTCATGGAGGGCAAGGCGGCCCTGTTCAAGCGGTTCGCGGACATCGACGCGTTCCCCATCGCGCTCGACACGACCGACGTCGACGAGATCGTGCGGACGGTCAAGGCGATCGCGCCCGTGTTCGCGGGCATCAACCTCGAGGACATCTCGGCCCCCCGGTGCTTCGAGATCGAGGCGCGGCTGCGGGCCGAGCTCGACATCCCCGTGTTCCACGACGACCAGCACGGCACGGCCATCGTGGCGCTCGCCGCGCTGACCAACGCGCTCAAGGTCGTGGGCAAGCAGCTGCCCGACGTGCGCATCGTCCTCTCGGGCGCGGGTGCGGCCGGGACCGCGGTGCTCAAGCTGCTCCTCGCGGCGGGCGCGCACGACGTCGTCGTCGCGGACATCGAGGGCGTGGTGCACCCGGGCCGCCCGGGCCTGTCCCCGTCCCTCGCGTGGACCGCGGTCAACACGAACCCGCGGCGCGTCACCGGCACGCTGCGCGAGGCCGTCGTCGACGCGGACGTGTTCATCGGCGTCTCCGCCCCCGACGTCCTGACGGGCGACGACGTCGCGCGCATGGCCCCCGACGCCATCGTCTTCGCGATGGCGAACCCGCGGCCCGAGGTCGACCCGGTCGAGGCGGCGGAGCACGCGGCCATCGTCGGCACCGGGCGCTCCGACTTCGCGAACCAGATCAACAACGTGCTCGCGTTCCCGGGCGTGTTCCGCGGCCTGCTCGACGCGCGGTCGCACCGGATCACCGACGCGATGCTGCTCGCCGCCGCCCGCGCGCTCGCGTCCGCGATCCACGAGGACCAGCTCAACCCGACCTACATCATCCCGAGCGTGTTCAACCCGGAGGTGACGACGCTCGTCGCCGCGGCGGTCGAGCGCGCCGCGCGCGAGGACGGCGTCGCCGAGCCTCCCGCGCTGACCGGCGGCCTCCCGCGCGTCGCGACCACGACGTCCGCCCCGACCACTGCCCCGGAGGCCTGAGCGTGCAGCGCGTCACGACCCGCAACGCGGCGTTCCAGCAGTGGGAGGCCCTGCTCACCAACCGCACGAAGCGGCACCGGGCGGGCGAGATGGTCGTCCAGGGGGTCCGGCCCATCACGCTCGCCGTCGAGTCCGGGTGGACCGTGCGGACGTGGCTCGTCGACGCCGACCGGTCGCTGTCGTCGTGGGCCCACGCGATGCTCGACCGGATCCGCGCGCAGCGGTTCGCCGTGTCGTCCGCGCTCCTGCGCGAGCTCGGCGGCAAGGAGGACGAGACGCCCGAGCTCCTCGCCGTCGTCGCGACGCCGCCCGACGACCTGGGCCGGATCGGCGGCGGCACCGTGGACGCCGACTTCCTCGGCGTCGTGCTCGACCGACCCACGAGCCCGGGCAACGTGGGGACCGTCGCGCGGTCGCTCGACGCGTTCGGCGGGAGCGGGCTCGTCGTCGCCGGGCACGCGGCCGACCCGTACGACCCGCGCGCCGTGCGCGCGAGCACCGGCTCGATCTTCTCCGTCCCGACCGTCCGCGTCCCCGCGGGGCGCGACGTCCTCGACTGGGTCGCCGCGCAGCGCTCCTCCGGGGTCCCGCTGACCCTGCTCGGGACCGACGAGCACGGCGACGTCGAGCTCGCCGACCACGACCTCACCGGACCGACGCTCGTCGTCACGGGCAACGAGACCACCGGGCTCAGCGCGGGCTGGCGCGAGGCGTGCGACGTCATGGTGAGCATCCCCATGCTCGGCTCGGCGAGCTCGCTCAACGCCGCGAGCGCGACGACGGTCGTGCTGTACGAGGCCGTGCGCCAGCGCCGGGCGCGCTGACGGCACGCACGGCGGCGGTCGGCGCACGCCCGACGGCGGGTGCGGCGTCCCGGGGGGCGCCGCACCCGCCGTCGTCCCCGCGTCAGGACGAGCGCGGCGCCGTGCTGCCCGGGGCCCGGGTGATGTGGTGCACCGCCTGCGTGCGCAGGCCGGCCCCGTTGAACTCCTGGTAGATCTCCTTCGCCTCCTGCAGCGCCTGCTTGACCTGGTTCTTGTCGAGGTGAGCCGCGGTCAGCTGGTTCTGGTAGAGGTACAGGAACGTGTTGAAGTCGATCTTCGTCAGGTCCACCGTGGACTTGACCGCGACGAACGCGCTGATGCGCTCCATCTTCTCGTAGATGCCGCGGGCCGAGACGTTGAGGTACCACGCCTTGAGGTCGACCCGGACGATGGACAGGCCCTCGGTCACGACGTAGTACTCCTCCATCGTGCCGGTCGACGCCGACGCGCCGCCGAGGAACACGGTGAGGGCCTCGGAGATGAGGCCGCCCACCCCGTCGATGATGCTGTCCGCCGTCCCCGAGACGAACGACTTGAGCGACGACTTCACGGTGTCGGCGAGGTGCTCAGTCGACGTGGACGTGAAGGCGTGCACCTCCTTCTTGGACGCGAGGATGGACGTGATGGGCACGGTCGAGTTCGTGCCCCCGGCCCCGCGGAGCGACTCCTGGATCTTCGCCTCGAACAGCTCGGCCTTCGTCTCGCCGAGCCGGGCGAGCGACTCCACGACCTCGCGCTGCGTCTGCGCGAGCTCGTCGCTGTTGTCGAACTGCTTGACGATGTCTCTCACGAGCGACATGACTTCCTCCGATGACGTGTGGTGCGGTGTCGGAGCGCGGCGACCGCCCCGCCCCCGTGGCGCGAGGTCAGAAGACGACCTGCGTGCCCTGCAGGTCGACCTGCCTGCTCAGCGCGTCCGGCCGCGGGTAGCGGGCGTCCGCCGGGACGGGCCGGTTGTAGCCGTAGACCCAGACGCCCTCGAGCGCCCGCTCCTCCTCGAGCGCGAGGGCGAGCCCCGCCGAGAAGTTGGAGACGTTCTCGGCGCACGCGTGCACGAGCACCGGGCCGACCGGCCCGGACGCCCGGGCGAGGAGCCGTGCGACCTGCCGCCGGTTCCACCCCCAGTCGTCGGCGCCGTTCCCCTCGTCGCCGATCTCCTCGTCGTTGCCGTGCGCGGACAGGCAGACCGGGCCCCGCGCCGTCGCGAGCGCCGCGACGAGCGCCCGTTCCGCCGCGGCCCGTGAGCCCTTCGGAAGCAGGACCACCTCGCCCCACGCGTCCGCCCCGGAACCGTGCTCCTCGACGGCCTCGCGGATGTCGTCGTCCTGTGTGCAGACCACCAGCATGTCGTGCCCCCTCTCGTGCGTCGGCGGGGCTGCGTCGCCCCGCCGTCGGCCCGGTGCCTTCGTCCGGGTCCGTCGCCAGGATCCGCCGGGCGCCGACCGCCCCACATCGTCAGTTCTGACTATCCGCGGACGGGACGGCCGCCCCGTGCCCGCGCCAGGGCGGCGGAGGCCGCGAGCTGCGACGAGACGCCGAGCTTGCCGAGGATCGAGCGGACGTGGGCGCGCACGGTCGCGACCGACAGCACGAGGGCAGCCGCGATCTCGGCCACCGACCGTCCGCCCGCGAGGTGCTCCAGCACCTCGGTCTCCCGTCCCGTGAGCGACGCCACCGCCCGGCGGTCGCGCACGACCCCCACGAGCTGGTCCACCAGCAGCGCGTCGCCCGCGCGCACGTCCCCCGCGAGCATGCGGGCGACAGTCCGCACCTGGTCGCCGAACGGCCGCTCCGCGGCGACGACCAGCGCGCCGGCGCGCGCGGCGACGAGCAGCCGGTCCGCCGCCACCGCGCCGCCCACGACCACGACCGGGCCCGGGCGCCGCAGGACCGCGAGCAGCGGCGGGCCGGGGAGGGACCCGGCGTCGTCGGCCACGAGCACGAGCCCGCGGCGGCCGCCGGACCCCGGCCGGAGGGCGTCCTCGGGGACCGTGCGCGCCCCGCAGCGGCCGACGGCGCGCAGCCCGGCGGCCACGGCGACGGCGAGCACGCGGTCCCGGGACGCGACGTCGACACCGTCGTCCCGGCGTGCGGGCGCGGCAGGGCGCGACCGCGCGCCCCGCACCGCCGCGTACGCCAACCCGCCCCCTGTGCCTCGCCGTGAGGCCGCACGCTCCGCGAGGAACGTGAGCCCATGGTGGGTCACCACCCCGTGCGCGGCAACAGCGCGCCGGGGTGCCCGGCGGGTCGCCCGACGGCGCGCTCCCCCGCCGTCCGGGGCGCTCGCCCGCTCCTTTGCGAGCACTCTCGCCGAATCCCGGACGGATGTGACCGCGCTCACCGCAGGAGGTCTACACTCGCCAGGTCGGGGCCCCGGTCGTGCGGCCGTCCGCCCCGTCGTACCGTCGTACCGTCACGCCGCCCCCGGGCGGCCGCCGCGGTCGGCGGGACCGCACCAGAGTCGATGCGCACCGGAGGTCAGCGTGCCAGAGAACGAGCCCGAGGCCGCAGCAGCGGCTACCACGTCCAGCCTGGAGAACCTCCTCCACGAGACCCGGAGCTTCCCCCCGAGCCCCGAGTTCGCCGCGCAGGCGAACGCGCAGCCCGAGCTGTACGAGGAGGCGCGGGCCGACCGGCTCGCGTTCTGGGCGCGGCAGGCGAACGACCTCGTCACGTGGCAGACCCCGTTCACCGAGACCCTCGACTGGTCGCAGGCGCCCGTCGCGCGCTGGTTCGCCGACGGCACGCTCAACGCCGCGTACAACGCGGTGGACCGCCACGTCGAGGCGGGTCTGGGCGACCGGGTCGCGATCCACTTCGAGGGCGAGCCGGGCGACACGCGCACCGTCACGTACGCCGAGCTGCAGCGCGACGTCTCGCGCGCGGCCAACGCGCTTGCGGCCCTCGGCGTCGAGACCGGCGACCGCGTCGTCATCTACCTGCCGATGGTCGTCGAGGCCGTCGTGGCGATGCTCGCGTGCGCGCGCATCGGCGCCCCGCACTCGGTCGTGTTCGGCGGGTTCTCCGCCGACGCGCTGCGCAGCCGCATCGCCGACGCCGAGGCGAAGCTCGTCATCACGGCCGACGGCGGCTACCGCCGCGGCGCGGCCTCCGCGCTCAAGCCCGCGGTCGACGAGGCGCTCGCGCCGAAGGAGGGCGCCGAGCCGACGACGGTCGAGCACGTCCTCGTCGTGCGCCGCACCGGCCAGGACACCGCGTGGACCGAGGGCCGCGACGTGTGGTGGCACGACGCGCTCGAGGCCGCCGACACGACGCACACGCCGGTGTGGGTCGAGGCGGAGCACCCGCTGTTCATCCTCTACACGTCCGGCACCACGGGGAAGCCCAAGGGCATCCTCCACACCACGGGCGGCTACCTCACGCAGGCCGCGTACACGCACCGCAACGTGTTCGACCTCAAGGCCGACACCGACGTCTACTGGTGCACCGCCGACATCGGCTGGGTCACGGGCCACTCGTACGTCGTCTACGGCCCGCTGCTCAACGGCGCGACGCAGGTGATCTACGAGGGCACCCCGGACTCGCCGCACCAGGGCCGCTGGTGGGAGATCGTCGAGAAGTACAAGGTCTCGATCCTCTACACCGCGCCGACGGCGATCCGCGCGTGCATGAAGTGGGGCGAGGAGATCCCGGCGAAGTTCGACCTGTCGTCGCTGCGCGTGCTCGGGTCGGTGGGCGAGCCCATCAACCCCGAGGCCTGGATGTGGTACCGCCGCGTCATCGGCGGCGACCGCACGCCCATCGTCGACACGTGGTGGCAGACGGAGACGGGCGCGATCATGATCTCGCCGCTGCCGGGCGTCACGGCGGCCAAGCCGGGCTCCGCCCAGGTGCCGCTGCCGGGCATCGTGGCGGACGTCGTCGACGACGAGGCGCGCTCCGTGCCGAACGGGGGCGGCGGGTACCTCGTGCTGTCCGAGCCGTGGCCGTCGATGCTGCGCGGCATCTGGGGCGACCTCGAGCGCTTCAAGGACACGTACTGGTCGCGCTTCCCGGGCATCTACTTCGCGGGCGACGGCGCCAAGAAGGACGAGGACGGCGACATCTGGCTGCTCGGCCGGGTCGACGACGTCATGAACGTCTCGGGCCACCGCCTGTCCACCACGGAGATCGAGTCGGCGCTCGTCTCGCACGAGATCGTCGCGGAGGCCGCGGTCGTCGGCGCGAGCGACGACCTCACGGGCCAGGCCGTCGTCGCGTTCGTCATCCTGCGCGGCGAGCACGCCGGCCGGGCGTCCGACGCCGACGGCGCGGCGGCCGTGCAGACCGAGCTGCGCAACCACGTCGCGAAGGAGATCGGCCCGATCGCCAAGCCGAAGCGCATCCTCGTGGTGCCCGAGCTCCCGAAGACGCGGTCCGGCAAGATCATGCGCCGCCTCCTGCGGGACGTCGCGGAGAACCGGACGGTGGGCGACGCCACGACCCTCGCGGACTCGTCCGTGATGGAGCTCATCTCGGCGGGCCTGCAGAAGCCGTCGTCGTCGGACGACTGACGCGCCGCTCGCCGACCACGGGGTCGGTGCCGTCGTCCGCGCGATGACGGCACCGGCCCCGTTCTCGTGCGCCGACCGCCCGGCCGCTGCGCACGGCGATATGCCCGTGCCCGGCATCCCCGCGACGGCGTAGCGTCGAGGCGTGCCCCGCGTCCCCGCGGCCGACGGCCGCGCCCTCCTCGTCGAGCAGCTCGACCTGCGCAGCGACTGCTCCCGCTGCACGGGCCTGTGCTGCGTGGGCCTGCACCTCGTGCGGTCCGCCGACTTCGCGATCGACAAGCCCGCCGGCACGCCCTGCCCGAACCTGCGCACGGACTTCGGCTGCGGCATCCACGCCCGGCTGCCCGAGTCCGGCTTCCCCGGCTGCGTCGCCTACGACTGCCTGGGCGCGGGCCAGCGCGTGACGGCCGCCGTCCGGGCGGCGCACGACGGCGCGACCTGGCGCGACGACCCCGCCGCCGCGCGCGACGCGTTCGCCGCCCTGCCCGTCGTCACGCAGCTCCAGGAGCTGCTCTGGTACCTCGCGGAGGTGCTCGCGCTCCCCGCGGCCGCCGCCGCGCACGACGACGCCCGGCAGGCGCTCGACCGCACCGCACCCCTGGCCGACCTCGCCGCGGCGGACCTGCTCGCGCTCGACGTCGGCGCCGTCCGTCGCGCCGTCGGCCCGCTGGTCGACCGGGCGAGCGCGCTCGTGCGCGACGCGGCGCGCGACGGTCGACAGGCACGCGACGGGCGGCACCGGGACGGCCGCCGCGGCGCCGCGTCGCCGCACGGCACCGCCCGGTCCGACGCCCCGACGGCACTCCGGGCTCCGAGCGCGGGTGTGCGTCGTCGGCTGCGGCCGGGGGCGGACCTCGTCGGCGCGGACCTCCGCGGGCTGGACCTCACGGCGTCGGACCTGCGGGGCGCGCTGCTCCTCGGTGCCGACCTGCGCGGGGCCCGGCTCGACGCCGTCGACCTGCTCGGCGCCGACCTGCGGGGCGCCGACGCCCGCGGCACCGACCTCTCCCGGGCGCTGTTCCTCACCCCGGCGCAGGTCGGCGCCGTCCGCCGGGACGAGCGCACGGCGCTCCCGGCCGTGCTCGCCTGACACATCCCGCGGCCGCGCACCCGCGAGATCGGCACCGGGAGACCGGATCGGCAGTCGCGACCGCCGATCCCACCTCAGGGTGCCGATCTCGGCGGCGGTCGTCAGCGGAGCGCGGCCCGCCGCGCGAGCGGGGCCGCCACGACCGCGCACACGACGACGAGCGCCGCCGCTCCCCACGCGAGCGCGCCGTAGGACGAGAACCCGATGATCGCCCCGGCGAGGATGCCGCCGACGGCGCCGCCCGTGTTCATCGCGAGGTCCGACAGGCCCTGCACGGCGGTGCGCGACGGCCCGGGCGTCGCGTCGACGAGCAGCGCCGACCCGGCGACGAGCCCGCACGACCACCCGAGCCCCAGCAGCACCAGGCCGACCGTGAGGCGCGCGGAGTCCTCGCCCGGCGCGCCCGCCACGACGACCGCCGCCGCGAGGAGCAGCGCGCCCCCGGCGTACAGCACGCGCGCGTGCCCGAGCCGGTCCGCGAGCCACCCGACGACGGGGCTCAGCGCGTACATGCCCGCGATGTGGGCGCTGATCACGAGCCCCACGACCTGGAGCGTCGCGCCACCGTGGTTCATGTGGACCGGGGTCATGGACATGAGACCGACCATGACGAGGTGGCTCAGCACGATCGCGCCGAGCGCGAGGCGCGCCGTCGGGCTGGCCGCGACGACGGCCCAGCCGGCGCGCAGGCCGTCGCGCCACGACGCCGGGCCCGGCGCACCGCCCGCACCCGGCGCACCCCCGTCGCCACCGGCCGCACCGGAGCCAGCCGCACCAGATACCGCCGCGCCGGACCCCTCCGCGACGGACCCCGCCGCACCCGCCCCCGACGGTGCGCGCGACGCGAGCAGCGGGTCCGGGCGCAGCCACACCGCGACGACGGTCGCCGCGAGGGCGAACGCGAGCGTCGCGAGCACGAACGGGGCCGCGCTCGGGGCGGTGCTCCCCGCAGCGCTCCCGTGCTCGGCGTGCGCGTCCCCGAGGCGCAGGGCGGGCCCGGCGACCCGGTCGGCGACGCCCGCGAGCGTCGGCCCGACGACGGACCCGACGGTCGTCGCCCAGACCACGACGGACAGGTCGCGGGCCCGGCGCTGCGGCGTCGCGAGGTCCGTCGCGGCGAAGCGGGAGGCGAGACCGGCAGCCGTGCCGGAGCCGAACAGCAGCATCGCCACGACGAGCAGCGGCCACGAGCCCAGCAGGACGGCGACCGTCGCGAGCACCGCGCCGCCCGTCGCGAGGCCGAAGCCGAGCAGGAGCGACGGCCGCCGGCCGCGCCGGCCCGCGACCTGGGCGAGCGGCAGCGCGACGAGCGCCGCGCCGACGACGCCCGAGGTCGAGGTGAGCCCCGCGATGGCGTCGGACCCGGACAGCGCCGACGCCACGAGCGGTGCGACGGCGATGCCGCTCGCGACCCCGACGCCGGACAGCACCTGGGTCGCGGCGAGGGTCGTCAGGGTGCGGCGCTGCGTCGGGAGGGCGGGCGCGTCGACGGCGGTCGGGGCGGGCCCGCGGGCGGGGTGCGGGTCGGGGGCCGGGGAGGACTCGGTGCTCACGGGTGCACGCTAGGGCTCCGCGGCGGGCGCTGACGAGCCCTCACACCGCCACCGGCCGCCGAGATCCTGCCGCAGGGCTGCGACCGGGCTGTCGGCCGAGCGCCCGCAGCACGCCGCGCGCCGCCTCGCGTCCCGCCCGGTTGGCCCCGATCGTCGAGGCGCTCGGCCCGTAGCCGACGAGCTGGACGCGCGGGTCGCTCGCCGCGGTCGTGCCGTCGAGCACGATCCCGCCGCCGGGCGCGCGCAGGCCGAGGGGTGCGAGGTGGTCGAGCGCGGCCCGGAACCCGGTGGCCCAGAGGAGGACGTCGGCGGGCTGGTGCAGGAGCCCGTCGTCGTTCGCGCCGGGTGCCCACTCGACGCCGGTCGCCGTGACGCGTTCGAACATCGGCCGACGCCGCAGCACCCCGCTCGCGATCCCCGCGCGGTAGCGGGGCGTGAGCGGCAGGCCCGTGACCGAGACGACGCTCCCGGGCGGCAGCCCCGCGGCCGTGCGCTCCGCGACGCGCGCGACGGCGGCCCGGCCCAGCTCGGGCGAGAACTCCTCCTCGACCCACACCGGCTCGCGGCGCGTCACCCACGTCGTGCCCGACGCGTGCGGCGCGATCTGGAGCAGGAGCTGCGTCGCGGACGCCCCGCCGCCGACGACCACCACGTGCTGCCCCGCGAAGTCCTCGGCGGCGCGGAAGTCGTGCGTGTGGAGCTGGCGCCCGCGGAACGTCTCCATCCCGGGGTAGCGCGGCCAGAACGGGCGGGTCCACGTGCCGGTCGCGTTGACGAGCGTGCGCGTGCGGACGACGACGTCGCGCGCGTCCGGCCCGGCGCCGACCGTGGCGCGGACCAGCAGGAGCGCGGGGTCGTCGGGGTCGTCGCGCACGTCGTGCACCGTGACGGGCCGCACCACGCGCAGGTCGTTCTCCCGCTCGTACGCGGCGTAGTAGCGCGGGACGGCGACGTTGGCGCGCTCGCCGGGGTCGCCGGCCGGGAGCGGGACGCCCGGGAGGTCGTGCACCGCGTGCGTCTCGGCCATGGTCAGCGAGTCCCAGCGGTCCTGCCACGCGCCGCCCGGGCCGCGACCGCCGTCGAGCACGAGCGGGTCGAGCCCGGCGCGCCGCAGGTGGTACGCCGCCGACAGCCCGGCCTGGCCCGCACCGACGACCACGACGTCGTGCACAGCCCCGCCCGGGCCGAGCAGGTCCGCGCCCGCCGTGCCCGGTGCCGCCGTCTCTCGCCCCTGGTTCCGCTCGCTCACGCCGACCACAACGACCCGCCCCGACAGAACCTTCCCCGGCCCGAGGTGAGGTGCCGAACACGGGGTTGCCGTCGTCATCGCACTCTTCACGACGACAACCCCGTGGTCGACGGCGGGCAACCCCGTGCTCGGCTTCGCGCCGCCGCGCGTGCGGCCGCGCTCAGAGGAGGTCCGGGACCCGCCGGAGCGTGCGGATCGGTCGGACGGCGAGGAGCGCCACGACCGTGAGCGTCCCCACGACCGCGCCCACCAGGAGCACCCGGTCCGTCCCGAACGCGGCGACGGCGGGACCGGCCAGCGCGGCCCCGATCGGGTACATCCCGACCGACCCCGCGACCTCGTAGGCGTGGACCCGGTTGAGCACGTCGCCCGGCACCTGCGTCTGGACGCTCGTCGCCCACATGACGCCCCACACCCCGACCCCGACGCCCACGAGCACCTGCGCGACGGCGAGCGCCCAGACGGGCCAGCCCAGCACGAGGCCGAGCGGGTAGAGCGGGTAGGCCACGAGCGCCACGGCGCCCGCGGCGAGCGGCCGCCGCGGCCGGTAGCGGATCGCGAGCAGCCCGCCGACCACGGTCCCGACCCCGAGCGCGCTGTTGAGCACGCCGAACGCGGTCGCCCCGTGCGTCGGCACGACGACGCTCGCCGCCAGGGGGAGCTGCGGCCCCCAGGCGAGCACCGCGTAGACCATCCAGATGACGACGACGCCCCACAGCCACGTGCGGGAGCGGAACTCGTGCCACCCGACGGCCAGGCTGCGCCACAGGCCCGCGCCCGCCGGGGGCGCCGGCACGACGCCGAGCCGGAGCGCGAGCAGGCACAGCGCGCTCGTCGCGTAGGCGACGGCGGAGAGGATCATCACCCCGCCGGTCGACCCGAACCCGACGAGGACGCCCGCGAGCGCCGGGCCGCCGAGCCCGGTGATCGCCTCGGAGGTCCGCAGGACGCCGTTGGCCCCCTGGACGTCGCGCGCGACGAGCGGCACGGTCGACGCGGCGCCGGGCTGGAACAGCGCGTTGGCCGTGCCGGCGACCGCGAGGAGGGCGTAGAGGTGCCAGAGGTGGTCGATCCCCCGCACGAACAGCACCGCGAGGAGCACGTGCGCGGCGAGGTTCGCGAGGTCGGCGACGATCATCATCCGGCGGGCGGTGAACCGGTCGGCGAGCACGCCGCCGAAGAGCACGAGCCCCGCGAACGGCGCGACGAGGAACGCCATCGCGTACCCCGCGACCGCGAGCCCGTAGCCCGACGCGAGCAGCCCGGCCGAGACCGCGACCGGGAGCATCGCCCAGCTGAGCAGCCCCGCGCTGCGCGCGGTGAAGTAGTACCGGAAGTCCCGCGACCAGACGGCCGGCTCCGTCGGTTCCCCGACCGGCCGGGCCGGGACCGTCACCGGGACGGGGACCCGCCCTGCTGCGGCCTCCGCCGCCTCCTCGACCGCGCACGCGCCCATGCCGCCCTGCCTCTCCGCCCCTCGCTGCCGTCCGACCGGCCGGAGGTCGGCGGGGCGGGCAGGCCGACGCGGCCCCCCGGGTCCCGCGCCTCACGGCCGCTCGCTCACGGACGTGACAACCGTCACTCGGTTCCGAACCTTCCCGCCACGAGGACGGCGTCCCGCGGGCGCCGGCGGCGCGCGTTCGGTCGTGCGCGGGCGCCGGGGGCAAGATGGACCGGTGGAGACCGCGATCCTCTGGCACACCGGGCCGCTCATCGACGACGTCGAGATCGCGCAGGTCCACGACCTCGCCGCGGCGGCGGAGCGGGAGGACGGCGTGGCTCCCCTCTCGGAGCAGCCGCTGCTCAACCTGCGCGAGGCGACCGACGACGTCGTGCACCTCCTCACGTGGCGCGGGGGCGAGCTCGCGGGCTACGCCCAGGTGGACAAGCGCGGCGACGCGCCGAGCGCGGAGCTCGTCGTGCGCCCGGCGCACCGCGGCCACGGCCTCGGGTTCCACCTCCTGGGCAGCGCCGCGGACCGTGCCGTCGAGCCGCGCCCGTCCGAGCGCACCACGGACCAGCACGGCCCGGACGGGGCCGCGACGGACGGCGCGCCCTCCCCCGGCAGGGACGTCCCGCCGCTGCGCGTGTGGGCCCACGGCGACCTGCCCGCGGCGCAGGCCCTCGCCGCGCGGGCGGGGTACGGCGTCGTGCGCGAGCTGCTCGTGCTCGAGCGCCCGCTGGGCGGCCCGGCGGAGCACCCGCGCCCCGCCGTCCCGGCGGGTCTGCGGCTGCGCGCGTTCGTGCCCGGGGACGACGACGCGGCGTGGGTCCGGGCGAACGCGCTCGCGTTCGCGCACCACCCGGAGCAGGGGCGGCTCACGGTCGACGACCTGCGCGCGCGGATGCGCGAGGACTGGTTCGACGCCGCCGGTCTCCTGCTCCTCGAGCGCGACCCGGCGCCCGGCGACGGTGTGCCCGAGCTCGTCGGGTTCGTCTGGACCAAGATCCCGACGGGCCAGCCGGACGCCGCGCGCGAGGGCGAGATCTACGTCGTCGGGGTGGTCCCGTCCGCCCAGGGCGAGGGGCTCGGGCGGCTGCTGACCGCCGTCGGGCTCGCGCACCTCGCAGCGCGCGGGGCACGCACGGCGGTGCTGTACGTGGACGGCGACAACGTGCCGGCGGTGCGGACCTACGAGCGGGCGGGGTTCGTGCGGCGCGCCGTGCACGTGCAGTACGCCCGACCTGCCCGCTGACCCCCGCACCGGCCGAACGGTGACCCGCGTCACGCACCGTTCATCAACTGGTGCCACCATGAACCCATGACCGACACGTCCACGCAGCGCACCCTCGACCCGGACCTCGCCGCGCACATCGCGGAGCACATCGCCGAGGAACCCGAGATCGAACCGGTCGGTGCGGAGCTCGACCTCGGTCCGCTGCCCGACGACCGGTTCGCCGACCGCGAGCTCAGCTGGCTCGCGTTCAACCAGCGCGTGCTCGAGCTCGCGGAGGACCCGAGCCAGCCGCTCCTGGAGCGCGTGCGGTTCCTCGCGATCTTCGCGTCGAACCTGGACGAGTTCTTCATGGTCCGCGTCGCCGGCCTCAAGCGCCGCATGGCGACGGGCATCGCGGTCACGGCCGCCTCCGGACTGTCGCCGCGCCAGGTGCTCGACGCGATCAGCGAGCGCGCGCACGAGCTCATGGCGCGGCACGCGCGGGTCTTCGCCGACGACGTCCAGCCGGCGCTCGCCGCCGAGGGCATCACGCTCGTCCACTGGGACGAGCTGGAGACGCGCGAGCAGGAGCGCCTGCACAAGTTCTTCCGCAAGCAGATCTTCCCCGTGCTCACGCCGCTCGCCGTCGACCCGGCGCACCCGTTCCCGTACATCTCGGGGCTCTCGCTCAACCTCGCGGTCGTGGTGGCGAACCCGACGACCGGCAAGGAGCACTTCGCGCGCGTCAAGGTGCCGCCGCTGCTGCCGCGGTTCATCGCCGTGGACGCGCGAGGACGCCCGAGCGCGCCGACGTCGCAGACGGCGTCGCCCGACCGCGGGCCGACGTCGTTCGTGCCGATCGAGGAGGTCATCGCCCAGCACCTCGACCACCTCTTCCCCGGCATGGAGGTGCGCGAGCACCACCTGTTCCGCGTCACGCGCAACGAGGACGTCGAGGTCGAGGAGGACGACGCGGAGAACCTGCTCCAGGCGATGGAGAAGGAGCTGTTGCGCCGCCGGTTCGGCCCGCCCGTGCGCCTCGAGCTCACGCCGGGCATCAGCCCGCGCATCCGCGCGCTGCTCGTGCGCGAGCTCGGCGTCGTCGAGGAGGAGGTGTACGAGATCCCGGAGCCGCTCGACCTCACCGGGCTCAACGTCATCGCCGACCTCGACCGCGCCGACCTGCACTTCCCGCCGTTCGTCCCGACGACGCACCGCCTCCTCGCCGAGGTGGAGAGCTCGTCACCGACGGACGTGTTCGCCGCGATCCGCGAGCGCGACGTCCTGCTGCACCACCCGTACGACTCGTTCTCGACGTCGGTGCAGACCTTCCTCGAGCAGGCGGCGGCCGACCCGGCGGTGCTCGCGATCAAGCAGACGCTGTACCGGACGTCGGGCGACTCGCCGATCGTCGACGCGCTCATCGACGCGGCCGAGGCGGGCAAGCAGGTGCTCGCGCTCGTCGAGATCAAGGCCCGGTTCGACGAGCAGGCCAACATCTCGTGGGCACGCAAGCTCGAGCAGGCGGGGGTGCACGTCGTGTACGGGATCGTCGGGCTCAAGACGCACTGCAAGCTCTCGCTCGTCGTGCGCCAGGAGTCGGACGGCCTGCGCCGCTACTGCCACGTCGGCACCGGGAACTACCACCCGAAGACGGCGCGCCTCTACACCGACCACGGCCTGCTCACGTGCGACCCCGACGTCGGGCAGGACCTCACGCGCCTGTTCAACCAGCTCTCCGGGTACGCGCCGCAGTCGCGGTTCCACCGGCTGCTCGTCGCGCCCCGCACCGTCCGCTCGGGCCTCGTCGAGCGGATCGACCGCGAGGCGGTCGCCGCGCGCGAGGGCCACGAGGCGTGGGTCAAGATCAAGGTCAACTCCGTCGTCGACGAGACGACGCTCGACGCGCTCTACCGGGCGTCGCAGGCCGGCGTGAAGGTCGACCTCGTGGTGCGCGGCATCTGCGCCGTCCGCCCGGGCGTGCCCGGGCTGAGCGAGAACATCCGCGTGCGGTCGATCCTCGGGCGCTTCCTCGAGCACTCGCGCATCTACGCGTTCGCCAACTCCGCCGGCCCCGCCATCGGCGAGGGGCCGGAGAGCGGCCCGGAGGTGTTCATCGGGTCGGCCGACCTCATGCACCGCAACCTCGACCGCCGCGTCGAGGCCCTCGTGCGCATCACCGACCCCGACCAGGTCATGGAGCTGCTCGACCTGCTCGACGCGTCGATGTCCGAGCGCACCGCGTCGTGGCACCTCGACGCCGACGGCACGTGGCACCGCCCCGACACCGCGCCCGACGGCTCCCCGCTCGTCGACCTCCAGGCCAGCCTCGTCCAGCGACAGCGCCGCCGACTCGTCGGGAGGCGGTAGCGGATGGGAGTGCCGTCCTCCGCGCTCCGCGGCGGCGTGCCGCTCGTGGACACGCTCGGCCCGACGCACGTGTCGCACGCGCCCGTCATCGAGTCGGCCGGTGCCCTCGTGTGGCGCGTGCGCGACGACGAGCTGCAGGTGCGCCTCGTCCACCGGCCGCGCTACGACGACTGGTCGTGGCCCAAGGGCAAGCTCGACCCGGGCGAGACGTTCCAGGCGGCCGCGGCGCGCGAGGTCGCCGAGGAGACGGGCAAGCCGGTCGTGCTGGGCGTCCCGCTCCCTGGGCTGCAGTACCTCACGCCCGAGGGCCGCGTGAAGCGCGTGCACTACTGGGCCGCCCGCCGGGCGTCGAGCCGGTCCGACGCCGGCGCGCTCGCCGCGCGCGCCCCCGTCCCACCGGTGTCGCCCCAGGAGATCGATCGCGCCGCGTGGCTCTCCACGGACGACGCCGCGCGGCGCCTCACGCGGCAGGCCGACCGGGCGCCGCTCGAGGCGCTCGTGCGCGAGCGCGACGAGGGCCGGCTCGCGACGCACGTCGTCGTCATCGCGCGCCACGGCAAGGCCGTGGCGCGGTCGGCGTGGCACGGCGACGAGCAGGACCGCCCGCTCACGCCCGCGGGCCACGCCCAAGGGGTCGCGCTCGTGCCGGTGCTCGCGGCCTACGGCGTCGAGACGATCGTCACGAGCCGGTGGGACCGCTGCGCCCAGACGATCGCGCCGTACGCGACCGCCTCCGGGCTCGCCACGGTCAGCATCGACCACCTCACCGAGGCGCAGCACGAGCGCTCGCCCGCGCGCGTCGCGCGGACGGTCCGGGAGCTGCTCGAGGCCGAGCGGTCGTCGGTGCTGTGCACGCACCGGCCCGTGCTGCCCACGGTGCTCGACGTCCTCGGCCAGCACTCGCGGCGGCCGGTCGCGAACGCCCTGCCCGCGCACGACCCGTTCCTCGAGCCCGGCGAGATGATCGTGGCCCACGTGGCACGCACGCCCAAGGGCCCGCGCGTCGTCGCGGCGGAGAAGGTCGCCCCGCCGCTGCACTGAGACCCGCGCGCCGGCGTCCCCCAGCGGGCGACGTCCGGTCGCACGACGACGCCCCGCCGGCGGCCGCGAGGCCTCCGACGGGGCGCCGTCGTCGTGCGGGGGGGACCGGCGGCGCCGGTGCCTGGGGTCAGAGCAGGATGGGGCTGAGGATCCAGTAGACGACGGCCGCGACGAGCGCGGCGGCGGGGATCGTCAGCACCCACGCGGCGCCGATGTTCTTGGCGACGCCCCAGCGCACCGCGGACAGGCGCTTGGTCGCGCCGACACCCATGATCGCCGAGGTGATGGTGTGGGTCGTCGAGACGGGCGCGTGGAAGATGAACGCGTTGGCGTAGAGCACGACGGCGGACACCGACTCGGCGACGAAGCCGCGCGCCGGGTCGAGCTCGATGATCTTGCGGCCGAGCGTGCGCATGATGCGCCAGCCGCCCGCGTAGGTGCCGAGCGAGATCGCCGTCGCGGCCGACAGCTTGACCCACAGCGGGATCGTGTTGTCGTCCTGGAACCCGCCCGCCACGAGGGCGAGCACGATGACGCCCATCGTCTTCTGCGCGTCCTGCAGACCGTGGCCCAGCGCCATCGCGGCGGCGGAGGCCGTCTGCGCGATCCGGAACCGGCGGAACGCCCGGGCGGGCGCCGCGTTCCGGAACACCCACAGCAGCAGGACCATGAGCGCGAACGCGAGGCCGAAGCCGATCAGCGGCGAGAAGATCATGGGGAGCACGACCTTGTCGAGGATCGCGTCCCAGTGCACCGTGATCCCGGACGCGAGGCCGACGCCCGCGAGGCCGCCGATGATCGCGTGCGTCGACGACGACGGCAGGCCCAGCCACCACGTGATGAGGTTCCACGTGATCGCGCCGACCAGCCCGCACAGGACGATGACGAGACCCTGGTGGGGTGGCACGTCGCCGACGGCGACGATGTCCTCCGCGATGGTCTGCGCCACGGCCGTGCCGAGCAGCGCGCCGATGAGGTTGAACACCGCCGCCATGAGGAGCGCCGCGCGCGGTGTGAGGGCCCGGGTCGACACCGAGGTCGCGATGGCGTTCGCGGCGTCGTGGAACCCGTTCGTGTAGTCGAACGCCAGGGCGAAGGCCACGACGACGACGACGAGCACTGCCTCCACGGGGCTCAGGACTCCTTGAGGGCGATGGTCTCGACCGTGTTGGCGACCTTCTCGAAGGCGTCGGCCGCCTGCTCGAGGACCTCCACGATCTCCTTGAGCTTCATGAGGAGGACCGGGTCGGACACGTCGTCGAAGAGCTCGGCGAGCAGCTTGCGGTGGACCTTGTCCGCCTGGTTCTCCAGGCGGTTGACCTCGACCCAGTACTCGGGGAGGTCGTCCATCGAGCGCAGGCGCGGCATCGCCTCGGCCGTGAGCTCCGACGCCCGCTGGAGCACCTGGACCTGCTCGGACACGCGGGCCGGGAGCTCGTCGACCTTGTAGAGGACGATGAGGTCGGCCGCCTCCTCCATGTAGTCCATGCAGTCGTCGAGCGCCGACGCGAGGGCGTAGATGTCGTCCCGGTCGAACGGCGTGACGAACGTCTGGTTGAGGCGTCGCATGATCGAGTGCGTCGCGTCGTCCGCGAGGTGCTCGGTCTCGCTCAGCTGCTTCGCGAGCTGCTTGCGCGTGGGGCGGTCCGCCCCCAGCAGCTCCGCGAGGAGCGTGGACCCTGTGACCAGGTGCTGCGCCGAGGCGGCGAGGAGGTCGAAGAACGAGGTGTCGCGCGGTGTCAGGCGCAGGCGCACGGGGGGCTCCGGAAGGGACGCGGGGTAGGGGTCTGAGCTGGCGTCGGCCGCGGGGGCCGCTCGACCGCCGGGAGGACCGGACGGCCGGGGTGGTCACGATCTCTGGTCGGATGATCTCTCGGTGAACGCACGTCGAACTCTCGTCAAATGTAGCCGACGCGCGGAGCGATGCTGGAATCGTCGGGCCCAAGGTCCCGGATGCTCAGGACGCCCACAGCCTGCGCCCGGCCTCGTCGCCGGTGCGACCACCGCGCCCGCGCACCGCACGAGAGGCGGTGCGCGGTGGGCGCGAGGGGGAAGTTAGTGACGCCGGACCGGGAGCGCCTCTCGGCGCGTGGCCGCTCGTAGCGGCTGAGTGTGGAGCCCGGGGCTACCGCGGCCCGGCGTCGAGATCCATCGTACGTGCCGCACCCCGCTCGGGGTACCCGTGTTCGCGCTCCGCGAGACCGCCTTCGCCCGCCGTGCGGGCGCGCCACCGATCCCGCACCCTCCGCGCCCGCGGGCTCCCGACGGGCCCGACCAGGTGGTCCCGGTCGGTCGAGCAGGCGGTCCGGGCGCGTCAGGTGGCACGGACGCGCCAGGTTCGCCTGCTCGGCGACGACCGGGGCCTCCGCGGCGGGGAGGGACGCGCGCTCAGTCGAGGCGGTCGGCGCGCCAGAGCTCGGCGGCGTGCTCGAGCTCCTGGGCGGTCCGCAGCAGCGAGCCCGCGCCCCGGGTCGTGCGCAGGGCGCCGTCGGGGTCGGCGACCTCGCGCGCGTCGGCGTCGAACGCGGCGCCGGTGGCGAGGATGCGGCAGAACGACCCCGCGCGCTCGAGCGCGACCGCGAGGTCGCCCGTGAAGACGCCGGACAGCACCGCGTCGGCGAGGTCGCGCACGTCCTGCGGCCCCGGCGGCCGGGGCACGCCCGCGATGGCCTCGTGGACGGGCGCCGCGTCGACGCCGAGCCGGTAGCGGAGGGTGACGGTCTGCGGGTCGCGACGCACCCACTCGCGCAGCACGTAGAGCCGCCAGAGTGCCCCCGGCAGGGAGTTGGGGGCGGCGTCGGACCACAGGCCGGCCACGACGTCGAGGCCCTCGGTCTCGACGAGGTGGACGAGCCGCTCGACGACCTCCGGGTCCTCGGTGTCGCGGGCGCGGTGCACGATCGCGTGCGCGGTGGTGTGCGCGACCCGGTCGCGGAGCGCGGGGTCGAGCTCGCCGGGCAGCTCGTCGGCGTCGCGCGGGTCGAGCATGGCGGGGCGGCGGGGTCGCTGCGTGCGGTCGGACCGACCAGGGTCGGGCCGGGCTCCGGGGGTGGGGACGTCGTCTGGCACCCGCCCAGTCTCCACCCGGGCCCGCGACGCGCGCAGCCTCCGGGGGGTGCTCGGGGCCGGACCTCGTTCGCCGCGCCACGGTCAGCACCCCGCCCTACAGTGACGACAGAGGGACGACAGGAGCTGCCACCGGCTCCGGGACGGAGCGGAGGGCGAGATGTCGAGCAGCGGCGCAGCAGGTCAGAGGACCGTGAGCGAGCGGAGCGCCCACCGGAAGGCGATCGGCCTCGCCGTCGCGGCCGCGGTCGGCGGCTTCCTCTTCGGGTTCGACAGCTCGGTCATCAACGGCGCCGTCGCGGCGATCGAGGGCCAGTTCGACCTCGACTCCGCGGTGACGGGCCTCGTCGTCGCGATCGCTCTCCTCGGGTGCGCGCTCGGCGCGTGGTCGGGCGGCCGCCTCGCCGACCGGTGGGGCCGCACGCGCGTCATGGTGTTCGGCGCCGTCCTGTTCTTCGTCTCCTCGATCCTCTCGGCGATCGCGTGGTCGGCCTTCGACCTGGCGATCTGGCGGTTCATGGCGGGTGTCGGCATCGGTATCGCGTCGGTCATCGCGCCCGCGTACATCGCGGAGATCGCGCCGGCCCGGCTGCGCGGCCGCATGGGCTCGCTCCAGCAGCTCGCCATCACGATCGGCATCTTCGCCGCGCTGCTCTCCGACCAGCTCCTCGCGGAGACGGCGGGCGGGGCGTCCAACGAGCTGTGGCTCGGGTGGGAGGCGTGGCGCTGGATGTTCCTCGTCTGCGTCGTCCCCGCGGCGGTCTACGGCATCCTCGCCCTGCGCATCCCCGAGTCGCCCCGGTACCTGGTGGCGAAGGGCCGGGACGACGACGCGCGCGCCGTGCTCGAGTCCGTGCTCGGCCCGGACGAGGACGTCGACGACCGCATCGCGCAGATCCACCGCTCGATCGCCGTCGACGAGAAGAACGCGCAGGAGGGCACGCTCAAGGGCTCGGCGCTGGGCCTCAAGCCGATCGTGTGGGTCGGCATCCTGCTCTCGGTGTTCCAGCAGTTCGTCGGGATCAACGTGATCTTCTACTACTCGACGACGCTGTGGCAGGCCGTCGGCTTCGACGAGAGCCAGTCGTTCCTCGTCTCGACGATCACGTCCGTGACGAACGTCGCGGTGACGTTCATCGCGATCGCGCTCGTCGACAAGGTGGGGCGACGCCCGATCCTGCTCATCGGCTCCGCCGGGATGACGCTCTCGCTCGGGATCATGGCGCTCGCCTTCACACAGGCCAGCGGGAGCGGGGACAACATCAGCCTGCCGGACCCGTGGGGCCCGATCGCCCTCGTGGCCGCGAACGCGTTCGTCGTGTTCTTCGGGGCGTCGTGGGGCCCGCTCGTCTGGGTCCTCCTGGGCGAGATGTTCCCGAACCGGATCCGGGCCGCCGCCCTGGGCGTGGCGGCCATGGCGCAGTGGCTGGCGAACTTCGCCATCACCCTGACGTTCCCGCCGATGCTCGCCGCCTTCGGCGCCTCGATCCCCTACCTGATGTACGCGATCTTCGCGGCGCTCTCGTTCGTCTTCGTCCTGAGCAAGGTGCCGGAGACGAAGGGTGTCGAGCTGGAGGACATGGGCGACCAGGCCAAGAGCCGCTCCGGGCGCTGATCCCCCCTCCGGGTCCGCGCCGAGCCCGGGTCCTCCCACGCCGCTGCGACGGCGGGGACGGGCCCGGGCTCCGTCGTTCCCGCCACCGGCTCTGCCGGGCCGGGAATTCCTTGCCCCACACAATGGTTGCTGAAAGCAACTTCGCGGAGTATGCTTGCCTGCAGCAACCAAGGAGTGCCTGTGCCTGTGACCGCCCTTCCCGCGACCGACGTCGCGGACCCCGGACTCACCCCCGACCCGTCACCCGCGGCGGGTCTCGTCCGCGCGCTCGACGACCTCGCGCGCGCCCAGCGGGAGTCCGCCGTCCGGATCGCCCGCGACCTCGACATGCCGCGGGCGTCGTTCGGCCTGCTCCGGATGCTCCAGCACTGCGGCCCCGTCCAGCTCGGGGACGTCGCGGCGAAGCTCCGGGTCGACCTCTCCGTCGCGAGCCGCCAGGTGAGCCACCTGGTCGACGCGGGCCTCGTGCGCCGCACGGTGGACGACGACGACCGGCGGGCCCGGACCGTCGAGCTCACCGAGGCGGGCCGCGCACTCCTGGTGCGGGCGTACGAGCACATCGACGTCCTCGCCGCGACGACGTTCGCGGACTGGGGCGACGAGGAGATCGTCGAGGCCACGCGCCACATCGAGCGCGTCGCCGCGGCGGTCGTCGCGGTCCACGACTCCCCCCGCACCACCGGGTGACCGACGGCGCCCGGCGGCCCTGCGCCGTCGGGCACGCGCCCCGACCACCGGCCGCACCGCGGACCGGCCTCCGACCACCTGACACCGCCCCCCGACGCGTGCGCCCCGCCCCGGCCTCGTGAGCAAGGAACCCAGCGCCTGATGACCACCACCCCCGCAGAACGCACCGCACCGCCCGGCAGCGCAAGCGCCCCCGCACCGATGACCCGCCGCGAGGTCATGGAGTCCCTCTCCGGGATCCTCCTCGGCATGTTCGTGGCGATCCTCGCGAGCTCGATCGTCTCGAGCTCGCTCCCGAAGATCGTCAGCGACCTCGACGGCTCGCAGTCGTCGTACACGTGGGTCGTCACCTCGACCCTCCTCGCCATGACGATCTCGACCCCCATCTGGGGCAAGCTCGCCGACCTCACCAACCGCAAGGTCCTCATCCAGATCGCGCTCGTCGTCGCGGTCGTGTCCTCCGCGCTCGCGGGGCTCTCGCAGAACGTCGGCACCCTCATCGCGCTGCGCGCGTTCCAGGGCATCGGCGCCGGTGGCCTCATGGCGCTCGCCACGGTGCTCATCACCGACATCATCTCGCCGCGCGAGCGCGGCAAGTTCATGGGCCTCATGGGCGGCATCATGGCCGTCAGCCAGATCGGCGGGCCGCTCCTCGGCGGCGTCCTCACCGACGCCGTGAGCTGGCGCCTCAACTTCTTCGTCGGCCTGCCGTTCGCCATCGCCGCGATCGTCGTCCTCCAGCGCACGCTGCACCTGCCGAAGGTCGCGCGCCGCGTCGTCCGGATCGACTACTGGGGCGCGATCCTCATCAGCGCCGGCGTGTCCTCGCTCCTGCTGTGGGTCACGTTCGCCGGGCAGAACTTCGAGTGGCTCTCGTGGCAGACCTTCGCGATGGTCGGCGGCGCGGTCGTCGCGCTCGTCGGTGCCGTGCTCGTCGAGCGCGTCACGCCCGAGCCGCTCATCCCGCTGCACCTGTTCAAGAACCGCACGTTCGTCCTCGCGGTCGTCGCGTCCGTCGCGGTCGGCGTCGCGATGTTCGGGACCGCCGTGTTCCTCAGCCAGTACATGCAGGTCGCGCGCGGCAAGACGCCGACCGAGTCCGGCCTCCTCACGATCCCGATGATCGTCGGCACGTTCGTCGCGTCGACCCTGTTCGGCCAGCTCATCACGCGCTACGGCCGCTACAAGGCCTTCATGGTCACCGGTGGCGCGGTCCTCGTCGCGTCGCTCTTCGCGCTGTCGACGATCGACTACCACACGAGCTTCACGCTGATCAGCGTCTACCTGTTCTTCCTCGGCGTGAGCATGGGCATGCTCATGCAGAACCTCGTGCTCGCCGTGCAGAACACGCTCGCCGTGGAGGAGATGGGCGCCGGGACCTCGACCGTCGCGTTCTTCCGCAGCCTCGGCGGCGCGATCGGCGTGTCCGTGCTCGGCGCGGTGCTCGCGAACAAGGTCACGACGTCGATCCAGGACGGCCTCACGCAGCTCGGCGTCCCGGCCGGCTCGATGGGCGGCGGCAACGCCGTGCCCGACGTCTCGACCCTGCCCGCGCCGATCAAGGACCTCGTGGAGAAGTCCTACGGCGACGGGATCGCCGAGATCTTCCTCGTCGCGGTGCCGCTCGCGCTCGTCGCGCTCATCGCCGTGTCGTTCCTCAAGGAGGTGCCGCTCGGCACCAAGACCGGCCTCCAGGAGCGCCTCGAGAAGGAGGCGGCCCTGCTCGGCACGGACGCCCCGGTCGACGCCACCCCCGGTCGCGTGACCCTCGCGGAGGAGACGGAGTCCACGCTGCTCGGCGCCTACGAGCCCGCGGGCGTGGTCGACGACGAGGCGACCGCGCGCCGGTCGCGCTGAGGTCGGCGTCCCCGCCGCACGGGGCACCGCCGACACACCCCGAGGGGGTGGTCCCGGACCGTCCGGGACCACCCCCTCGGTCGTGCGCGGGGAGCTCCCGTCGCCCTGTGCGGGTGAGGTTCCGGGGAGGAAGGTGACCGGGCCGTGCCCTTCGCGCCATGATGGCCCTGTGCCCCCCGAGACCGCTCCGGCCCGCCCCGCTCCCGACACCGCGCACGTCGACGACGACGCGTACGTCGACCTCGAACGCGAGCTGCGGATCCTGCTGCGCCGCGCCGGCGCGGTCGCCACGGGCATGGCCCGCCGGATCCATCCCGACCTCGAGGCGAGCGCGTACCCGCTGCTCGCCCACATCGCCGACCACCCCGGGGTCCGCGGCTCGGAGCTCGCGGCGCAGTTCGGCGTGGGGCGCGCGACGATCTCGCGCCAGCTCAGCCGCCTGCACGACCTCGGCCTCGTCGCGCGCGAGGTCGACCCCGACGACTCGCGCGGCCAGCTCATCACCCTGACGCCCGACGGCGAGGCGCGGCTCCACGCCGCGCACAGCGGGCGGGTCACGTCGATCACCGAGGCGCTGGAGGGCTGGGACCAACGCGACGTCGCGACGCTCGCGACGCTCCTGCACCGGTACTCCGAGGACGTCGTGCGCTGGGCCGCCAACCGGTGACCCTGGCCCCCGGCGCAGCATGACCGTGCCCGACGGCGCCCGCCCGCCCCACCTCGCCCCGCGCGGTCGCGGGGCGGCCCGGGTCCGACGACGGCCCGTCGTCGCGCTCGTCCTCGCGCTGATCGTGGTGGCGGGCCTCGTCGTCGCGACGCGCGTCCCCGACCCGTGGGGCGACGTCGGCGGCGACGTGCTCTACGCCGTCGCGACCTACGCCCTCGTGGTCCTCGCGGCGCCGCGCGTGCGCCCGCTCGTCGCGGGCTCCGTCGCGCTGGGGTGGTGCTGGGCGGTCGAGGCGCTCCAGGCGACGGGCGTCGCCGCCGCCGTGAACGACGCGGTCCCGCCCGCGGCGTGGCTGCTGGGCAGCACGTTCGCGGTGCGGGACCTGGTCTGCTATCTGGTGGGCGTGGCGCTCGCGTGCGTGGTCGACGCGGGCGTCGGCGCCCGGTCGGCTACTCCGCGCCGGCCTCGAACGTCAGGCTGACCGAGTTCATGCAGAACCGGTCGCCCGTCGGGGTCTGGGGCGCGTCGTCGAACACGTGGCCCAGGTGCGAGCCGCAGCGCGCGCAGCGCACCTCGGTGCGCACCATGCCGTGGCTGCGGTCGGTGAGCAGCTCGACGCGGTCACCCGCGAGCGGGCTGAAGAAGCTCGGCCACCCGCAGTGCGAGTCGAACTTCGTGTCGGAGCGGAACAGCTCGTTGCCGCACGCGCGACAGGCGTAGACGCCGACGCGCTTCTCGTCGAGCAGCTCGCCCGTCCACGCGCGCTCGGTCCCGGCCTGCCGCAGCACGGCGTACTCCTGCGGGGACAGCTCGGCGCGCCACTCGTCGTCGGTCTTCACGACCTCGTAGGGCTGGTTCTCGTGGGTCTGGCTGGTCATGATCCACCTCCGACGGTCCCAACCACGCCGACCGCTCCCGTGTTCCCGCCCCGCCTCACCCGCTGAGTGCAGGAATAAGTCGCGGCCGAACCGGTTCGACCGCGACTTATTCCTGCACTCAGCGTGGGGGCGTCAGCGCGGGCTGGAGGTCGAGTAGACGGTGCTCGACCCCCCGGCGGGGCGCTGCGCGCGGCCACGGCCACCGCGACGACGGCCACCGCCCTGGCCTGCTGCGCCGTTCCCGGTGCCCGCGGTGCCGCGGCCGTCCCGGCCGCCCTCGGGGCGACCCGCACCCGTCGGGCGCTGCGCCGGGCGCTGACCGCCCTGGCCGCGCGCCGCCGTCGTGCCCTGGCCCGCAGGCTGCGCGGCCGGGCGTGCGCCGCCCTGGCCGCCACGGCCACGGCGCGACGCGCGCGACCCGCCGTTGGACGAGCCCGTGCCGCGCTTCGCCTGCGTCTGCGGCGGCGTGATGTCGGACGGGCGCACGTACTCCGCGACCTCGCCGACGAGCCCCTTGATCGTCGCGTCGCCCGGGGCGACCGGCTGCGGCTGGGCCGTGATCTTCGCCTTGCGCGTGAGGTCGCGCACGTCGCCGCGCTGCTCCGGGAGCATGACGGTGACGACGACGCCCTCCGACCCGGCGCGGGCGGTGCGGCCCGAGCGGTGCAGGTACGCCTTGTGCTCCGCCGGCGGGTCGACGTGCACGACGAGCTCCACGTCGTCGACGTGGATGCCGCGCGCCGCGATGTCCGTGGCGACCAGCACCTTGACCGCGCCCGACGAGAACGCCTCGAGGTTGCGCTCGCGCGCGCCCTGGCCGAGGTTGCCGTGCAGGTCGACGGCGGGGACGCCTGCCGCGGTGAGCTGCTTCGCGAGCTTCTTCGCCTGGTGCTTGGTGCGCATGAACAGCACGCGGCGGCCCGTGCCCGAGGCGAGCTCGTGCACGATCTGCTTCTTCGCGTCCGCGTCGCGCACCGCGAGGATGTGGTGCGTCATCTGCGGGGGCGCGGCCGCGGCGTCGTCCACCGAGTGGCGCACCGGGTTGCTGAGGTAGCGCTTCACCAGCTGGTCCACGCCGTTGTCCAGCGTCGCGGAGAACAGCATGCGCTGCCCCTGCTTCGGCGTCTTGTCCATGATGCGCTTCACGCCCGGCAGGAACCCGAGGTCGGCCATGTGGTCGGCCTCGTCGAGCACGGTGATCTCGATGCCGTCGAGCGTGAGCAGGCGCTGGTTGAGGAGGTCCTCCAGGCGGCCCGGGCACGCGATGACGATGTCGGCGCCCTTGTCGAGCGCGGCCACCTGGCGCGACTGCGCGACGCCGCCGAAGATCGTCGTCGTCACGAGCCCGAGCGCCTTGGCGACCGGCTCCATCGTGGCGTTGATCTGGTTGGCGAGCTCGCGCGTCGGGCACAGCACGAGCGCGCGGGGCCTGCGGGGGTGGCGCGACGACTTCGCCCACGACAGGCGGGCGACGGTGGGCAGCGAGAACGCGAGCGTCTTGCCGGAGCCGGTGCGGCCGCGGCCGAGGACGTCACGGCCCTTCAGCGAGTCGGGCAGCGTGGCGGTCTGGATGGGGAACGGGGAGTCGATGCCCTGGCGCGAGAGCTCGCGCACGACAGGGGTGGGCAGGCCGAAGTCGGCAAAGGGAAGTCACAGGTGATGGGCCTCTCGGGGCTCAAGGTCGGGGTCCGCCGCACGCAATCCGGGGGGATCTCCACGACGCCGGGCGCGCGGGATCGCGCTGCCCTCGAACGTCCAGTGTCTCATGCCCGGCGACGGGCGGCCGGGTGAGGTGCGTCTCGGCACTCTCGGGCACAGGGCCCTGTGGTGGAATGTCGCGCGTGCACGCCCTGGCGAACGCCCTCACCGTCCTGCCCGCCCTCCCCCGCGGCGGGGTCGCGGGAGCGCCCGACGACGCCTCCACCGCGGGCGGTGACGTCGCCGCGTCCGTGGGGGACGTCGTGGGGCAGGTGTGGGAGGCCGCGACGACGCCCGTCCCTCCCCCGGCGGCCGCCGTGGTCGTCGCGATGGGCCTCCTCGCGCTCGTCGTCGTGCTCGTCACGCCCGTGTGGCGCGTGGCCCGGCACGTCGTGACCATCGCGCACGAGGCGTCGCACGCGATCGCGGCCCTGCTCACGGGCCGTCGGCTCGCGGGCATCCGCCTGCACTCCGACACGTCGGGGCTCACCGTGTCGTCCGGGCGCCCGCGCGGGTTCGGCATGGTCCTCACCGCGTTCATGGGGTACGTCGGCCCCGGCCTCATCGGCCTGGGGGCGGCCGCGCTGCTCCGCCAGGGGTATGCCGTCGGGCTGCTGTGGCTGCTCGTCGTGCTGCTCGCCCTCATGCTGCTGCAGATCCGCAACTGGTTCGGGCTCTGGTCCGTGCTCGTCACCGGCGCCGCGCTCGTCGGGGTGTCCTGGTGGGCGACGCCGCCCGTGCAGAGCGCCGTCGCCTACGCCGTGACGTGGTTCCTGCTGCTGGGCGCCGTGCGGCCGGTGCTGGAGCTGCAGTCCGAGCGGTCGCGCGGCCGGGCGAGCACCTCCGACGCCGACATCCTCGCGCGCCTTACCCGCCTGCCCGGCCTGTTCTGGGTCGTGGTGTTCCTCGTCGTGACGGTCGGCGCCGCCGTGCTCGGCGGGTCGTGGATCGTCGGGCCCGCCGCCTGACCCTCGCGACCCTGCCGCACCCCGGTCGAGCGGACCTCGCGGACCGGTCGAGACACGACGACGGGCCGCCCGCCGGAGCGAGCGGCCCGTCGTGGGACCGAGGACGCGCCTGGAGGAGGAGGACGCGTCGTCGAGATGGTCCGGCGCGAGCGCCGGGAACGTCCCGTCAGCCCTGCGGCGTCAGGACGAACGCCGGTCCCTGCGCGTTCGGGTCCGTGTCGAGCGTGAGGTTCGCGAGGGTCGGGGCCGTGGCGGACTCCACGAACACCTTCGCCTCGCCGTTCTCCACGACCGTGTCGTCGGGCTGCGGGGCGGGGACGAGCGCGAGCTCGAAGCTGCCCGCCTGGTCCGCGGACTCGGCGATCCGCAGACCGCCTCCCTCGGGGACGCCGGCCTGGGTCTGCAGGTCGTGGACAGCGGTACGGGCGTTGTCGGTCAGGGTAAGCACGAGAGCTCCTCTCGTCGCCGGGCGGAACCTGCGGGACACGTCCGTGCGGCCCACGCCTGGCCGGCGTGACCTGCCGTCGGTGCACCCTCCCGCGGGCTCCTCGGTCTTCTCCACCGAAACAAGAACCCGCGACCGTCGCAAGCGAAACGCCCGGTTCTCACCGAATTTCTCACGGAGCAAGACCGCGGGTGACACGTCGCGGAGCGCCGCATAGGGTGCGCGCCCGCGGGGGTCGGGGTCTGAGATCGGCACCCGCTGTCGGGGTCGGCACTTTCTGCCGCGTTCGGCGGTCGCACGTGCCGATCTGAGTCGGGGCTGCCGAACTCGGTCGGGACTGCCGACGTCGGGGCGCGGGTAGCCTGTGCGTGGACGCCACCGGCGTCCAGGGCCTCTAGCTCAATCGGCAGAGCTGCGGACTTTTAATCCGTAGGTTGTGGGTTCGAACCCCACGGGGCCCACCAGAATCATTGGGATTCCAACGCTCCGATCGCGCTCCCTAGCTAAACCGGAGCGTTGATCCCCCGGCAACCCCCCGATTACGGATTCTGAAAGCGCTACTGCACTTTCGCCTACTCAATGATCATGGCGTCCCGGCCCGACGGGGCAACCTCGGCATCGTCGTCCTCGTGCCGCACTCCCGCCTCATCAGTCCATGACACACGGATCGTTTGATCGTGAACGGTGTCTTCGAAGTTGCACGCGACCGTGATCGGCAGTCGTCCGCCGGGAGCGAGTTCGTCGGCGTACGCCTGCCCGCGGACTCGACAGTTCCCGAAGGGGTCCGTCGCTCCGATGACGTGCTTCGCGATGCCAGGCCCGAGGTTCACCAGGAAGCAGGCCACCACCGGGTCACCAGTTCGCGGGTGCTCGCCTCGCACCTCGAACTTTGCAGGCAAGACGAACTCCTGCACCCGGGCAGGTGCGGGCGTCGGCACTTCGGTGACTCCTCCCTCCCCCAGGTCGTCTAGGTGAGGGCGGTCGCATGGAGTGGACCACTTGGCTCGCAAGCGCGCATAGCGCCGTTGACGCCAGGCGCGGAACCACCCTCTCAAGCGCTTCCACACCGCCGTCAGAGCGGCGAGGAGGATCAGCGTGATGAGACCACCCGGGACGAGCAACCAGTTCCAGGCGCCCACGACCCAACCCCAAACCGCATCCCAGAGCGTCGGGTCTGTTGCGTCCATGACCGGCGATCGTAGGGCCTCCGCCCATCAAGCGTCTTTCGCGCCTAGATGTCGGCCACGGTGCCCCTACAAGACCTCGGCAGCCCGAGTCGTCGAGGGACGACGGTCCATGTACACGTCCGTAGTGATCGACGGGGACGCATGGCCGAGCTGGCCGGCAATCTCTCGCGCCGTCAGGCCCCGCTGGTCCATGAGCGTGGCCGCCGTGCGGCGGAACGTATGCGACGTCGCCCACTCGAACCCTGCTCGGTCGAGCATGCGACGGATCGTCTTCGTTGTGTTCGACGGGTCGCGGAGCTTCCCGCCCGGGGACGGAAACACCACGTCATCCGGGCCGGCGTGCTTCATCGTGTCGCGGCGTACACGTAGCCGATCCGCCAACCACTCAGGCAGCTGCACGACGCGGGGGCTGGAGTCGGACACGTGACGCTTCGTCTTCGTGCCCTCCTGGATGGAGACACCCTCCCCCGGGACGCGCACCAGGGTGGCGTCGATGCGCGCTGTGGCCCGCCCAGTGTCGAGGGAGACCCGGGACCACCTCAGGGCGCACGCCTCGCCCAGGCGCGCACCCGTGCCCGCCAGGAACGCCATCAGGTCGCCGAGGTCGTGGGCCAACGCGTGCTCGTCGGTGTCCATGAACGTCAGCACCGCCGCACGCTCCTCCTCCGTGAACGCGCGCGTGGTGTCCCGGGCGGTTCCCTTCCGCTTCGGGGCGCCCTTCCGCTTGATCCGGTCGACTTCACGAACCGGGTTGGCGGGGATGGCTCCGTTGCGGACGGCAAGCCCGAGGATGCCGGACAGGACGGTGCGGGCAGTCTTGGCGACCGCCGGCCCGCCCTCCTTGTTGATGTCCTGGAGCGCCCGGTTGATCGCGGCAACGTTCAGCTCGCGCACGGTCCAGCCCGCGAGCGGGCCCCGAGACTTCGGGTCGCTGGGGCTGCCCGTGATGTACCGGCGCAAGATCGAGGAGTACACGGCCTTCGTGTTCGGTGACCGTGACTCGTCGCCCTGCAGCTCTTCCTCCCACTCCGCGGCCAGCTCCGAGAACGTCGTGGCCGGGGTGATGGCGCCCTTCGTCACCGGGGTGACACGCTCCCGAAGCGCCTCTTCGAGCAGGCGGCGCGCTTCAACCTTCGTGCTGCCGTAGCGCTCGACGTCGCGGACGATGCCGTCCATGTCGCGCACCTTGGCGCGGGCGCGCCAACGGTCCGCCTTCCGCGTCCCGGCGGGTGCGGCACGGTACTTGCCGTCGTCGGCCAGGAGCTGGGGCGTGGTGGCGACGTTGCCCCACTCCCCGAGCTTCATCCGCGGTCGTGCCATCGCACCTCACCGATCCGATCGATTCCGGGGGACCAGACCAGGGTACCCCTCCTCCAGGATGAGAGAACGGGGAAGCAACCTTGGAGGGCTGGCCGGCACGTTTCCGCAGGTCAGGGCACACTTAGGAGACAGGAGCCGCGACCCACGGCGCCCCGAGTGAAGCAAGCACTAAGCAATCGACTCATCGGCAGCCCAGAACGGGACATACCGCCTGGCGCGGTAGCCAGCGTCCGGATCGAACACCGTGATGAGCCCATCCTCTAGAGCTTCGTTGAGCAACTTTGACGCCTGGGCGGAGCTACCGTCTGGGATGCCGAACCGCTCGCGAACCGTCGCGTTCGTCGTGTACTCGTCCGAGACCTGCTTCAGACATGAGTGCAGGTAGACAGCCCGGCTCCGATCTTCCCGATCCATCCGGGTTAGGGCCCGGGGCGCTAGCAACACGGCGCGCGTTTGGTCGGTCACCTCGACTCGGGGCGCCGGGAGCTGGTGGTACTCGACCGCGAACGCCACCTTGTCCCAGCCCGATCCCCGCTCCTCGGCTATCCGAACCCGCCTCATCATCGCGGCCAGCGCTTCGTTGCGCGAGTGCGGAGGAAGATCGAGAAACCGTCGATAGTCAACGATGGGTGCACCCGGGTTGGTTATCTCGATCCGGCTGCGGAACACCTCAACCATTGGTCCCGCACCGCTGAACGAAAAGTCCTGGTGTATCAGCATGTTGGCCACAAGCTCGCGAATTGCGATCGCTGGATACACGGACTGGTCTACTCTTAAAGCCCCTTCGATTGCCTCCGCTCTGGGCAAAGTTGATTTAATGTACTCGACCAGCCCCTCGAACGCGCTCGCGTACCCACGCTCGCCTTCCTGCTCGTGAATCGTATCCACACGATTGTCACCTCGGTACTGAATGACTCGCACTCGCTTTCGCGAAAGCGTGGGGAAATCACGCAGGTTCCGAGCAAATAGGGCCGCCCCCAAGTTGGTCACACTCCACCCGACATCCGATGGCACTACCAGCTTATCTGCGGCAAGATGATCAAGTATGCCGCGCTGAGTAGTGGGGAGCGCTGTCCCTAGCAGCGAGAAGTACGAACTGTAGTCAAGGAGCTGAAGGACCTCCTGGGCCGTTGCGCGCGACTCTGCAACACCGGTCTCAAAAGTCTCCCTCTCAAAGGTACGCCACAACTTCCTTTCTAGTTCAGGGTGCTTCGATAGACGCTTCTTGTAGGACGAGACCCGAATCCACTCGGTTCCCGAGAAAGCCACCGGGGAGCTCCGGGCTGCGCCAATCTCCAGAATCCAGACCGACACACCGACTCCGGCGACCTGCCGGAAACGAAGGGAAACCTGGGGCGTTAGCAAACGAGTGAGCCAGGGCTCCAGGTCCTCGTTGCCCTTTTTGGCGATCCGAGGATCGAACTCCGTGCCGACAAGTTGGTGGGCTACGTCCGAAACCCCCCAAACCAGGTATCCCTTGGCGCGCCCTTCCAGCGCGGCCCCATTGGCGAGAGCCGATACATACTCGCCAATCTCGTCGGGGTTGCTGTTGTTCACCTTGAATTCGAGCCAGGGGGCTTCCCGTGGCTCTCGACAGAGCATTGCCAGCAGTCGCTCATCCTCGGACGGCGATGTATTTGCCATGGACTCCGGAGCCCTTTCCACAGATCGATCACTAGCAAATATGGGCGGCGAACTCTCTTTGTTCCAACGAGTAAGGAGTACGAGCCCAGTGCTGACCGAAGGTGTCGGTGAATAGAAGGGTGACACCTCCCGTAACATCGCTGAACGGCATGTTGTGCCGAGTCACCTCATAGACTTGTTCTTCCCGCTTGCCAGGAAGGATGGTCCCGTAGACCACTTCACGCGAGGACTCGTCTTGGTCGATGTGGAGGACCGCGTCGCTAATCGGATACTCACCGCCATTGAGTATCTCGACACTGACCTTGTAGACCGAGGTTACCGGCTGTAGCACCTCGTCGGCGGGTCGCCAGTACGCCGTGATCCCGACTGCTCGGGCCTGGTGCTCACGGCGAGCTGCGTCGTCGGCGCGCTGCCGTGCCCGCGCTGCTTCTGCATCTAGACGGGCGTGTCTGATCTGGTACGCCGCGGCTAGGAGACCGCCGCCCGTGAGCAAGGCTGCGGTCCAATCAGCGGCACTTCCGACGTCCATGGCTCGAATGCTATCCCCGGCCCCGACCACGCCTGCATTTCAGGCAACGCCGCCGGCCGTCAGATAGGTAAACGATCGTGTTGTCTTCCCTGTACTCGTGCCCGTACGGGCAATGCGTCTTGGCGCGCTGGTGCTCAGCCCCGTCGCGCTTCTCTGTGGACCCATGCCGGTACCACCGGTTGTAGTGCAGTGGGCAGAGCCCTCTGCCCTTGATGTCGGTGCGGTCGCACCCGTCGACCGAGCACCCCGTTGGGCGCGCCTCTCGCGCCGCTGCGGTCGCAGCGAAGTGCGCACGAGCCTGTGTAGCGAGGTCGTCGTCGATCAGCCACGGACCCGACTCGCCAGCACGATCAACCACCCCCCGCAGCCAGCGGCGCACGATGGAGGCGCTGACGCCTGCCTCATCCGCGAGCTGCTGCGGCGTCCAGTGCGAGCTAGACACGCTGCCTCACCGGCTCACGTGTATAGCGACGCCCTTGCCAGGACCGGCCGCCAGCGACGAACCCTAGGAGCACCACGTCGTACTGGTTCGCTGTCGCGGGCACCGCATCGAACGTAACCCGCGTCCCGGTCGCGTCCGCCTGGGCCAGCAGCGGCCCCACCAGCGCCTCCCGTATCCGCCTCCCGTGGCCCTGCCCGACCGGCGCGGCCATGTGGTCCTGGACGTGCCAGGCACCGTGTCGAAGCCGGACACGCACCGTCGCGGTGCCGTCTTCGCTCAGGTACACCCGTGACCGCTTGTCACTGAGGACGTGGAGCGAGTACACGAGCAGCACGACCACGAACACGACCGCCGCGACGACGAGGATCACGACGAGCACGGGCAAGAACAGGAGGAGCGTCACCCAGCCGGCGGAGAGCCCGAGCACCCCGAGCATGAACGTGATCGCGAACCCGATCATCACGAACGTGATGCTCAAGAGCCCTGGCGAGCGCAGGAGCTTCCACAGCGCATGACCAGACAGTCGAACCAGCGCGCCGACGTCGGCGGTCGTCCCAACTCGCACGCCAGGTACTGGCTGCGGCAGCGCGGCATCCCCCATGGCCGGGAGACTACTGGCCCCGGGCCAGTCACGGGAGTGCGCGCGGAAGCGCTTCAGGGGTGAAGTCCAGGGCCGGGATGCCCGGCCGCCTTCAGCCACGACGGGTCGAAGTCCGGGTGCGACCGGTACACCTCTCCGAGCGCTCTGAGCACCGCCTCACGAGACAGCTCGTCGGACTCGACCAGGCGCAGGAGGGTGCGCCTCATGGTGCAGTCGGCTTCCACGCGGGCGGGGTTGAACACGTACTGGAACGGGCTCGGCAGGGGCGCCGGGTAGAACCCTCCCTTGGGCCTGGGCGGTGGCGTGATGCGACCGCGCTCGTCCCGCGCCAACCACTCCTCCGACACGAACTGTTCTTGCAGGAACTCGACCAACCCACTCATGCATCTAGTCGAACACACGTTCGAATCCTGGTCCAGCGCCCCGCTGGCGCGAGGGCCCGTCCACGTCCGGATTGAGGCGAACTGTCCCGGCGGCGCGCGTCCGTTACTGAACTGTGACCTTGCAGTTGTGGGCCCACAAACGCGCAGGTCGCTTCGCAACGCTGTATACGGGCGCACTCGAAATGCACTCGAAGCACCCCCGAAAAGGGGGGTCGTGTCGTAGGGGGCGGCTTAGATGGCTTAATATGCAGCGCTCACCACAGACGATCAACAATGACCCCATCCCCTCCAATCTTCTGACCGAGAAGGAGTTGGCCGCCCGCTGGCAGGTCAACCCTGGCTGGCTAGCCACACTCCGTTCGCAACGACGCGGACCCGTATACCGCAAGATCGGCTTCAACGTCCGCTACCGCCTCTCCGACGTCGAGGCCTACGAGGACAAGCACGCTGTCAACACCAGCGGGACCGTATGAAGACGGCCCACCGGCCGCAGGCACGGCCTTCCAAGAAGTCCAAGCCCGAAACGCTCGGCCAGGCCCGCAACTGGGAGCGGCTCAAGAACGTCTACCTCGCGCGCGGACTCTGTCACCGCTGCGCCAGCCAGGCCGCCTACGGCCACCAGCTCGGGTTCCTGGCCCTTGAACACGAGCCCTGCGCGGCCTGCCGGCCGCTGGTCGCGACCTTTCCTCGCGAACGCATGAACGGCTGGCGGGCACTCGCGAACGCGTAGGCGCCGTTTCAATGCGCGCCCCAGCACTCGGGGCACCACAGGCACCCGGAAGCGCTGAGACGCGCACAGGATCGCCGCACAGACAGCAATACGCGGGCCTTTGGCGTGCCCGCACACTCCCCGTCGACCCGGAGGACCAACCTTGCAGCCCAAGAAGCACGACCTCATGACCCGAATCGGCGCCGCCTTCGAGGCCGGCGCGCCCCTCGGCGCATCCGTCGGTATCGCGAAGGTCACCCGCGACCAGGACCAGGCCCGAGCAGCCGGCCGACTCGCACAGCCGTCTTCCTACTTCGGTGTGCAGCAGCCGACGCTCCGGCAGTCGTTCGAGGGTGCTGGCTCGCAGGCGTCGTTCAAGCAGGAGCAGGCGAAGGTCAAGGCAAACCCGCAGCTGCGGTCGGATGGTGCGGGGAACTGGCTGCTGGAGGCGATGGGCGCCCCGGTGCGCTGGACCGGTGACTACTACGGTGCGGCGTTCCGGTACGGCAACGACCAGATGACGCAGGGTGGCCCGGTCAACGCGTTGCAGACCCTGGGGTCTGTGCTGCCTGGGTTCGCGTTCACTGACCCGGAGTTCCGGGACAACTACTGGACGCAGGAGGTCCAGAACCAGTCGTCGGTGTCGCAGGCTGTGTGGGAGCAGGGGCGTGCCGCGTTCCAGCCTGAGGGCAAGGATGCGGGTTCGTTCGACCCGAAGACGGGTCGCACGACGCTGCCGCTGCTGGATGACCCCGAGCTGGTGGGTGCCCGTGCGGAGTACTTCGGGTCTGGTGGCCAGAAGTGGGTGACGGGTGTCGCGGATGCGGCGTTCAACATCTACGCGGACCCGCTGGTCCTGGCTACCGCGGGCGGTTCGAAGGCGTTCCAGGCTGCCCGTGCGGTGGATGCTGTGGACGTGGCGGCTGCCGCGAACGCGTCCCGCCTGAACCGTGCCGCGACCGAGACCGTCGAGGCGGGGTCGTTCAAGGCGAACCGCTTCCAGTCCGCTGTTGAGCGGACCACGGACCGGTACTACGACGTGCTGAACCAGCCTGGCGGTGTGGCCGCGGTGGCGAAGGACCCGCTGATCGCCCAGACGACGGACGCTGGCGCGGTGGCGTTCATGATGCGCCGCGCCCGCGAGGTGGGCGTGGACGAGGCGGACGCCAAGTCCCTGATGGATCAGGTGATCTACGCGGGTGCGGGCGACCGCAAGGCGCTGACGGCGCTGCGTGAGCGGTCCGACATGCTGTCCCTGGAGCTGGAGCGCATGGTGGGGCCGAACGCCGACACGGCGGCGGCCGAGATTCTGGCGAACCCTGCCATCTCGCACAAGGATTCCCTTGCCCTGCTGGACAAGGACACCCTGGTGCAGCGGCAGGTGGAGGCTCAGCAGCAGCAGATTCGTGACGAGCTGGGCGCGATCCAGCGCGTGATCGACTCGGGTACCGGTGGCCTCGGGGTTGATGGCGTGTCTGCGACGGTGCGTCGCGGGCAGGCTGCCGCGGTGCAGGAGACGCCGGGCATGGTGGCGGCGTTCCGCGCGGACCGCAGGGCGGCGGGCGTGGTGAAGACGCTGTCGGGTTCGCCGGCGCTGCACCCGGTGCACCTGGTCGCGGGCCGCCACATCCCGCAGACGCTGAAGTTGTCCGCGGATGACGCTTACGAGGGCTTCGAGGCGGCGACTGGCCGGGTGGAGCGGATGCTCCGCAAGGACAAGAACGACGAGGCGCTGGGCCGGTTGGCGGAGTTTCGTGACCGGTTCGTGTCGGCGCGTTCGTCGCTCGACCCGGGCCTGTCTCGCACGCAGCGGCACGAGGTGGTTCGCGACTTCAACAAGTTCGCGGAGGACTACCTGGTGTCGCGGCACGCCGGGCGCAACGGCGTGAGCGCACCCGAAATCCGCTGGGCCGTGCGCGACATCGTCGGACGACGCAACGAGGAGATGGCGCGACTTGGTCTCAGCGCTAAGCAGGCGCTGGACGCCGAGCGCGCAACCACCATCGCCTCCGACGACGGCATCTACGCCCTCACCGACGAACTCGCTCGATCCATCGCGACGTCCCAGTTCCAGGACGTCGTGTCCATCGTCGACTGGAAGGCCGTCGACAACGCCCTCGGAACCAGGCTCACGCCCGGCATGATCCGCAAGACCGCGACGGGCGCGTACCAGTGGGCTGAGGCCGGGCTGGCCTCCTTCAACGACCTCTGGAAGTTCGTCGCGCTGCTGCGCCCCCTCGGCTACCCCGTCCGCGTCCAGGTCGACACACAGGCCCGCGCCCTGGCGCACATCGGCGTGATGCGCCACGGCCTGACCGCGATGCGCGGCATGGGCAACTCGCTGCGGAACCTGGAGCGCGTCGACAAGGCCGCCGTCGAGCTGTACCAGCAGAAGATGCTGGCGCACGCCCGCCTGGAGGAGTTGGACGAGACGATCCCGTCCCTGTCGGGGAAGCGCTTGAAGGCGGCGACCGCGGAGCGAGCCCGTCAGCAGGCCATCGTTGACAAGTCGCTGGACGACTTCAAGGCGGAGCGGCCCGACATCGAGGGCGCGGTGCGCCGCGGGAAGACGGACCTGAAGGCGTTCCAGGGTTCTTCCGCGGGCCTCGACGCCAAGACGGGCGAGTTCACCGCCCCGTCCATCACCGATCCGTACATGGGCGGGCGTGAGGCGTACACCCGCGTCCACGACCTCACCGACGCCCGTGCCTCCATCCTCGGACTCATGGAGACCCAGCGGACCCTGACGCTCCGCAGCCTCCGCACCTCCGGCCGCTACGCGCTCGTCGACGCCAAGAACCCCGGCTGGGCCGACGCTTACCTCGACGCCGTCAACCGGCACGTACGGAACGACCACGTGCTGAAGTCCCTCGCCGGTGGCGCCGACGACCAGACCCTCCTGGCCTGGATGCGCGAGACCCCCGAGGGCCGGGAGTACTGGGCTGCGTTCGCGACCAACCAGAAGGGAGAAGCGAAGTGGCTCAGTGAGCTCGACCTCCTCAACGCCCAGCGCGAGCACGTAGACGCCCTCCTGCCCACGCAGGAGATTCGCAACCAGGCCATGGCCGGCAACCTCCGCGCTGAGGACATCGACGTCGCGTTCCCGGAAGGGACGCCGCGACCCGTCGTGCCCCACAACCTGAAGGAAGCCATCGACCAGGGCAACCCCCTCGTCAACGGGTACAACAAGGCTCGCAGCACCTACTTCAAGTACGCCGCCGAGATTCCCGAGACCGTCATGGGGCGTCACCCCTTCTACCGAGACGCCTTCTCCCGACGCCTCGAACACCTCATCTCGCAGACCGGCCGCGAGTCCGCCACCCTCACCCGCGCCGAGGTTCACCAGCTGCGCAACCGTGCGGACCTGTTGGCGCGGCGGGACGTGGCGAAGGTCATGTTCGACACGTCGCGGCAGTCGAACCTGGGATACCACATGCGCTTCCTGATGCCGTTCTACTCGGCGTGGGAAGACACGATGGCGAAGTGGGCGCGCATCTTCGGTGAGCACTGGGAGGCTGCGCCTCTGATGCTGAAGGTGTACCAGGCGCCGAACAAGATGTTCGAGGTGACGGACGAGGACGGTAACCGCATCCTGCCGAACGGCGACGTGGTGCGGGTCCTGGAGGACGGTTCCCTGGGTGAGGTCATCGGCCACGAGTCGGACCCCACGAAGGGGTACATCCACATCCCGATCCCGAAGGCTCTCGCGGACTGGGCTGGCGTGGACGACCACGTGCGCGTGTCCAAGGGGTCTATGAACGTCATCTTCCAGGGCGAGCCGTTCTGGCTGCCCGGCCCGGGGCCGCTCATGTCGATCCCCGCGAACGAGGCGCTGGTCAAGGTGCTGCCCTCAGCCTGGGCGGAGCACCCCATCGGGAAGTGGCTGCTCCCCTACGGGCCAACGGCGGACAGCGCGACGGACCAGGCGCTGCCCCAGTGGGTACGCAACGCGCGCACCGCCATCGACCAGTCCATGAGCGAAGACCGGTTCGCCCAGACCTACGCCCAGCTCCTGGCCGAAGAGATGCAAGCCCAGACCACGGGCGAGAGCGAGCCCAAGACGAAGGCCGAGACCATGGCCCTCGTCGCCAAGCGTGCCCGGAACTTCTACATCATGAAGGCGTTCGGCTCTCAGGCGCCGTTCTCGACGTCCCCTCAGGGGCGTCTGGAGTGGTACCGGCAGGAGTGGAACCGGTACATCGAGGAGTACGGGAAGGACGCGGAGGACAAGTTCCGCGAGGACTACCCAGACTACTTCGACATGACCATCTCGCTGTCTCTGAACGAGACGGGGGTGCGCGCGTCGGATGCCGCGATGGACGAGGTGAAGAAGTACCGGAACCAGGTGGCGCAGACACCGGAGTACGGGTGGGCGTTCGCTGGTGCGGCGAACCTTGGGGGCGAGTTCTCCCAGGGGGCGTACCAGCAGCAGAAGCGCCAGACGATCGGGGTTGGCACGTCGAAGACGTGGCGCACGATCAAGGACCCGGGGGACGCGTACAACGAGGTTCAGGTGTCGAAGGGCTGGAACGACTGGAACAAGTTCCACACCATGCTCAACCTCGCTCTCGACGAAGCGGGCACCACGATCCGCTCCAAGGGCGCGGAGGACTTCCGGCTCATCCGCGACGAGTTCCTGTCGCAGATGAAGCAGGAGAACCCCGCGTGGGCTGCGGCGTACGAGTCCGGCTTCACGGGCGACAGCGCGGTCCGGTTCCTGTCGACGATGGGGACCGCGATCCGGGACAACCAGTCCCTCGCAGCACGGTCCGATATGCAACAGCTGTCGACCTACCTGGAGAGCCGGAAGATGATGCGCACCCGCATGGCGGAACTGGGCATCACGTCTCTCGACTCGAAGAAGGCGGAGGAGTCCGGGCTGGCTGAGATTTGGGCCGAATGGGTCCAGGCTCTCGCCGCGGAGGACGTCGGATTTGAGCAGATGGCCAACCGCGCCCTCGCCGCGGACGACCTGTCGGCCGAGGTGGTGATCGGTTGACCACCCCGAAGAAGACGCCCCGACAGGAAGCCGACCAGCGAGCGGTTCAGCCGCTCGTCTGGCTCACGAAGCTCCGTGACCACCGGGTGCCCAACAAGTCGCCCACGCTGCTCGGGACCGCCGCCGTCCTCGTCACCTACGCCGACTCGTCCAACCCCGGACGCCCAATCTGGCCCTCTGCCAAGACGATCGACGAACGCATGGGACTCGCCACAGGAGGCCGGGGCAAGTCTGCCGAGGCATCACTTCGCAAGCTTCGCGACTGGGGGTTCCTCGTGGTCGTCGACCGCCGCGACTACCCAGATGTGGAAGGTCTACGGGCACTCGATCCCCGCAAGCTCGTGTACGTCCTCACCACGCCCTGACGGGGATCACCCCCAAAATCGGGGTAGATGATCACCCCCAGAATCTGCCCTCTAATCTCTCCATGGTGAATCTCCCCAAAGAGATTCACTACATGTAACAACTACTAGTTAGACCCCCAAAATTGGGGGTCATCCACCGGGACCGGTCACGGACCACGAGGTGACGGGTGCCTTGGGCCACCCCTCACCGTCCCGGGTAAAGCGGCGAAGCCGCTACCTCGACCCATCCCGTCACGGGATTCAGAGCGGCCGGCGGAGCCGCCGCTCTCCCACGACCAACCGTCACGGCCTACGGTGTCGCGCTCACGCGACGCCACCACATGGTCGGCGGCACGCGGCACGCGCGTGCCCACACCCCTAGGGAACCCATGACCAACGAGACCTTCGGCGTCGACCCCCACCCGCACCAGGTCGCGGGTGCCGACTTCCTCGACACCCACCCCCGCGCGATCCTGGCCGACGAGGTCGGCCTCGGGAAAACCATCCAAGCAGCGCTCGTCATTGAGCGCGCATCCCGCCACGACGCGTTCTCGGCCCCGGGCCGCCCCGACGGCCCGCCCGTCGTGTGGGTCACCGACGCCGCACTCATCAACCAGACCCTCGACGAGCTGCGGCGCCTCCTGCCCCACCTCACCATCGACGCGTCCACGCACAAGGCGTGGTCCACCAACCCGTCCAAGAAGGCCACCCAGGAGTGGGCGACGCTCGCCCACGACCTCCACGCCATCGTCATCTCGTACGACACCCTGCGCACCCGCCTCGACACCAACCTCGTGTCGCACTGGCGACCACACATCCTCGTGCTGGACGAAATCATGGCCGTCAAGGGCGGCAAGACGAACTGGGAAGCGGTCCGCACCCTCTCCGCCCGCGCCACACGGTGCATCGGCCTCACCGCCACACCCGTCGAGACCGTTCCCCCGGAGACATGGGCCGCCCTCGCAGCCGTCGGCACACCCAACCTCTGGGACCAGGAGACCTTCGACCGCGAGTTCGTCGAATGGGCACCCGCCGGCACCAACATCCTCGGTGACCCGCTGCCGCCCCGCGCCGTCGGGTTCCTCCCCGGCGCCGAGACCCGCCTCCGCGAATACCTCAGCGGTGTCACCCTTCGCCGCACCGCCCAAGACATCGGCCTCGCGCTCCCTACCCTTTATCGCAAGACCACATTCGTCTCACTGACACCGCCCCAGCAAAAGCAGCACGACCGCTACGCCAACATGCCCGGACTCTTCGGCCACCAGAAGCGAGCCAAGGCCGCCAGGTACGCCGCCGGCAGCTCCGCGACCGCAAATGAGTTCATACGCCTCGTTACGACTGCTGACTATCACCAAACACCGAAGGTGATCGTGTTTTCGGAGTTTCAGGATGTGCTGAATGTGGTGTGTGAGCGCCTGCGTTCGGTGGGTGTGTCGTTTGTTCGGGTGGATGGTGGTGTGGATCGTGTGGGGCGCGCGACTGCGGTGGCTGCGTTTCGTGATCCGGCGGGGCCGCGGGTGCTGGTGGGGTCGTCGGTGTTGGAGCGTGGGCTGAATTTGCAGACGTGTGGCGTGTTGGTGTCGTTGGATTCTTCTTGGAATCCTGCGCGTGAGGTGCAGCGGGAGGGGCGGATTCGGAGGCTGGGTTCGCCGTTCCCGTGGGTGGTGCATCACACGGTGTTGCCGGATGTGCCGGATGCTCGGCGGAAGGCTGGGGTGCTGGCTGGGCGTGAGGCGGTGGCGTCTCAGGTGCTGTCTGGGGCGTCTCGTGAGGAGCCGTGTAGGCAGGATTGGTGGGCTGAGGAGCAGGATCGAATTCTCACTCATCACACGATGGGCGTGTGGGGTTGAGCATGTGGGGGTGTAGGGGGTCCGTGTAGGGGGTGAAGTTAGGGGGTGTGGGCGCTAGGCCGCGTTCAGGGCACTTGTGCGCCTGGTTACACTCTGGCCATGAAGATCTTCATAAGTTGGTCGGGGCGCGAGAGCCGTGCCCTCGCCGAGGGCCTGAAGAGTTGGCTTGAGATGTTGATCCAATCAGCCGACATCTACATGTCAGCAGTTGACAACGACCCTGGGATTCGATGGAGTTCTCGGGTAACCGAATGGCTTGAGGATTCCCAGTTTGGCATTCTCTGCATGACACCGGACAACCTCGACTCTCGATGGCTACTGTTCGAAGCCGGCGCCATCTCCAAGAAGGTAGGGAAGAGCCGCGTCGTGCCCCTCCTGCACCGCCTTCGTCCCGCCGACATCGAGCCACCTCTCTCACAATTTCACATGGCGAACACGACTCGTGAGGGAGTCTTTGAGATGGTGCAGTCGATCAACAGCCAACTCGATAAGCCAATTCCAGATGAAGCGCTGAACCGGCTGTTCGAGAGCCTTTGGCCAACCCTCGAATCGTCATTCCGAGAGGCCGTACCAGAATCGTCCGATAAGGTTCCGGAACGTCCCGAGCGCGAACTGCTCGAAGAGATTCTTGAGGCAGTACGTTCGCTCGAACGCGTCCGCCCAAGCCCGTCGCGTCAAGTGCCATCGGAGTTTGAGGTGCTCTTCGCAGCCCTGGAGGATGCCCTGGGAGAAGAAAATCCTTTCACTATCAGCGACCAGAATGGTGAACTTCGAGTAGTGTTCGCGTCGCGACCCTCGGTGAACACCGTCAGGCGCGCCTCCATGCGTGCCAAGAAGATTGGATTTCCGATCAAACTCTACTACCGCAGCAGTGCAAACCCGTCTATCGTGCGGCCCGTGAAGACCGAATCGCAATTCATTGTGAGCGCAGACAGTACCACCCCTTAGTGGAGTCGCGGATTTAAGATGCCCCCGGTCAAAGCGAGTGCGGAATCAGACCGCCACCCCCTCCCTTCGGTCGATGATGAGCGGCAGGGTTTCACCCTTCCAACCGCCCATCGGCGGTGGGACGGTGGTGGGCATGGGCACGGTTGAGGTTGACGCCTTGGACGATGAGGCGACGGCGCGTATCCGGGCCGGTGTCGCTGCGGATCGCCGTCGCAACCGGCGTGCTGGGCTGGTGGGGTGGCCTCGCGGGCTTCGTCACGGTTCTGGTGTGGCAGCTGTCGACGCAGCTCGTCGGTCTGGCGAACGTCGGCCAGGTGGTGTGGGCACTGTGCTGGTCCGCGCTCGTCGCGGCCGTCACCGGGCCCCTCGCAGGCATCCCGTACGCCCTTCTAGTGCACGCCCTGGGTGCACCCCTAGACCGGTGGGAGGACCGCCGCCAGCACGCGCACTAGAGGCGTACACAGGAGGCTCTGCGCACCTAGGGGCCGTCGCCAGTCGCTGTTCCGCCCTCTTGGATCAGGCGTACGCCTGCTACCGCTCGACGCGCGATGCCGTCAACGCGGGCCAAGTCACTCAGTAGTGCCGTCTCGCGCTCGTGGCGTCGCTCCACCCTGACGCGGTTAATGAATCCCGCGAGGGGTGCGACACCGCCGCACACCAGCGTCAGCGCGAGCAAGGTCGATCCGATCGGCCCAGACGCCCAGCCGAGCACGATTCCAAGAGCGACTACCAGGAAGAATCCAGACCAGAAGGCCCAGTGCGCTTCCCGGCGCTGGCGGTCTTGGATCGCAGCCCAGCGCTCGGTCCAGTCCGTGGAGGCAAACTCGGCGCTCATCACACCCTCCCTTGCGCGCATTCAACACGCTAGAGCTTGCCGCGGGGGAGACACCACACCGCGCTGAGCAGTTCACCCGCGATTACGGCGATCCGCGACCATTGAGGCCCCGCACCGTTTGTCGGTGCGGGGCCTCTCCTGCGCTCTGCGGGCGGCGTCCGACGGCACGGCAGGTCTCGGAGCGTAGTTGCTCGGGGCTAGGGATGCGCCACCCCGCCCCTGCGGCCTGTGGCCGTGGGAGCGGGGTGGCGTTGGTGCTGACTCTGCCGAAGGGCTTGCCAGCACGAGGAAGCGGGCGACGCGGGCCCGCATCAGCGTGGTGGTGATGATGACGGGTGCTGGTGCGCGTGGTCCACGGCTGCTCCCCTTCCTTGCGTCGTTGGTCTCGGTGGCTTCGGGGTAAGCCGCGTCAGCGGCTCAGGACGTACATGTCGACCAGGCCGGCGGGCGACCCTGCGGAGACGATGCCGAGGAGGTTCCAGCCGTCGGCCTGGGCGTGCGTGAGGTCGTCGGGCGTGGCACCTGCCGGGATGGGCAGGACGGGCGACCCGTCGGGGTAGCGCTCGGTGATCGGGGCGCTACCGAACACGAGGACCCCGAGGTCGCCGGCCGGGTTGGTGCGGAGGGCTGATGAGGAGGGCGAGACGTCCATGACTGCTCCCTGCGTCGGTGGCTGGGCGGGTGCCGTTTGCCTGTCCCCCTTTTATCCCCCTCTTACATGCTCACTGTCAAGCATCCTCGATGAGACACCCCGAGATTCACCCGTGGTGTTGCGATACGTGGAAACGGACACCGCAGGACGGGGCCACACTACCCTTTAATCCGTAGGTTGTGGGTTCGAACCCCACGGGGCCCACTCTCTGACCTGCAAGAACGCCAGGCACTCCTCCCCTGCTCTGGCCCTTGCGTTGCAGATGCGTTGCAGCTCTGCGCCGCAAGCGCCCCGCTCCCCACCACATGGCGCCTCGCGCGGCATCCGCCGCCGCGGGCCGCTTCGGCGACCCCGACGGCGTCGACGCGCCGCGCGCGCGGTCCACCAACTCGAAATCGCCCGCGACCCCGTAGGCCCACAACAGAACGGCCCCGACCGGTGCTGGAACACCGAGCGGGGCCTGACCACAACCAGAGGAACGGACCCTCCGAGATGGCTCTCGCTCACGCTATCAGCACCCTTCCCGTAGCGCCGGTGGCGCCCGACCCGACGACGTCCGCGCGCCGCCACGTGAACGCGTGGCGCGACGCGGTGTGGACGTCGACCCTCTCCGCGACGAACAAGCTCGTCGCCCTCGCCTACGCCGACCACGCGTCCACCGGGCCGCTGCGGGTGTGGGTCGCGGCCGAGCGCCTGCAGGCACGCACGAGCCTGGGCAGAACCGCCACGACGGCCGCACTGCGGCGTCTGCGCGACGCCGGGTGGCTCGCCCTCACTTCGACCGGCGTGCGCGGCTCCACGACCCGCTACGCGCTCACGACGCCCGGCGCCGACGTCGTCGAGCTCGAGCACGACGACGACCGGGTTGACGACGTCGACGTCGTCGAGCACCAGGAGCACGAGCCGTGAGCGCCGCGACAGGTGTCGTCTCGCGACGAACTCGTGTCGCCTCGCGACGAAAGGGTGTCGCGAGGCGTGCCGGATCCCCTGTCCTATCCCCTGCCCCATCCCCCACCAGGTCGCTCGCCGTCGTCGAGGAAGTCGTAGGCGAGCGGGACGCCCTGCTGAACGGGGTGGTGGAGGAGATCCGCTCCCACCCCCTCGCCCGCGGCCTGACGGCCACGGCGGTCCGCCGTCACGCCCGCGAGCTGCGCGCCGCCGGGTGGACGCCCGACGACGTCGCCCGCGAACTCGCCGCCCAGAACTTCACCGGGGCCCGCAGCGCGGGCCTGCTCCGCTACCGCCGCACCGCGCTCGCGCAGTCCGGCCCCACGCCCCCGCCCGCGCCCCGGGCAGCCGACCGCCCCGCCACCACGACCCGCGATCTCGTCGCCAGGGACGACGCCGCCCACGCGGCCGCACCACCGTCGCCCGAGACGCTCGCCGCCGCTCGCGCCGCCGCCTGGCGCGCACCGCCCGCTGACCACACGCACGAGAGGACCACCGCCATGACCACCACAGCCACGCCCCGCCCGACGACGGCCGCCCGGATCAACCCCGACAACCGCCTCGTGCTCGCCGGTCTGCTCGTCGTGCTCGTCGCCGTCGCCGCGGCCTCGTTCACGCTCTCGTTCACCGGCCTGTCCGCGGCCGCGCCCTGGGCCGCGATCCCCGTCCGCCTCGCCTGGCTCGTGCCCGTCGCGCTCGAGGTCGCCATGCTCGGGTACGTCATCGCCGCGTTCGTCCGCACCCACCGGGGCCAGAGCGCACGTCTGCCCTGGACGCTCGTGCGGGCCCTGACCACCGTGTCGTCCGCGATCAACGCCGCGCACGCCTGGGACGCCGGGCCCAAGGGCTGGCAGGGCATCGTCGGCGCCGCCCTCGCCGCCGGGTTCCCGTTCATGACGCTCGCCGCCGCCCACGTCGTCGCCGGCGTCGCCCTCGGCCGCTCACGGACACCGCCCCCGCGACGGACACGGACACCGAGGCCGCGACCGACGCGGACACCACGACGAGGGACGCGGACACCACGACGGTCGCGGCGAGCGCCGGAGACGCCCGCTGCGGTCGGCGCGCTCGCGCCGGTTGCGGTCGTCGTCGAGCGCGCACCTGCGCTGCGCGCCGTGGACACCGAGGCGACGGACACCGCGGCGGACGGCGGACACCTGGACGGTGTCCGGTCGATCCGGACTGCCGCGCGCAGACGCGTGGCCGAGCGCCTCGACGAGATTGACCGCCTCGCCCAGACGACGGACCTGTCCGGGCGCGCGATCGCGGACGCGCTCGGCCTCGGCCGGACGAGCGTCTGCGCTCGGGTGTCCGCGGTCCAGGCCGGGCGGACGGACACCCGGACGCCGGACACGGACGCTGTGCTGCTCGCCGTGTAGGACACCTCCCGCGCGGGCGGACCCGCGTCTGTCTGCCCGCGCGGGGCAGCGCCGCTCGACGGCGTCGGCTCACAGCCACGCGCAGCCCTCGCGCCCCTCGCGCGAGACGTATTCCCCGGCTAAATGGTCCTCGTCGGGTTCATGCGTCGGTGCCACGCCCGTGCCCTCAGGCATCAGGTCGGATGTACGGGGTCACCTTGACAAGGCCCGTTGGAAGATCAGAGACCGCTCGCGCAAGGTCTAGTGTCACGAGTTTCACCTCGAGGAGGACCTGCGGCTGCACCTGCTCTGTCACCGCTTCGCCAAAGGCGCTGAGCAGTTCGTCGGGGACGTGCGCGTACAGGCCGCGTGCCGTCTCCAGCTCGGTTCGGCTCCACCGGCACCGGACGATCCGGAACTGGGTGACTGATATGCCCTCCGCGCGCAGCACGCGTTGGGCGGTGCGGGCGTCGAACACACACAAGCTGCCGACGAGGTCGCTCCGTGACGTGGTGTGCACTGCGGCGAGCAGGTCCGCGGCCGTGAGCGCGTCGAGCGCCTTTCGCAGGATGGCGTAGCGCGATGGCTCGATCGGTCTGCCGGCAGGGGCTCTTTGCTGGCGGGGCTTGCGCTCCTTGCGCGTGACCGTGACGCGCGAAACTGCGATGCCGGAGCCGTCCCAGATCCCGTGCACCTTCAGCAGCTCGTCAGGCCGCAGGGTGAGCTCGGGTGAATCGGGCCACGTGGCCCTTACCGTCCATGGCGAGTCGTAAGGGGCAGTCTGGGCATGTTCCGGGTCCAGGGCGAGGCCTGTCTCGCCCTCGACCACAACGGGGAGTCCGGCGGCCACCACTCGTGACCCCGGCTGCAGCCCTTCGATCACGGTGATGGCGCTCAGTAGTTCGTCCCCACCATGACCATCCAGTAGTAGTACCCGGTCGGGCAGCCCGGCACGTAGAACCGCTGGCACTTCCATGACTTGAAGTCCGGTGCCACCTTCTTCAGGTACGCCATACGGGACTGACAGTTCGCAGACGACGTGATGTGGAAACCGTCGTAGGGCGTCCAGGTGATGACCTGCGGCGTGACGATGACCCCGCCGTCATCGGTGTCGACAGCGCTCCGCTCATCGATGCCCTGGAGCTCGCTGGCGACGTGAAGCTGGGCAACCTCGGCCTGGGCGTTCTCAGCAGCTGCGCACGCCGCTGCTGCGGCTGCCGGGCGAGCGCCAACGAGTAGGGCAACCAGGATTGTTGCCAGCACAGCAAGGGGGATCAACCCCTTGCGTGTACGCAAAGCGATCGATTCGTTCATTTCTACGCTCCTCTCTCATCGGGAGCGTGCGCGAACTCCTGGAGCCCCCTGCTGGTGCCTGGGACAGTACGCCCGACCGTGATCCTTGTCTCGGGAAACCCCGACCCGACCGGCTCTGCAGCAGGCGCTACGGGCAACGTCAGAGCTCCACTCGGCTGCCTGACCTGCGCAAACAGTGCCGATAGCCGCTAACAGGTAGCGCACGTGGACCTGGCGGCCCGCCCACGCGACAGCCTCACCGTCGACGCGCCCCTCGCCGCTCTAGCGCTGCGTGATCCACGCCCGCACCGGGATGCCCTCGGCCGGGCCGCGCTCCTGCGCGCGCACCGCGGACAGAGCGCCCGGCCCGCGTGGACGCTCGTGTGGGTGCTCACCAGGTCTCGTCCGCGATCAACGCCGCGCACGCCTGGGACGCGGGCCCGCAGAGCTGGCAGGGTGCCGTCGGCGCGGCGCTGGCCGGCATATTCCCGTTCATGACGCTGGCCGCCGCGCACGTCGTCGTGGACGTCGCTTTCGCCGCCCGCCCGGACGCCGTGACCGCAACGGACGCGGACACCAAGACGACGTCCGCGAGCGCCGGACAGGCGGACGCGGACGCCGTCGTCGGCGAGCTGGCGCCGGTCGAGCTCGTCGTCAAGAGCACGCCCGAGCTGCTGCACACCATGGACAGCAAGACGGCGGACACCCGGACCGACGGCGGATACCCGGACGGTGTCCGGAGGATCCGGACGGCTGCCCGCGGCCGCGTGGCCGAGCGCCTCGACGAGATCGACCGACTCGCGCTGAAGACGGGCCCGTCCGGACGCGCGATCGCCGACGAGCTCGGCCTCGGCCGGACGAGCGTCTGCGCCCGGGTGTCCGCGGTCCGGGCCCGACGGACGCACACCCAGACACCGGACACGGACGCCGCCCTGCTCGCTGTCTAGGCGCCCGTCCACGCGGGGTTAACGATCGGGAGATTCGCTCGCTGGTCCGCCCCCAACGTCCTTCTTGGCGACCCAGAGATGCACGGGGGCGGGCCCCGTCGCGGGCGCGCCTGCACCAACGTCGCGGCGGGCAAGCCGGAGAAACTCGTCGAGTGCTGCCGTGAGTTCGGCAGCGTTCTCCGCCCTCTCCGTTTCCGAGGCACCAGCCTCGGCAAGATAGGCGGCCTCGTTCAGGCGATGCGCAGCGACGCTGGTATCCGGCGGAGCGATGAACTTCACGCCAGCCAACGCGACCTCCGAGGCCACGACCGACCCCCGAGCTCCTCGAGCGACGCGGTGCTCGCGAGGAACATCGCGCGATACAGGCTGGCGGTCGTCGCGGTCGCAAAGAACTTCTCGTAGGCCGCTTGCCTGCGTTCGAGGAGCGACCGCGCCGCCGCGGCCTCCTCCTGACGCGCTGTAAGGCCGCGTTGGGTCCACCAGGTGACGAGTCCACCGACTCCCACACCAACAAGAGGACCGAGGACCGACCACAGTTCTCCCCACATGACACAAAAGATAGGGCCGGTGTCGCCTCACTCATCCTGAACATCTGCCCGATCGATCACGACCTGCGAACGGCGCGCCTGTGTGTCCGGGGGGGGGGATTCGACAGCGACTGGCACGCTGGGGTACCGCCGTGCCCAAGAGGAAGCGCTTGACGACGCAAGGTGCCATCACGCTGGCCTCTGTTTCGCTCCTTGGCGGAGGCGCGGTAGGAGCGATCGTGACCGCAGGCGTTCGAGGCAGGACATTCGCCATGGGGACGGTCGGCGAGTGGGTCGGCGCAGCGGCCGCCCTCGCCGCCGCCGGAATCGCGCTGTGGATCGCGCAGCGCGGGAACGCGCGGGATGACCGCCTCCGGCACGAGCAGGCCGTGGCGGCTGCCCAGCAGCGCGCTGAGGAAGCAGCAGAAGAAGCTGCAGAACGTAGGTGGCTCGCCGAGCGAGACGCACGACGTGACGCAGGCCTCCTCACGGCCACGACGACGGGCACACTGACCCGTGGCATCACCACCATATCGGTCACGAATCGCAGCGACGCACCGGTCAGAAACCTCAGTTGCATCAGCGCAATTACCGTTGTTGATAACGGGGCGGAACGGCAAGATCTCTTCTGGGTCGTCATCCCCGAAGACGAGTACAAGAGTTTCTCCATACTGCCGCCCGGCGAGACTGCAACGTGGCGCGGGAAGTGGCGGGAACTTAAGGAGAACACCGCACGCAACATCCAAGCCGCTCCCCTAGTGGAACTGTCCTGGGTCGACATCGACGGGCGCGCATGGAAGACCGGCGGCTACGAGGGTGCACGCCCTGATGGCTGGCGTCCCGCTCCGTGGCCAGAGCACTGGGGGCCACACATTGACGCATACGACATCGGGTGAATACCGGACGCAACGCCTGATCGCACCAAGCAACGCCATAGGCTCCCCGGCATGAGACGTACCTTCGCCGCCGCGCGATCCTGGCCCTGTCGCTTACCCTGTCCGCGTGCTCGGGCGACGCACCCGACGAAGCCACCGCGGCTCCCGCGACCGAGACCTCGACCGAGGCCGAGGCGAGCGCCCCCGTCGACCGGACCGCCGACGCCCAGGCCGTCGCCGGCGACGTCGTCACCAAGGCCACCGAGACCGAGCCGGGGCGCATCGAGGTCGAGACCACGATCGCCGACCCGCGCAGTGACGCGGGCAGCGCGGAAGCGCAGAGCGCGATCGCCGTCTGCGAGGCCGTCAAGGGGCTCGGCGCCGAGCACGTGAGCGTCCTCGAGTCCGACGGCTCGACGTTCGTCGTCGCCGGGCACCCGTCCTATGGCGAGGCGTGCGCTGAGGTGTAGTCACTCCCCAGCGCCAACGACGATGCGTCTTGCGTCAGCTATCGGATCGTCGATGCTCGGCGGCGATCCGCTCCGCGAGCGAGTCGAGCCCGGCCCGCGTGTCCGCGGTGGAGACGTTCACGATGAGGTCGCCCGGACGCTGAGGGACAAGGGGCTCGACGTCGACGAGCGGGATCACCTCGGGGAGCTGCGCGCTGGCCGCGAGGGCCAGGGTCGTGAGCGCGGCCGCAAGCGACTGGACGATGACGAGGGCCAGGAGACGTCGGACCACAGGGTCGCGGTGGCGAGCGAGGAGGCGCGGGTCTGCCCGAACGTCCTGGCCGGTGCGGTCGAGGACAGCCGCCCACGGGCCCCGACCGGCGCCGAGCTCGGGGAGGGACCAGAGGAACGTCGCGAGGGACAGGACGGCGACGAGGCCGAGCGCGCCGGCGGCCTGTGCGGCGTCGCCCCAGTCGCCGCCGACGAGCGGGACCAGGAGCGATGATGCGGCGTCTCTCACGGCGCGGCCCGGTGGATGCCCACGCCCTGGTGGACCGCCGGTCGGCGCCCCGCGCCGTGGTCAGCAGACGCTCAGGCCGTGAACGTCGCCCAGACGGTCTTGACGTCGTCGGTCCGGTACCAGCCGACGTCGAGCGAGAGCTGGCGGGCCATGTGCAGGCCGACGCCGCCCGCGCCGGGGATGCGGCGACCGGCGTAGACGGGCTCGGAGGACACGTCGTGGTCGGCGACCTCGAGGAGGAACCGGTCGCCGCTGCGGGCGAGGCGCACGATCGTCGGGGGCAGGCCGTGGCGCAGAGCGTTGGTCGCGAGCTCCGAGGCGATGAGGACGAGCTTGTCCGGCGTGGACGAGAGCCGACCGGTCGACGCGACGCCCTGGCTCTCGAGCGTCGCCACGAGGCCGGCGCGCAGCGCGGAGAGCTCCTCCGTCGTGGAGAGCACCCACTCCTCCACGAACTGGTACTCCTCGGGCGGCATCGACGTGATGAGGTCGGCGTCGTCGAGGGGGACGTCGATCAGGGTCTGGTCGTCCACGCGGGGGTACCTCCAGCGGCTTGAAGGAGCGGAGCGGCCACCCTGACACGCGAACCCCCGGCCCGCACCCCGTCCCGCCCGGCTCACCGGGAGCCCGCCGGCCCGGCCACCGGGACCGGGCTGGTCAGCGGCCCGACGGCGGCCCGACCGCGGGCCGACACCGCCCGTTCATCCGCCGTTGGTTGCGCGCGGGACGGGTGCGGCCGGACCGTCGGACCATGGCGATCGAGGACGAGGACCGCGAGATCGACGTCGTGGTGGAGCGGGTCAGCACGCGCTTCCCGGACGTGCCCGTGGACGACGTCCGCGAGCAGGTGCTCGCCGAGCTGGGCCGGTACCAGGCCGCGCACGTGCGCGACTTCGTGCCGGTGCTGGTGGAGAACGCGGTGATGGACGTGCTGCGCTCGGGCGAGCGGGCGCACCGGCCGCCCCGCGGGAGCGTGCGCCCCGACCGATGACTCCGGGTGTGGGCGGTCGTCGGTACGTTCGCGGCGGGTCGATCGACCTGCCCCGACGACGAGGAGCTCGCATGTCCTTCCAGGCCTATCTCGACGCGGTCGAGGACAAGACCGGTCTGACCCCGCGCCAGCTGGTCGACCTCGCCCACGAGCGCGGGTTCGACGAGACGACGAAGGCGACCCCGATCCTCGAGTGGCTCAGGGACGACTACGGCCTGGGCCGCGGGCACGGCATGGCGATGGTCCACGTCATCACGAAGGGCCCGCAGATCTCGGCGAAGCACGTGGGGTCCGACGGCTCGCACCGCGACGACTCCGACACGCTGTGGCTCGACGGCAAGGCGACCCGGCCGGCCTGACACCCGGCGGGCCCGGCGCGGCCGTCGCCCGGCCCGCACGCCGGTGCCCGACGACGTCCCGGGAGCGGGCGTCGTCGGGCACCGGGGCCGCGGGGCCGCGCGGGCGACGGGCGTGGTCAGAGCGTCCAGCGCTGGGCGTCGGTCTGGTTGCAGGTCCAGAGCTGGACCTTCTGGCCGTCACGCAGCGGTGCGCCGCCCTGGGCGTCGAGGCACTTGCCGGACTGCGGGTTGCGCAGGGCCTTGGTCGCGGAGTCGTACGTCCACTTCTGCGCGCCGGTGGCGTTGCACGTGTAGATCCACACGGCGGTGCCGTCGGCCGTCCCGCTGCGCGCGACGTCGAGGCACTTGCCGAGGGCTCTCACGGTCCCGTCGGTGCCGCGCGTCCACTGCTGCGCCGCGTTGCCGCTGCAGGTGGCGAGCTGGACCTGGTTGGTGTCGGTCGGGTCGGCCCACGGGACGTCGAGGCACAGCGTGCTCCCGATGCGGAGCGCGCCCGTCCCGGTGGGCAGACCGCCGGGGGTGCCCGGCTGCTCGGTGCTACCGCCGTTCCCGATGGGTGTCGCCGTGCCGGTGAACGGGTCGAGCTTGATGTACGCGGCCTGGGGGTTGCCGTCGTGGACGAGCGACTCGTGCGCGCCGACGTCGTCGAACGCGAACGCGTACGCCTTGCCGTTCGCCATCTGCTGGTGCGCGAGCTTCGCGTACACGTTGGTGCGGGCGTCCTGGTAGAAGCCGGCGTTGCTGGCGTCCGGCTGGTTCGGGTTCGTCAGCGCCGTAGTGCGGACGAGCGCGGCGCACAGGGTGCGGGCGATCGGCCCGACGACGTGGTCGTTGGGCGCCTGTAGGTCCTTGTGGCACCCGTACACGCTCGACGCGTCGGGCTTCTTGAACGCGGCGACCTCCTGCCCGGACCCGTTCCTGAAGCGGAACCAGTCGCCCTCGACCCGGCCGCGGAACTGCGTGCCGGGCTCGTGGGAGAACGGCGTGACGACCATGTCGCGCGTGCGGTACGAGTTCCACACCTCGGTGACGTAGGAGTCGATCGAGGCCGACGAGATCTTCCCGACGTCGATCCCGTGCGACGGGTTGAGCGCGCGCAGGCGGCTCCCGTCGGGCGCGCGCTGCACGAGCCCGCCCCACCCCGCGCTCTCGAGGGCCGTGTAGAACGCCTCGTAGCCGTTCGGCTTGAGCATGCCCGTGCTGAGGACCTGCCCGTCGGCGCGCTGGACGCCCACCTGGTAGGGCGCCGACCAGTGGTCCACCTGCGTGCTGTTGATCCACAGGCCGCCGTCGTTGAGCGTGTACTCGGTCCAGTTGAAGAGGATGTTCCGGTTGGGGTCGGAGTCGTTCTGGACGGCGGGCTGGACGAGCCGCCCGTCGAGCACGATCTGGAACGTCATCTTCTGGCCGTACGAGTAGTAGACGCGCCCGGACAGCTTCGGGAGCCGGATCGTCACGGACTGACCGGGGCCGGGGCCGGCGATCGACGCGTCGGGCGCCGGGACGGGCACGGGCCCGACCCCGCCGGGCCACGGGTGGAACGTGCCGCCCGCGTCCGCCCAGCCGGCGACGCCGTCGCGCTCGCCGAGGACGTACAGGTAGATCGGCCCCCTGCCCGAGTCGTTGGTGATCGTCAGCGGGATGGTCGCGGGGACCGCGCTCGCGGGCGCCGCCACGCCGACCAGCGCCCCGCTCACCGCGAGGACCGCGGCGCACAGCGCGGCCCACGCTCGTCTGCTGCTGTTCTTCCTGTCGTGAGGCATACCGGATCTGCTCCTGTTCGGTTGCTCCGTCGAAACCGGTCGCCGGACCGTTCCGGCGACAGCGTTGCCACAGGAGGTGTGGAAGCGCTGCCACGACCGTAACGGACAGCGGCCCGCGACGCCAGGGAGCGCTCCCCCGAGTCCGGTGCGGCGTGCTGGGGACCATGGATCGACGCCGCGGCGCTCCCTCCGCGCGCGGCCCCCCGGGAGGGAGCCGGTCGCCCGTAGACTCGAACGAGTGCAGTGCCACCACTACGACGCCGGCCGGTGCCGGTCGTGCACCCTCCTCGACCTCGCGTACCCCGCGCAGGTCACCGGCAAGCAGGAGCACTGCGCCGAGCTCCTCGCCCCGCTCGGCCCGGACCTCGCCTGGCTGCCGACGGTCGAGTCCGCCGAGTCCGGCTTCCGCAACAAGGCGAAGATGGTCGTCACCGGCACCACCGACGCCCCGGTGCTCGGGATCCTCGCGGAGGGCGGCGGCGTCGACCTCACCGACTGCCCGCTCTACCCGCCCGCGCTCCAGGCGTCGTTCCCCGCGTTCGCGGCGTTCGTCACGCGCGCGCGGCTCGTCCCCTACGACGTCCGCACGCGGCGCGGCGAGCTCAAGTACGTCCTCGTCACCCTCTCCCCCGACGGCGACCTCATGGCGCGGTTCGTCCTGCGGTCCACCGAGTCCGTGCCGCGGGTCCGCAAGCACCTGCCTGCCCTGCTCGACGCTCTCCCGTCGCTGCGCGTCGTGTCCGTGAACCTGCACCCCGAGCACAAGGCCGTCGTCGAGGGCGAGACCGAGATCGTCCTCACCGAGGCCGAGACGCTGCGGATGCACGTCAACGGGATCGACCTCCACCTGCGCCCGCAGAGCTTCTTCCAGACCAACACCGACGTCGCCGCGGCCCTCTACCGCCAGGGCCGGGCCTGGGTGGAGGACGCCGCACCCGCCACGGTCTGGGACCTCTACTGCGGCGTGGGCGGGTTCGCGCTGCACGTCGCGGGGCCCGGTCGCGACGTCGTCGGCGTCGAGACGAGCGCCGAGGCCGTCGCGAGCGCACGGCTCACCGCGCGCGACGCCGGGCTCGACCGCACGACCTTCCTCGCCGAGGACGCGACCGCGTTCGCCCTCTCACGGCAGGACGTGCCGGACCTCGTCGTCGTGAACCCGCCGCGGCGCGGCATCGGGGAGACGCTCAGCACCTGGCTGGAGCGGTCCGGCGTCGGGCACGTCGTCTACTCGAGCTGCAACGCGACGACGCTCGCGCGCGACCTGGCCCTCATGCCGTCGCTCCGACCGCGCGAGGCACGCGTGCTCGACATGTTCCCGCAGACGTCGCACTACGAGGTCGCGGTCCTGCTCGAGCGCGCCTGACCTCGCCCGGCGTCCGCGAGCGCCGCGCGGCTCAGGGGCGCTCCCCCGCGCGTCGGGACGCCTCGACGGCCGCGGACTCGACGCGCGCCCGGTAGGCGGCCCACTCGTCGTCGCCCAGCGCGGGCAGGTTGCCCCGCCCGTCACCCGCCGCGCCGTCGACGAGCTCGCGCACGATGTCGGCGTGGCCGGCGTGGTGCGCCACCTCCGCGAGGACGTGCACGAGCACCTGGTGGAGCGTGACGTCCCGGTTCCCCGGGCGCCACCACGGGACGTGCCCGGGCGCGTCGAGGTCGAGCGACGCCACGGTCGCGTCGCACAGCTCCGACGACCGGCGGAAGAGCTCCAGGATCTCCTCCCGGCTCTCGTCCGCCGTGGCCCACATGTCGGCGTTCACCTCTGCGTCGTCGGCGAACCAGGGCATGTCCAGGTCGTGCGTGCCGCCGAACGCCTCGTGCAGGTAGCCGAGCTGCACGCTGCCCACGTGCTTCACCAGGCCCAGGACGTTCGTGCCGGTGCGCGTGAGCGGACGGCGGACGTCGTACTCGCTCAGCCCCTCCGCCTTGGCGAGCAGCGCGTCGCGCTCCCGGCTCAGGTACCGCAGCAGCGTCGCCTTGGGGTCGTGGTCCGGTGCCGTCCTCGTGCTCATCCACCGGACGCTACCGACGCCCGCCCACACCGGTGCCAGACTCCCCTCATGGCCACCGTGCACGCAGAGATCACCGACCGGCTGGCGGCGTTCGTCCTCGCGCAGCCGGTGTTCTTCGTCGGCACCGCGCCGCTCGCGGCGGACGGTCATGTGAACGTCGCGCCCAAGGGCATGGCCGGGACGTTCGCGGTGCTCGGGCCGCACCGCGTCGCCTACCTGGACTACACCGGCTCGGGCGCCGAGACGCCGGCGCACCTGCGCGAGAACGGCCGGATCGTCGTGATGTTCTGCGCGTTCGAGGGTCCGCCCAACATCGTCCGCTTCCACGGGACCGGCCGGTACGTCGAGGCCGGCAGCCCGGAGTTCGACGCGCTGCGCGCCCGCTTCCCCAAGCGCGAGACAGCGGGTCAGCGCGGCGTCGTGGTCGTCGACGTGACGCGGGTCTCCGACTCGTGCGGGTTCTCCGTGCCGCGCATGGCCCTCGTCGAGGACCGGGACCTGCTCGACCGCTGGGCCGACCGTAAGACTCCGGAGCAGCTCGAGGCCTACCGCGTCACGAAGAACACCACGAGCATCGACGGCCTCCCGGCGATCGGCGACGGCTCGCACACCGTGGAGGCCACGACGCCACGCGAAGCCCCCGGGCGCTGACGCCTCATGACGCCGGGTTCCTCGGTGCGTGCGCACCCGAGAGCCCGCGGCGCACCTCCGCGCGCACGTCTCGCCGACAGGCACTACCGGGCCTCTACCTCGCCGAGGTAGAGGCCCGGTTCTGCGAGGTAGAGGCGGGGTCTCGCGAGGTAGAGCCCAGGTCCGCGAGGTAGAGGCCTGGTCGCGCGGAGTGGAGGCCTGGTCGCGCGGAGTAGAGGCCTGGCCCCGCGAGGGAGCTCGACCTCACGAGGCGGGCCGCTCGTCCGCCGTCGCGGCGAGGTAGGCCCTCCCGCGCGGCGAGAGGCGGTACCCGACGTCGAGGCTCTCGGTGAGGCCGAGCTCCTTGAGCCGGCGCACGCGCACCTTGAAGTCGTCGCGGGCCATCCCGAGCCCGGCCGCGAGCTCGCGCGCGACGACACCCTCGTGCGTGCCGATCAGCTCGAGGTACCGGCGGGTCCACGGCTCCGCGGCGGCCCGGTCCTTCCGCGCCAGCGCGGTGCGGAGCTGCTCGACGGCGTCCTCGTCGAGGTCCGCGTCCTCGCGCAGCGCGACGCGCGGGTCCGGGCCGGCGAGCCGCAGGCCCACGCGGTAGAGGTCCCCCTCGCGCCCGGCGCCCCGAGCGAGCACGCGCTCGGGCGAGGTCATCCCCGCGAGGCGGGCCTCGTCGTCGGACACGACGGGCTCGCCGTCCGGACCGACGGGCACGCGCTCGACCGACGTCACCTCGACGACGCCCACCTGCGTGCGCTGGAGCGTCCCGACGCGCACGCGCGGCGTCGTCCAGCGGCGGAACGCCAGCGTCACCGTCCCGTCCTGGAGGCCGCGCAGCGTGCGGGCGTCGAGGAGCACGCTCCGAGCCTACGACCACGCCGCCACGCCCTCCCGAGGGAGAGCCCGTCCGGTGAGGTAGAGCCGAGGTCACGACCTGGGCTCTACCTCGGCCCACCTGGGCTCTACCTCGCGCGACCAGGGCTCTACCTCGGCCCACAGGGGCTCTACCTCGCGAGCCCGCGCGACTGCGGCTCTACCTCGGCAGTGCGGGCAGGTCAGGCGAGCTCGGGGCGGCGGGCGACGGTGAGGACGTGGGTGTCGGGCCAGTCGACGGGCTCGCCGGTCGTGGCGTCGTGCAGGGCGGCGACGGGCGTGAACGCGTGCTCGACGACCCACTCGTTGCGCCACGCCCCGCTCCCCGGCTCGAGCTCGAACCCGGCGGCGGTGAGGAGGTCGGCCCACCGGGGGCCGGTCAGGTCGCAGAAGCGCTCGTGGCTCTCGGACAGCCAGTTGTCGACGTAGTCCTTGCGCGTGAGGAACTCCATCGCCTCGCGCAGCGTGAGCCGCCACGACCCGGGGCGCACGCGCTCGGGCCGGAACTCTGCCCCGGAGAGGCGGGGGAAGTCGTACGCGAACTGGACGAGCCGGGCGTCGGTCGAGAGCGCCCCGACCCACGCCGCGACGTCCTCGCGCGCGAGCTCGTCGAGGTCGGTGCGTGCGCCGCCGGGGCCGTCGCCGGTCGCGGGGGCGCCGTCGTCGGTCCGCAGCGTGAGCACGACGACCCGGTCCGGCTCCGCGGGACCGCACACGTCCGAGTTGATCCACACGCCGCCGGGCCGCGTGTGCGCGTGGACGCGGCGCGCGAACGTCTCGACGTCGCGCACGCCGTCCCCGTACGACGACACCTCGTGCGTGAGCGCGACGGTGAGGGTCGTGTCGACGGAGGCGTCGGGCATCACGGACCGGTCGAGGATGTTGGCCTGCACGAACCACACGTGCGGGTTCGCGAGCACGCCCTGCGCCTTCTTGTGCTCGGCCTCCGCGACGAGGTGCCGCGCGACGTCGACGCCGAACAGGTCCGACTCGTGCAGGCGCGGCTCGCGCGCCACGTGCTCCAGGAGGCCGCCCGTCGCGCACCCGATGTCGACGATCCGCCCGGGCCGCACGTGCGGGGCGACCTGGGCCCACTTGCGCGCCGACGCGTCCTCGAACGCGGCGGCGTACGTGCGGTAGTCGCGCGTCGAGGTGAGGTCGCCGTCGCCGGACACGACCGGGTCGGCGAAGATGCGCCGGACGTCCTCGACGAACCGGTAGCGCGCGAAGAACTCCGGCACGGCGGGGTGCGCGACGTCGCGCCAGCGCTCGTCCCCCGCGGCGATCTGCTCGACGACGTCCCACGGCCGCGCGGGGAGGTCGCCGCCCGGCTCGGCGGCGTCGAGCTCGACCCCCGCGACCCGGTAGCCGAGCGCGCGGTAGGCGTCGACGAGCGCCGGCGTCGAGCACGCGACGACGGTGTCCGCGGGGTCCGGCGCGACGCCGGTCGCGGTCGCGACGCTCGTCACGACGAGGTGGGCGAAGCGGTCGTCGGGCGCGACGTCGGGTACGGGCACGACGACGGACGCGAGGCCCTCCCGGGTCGTGACGTTCTCGACGAGCGCCTCGCGCCGGTGCCCGGGCAGCGGGTTGCGGCGCGTGCCCGCGTGGTTGGCGGACGTCACGACCCAGACGACCTCGACGTCGGGGGTGCAGCGCACGCGCCGACCGTCGAGGTCGTGCACGAGACCGGCGCGCAGCGCCCGGAGGTAGTCGACCTGGTAGCGCGTGACGACGTGGTGGCGGCCGGGGAAGAGGATGCGGCGCACGGGCGGGCCGTCGGTGGGGAGGGGCACCCGCACACGGTGCGGCCAGCCGGCACCCGGGCGCAACCCGTCTCACCTCTCGGGCCGACAGCCGCAGCCCTGGGCGCCACCCGTCTCACGTCTCGGGCGGCCGGACGCAGCACCCGCAGGGCCCGCGTCCGGGGCACGGGCGCTCACGAGGCGCGGAACGGTGCGGTCGTGCGGGTCCGGGCACGTGTTCGCACGACGCGACACGCCAGACCTGGACGGCCGTCCACGATGCAGCAGGGCGCGCCGTATGCGACGGTATGGGCGATGTTCTGGATCGTGGCAGGGGCTGTGCTCGTCGTGTCCGGCCTCGCGATGGCCGCGACGGCCGCCCGTGGCGCGCGCCGCGCCGGGTCGACGGGTGCGAGCGGCATCGCGATCGCGGTCGGCGGCGGCCTCGTCGTGTGGGGCGCCGTGGCCCTGCTCGTCGGCCTGATCACCGAGGGCTGACCGGCACCTCCCGAGCGTCCACGAGCTCCGCCCCGCTCACCGCGCCCGAGAGCCCGCGGCGCCCGCGCGTGAACGGGACCGCGACGACCGACACCACCGCGAACAGGGCCGCGAGCGGCGCCGCGACCGAGGCGGCCACCCCCACCGCCGCAGACAGGCCCGCCGGCAGGTCGCTCAGCAGGCCGAGCGCGCCCCACAGGGCTCCGCCCGCCGCCGCGCGGGCGACGCGCTGCGCCGTCGTGCCGCGCCGCCCGGCCCAGCGCGGGGCGAGCCACACCGTCCGCTGGCCCCACGAGGCGCCGCTGCCGAGGAACGTCGGCACCACGAACACGACCACGAACGGCACGAGCGTGCCGAGCAGCCACTGGGCCCAGTCCGCGCCGTCGGGCAGCGGGCGCCCGAGCGCGTAGAGCACCGTGCGGTAGGCGACCTGCAGCACGACGCCCAGCACCGTGACGAGCAGCGCGTCGAGCAGCATCCCGAGCCACCGCCGCCAGACGGTCACCGGCCGGGCCTCCTCGCGGCGTGCCTCGAGCTCTCCCGCGCGCGGCATCCAGCGCAGCAGGAGGGGCGCCGCGAGCGCCCCGAGGAGCGCGCCGAGCGTGTTGGTCAGCACGTCGTCGACGTCGGCGACCCGGTACGAGCACGGGATGATGCCGAAGATCCCGGTGTACTGCGTGGTCTCGACGAGGAGCGCCACGAGCAGGCCGGACAGCGTCGTGACGAGCACCCCGCGGCCGAGGTAGCGCCGCACGAGCACGCCCCAGGGGACGAACAGGACGACGTTGAAGACCACCTGGAGCACGGCCGTGCTGCGCAGGGTCGCGCCGAGCCCGAGCCCGGCCGTGTCCCGTCGGACGTCCGCGAGCGAGTGGAACGGCACGAGCTCGGCGCCCGCGACGCCGTACTGCGCGCACCACCGCGCGAGGTCGCCGCTCGGGAGCGGCAGGAGCGTGTAGGCGACGAGCGCGACCCCGTAGACCGCGACGGCGGCCGCCCCGAGCAGACGTCGGCCGCTCAGGCGGCCGTACCGCCGGTACTGCCACGCGAGCGCGGGCACGAGGAAGGCGGCGAAGAGCAGGGCGCCCCCGAGCAGGCCGACGTACGCGGGCCACGTCCACCGGTCGGTCACGCGCGGGCTCCGCCCTGCGCGGGACGGTGCGCGGCGCGCGTCACGGTCGGGTCCGGGGTCGGGTTCGGCGTCACGGGCCCCAGTATCGCGGCCGACGACGACCGGCCCCGTCCGGCGGGACCTTCGGCGCGGCCCGGGGCGGGGCCTCGGGCCTACCGTGGAGGTGCGGTCGGGAACCACGGGTCGCCGCGGGTGCACCGAGGACCGGTCCGGGACCGGCCGCCGCGCACCGACCGGTGCGCGCGGCACGACGGACGAGGTGAGCACGATGAAGGCGGCGCGGTACCACGGCAAGGAAGACCTCCGGATCGAGGACGTCCCGGAGCCCGAGACCCGGCCGGGGACCGTGAAGATCCGGCCCGCGTGGACGGGGATCTGCGGCTCGGACCTGCACCTCTACCTCGAGGGCCCGTTCCCGCCGGCGCCGTCGGAGACGCAGCCGCACCCCCTGTCGGGCGAGACGCTGCCCGTCGTGTTCGGGCACGAGTTCTCCGGCGTGGTCGAGGAGCTCGGCGAGGGCGTCGAGGGCCTCGCGGTCGGGGACGCGGTCGTCGTCGAGCCGTTCATGGTGTGCGGCGAGTGCCCGCCGTGCCGTGACGGGCTCTACAACGCGTGCGTGAAGATGGGCTTCATCGGCATCTCCGGCCGCGGCGGCGGGCTGGCGGAGCACGTCGTGGTCGAGCGGCGGTGGGTGCACCCGGTGGGCGACGTCCCGCTGGACCAGGCGGCGCTCATCGAGCCGCTGGCCGTCGCGTACCACGGCGTCCGCCTCTCCGGGGCGCAGGCGGGCGACACGGTCCTCGTCGGCGGCGCAGGTCCGATCGGCCTGCTCACGTGCGCCGTGCTGCACGCGATCGGGGCGCGCGCGATCGTCACGGAGGTGAGCGGGGCGCGCAAGGCCAAGGCGCTCGAGACCGGGGTGGCCGACGACGTCCTCGACCCGCGCGAGGTCGACGTCGCCGCGCGCGTCCTCGAGCTCACGGACGGCCGCGGCGCGGACGTCGCGATCGAGTGCTCGGGCGCGCAGCCCGTGCTCGACACGCTGACCCGCGCGCTCAAGGCGGGCGGCACGCTCCAGATCGTGGCGCTGTTCTCCGAGCCGCCGACGCTCGACGTCATGACGGTCCTGCTCCGCGAGCTGACCATCAAGGGCGCGATCGGGTACGCGGACGACCACCCGGCCGTGATCCGGCTCGTGCAGGAGGGCAAGGTCGACCTCGCCCCGTTCGTGACGAGCCGTATCGCCGTCGAGGACGTCGTGGAGAAGGGGTACCGAGAGCTCATCGACCACAAGGACGACCACGTGAAGATCGTCGTGTCGGTGTGAGACGGCGGCCCGCGGCCCCCACCGTCCCCGGGGGCCGCGGGCCGCGCTGCTCGACCTGCGGTGCGCGGCGGGGCGTGCCACGGTGGAGGAGCACCGCAGCACCCGGCCCCGGGAGGCCCGCATGGACGTCCTCGCCGCCCACGGCGACGCGATCGGCGCGTTCGACGCGCTCGTGCGCCCGCTGCGCGACGACCGCTGGCCGCTCCCCACGCCTGACGCGGACTGGACCGTGCGCGACCTCGTCAACCACGTCACGGCCGAGCAGCTCTGGGCCCCGGAGCTCCTCGCGGGCCGCTGGATCGAGGACGTCGGCGGCGTGTTCGACGGGGACGTGCTGGGCGACGACCCCGTCGACCGCTGGGTCGACGCGTCCGTCCAGGCGCGCGAGGCGTTCCTCGCGCCGGACGCCCTCGACCGTCGCGTGCACCTCTCGTACGGCGACGAGTCGGGCGCGGAGTACTGCGCGCAGATGACGTTCGACCTCGTGGTGCACGCGTGGGACCTGGCCCGGGCGACGGGCGGGGACGAGGAGGTCGACCCGGCGCTCGTCGCGTGGGCGCTGCGCTACGCCGAGGCGCGCTCGACGTTCCTCGAGCCCGGCCCGCTCTTCCGCGGTCCCCTCGACGTCGCCGACGGCGCCGACGACCTCACGCGCCTCCTCGCGCTCACCGGCCGCGCGCGCTGACCGCCGTCGCACGACGACCGGGTGAACGTCGGCGGAACGTCCGGCGCGCGGCGTCCTGCGCAGGACGGCCGGGCGCGCCGCGCGCGAGACTGGCCCCATGCCGCTCGACCGCACCGCACCCCGGACGCCGGCGGAGCCGCCCGGCGCACCGGGTCGCGCCCGGCTCCTCGAACCGGCCGCCGACCGCGCGGGCCGGCCGCTCGTCGTCGGGCACCGGGGCAACTCGTCCGTCGCTCCGCAGAACACGCTCGCGGCGTTCGAGGCGGCGTGGCGCGCGGGCGCGGACGCGATCGAGCTCGACGTGCACCTCACGGCCGACCGGCACGTCGTGGTGCTGCACGACGACGTCGTGGACGAGACGACGGACGGCACCGGCCGCGTGGACGGACTGACGCTGGCGCAGGTCCGCGCGCTGGACGCCGGGTCGTCGTTCGCGCGGGCTTTCGCGGGCCAGCGCGTCCCCACGTTCGAGGAGGCGGCGCGGTTCGTCGCGGAGCGGCCCGGGCTGGAGCTGCTCGTCGAGCTCAAGGGCGTGTGGTCGGCGGACGACGCGGCGCTCGTGACGGGGGTCGTGGACGCCGCCGGGATCGGGGACCGGGTGGTCGTCCAGTCGTTCTGGCCGCCCACGGTCGCCGCGCTGCGCGACGCCGCGCCGCACCTCGACCGGGCGCTGCTGCTCGCGCTGCACCCGGACAGCCTGGACGAGCTGGTCGCGGTGTGCGCGGACCTCGGGGTCGTGGGGTGCCACCCGGAGGTCGCGCTCCTCGCGCACGAGCCGGGCCTCGTGGAGACGCTGCGCGACGCGGGCCTGCGCGTGCACGTGTGGACCGCGGACACGCCGGTCGAGTGGGACGACCTCCTGGTCCAGGGCGTCGACGGCATCATGACCGACCGACCCGACCGCCTCGTCGGCTGGCTCGACGCGCGGCTCGGCCCCGCCGCGCACGCCGGCGCCCGAGAGGTGGACCTCGCCGCGTCGCCCTAGCCTCGACGGATGAGCGCGACGACCCCGCCGACGCCCCCGGGCGCGCACCCGCCCGGCACCGCGACGAGCCCTGCCGCGCCCGGCGGCGCGCCCCGGTCTCCCGCGGTGTGCGTGCTCGCCCTGACCCCGCTGCTCGCGATCGAGATCGAGCCCGCCGGGCCGACCGAGACGTCGCCCGAGGTGCACGTCCACCCGGGCGGGCAGGGCCTGTGGCTCGCCCGCATGGCCTATTCGCTCGGGGCCCACGTCGTGGTCTGCGGGCCGTTCGGCGGCGAGACGGGCAGCGTCGCGGCGCACCTCGCCCGCACCGAGAACCTCGAGCTGCGCACGGTCGGCACCGGCGGCAACGGGGCGTTCGTCCACGACCGGCGCAGCGGCCAGCGCACCGAGCTCGTGACGATGGACCCCTACCCCCTGAACCGGCACGAGGTCGACGACCTCTACAGCACCGTCCTGGTCAGCGCGCTCGACGCGGCCGTCACGATCCTCACCGGCTCGGAGACCGGCGTCGGGGTCCCCGCGTCGTTCTTCCGGCGCCTCGCCCACGACCTGCACGCCTCGGACCGCCAGGTCGTCGCGGACCTCTCCGCCGACCAGGCGCGGGCCGTCGCCGACGCGCCGGGGGTCGTGCTGAAGATGAGCCACGAGGAGCTCGTCGAGGGCGGCTTCAGCGACGACGAGTCCGAGGAGTCGCTCCTGCGGTCCGCGCGCGCCATGGTCGACGCCGGCCCGCGCGCGCTCGTCGTGTCCCGCGCGCACGACCCCTCGCTGCTCGTCACGCGCGAGCACACGTACCGGGTCACGACGCCCCGCGTCACGACCGTCGACCACCGCGGCGCGGGCGACTCGATGACCGCGGGGATCGCCGTCGGGCTGGGGCGCGGGCTCGGACTGCCCGACGCCGTCCGGCTCGGCGCCGCGGCCGGGGCGCTCAACGTCACGCGGCGGGGCCTCGGGACGGGCCGCCGCGACCAGATCGAGCGCTTCGCGCGCAGCGTCACGGTCGAGGACGTGACCTGACGCGGGCCCGCGGAGCGTGGCCCCGCACCAGAACCCGGACCCGAACCCGAACCCTCAGGAGGACCGCGTGCGCGCACTCGTGACCAACGACGACGGGATCGACTCCCCCGGCCTGGCGGTGCTCGCCGGGGCGGCGCTCGACGCCGGGTACGAGGTCGTCGTCGCGGCACCCGCCCGGGAGTCGTCCGGGGCGAGCGCCGCGCTGCTGGGCGCCGAGCGCGACGGCCGGCTCGCCGTCGAGCCGCGTAGTTCCCCCGGCCTGCCCGACGACGTCACCTCCTACGCCGTGCGCGCCGCCCCCGCGCTCATCGCGTTCGTCGCCGCGTACGGCGGGTTCGGCCCGCGGCCCGACCTCGTGCTCTCGGGCGCCAACAAGGGCGCGAACACGGGCAACGCGATCCTGCACTCGGGCACCGTCGGCGCGGCGCTGTCCGCGATGACGCACGGCATCCGGTCGCTCGCCGTCTCGGTCGACGCCGCCGAGCCGCGGCACTGGGACACCGCGCGGCTCGTCACCGACCACGTGCTCGCCTGGATGGACAGGAGCGCCACCGACGTCCCGCTCGACCGGCGCACGCTCAACGTCAACGTGCCCGACGTCGCCCCCGACCGCCTGCGCGGGCTGCGGCAGGCGCCCCTCGCGTCGTTCGGCCTCGTCCAGGCGAACATCCACGAGGACGGCGACCGGCACCTCGTGCTCCAGTACTCGGGCACCGAGCGGCACTCCGAGCCCGACTCCGACACCGGCCTGCTCACGCGCGGCTGGGCCACCGCGACGCTCCTCGTCGCCCCCTACGCGGACGCCAGCATCGACATCCCCACCCTCCCGCCCCTGGCCTGACGACCCTCGCCGTCCAGCACGGGATCCGCGACCGCGTCGCGGCCGATCCGGTCGTCAACCACGTGCTCGACCGTCGCCGGTGTCGTGGTCGGGGGTCTCGTCCGGCACCGTCTCGTGCTCGGCGGTGCGCTCGCGCTCCTCGATGACGTCCTGGCCGGGCCCGGCGAACGCCCGCGAGCGCTCCTCGCCCTCGGGCGTCCCGCTGAAGAAGGCGGACTCCGCGGCCTCGGGCAGGTCGGCGTCGTGCCCGACGGCGGGCAGCGGCCGGGTGCTGCCCGGCGCCTCGGCGTCGACGCCCCCGTCCGCCGCGGTCGGCCCGGTGCGGCCGGGACGACCTGCGCCGTCGTCCGGGCCCGGCACGACCCCGACGAGCCGCGTCGGGTCCTCGCTCGGCGCGGCGCCCGCGCCCCGGCCCGCGCGCCGGATCGTGCCGAGGACGACGGGCGCGTCGGCGCGGCGCGCACCGCGCTCGGCGGGGAGCCGGGGCGGCCGCGCCGGGGCGACGGGACCGCCGTCGTCCGTGGCGTCGCGGCCGGGGCCACCGGGCGCGTCGGCCCCGTCCGGCGCGCCGAGCCCGTCGCGCTCGTCCGGCCCGTCGAGGTCCAGGGCGTCCACCGCGCGCTCGAGCCGCGTGCGCGGCAGGCCCTGGGGCGCGGCGCGCTGCAACCAGTCGACGAGTCCCTCGCGCACGAAGCACCGCAGGTCGAACAGCGTCGGGGCGTCGTACGCGCTGACGAGCGCGCGCACGCGCACGAGGCCCCCGACGGCGTCGGTCACCTGGAGGATGCCGACGCGCTCGTCCCACAGGTCCGTGAGCCCCAGCAGCCGCCGCAGCTCGGCCCGCATCGGGCCGACCGGCACCTCGAAGTCGAGGTCGAGCTCGACCGTGCCCAGCAGGTCGGCCGCGCGCCGCGTCCAGTTCTGGAACGGCGTCGTCGTGAAGTAGGTCGACGGCATGATGAGCCGACGGTCGTCCCACAGGTGCACGACGACGTACGTCATCGTGATCTCCTCGATGCGCCCCCACTCGCCCTCGAGCACCACGACGTCGTCGACGCGAATCGCGTCGGTGAACGCGATCTGCATGCCCGCGAAGACGTTGGCGAGCGACGTCTGCGCCGCGAGCCCCGCGACGATCGAGATGAGCCCGGCCGACGCGAGGAGGCTCGCCCCCGCCGCGCGCGCTGCGGGGAACGTCAGCAGGATGCCCGCGACCGCGCACACGACGATCACCGCGACGGTGAGCCGCCGCAGCACCGTGATCTGCGTCCGGACGCGGCGCGCGTGCCGGTTGTCCGCGGTGTCCATGCGGTAGCGCTGGAGCGCGGAGTCCTCGAGCACGAACGCGATCGCGCCCACCCACCACGCCCCGACCACGATGAGCGCGATGAGCAGCAGGTGCTCGACGGCGGGCCGCCACGGCGTCCCGGCGTCGGTGGTGACGCGCACGGCGATCCAGACGGCGACGACGGTGAGGACCGCGCGGTCCGGCCGCCGGAGCCGTCGCGACAGGTCCCGGGCCAGCTCGCTGCGCCGCCCGGCCCGCCGCACGACCGCGGAGATCACCGTCCCCAGCACGAACGCCAGGACCACGCCCGCCGCGACCGCACCGAGGGTGAGCAGGACGTCGGTCGTGTTCTCGAGCTCGGTGTCCATCCCCCCAGGCTAGGCAGGGTGCGAGACCGTCACCTCCGGGCCGCGCGACGGGCGCGGGGCGCCCGGGACCGCGGGGGGCGGGCCAGCCACGGGGCGAGCACCTGCGTCACGCGCGGCAGCACGAGGTAGGTCATCACGGGCGTGAGGACGAGCGTCGTGGCGAGCACGCGCGGGACGACCGGCACCGCGTCCCACGCCGGGACCAGGCTCCCGACGAGCACGGTGAACGCGAGGTTCACCGGGAAGAACCCGAGCCAGATGCTCACGGACTGCTTCCAGCGGGGCGGCGCCGCGACGACCGACGCGCTCGACGGCGCGGGAGACGTCGGGGTGTCGAACCAGCCCTCGATGCCCGTGCGGCGCTCGACCCGCGTCTCCTCGACGAGGTCCCGCCCCCGCGCGAGCCAGCCCACCCGGTCGGGCGAGGTCTCCCACGCGTCGAGCGTCGCGGCGTCCGCGAACCGGTACAGCATGTGCCAGTCGTGCGACCCGGCCGACGCGCGCACCCAGCCGGAGCCGAGGAAGCCCGGGTAGCGGTTGGCGAGGTTGACCCCGTCCTGCACCCAGCGCGTGACGGCGGGGACGTTCTCGGGCCGGACGCGGCGCTCGATCGCGACGGTCACGGGACCGGCGCCGGCGAGGGCCGGGCCGGAGCGGGGTCGGGCGGGCGGGTTCGGGGGCACGGCGCGGGCGGGGTCGCCGCCGGTCCGCCGCGCGTCCCCGGGGACGTCGTGGGTCATGGGACGAGTGAACGCGGCGGGTGTTTCCGGGTCGTGAACGCGCGCAGGCGCGGGACGGATCGTCCCGCGGGTCGGGACGCGGGCCGACGCGCGCGGCGGCCGGGCCGGGCCTACCGTGGCAGGCATGATCTCGTGGGAGCTCGCGCTCGCCCTGCGCGACGCGGGCGTGCGGTGGTCCCCCGCCTCGGGCGACCGCTTCCGCCTCCTCACCACCGGCGCCGACGGCGACGTCTTCACCGTGAGCGACATGACCATCGAGCCGCACGAGTTCGACACCGGCGTCGTGCTCGGCTTCAACGGCACGACGGAGTGGGCGCTCGACTCCGTCGCGCTCGAGGACGCGCTGTGGCACCCGCTGGAGGGCCAGCTCCGCGAGCTGCTCGGCGGCACGTTCCGCGCGCTCGAACGGACCGCCGACGGGTACGTCGTGCGCACCGAGGTCCTCGGCGAGGCGGCCGAGCACCGCGCCGCCGACGCGGCCGACGCCTACGCGGACGCCCTGCTCGCGCTCGTCGCCGTGAGCACGGAGGGCCCGCCCTGACCCGCCGTCGGCACGCGACCTGGCTCGACGACGTCCGGCGTGCCCCGGGCGTCGTGCGCCGGGTGCTGCGCGCGCTGGGCGACGAACCGCCGCTCGCTGCCGAGCCCGAGCCGCCCGAGGTCTCGCCCGACCTCGTGCCCCTCCTGCGCGAGCTCGGGACGGCGCTCCTCGACTCCGGCCGCTCGGTCACCGACGTCGAGGACGACCTCGAGGCGGTCGCCCGGCGGTCGGGCGCCTCGACCGTCGGCACCCTCGTCCTGCCGACGGGCGTCTTCGTCCGGGTGAGCACCGAGAGCGGCGCGGTCGCGGACTTCTCGGCCGCGGAGGCGAGCGGTCTCAACCTCGACCAGATCGGGGCGCTCATGACGCTCGTGCGCCGCCTGCGCACGTCGGACGTCCCGCTCGCCGACGCGCGGGCGCAGCTGCGCGCGATCGTCGCCCGCCCGCCCCGGTTCGGGCCCGTGCTCACCGTCGTCGGGCACGGGCTGCTCACCGTCGGGTTCGGCCTCGTGCTCAACCCGACGGGCCCGCTCCTGCCCGTCTACCTCGCGCTCGGGCTGCTCGTCGGGGCGCTGCGCTGGCTCGGCACGCGGTGGCCCACGCTCGCGACCGCCCTGCCCGTCGTCGCGGCGTTCGTCGTCACGCTCCTCGCCGTGGACGTGGTGCACCCGTGGCTGGGCGACGACCCGCTGAGCGTGCTCGTCCCGCCGCTCGTGTCGTTCCTGCCCGGGTCGGTGCTCACCGTCGCGGCGATCGAGCTGACGAGCAACCAGATCGTCGCGGGGGCGAGCCGGCTCGTCTACGGCGTCGCGCAGCTCCTGCTCCTCGTGTTCGGCGTCGTCGCCGGCGCCGCCGTCGGGGGCCCGCTCGTCGCGGCACCGCAGGGCGACCACCTCGGGTGGTGGGCGCCGTGGGTCGGGATCCTCGCCGTCGGGCTGGGGCAGATGCTCTTCGCGTCGTCCCCGCGCGGGTCGCTCCCCTGGGTCCTGCTCGTGCTGCTGGGCGCCTACGCGGCCCAGCTCCTGGGGTCGCTCGCCGCGGCGCCCCTCGCCGGGTTCTTCGGGGCGCTCGTCATCGCCCCGCTCGCCGCGCTCGTCGAGCGCTCGCGGCACGGGCCGCCGGCGGCCGTCACGACGCTGCCCGCGTTCTGGCTCCTCGTGCCCGGTGCCCTGAGCCTCCTGGGTCTCTCCGACCTCGTGAACGGGGGCCCGGAGGCCGCGCAGGAGATCGCGAACGCGGTCGTCGCCGTGTTCGGGATCGCGCTCGGGACGCTCGTCGGCTCGGCGGTCACGCGCGACGCAGGACGCGTGACACGTACCCTCTTCACGTCCTGAGCACACGGTCCCCACGCCATTCCCGGGGCTTCCCCTCGTGAGCCCACCCCTCTGGACGTCCGTCTAGTTGAAGATGGAACAGCCGACAGGCCTCCGCGGTCCACCCCGAGACCGTGCCTGTCGGCGTCGTGGTGAGAGGGCGCGCTCGCGTCCCGCCCGACCGCACGCCGTCGTGGTCACCCCGCGCTCCCCTGCGCAGGTGCCCAGGGACCGGAGCGCGCCGCGCTCGATGCCCGCGACCACGACCCGATGATCGGATCGTCCGCTTGACCACTGCACAGCACCTCACGTCCACCCCGACCGGCACCACCGGCGCGTACCCCGCCGTCCGCGGCGAGGCGCGCTAGATGGGCCGCCACACCGCGCGCCGGGCCTCGTTCCCCGCCGCACTCGTCTCCGCTGCCCGCCGTGGCACGCACGGGACCGGCTCTGCCGCGCCCCGGCGCCGCCGCACGCTCGGGACCGGCGCCGCCGTCGCGGCCGTCGCGCTCACCGCGAGCACCGCCGCGGCGGCCTTCGCCAACGGCGCGGTGCCGTCCGCGGCGACCGACGCGACCGAGGCGGCGCCCGCCGGCGCGCCGACCCCCGGCACCGCGGTCGCCCCCGTGTCCCTCGGGACGTCCGCCGCCCCGGCGACGGCCGACCCGGCGACCGTCGACGCCGCGGGCGACGTGCTCGTCCGGGCCCAGTTCCTCACCGGGGAGGGCGCCGCGGCGCTCACGCCCGAGCAGGTCGCCCAGATCGAGGACGCGCGCACGCGGCTCAGCGAGGCCGTGTCCGAGGCGTCCCCGTCCGAGGATGCCACCACGCTCCTCGGCTCCCCCGCGGGGTCCGGGCTCGCGAGCCCGGACGACGGCGCCACGGCGACCGCCGAGGCCACCGAGGAGCCCGCGACCGACGACACGCTCACCGCCGCCGAGACGCTCGGCGCGAGCGTGCCCGCGCTCGACGGCCGCGCCGACGACCGTGCGAGCCGGTCCTCGGCCCGCACGCCGCTCGACGAGCTCGAGGCCGCGGTCCCGAAGCTCGGCACCGCGACGCCGGGCCTGGCCACGGCGCCCGACGACGCCACGCCCGGGACGGACGCCGCCGCGCCGTCGGCCGGCGCCGACGCGGCGACCGAGTCGCCCGAGGAGGACGCGGCGGCCGCGGACACCGCGACCGACGCGCCCGACCTCACCACCGGTACGGGGAACGCGAACGCCGGTGCCCCGGCCGCAGACGCCGAGGCACCCGCGGACCCGGCGGCTCCCGCCGGCACGGAGGAGATCGCCGCGCTGACGGCGGAGCTCACGACCCTGCTCGACGCCGCCGGCTCGGGCGTGACCGTCCAGGTCGTGCCCGGACCGCCGTCGGCCGAGGAGGTCGCCGCCCAGCTCGACCAGTGGGCCACGTCCACCGCGGGCTACGGCAACGGCCAGATCCCGGCGAGCGCGCTGTGCGAGCTGTCGTTCGCGCCCGGCGAGCAGCTCCGCTGCGACGCCGCCCACCAGATCGAGGCCCTCAACGAGAAGTACCGCGAGGCGTTCGGCGCGAACCTGTCCGTCACGGACTCGTACCGCTCGTACGCGTCCCAGGTCGCCGTGAAGGCGTCCCGCGGCTACTTCGCGGCGCCGCCCGGCATGTCGAACCACGGCTGGGCGCTCGCGCTCGACCTCGGCGGCGGCATCCAGAGCTACGGCACCGCGCAGTACGAGTGGATGCGCGCCAACGCGCCGGCCTACGGGTGGGAGAACCCCGAGTGGGCCCGCGCCGGCGGCTCGAAGAACGAGCCCTGGCACTGGGAGTACGGCGACATCTCCTGACGGGCCGCTCCCCCACGACGACGGCCCCGGCACCGCGACGACCTCGCGGGACCGGGGCCGTCGTCGTCCGTGCCCGGCGACGCGGGGCGCGTCAGGTGAGGGCGTCCGCGAGGAGCAGCATCGTCACGAGGAACCCGGTGACGAGGTTGAGCCACAGGAACGCCCGCCACCCGGCGTTGGCGCGCTCGCAGTCGTCGTCGCGCACGTCGCGGAACCGCAGCACGTTGACGGCGTACGGCAGCGGGAGCAGAGCGGCGAGGACGCCGGGCCACGGGAGCACCGCGAGCACGACGGCCGCCCCGACGTACGCCGCCGCCGCGGCGAGCACGGTCGCGTGCGCGCCGATCGCCGTCGCGACGGACGCGATGCCGCCCTCGCGGTCCGCGCGCACGTCTTGCACCGCGCCGAACGCGTGCGACGCCATGCCCCAGAGCACGAAGCCGACGAGCACGGGCCAGACGGCGCGCGCGGACAGGTCCGCGTCGACGAGCACGAGCGCGTACAGCAGCGGCCCGGCGAAGTGCATCGCCGAGGTGAACGAGTCGAGGAACGGGCGCTCCTTGAACCGCAGCCGGGGCGCCGAGTAGGCGACGACGCCGAACACCACGAGCGCGAGGACCGCGCCCGCGAGCGGGTCGCCGAGGAGCAGGAGCGCGACGAGGAACGGCACGTTGGTCGCGACGCACGCGCGCAGGATGCGCCGGTGCGTGACGCGCGCGGTCGCCGGGTCCGCCAGCGCGCCCTCGATGCCGCCCTTGCGCGGGTTCCGCAGGTCGCTCGCGTAGTCGAAGACGTCGTTCACGCCGTACATGAGCAGGTTGTACGGCACGAGGAAGTACAGCGTCCCGACGACGAGCGCGAGGTCGACGCGCCCGCCGGTCGCCACGAGGTACCCCGCGGCGAAGGGGTACGCGGTGTTGATCCAGGAGAAGGGCCGCGACGCGGCGAGGACGTCCTTCACCGGTCGTCCTCCGTGGCACGCCCGCGCCCGGACCCGCGGCCGGCGGTGCGGTCGCGACCGCGGGCGCCGAGCATCGTCCACAGCACCGGCATCCCGAGCGCGGCGGCGAGCGCGTACGCGAAGTCCTCGAGCGGCGCCCCCCACAGGTAGACGCCGAGGATCTTGTCCGGGTGGTAGACGTACAGGTCGGCCGCGATCATCAGCGTGTCGAACACGAGGGTGAGCACGCACATCACGACGGCCGTCCACACGAGCGGCCCGGGTCGCAGCCGGCGCAGCACGCGCCACGACACCGCGACGAGCACCGCGAGGACGATGACGTTGAGCACGATGTTCGTCACGCGTCGTCCTCCCCGGCGCGGCGGGCAGCGAGCACGCGCTCGGCGCCCCGCCAGACGAGCAGCGCGTTGTAGCACAGGAGCGTCAGGAACACCGCCTCCTCGACGGGGAGGTCGGGCGCGAGCAGCAGCCCGGTCATCCACGGGCTCTCCCCGCGCGCGAAGATCCCGAGCGCGAGGCCCGCGACGTCCCAGGCGAGGAACCCGACGACGCCGAGACCGACCGTGAGCGCGGCGCGCCGGGGGTCGGACCAGAACGCGAGCCGGAACCGGCGGTCGAGCACGGCGAGGCCGCCGAGCGAGACCGCGAGCGCACCGAGGTAGGCGAGGCCCGTCACCGGCGGACCGCCACCGGCCGGTCCGCCGGCCGGAGCCGTTCGGGCCGGCGGCTCGCGGCGAGGAAGCCCTCGCGCAGCGGCTCGGGCAGCGGGCGCGCGGACGTCTCGCCGAGCAGCCGCTTGGCGACGAGCTCGGCGCTGATCAGGCACATCGGCAGTCCCACGCCCGGGATCGTGCCACCTCCGGCGTGGTAGAGCCCGTCGACACGGCGGGACGCGTTCCCCGGGCGCCACAGCGCGGACTGCCGCAGGGTGTGCTCCATGCCGAGCGCGCCGCCGCGCCACGCCGAGAGCTCGGTCGCGAAGTGCGCCGGCCCGAGCACGCGTCGCGTGACGACGCGCCCCGGGAGATCCTCGACCCCCGCCCAGCGCCCCACCTGGGCGAGGTAGCGGTCGGCCAGCCCTTCGAGCGTGCGCTGCGACGGCTCGTCGCCGCCGAGCGTCGGGTCGGCGGGGAACGGCACGAGGAGGAACAGGTTCTCGTGGCCGGGCGGCGCCGCGGGGGCGGCCGACGTCGGCCCGTCCGTCGCGCTCGTGCGCGACACGTAGAGCGAGGCGGGCTCCGGCACGCGCAGGCCGCGAGGGTCGCTGCGACGGTCCGGGCCGAGCACCGCGTCGAAGTTGGCGGGCCAGTCCTTCGTGAAGAACAGCGAGTGGTGCGCGAGCTCGGGCAGCTCGCCGCGGACGCCCGCGAGGACGAGCAGCGCGGAGATGCCGGGACCCTTGTCCTCCCACGCCGCGGCGGGGAGGTCGGCCCAGCGCGGCTCGAGGAGCGCCGTCTCCGTGTGGTGCCGGTCGGCGGCCGAGACGACGACGTCCGCCTCGACGAGCTCGCCCGACGCGAGGCGCACGCCGGCGACCCGCCCGCGGCGACCGGCGCCGGGCACGACCTCGATCCCGGCGACGTCGGCGCCGGTGCGCACCTCGGCGCCCGCGTCGCGCGCGAGCCGCTCGACGGCCTCGATGAGCGTGTACATGCCCCCGCGGGGGTACTGGACGCCGTCGACGAGGTCGAGGTGGCTCATGAGCGAGTAGAGCGCGGGCGCGCGGTAGGGCGACGACCCGAGGAACACGGCGTGGTACCCGAGGAGCTGCTGGAGCCGAGGGTCCTCCACGGCGCGCGCGGCGCGGTCGGCGAGCGACTCGCGCAGGAGACCGGCCAGGCGCGGCAGCCGACGCAGCACCGAGGGCGAGAGCGCCCGGTCGGGGCGCTCGAACGTCGTGTAGAGGAAGTGGTCGAGCGCCAGCCCGTACGCCTCGCTCGCGTCCTCGGCGTACGCGGCGATCCGGCCCCCGGCTCCCGGCTCGATCGCGTCGAGCCGCGACCGGTTGACCCCGGCGTTGCCGGACAGCTCGAACGTCGACGCCGCGCCGTCCGCGCCCGGCTCGAAGAACACCCGGTACGCCGGGTCGAGCGGGACGAGGTCGAGGTGGTCCTCGACGCGCGCGCCGAGCAGCCCGAAGAAGTGCTCGAACACCTCGGGCATGAAGTACCAGGACGGGCCGGTGTCGAAGCGGAAGCCGTCCACCTCGAGCGTGCCCGCGCGACCGCCCACCTCGTCGTGCCGCTCGAGCAGGGTGACGCGGGCGCCGCCGCGCGCGAGCAGGGCGGCGGTGGCGAGCCCGGCGATCCCCCCTCCGACGACGACGACGCGCGGAGCCCTCACGCGAGCACCTTCCGCGGGCGCGGGGACCGGGCGGACGCCACCTGGCCGAGGAGCTGGCCACCGGCGGCGCGCGCCGCGAGCGCGACCTTCATCGTGTCCGGGATGCGCACGCGCGCACGCAGGATGTCCTCCGGGGGCGTCGCGGCGAGCCGCGCCAGGAGCCGCTCGTAGACGGCGACGGTCGCGGCCACGGCGATGCGCGGGCGCACCGGGAGCCCGGGGAGCGCGGCGCGGGCGGCGGCGAGGTCGCCCTCGACCTCGCGGCAGAACGCCTCGACGTCCCGGCGGCGCAGTCGGCCGGGGACGACGCCGGGCAGGTAGGCGCGCCCGAGCTCGTCGTGGTCGGTGCGCAGGTCGCGCAGGAAGTTGATCTTCTGGAACGCCGCGCCGAGCGCGCGGGCGCCCCGGACCAGCGCCGGGTCCGGGACGTGCAGCGGCTCTCCGGGGCGACGCCGCGCGTTGAGGAACACCGCGAGGCACATGAGGCCGACGACCTCGGCCGAGCCGTACACGTACCGCTCGTAGCTCTCGCGGTCGTGCACGCGGACCGTGAGGTCGGTGCGCATCGAGGCGAAGAACGGGTCGACCTCGTCGTGCCCGAACCCGCAGCGGCGCGCGGCGCGGGCGAACGAGTGGACGACGAGGTTCGTCGACCAGCCGCGGTCGAGCGCCCTCGCGGTCTCCGCCTCCAGCTCGTCGAGGAGGTCTGCTGCGCCGTCGCCGCGGCGCGTGTCCACGACCTCGTCGGCGATCCGCACGAGCCCGTACACCGCGTCGATCCCGTCGCGGGTCGCGGCGTCGAGCAGGCGCGCGCCCAGCCCGAACGAGGTCGAGTACGCCGCCAGCACGACCCGGCTCGTGCGTGCGGCGGTCAGGTCGTACAGCCGTGCCGGGTCGCTCTCGTCACCCACGTCGTCGTCCCGTCTTCCGTCGCCGGGGAACCTCCCCGGTCGATCCTCAGCATGCTGAGGGATGTAGGGTCGCACGGGACGCCGGATTTCACACCTCGGAGGCGGCCTCGCGCGTCGTGTCGATGCGGCGGGGCCCGGCCTGCCAGGCCTCCCACGCCGACGCGATGATCTCCGGCAGGCCGTTCGTGGCGCGCCAGCCGAAGAGCTCGTTGATGCGGCGGGGGTTCCCGACGAGCTGCGGCGGGTCGCCCGCGCGACGCGGCAGGACCTCCGGCGTGACGTCGAGCCCGCTGACGCGCCCGATCTCGTCGATCACCTCGCGCACCGAGGAGCCCTCACCCGTGCCGACGTTGAAGACGTCGAACGGACGCTCGTCCACACCCAGGTACTCGAGCGCGGCGAGGTGGGCCTGCGCGAGGTCGAGGACGTGGATGTAGTCCCGGATGCACGTACCGTCCGGCGTGGGGTAGTCGTCCCCGAAGATCTTGGGCCGCTCGCCGCGCTCGAGGCGGTCGAGGACCATGGGCACGAGGTTGAGCACGGCGGGGTCGCCCAGGTCCGGCCAGCCCGCACCGGCGACGTTGAAGTAGCGCAGGGCGACGAACCGCAGCCCCCACGCGCGGCCCGCGGCCCGGCCCAGCCACTCCCCCACGAGCTTCGTCTCGCCGTAGGGGTTGATCGGCTCGGCGTGCAGCTTCTCCTCGACCAGGGACACCGACGGCATGCCGTACGTCGCCGCGGACGACGAGAAGACGAGACGGTCGACGCCGGCCGCCTGCATCGCGGTGACGAGGTTCGTGAAGCCCCCGACGTTCTGCTGGTAGTACCAGGCCGGCTTCTCGACCGACTCCCCCACCTGCTTGCGCGCCGCGAAGTGGACGACCGCGCGCACGTCGTGCTCGGTCATGGCGCGCGTGAGCACGTCCACGGCCTCGGGCGACGCGACGTCGACCTCGACCAGCACCGCGTCACCGACCCGGTCCGCGCGGCCCGTGCTCAGGTCGTCGACCACCACCACCTTCTCGCCGCGCTCCTGCAGGAGGCGCACCACGTGCGCGCCGATGTACCCGGCTCCGCCGGTCACGAGGATCGTCATGGCACCACCCTAGTGGGCGCGCCCCGCACGGCGACGGGTCGTCCCCAGGGCGTCCGCTCGCGCACCGCTGGGAGGCCCGACGGCGTCCTCAGGCATGGCCGTGCGCCTCGCGGTCGCGCAGGGCGGCCGTCTCGAGCTGGAAGGTCGAGTGCTCGACGGAGACCGGGAAGTGGTGGGCGACGCACGTGCGCACGCGCTCGACGATCTCCAGCGCGTGACCGTCCCGGAAGCACGCGTCGTCCACGACGACGTGCGCCGAGATCGTCGGGAGCCCTGTCGCGACCGTGGAGGCGTGCAGGTCGTGGACGTCCTCGACGTGGTCGAGCGAGAGGATGTGCCGCCGGACGTCGTCGAGGTCCAGGCCCTCGGGCGTGAACTCCATGAGGACGGCCGTCGCCTCGCGCAGGAGGCGGAACGCGCGCGGCACGATGAGGACGGCGATGAGCAGGCCGGCGATCGCGTCAGCCCGCTGGTAGCCCGTCGTGGCGATCACGACGGCGGCCACGATGACCCCGACGGAGCCCAGCGCGTCGTTGACCACCTCGAGGAACGCGGCGCGCAGGTTGAGGTTCGCGCGTCGCCCCGACGCGAGGACCGCGATGGCGACGAGGTTCCCCACGAGACCGACGATCCCGAACACGAGCAGCTCGGAGGAGGGCACCTCCGGCGGCTCGAGCAGGCGCCGGACGCCCTCGACGGCGGCGTACGCGCCGACGGCGAGGAGCAGCGCCGCCTGCGCGAGGGCCGCGAGCACCTCGACACGGCGGAAGCCCCACGTGCGGTGCTTGGTCGCCGGGCGCAGCGCGAGCGACGCCGCGACCAGCGCGACGGCCAGCCCGACCGCGTCGGTGAGCATGTGCGCCGTGTCCGTCAGGAGCGCCAGGCTCCCCGTGAGCACCGCGCCGACGGCCTGGGCCGCGAGGATCGTCGCGGTGATGCCGAACGCGACGGCGAGCCGCCTGCGGTGGTCGGGCGCGTCGAGGCCACCTGCGCCGTGGTCGTGACCCGCTCCCATCGACCCTCCATTCATCGGTAGATACCGATGATATCGATGAAAACCGATGTTTTCTAGGCGGAGCGCGCCGTGACACGCGTCACGAGCAGGGGTCAGGGGGCGAGGGCGACGTGCTCCGCGTCGGCGAGGAGGTGCGCGACCTCCGGGCGCACGAGGCGGTACCAGGACGACCGGCCCTCCCGCCGCACCGCGACGACCCCGACCTCGCGCAGCGTGGTGAGGTGCTCCGAGACGGTCGACTGGGCCAGCCCGAGCTCACGCGTGAGGTCGACGACCCGGCGCTCCGAGCCCGTGAGCAGGTGCACGATCGCGAGGCGGCGCGGCTCGGCGAGCGCGTGGAGCAGGCGCGCGACCGCCTCGTGGTCGTGCGCGCCGTCGTGCCGGGGGTCGCTCGCGGCGCTCGTCGTCACCCGCCGATCCTAGCGATCGGCGACCCCGGACCGCCCGGGCTCAGCCCCAGCCGAGCTCGTGCAGCCGGTCGTCGTCGATGCCGAAGTGGTGCGCGATCTCGTGGACGACGGTCACCGCCACCTCCTCGACCACGTCCTCGCGCGTCTCGCAGATGGCGAGCGTCGGGTTGCGGAAGATCGTGATGCGGTCGGGCAGCGCGCCCGCCGCCCACATGTGGTCCCGCTCCGTGAGCGGGACCCCCTCGTAGAGCCCGAGCAGCTCAGGGTCGTCGGCGGGCGCGTCGTCCTCGACGAGCACCACGACGTTGTCCATCTGCGCCGCCAGGTCCTCGGGCACGAGGTCCAGCCCGTCGCGCACGGCGTCCTCGAACTCGGCCCGCGTCATCTCCACCACCCGCCCATCCTCCCCCGCGCGGGCGGCGGATCCGACGAGGAGCCCCGGGCGGTGCCGCTGTACACTGGCCGACGTTCCTGAGCCCCCATCGTCTAGCGGCCTAGGACCCCGCCCTTTCACGGCGGTAGCACGGGTTCGAATCCCGTTGGGGGTACGCGAGATCGCGTCGGGACCGGTGGTCACCGGCGGATTTACGGATCGGCTCACCGGTACGGTACGATCCTCTCGGTTCGAATGCGGGCCACCACACCGCCAGGATCACTGGTGAAAACCACCGGGTTCCCTGGTGCTAAGGTGTGTCTCGCGAAGAACAGCAAGGCCCTGTAGCGCAGTTGGTTAGCGCGCCGCCCTGTCACGGCGGAGGTCGCGGGTTCAAGTCCCGTCAGGGTCGCGTGAGGCGAAGAGCCCGGTCGGCATCGGCCGGCCGGGCTCTTCCCCCATGGCTCTGTAGCTCAGTTGGTAGAGCGTTCGACTGAAAATCGAAAGGTCACCGGATCGACGCCGGTCGGAGCCACCGAAAGACCCCCGCCCGGGATTCCGGACGGGGGTCTTCTGCGTCCCGAGCCGGCGCGGCGTCCCTCGCGCGACCCTCCTCGCCCCCGGGGCACCGCGAGCACCCCCGGGGAAGTTGCGCGCCGACCCCGGTGCCGGTTGAGTGGTGGGGGATCACCTGCGGAAAGGCTGAGAGATGAGCGACTGGATCGACGGGCGCATCCCGCCCGAGGAGCAGAAGCCGACGGTCGGACAGCTCGTTGAGCGCTTGTCCGAGCAAGCGACCCGCCTCGTCCGCTCGGAGATCGCCCTCGCGAAGGCCGAGCTCACGACGAAGGCGAAGCACGCCGGCATCGGCATCGGCCTGCTCGTCGTCGGCGGCGTGCTCGTGCTGTACGGCCTGGGCTTCCTGCTGCACTCCGCCATGGAGGGCCTCGCGACCGCCATGCCGCTGTGGCTCGCGGCGCTGATCGTCGGCGGCGTCCTCGTGCTGGTCGCCGGTACGCTCGCGTTCGTCGGCGTCAAGCAGCTCCAGCGGGGCGTGCCGCCGACGCCGACCGGTGCGGTCGAGAGCATCAAGGAAGACGTCGCGACCATCAAGGAAGGACTGCGCCCGTGAGCGGAACCGGCGAGACCCCCGACCCCCAGCTCTCCCCGTCCCAGCTCGAGGACGAGATCGCGCGCACCCGCAAGGAGCTCGCGGGGACGATCGACGAGCTCACGACGCGGCTCGACCCGCGCGTCCAGGCCAAGGCCGCCGCGCAGCAGGCGAAGCAGGCGGCGAGCGACACCGGGGCGTTCCTCTCCGGCAACGGGCTGCCCGAGGAGGACCCGGACCGGTCCCGCAACGTCAAGCTGCTGCTGGGCGCCGCCGTGGTCGGCGTCGCGCTGGTGGCCGCGGCGATCCTCCGCCGCCGCTCGTAGCGACCCCGTCGACGAACGCCGTCGACCCCGCGCCGGTGCTCCACCGGACGCGGGGTCGGCGGCGTTCCGGCGTGCGGGAGGGTTCGACGACGCGCGGGGCGTCCGGCACGCGGGGAGGGTTCGGGGACGCGGGCCATCCGGCGTGCGGGAGCGTCGCACGCGCGCAGGGCTGGGTGGCAAGGCCGGCGCCGACCGAGAACGTGCGTCGTGCCGGCGTCCGTTCGGGTGCGCGCCGCCACGTCGGCGTGCCGTGGGCCGTGGGCCGGGCGCGACCCCGGGTCAGGACTTGTCGGTACCGTCCGCGGGCTCGCTCGCGGCGCCGAGCAGGGCCCGGACCTCGGACTCGCGGTAGCGCCGGTGGCCACCGAGGGTGCGGATCGACGACAGCTTGCCCGCCTTCGCCCAGCGGGTGACGGTCTTGGGGTCGACGCGGAAAAGGCTGGCGACCTCGGCGGGCGTGAGCAGAACTTCGGACTCCCCGTGCATGGACATCACGACACCTCCTCCTGGTACGCGCTGGTCCGGCAGATACCCCGGATCACGACGACAGCACGACGCCAGTACCTTCCATTGTCGCAGCATGCGGATTTCGGGCGACTTGACGGACGGGTGAATTAGGCGCTCTATGGTCGGATCGGCCGGATAGGCGCTCCTGCGGCATACGAGAGCGTTGCCGCAGGTGGTCCGCAGGGGCCCTCCGTACCGCCCGACCCGGTCCGGGCGGTGCCGCGCGGTGGAGACTGTGTGACGGTAGGCACGTCCACGGCTCGGCCAGGGTCTCTGAGTGGATGGAATAGGCCCTGAGCATGTACCGTTGGACCCTGAACAGACGAAACTACACCCCGGGGCCGCACGTCTGAGTACGTTGCCGCCCCGCTTCTACGTTGAGGGGGTCGGAGCCATGGGCCGCGGCCGTCAGAAGGCAAAGCAGACCAAGGTCGCTCGCGCGCTGAAGTACTACAGCCCCGAGACGAACTACAGTGCGCTCGAGCAGGAGCTCACGGGTCACAGCCGTACGGATGTCGTGACGGACTCGCGCTTCGGCGCCGAGCCGGACGACCTCGAGCGCTACGACCAGCGCTACAACGACTGGTCCGACGACCGCTGACGGTCGTCCGCGACACCCCCTCCGCCGTCTCGCACGGACGCACCTGACCTCGACGGCGCCGCCGCCTGCCCGCAGGCGGTGGCGCCGTCGTCGTGCGTCCGCGGCGGATCACCCCACCGCGACATCCTTGACGGATCGACCCGTCACGCCCGCGGGAAAGCAGCCCTGGCCGGGCCGACGCCACGATCCGCGCGCCGACCCGACCGGGCGGTGATCAGGAGCGGTAGTCCCCGACGAGCCGCACCGCGCCCGCCTGGACGCCCTTGGTGCCGGCGACCAGGTCGCCGTCGGCGAGGTCACGGGCCGCGTCCGGGTCGAACGCCTCGACCGTGCCGAGCACCCACGCGGGCACGCCGAGCGCGGCGCACCGCGCCAGGGCGGCGTCGACGCCGTCCGCGCCCACGACCGCGACCATCCCGACGCCGAGGTTGAGGGTGTTCTCGAGGTCGCCGCGCGGCACCCCGCCCAGCTCGCGCACGAGGCGGAAGACGGGCGGGACGTCCCAGCTCCCCCGGTCCACGACCCCGACGAGCCCGGCCGGGAGGACGCGCGCGAGGTTCGCGGCCAGGCCGCCGCCCGTGACGTGCGTGAACGCGTGGACCTGAGCCGCGTCGTCGGCGGCCAGGGCGAGGCAGTCGCTCGCGTAGACGCGCGTGGGGGTGAGCAGCTCCTCGCCGACGGTGCGGCCGAGCTCGTCCACGTGCCGCTCGAGGCCCCAGCCCGCGTGCTTCAGCACGGCGCGCACGAGCGAGTAGCCGTTCGAGTGGAGGCCCGACGACGCCATGGCGACGAGCACGTCGCCCTCGCGCACGCGCTCCGGGCCGAGCAGCGCGTCCGCCTCGACGACGCCCGTGGCCGCGCCCGCGACGTCGTACTCGTCCTCGCCGAGCAGGCCCGGGTGCTCGGCCGTCTCGCCGCCGACGAGCGCGGTGCCGGCGACCTCGCAGGCGGCGGCGATGCCCCGCACGATGCCCGCGATGCGCTCGGGCACGACCTTGCCGCACGCGATGTAGTCGGTCATGAACAGCGGCTTGGCGCCCACCACCACGATGTCGTCGACGACCATGCCGACGAGGTCGAAGCCGATCGTGTCGTGCACGTCGAGCGCCTGGGCGATCGCGACCTTGGTGCCGACGCCGTCGGTCGACGTCGCGAGCAGCGGACGGCGGTACGTCGCGACCTCGGAGAAGTCGTACAGGCCGGCGAATCCGCCGACGCCACCGAGGACCTGCGGCCCGTGGGTACGGCGCACGGCGTCCTTCATGAGCTCGACGGCCTTGTCACCGGCCTCGGTGTCGACCCCCGCGGCGGCGTAGGTGAGGCCCGTGCGGGGCGAGTCGGCAGTCATGGTGTCGGCTCCAAAGGTGTCTCGCGGCGCGCGCGCCGGTGGTGCGGAGGGTGCGGGTCAGGGGTGCTGGAGGGCGCCGGCGCCGCCGGCGGTCACCGAGAGGCTGCGCAGCCCGTCCTCGGGCGCCCCGAGCGGGAGCTCGGCCTGCTCGAGGAGGTGCTTGCCGAGCTGGTCGTCCGGCGGCAGCTCGATGGGGTACTTGCCGGTGAAGCACGCCGTGCAGAGCTGGGACGACGGCTGCTCGGTCGCCGAGATCATGCCCTCGGTCGAGATGTAGCCGAGGCTGTCGGCACCGAGCGACTGGCCGATCTCGTGCGGCGAGAGGCCGTTCGCGATGAGCTCGGCGCGCGACGCGAAGTCGATGCCGTAGAAGCACGGCCACTTCACGGGCGGCGAGCTGATGCGCACGTGCACCTCCGCCGCGCCGGCCTCGCGCAGCATGCGCACGAGCGCGCGCTGCGTGTTGCCGCGCACGATCGAGTCGTCGACGACGACGAGCCGCTTGCCGCGGATCACGTCGCGCAGCGGGTTGAGCTTGAGCCGGATGCCGAGCTGGCGCAGCGTGTCCGACGGCTGGATGAACGTGCGGCCCACGTAGGCGTTCTTCGTGAGCCCCTGGCCGAACGGGATGCCCGACTCGGCGGCGTAGCCGACCGCGGCGGGCGTGCCGGACTCGGGGACCGGGATGACGAGATCCGCCTCGACGGGGTGCTCGCGGGCGAGCTGGCGGCCCATCTCGACGCGCGCCGCGTGCACCGAGCGGCCGTTGATGCTCGTGTCCGGGCGGGCCAGATAGACGTACTCGAAGACGCAGCCCGCGCGCTCGATGGGCGCGAAGCGCTGCGAGCGCAGGCCCTCCGCGTCGATCGCGATGAGCTCCCCGGGCTCGACCTCGCGCACGAAGGACGCGCCCACGATGTCCAGAGCCGGCGTCTCGCTCGCGACGACCCAGCCGCGCTCGAGGCGGCCGAGCACGAGCGGGCGCACGCCCTGCGGGTCGCGCGCGGCGTACAGCGTGCGCTCGTCCATGAAGACGAGCGAGAACGCACCGCGCAAGCGCGGGAGCACCTCGAGCGCCGTCGCCTCGAGCGTGTGGTCGGCGTCGCCCGCGAGCAGGGCGGTGACGAGCGCGGTGTCCGTCGTGTTGCCGCGCGCGAGCTCGCCGCGGCGCTGGCTCCCGTAGCGCTCGGCGACGAGGTTGACGAGCTCGGCGGAGTTCGTGAGGTTGCCGTTGTGCCCGAGGGCCACGGTCCCGGACGCGGTGGCGCCGAGCGTCGGCTGCGCGTTCTCCCACGTCACGCCGCCCGTGGTCGAGTACCGGCAGTGCCCGACGGCGATGTGCCCCGTCAGGGCGTTGAGGGCCGTCTCGTCGAAGACCTGGGAGACGAGGCCCATGTCCTTGTAGACGAGGATCTGCTCGCCGTTGCTCGTCGCGATGCCCGCCGACTCCTGGCCGCGGTGCTGCAGCGCGTAGAGCCCGAAGTAGGCGAGCTTGGCGACCTCCTCGCCGGGCGCCCAGACACCGAAGACGCCGCAGGCGTCCTGGGGGCCTTTCTCGCCGGGCATGAGGTCGTGGTTGAGAAGTCCATCTCCGCGGGGGGCCACGTACCTCAGTGTCCCACAGCGTGCGGGCGAGGGCGGAAGCGGACGACCAGGCGGACGGCCCCCGGCCGTCGTTCACGGTGGCGTTACGTCGTCCCACCTGTCGGTCGGGGGTTTCGCTGCGTGGGAACGCCGCGCTTGAATCTCGACTTACCCGACCGCGGGGGTCCAGTATGGCCGCGCGCCGGGCCCGTTCCACCACCGCTCCCGCTCCCCGGGACCCCGACGAAGGACGACACCATGCGACGCCTCCGGACGACGATCACCCTCGCGGCTGCCGCGGCAGCCACCGCCCTGGTCCTCACCGCCTGCGCGCCGACCGCCGTCGACGGGTCGGGCGGGGGCGACGCGAGCGGCGACGGTGGCTCCGACGTCGAGCCCACGACGCTCTCGCTCGTCGGCTTCGCCGTGCCGAAGGCGGGCAACGACGCGGCGCAGGAGCTGTGGGGCGAGACCGAGGACGGCCAGGGCGTGACCTGGGAGACGTCGTACGGCGCGTCCGGCGACCAGAGCCGCGCGGTCGCCGACGGGCTGGAGGCCGACTACGTGCACTTCTCGCTCGAGGGCGACGTGACGCGCCTCGTCGACGCGGGCCTCGTCGCCGAGGACTGGAACGCGGGCGAGAACCAGGGCATCGTCAGCCAGTCCGTCGTCGTCCTCGTGGTCCGCGAGGGCAACCCGAAGAACATCCAGAGCTGGGAGGACATCGTCCAGCCCGGGGTCGAGATCGTCACCCCGAACCCCGGTTCTTCGGGCTCGGCCCGCTGGAACATCCTCGCCGGGTGGGGCAGCGTCATCGCGAACGGCGGCTCGGAGGAGGACGCGACCGAGTACCTGCGGAAGTTCTTCACCAACGCCGTCGCCCTCCCCGGCAGCGGCCGCGACGCGACCACCGCCTTCACGTCCGGCACCGGCGACGTCCTGCTGTCCTACGAGAACGAGGCGATCCTCGCGCGGCAGAACGGCGAGACGTTCGACTACGTGGTCCCCGACCAGACGCTCCTCATCGAGAACCCCGCCGCGGTGACGGTCGACGCCGACCCCAAGGCGCAGAGCTACCTCGACTTCGTCCTCACGCCCGAGGGCCAAGAGGCGTTCGCGCACGTGGGCTTCCGCCCCCTGACCGGGGACGTCGACTTCGAGGTCGAGGGCGCCAACGACCCGAGCGACCCGTTCCCCACCGTCCCGACGCTCCTCACCATCGCCGACGACTTCGGCGGCTGGTCGGCCACGAACGACAAGTTCTTCGGCGACGAGGGCCTCGTGACCAAGATCCAGGCCGAGACCGGGAAGCAGTGACCCGTGTCCTCGACCCTCGCTGAACGACCGGGCCGGGCGGCGCGCGAGCGCCGCCCGGCCTCGGCCGCGCCTCCCGGCCGCACGCGCCGTCGGGCGCCCAACGGCCCCTACCGGCTCACGGCGACCTCCGGCCTCGGGCTCGGCGTCGCGCTCGTGTGGTTCTCGGCCCTCGCCCTCGTCCCGCTGATCGCGGTGCTCGTCGAGACGTCCGTCGGCGGCTGGCCGGCCTTCGTCGCCGCTGTGACGCAGCCGCAGACCGCCGCGGCGCTGACACTCACGGTCACGCAGGCGCTCGCCGTGACTGCCGTCAACGTCGTCATGGGCACGCTCGTCGCGTGGGTCCTCGTGCGCGACCGGTTCCCCGGCAAGCGGCTCCTCGAGGTGCTCATCGACATCCCGTTCGCGCTCCCCACGATCGTCGCCGGCCTCGTGCTGCTCGCGCTGTACGGGCCGTCGGGGCCGCTGGGGGTCGACGTCGCCAACACGCGCGCCGCCGTCTTCCTCGCGTTCCTCTTCGTCACGCTGCCCTTCGTGGTGCGCAGCGTGCAGCCCGTGCTCGCCGAGCTCGACCGGGACGTCGAGGAGGCCGCCGCGTCGCTCGGCGCGACGCGGGCCACGACCTTCCGCCGCGTCGTCCTCCCGGCCCTCGCGCCCGCGATCACCGCGGGCGCCGCGCTGTCGTTCGCGCGCGCGATCAGCGAGTACGGCGCGCTCGTGCTGCTCTCCGGGAACCTGCCCATGCGCACCGAGGTGGGCTCCGTGCGCATCCTCAGCTACCTGGAGAACGGCCAGCCGGAGCAGGCGGCGGCCGTCGCGTCGGTGCTCCTCCTCGTCTCGCTGCTCGTCATCGCGACGATCCAGCTCCTCCAGCGCAGGGTGGCCCGCCGTGGATAGCTCCCCCTGGGTGCGCCGCACGCTGCGCGCCGTCGTGGTCGTGTACCTCGTGCTGCTCGTGGGGTGGCCGGTCTCGCTCGTCGTGCGCGGCGCGTTCGCGGACGGGCTCGAGACGTTCCAGCGGGCCCTCGCCGACCCGTCCGTCGTCTTCGCGCTCCAGCTCACCGCCGCCGTCGCGGTGCAGGTCGTGCTGATCAACACCGTGTTCGGCGTCGGCATCTCGATGCTCATCGTCCGGTACGACTTCCCGGGCAAGGCGCTCCTCAACGCCCTGCTCGACCTCCCGCTGTCCGTCTCGCCGATCGTCGTCGGGCTCTCGCTCGTCCTCGTGTACGGGAAGAACGGCTGGTTCGGCGGCGCTCTCGAGGACGCCGGGCTCCAGGTGATCTTCGCGCCGCCGGGCATCGTCCTCGCCACCGCGTTCGTGTGCCTCCCGCTCGTCGTCCGCGAGGTCGTGCCGGTCCTCACGGAGCTCGGCACCGACGAGGAGCTCGCCGCGACGAGCCTCGGGGCGAGCCGCCTCCAGACGTTCCGGCGCATCACCCTGCCGGCGATCCGGTGGGCCGTCGTCTACGGCGTCGTGCTCACGCTCGCGCGCGCCCTCGGCGAGTTCGGCGCGGTCAAGGTCGTCTCCGGCAACTTCGAGGGCCGCACGCAGACGTCCACGCTGCTCGTCGAGCAGCGGTACCAGGACTTCGAGCAGGGCACCGCCTACGCCGTCGCGTTCCTCCTCGCGTCGGTGTCCGTCGCGTGCATCGTCGCCGTGACGTTCCTGCGCTCCGACGACGCCGCCGGTCCCCGCACCCGCCGCTCCCCCCGCACCGCCAGGTCCCCCCGCACCGTCAGGTCCACCCGCACCGCCGCCCCCACGGAGGCCGACGCATGAGCATCGAGATCCGCAACGTCCGCAAGACCTTCGGCGACTTCGTCGCGCTCGACGACGTCTCCGTCTCGGTGCCGACCGGCCGCCTCACGGCGCTGCTCGGCCCGAGCGGCGGAGGCAAGTCCACGCTGCTGCGCGTCGTCGCCGGGCTCGAGGTGCCGGACTCCGGCCAGGTCGAGATCGAGGGCCGTGACGCCACGAACCTGCCCGCGCGCCGCCGCAACGTGGGCTTCGTCTTCCAGCACTACGCGGCCTTCAAGCACCTGAGCGTCGCGCGGAACGTCGCGTTCGGGCTCGAGATCCGCCGCACGCCGAAGGCCGAGATCGCCGAGCGCGTCGACGAGCTGCTACGGCTCGTGCACCTCGAGAGCTTCGCCCACCGGCTGCCGTCGCAGCTCTCCGGCGGGCAGCGCCAGCGCATGGCGCTCGCCCGCGCGCTCGCGATCCGCCCGAGCGTCCTCCTGCTCGACGAGCCGTTCGGCGCGCTGGACGCGAAGGTCCGCAAGGAGCTGCGCGACTGGCTGCGCCGCCTGCACGACGAGATCCCCGTGACCACCGTGTTCGTCACGCACGACCAGGAGGAGGCGCTCGAGGTCGCGGACGAGATCGTCGTCGTCAACGAGGGCCGCATCGAGCAGGTCGGCACCCCCGACGACCTCTACGACCGCCCCGCGAACGACTTCGTCATGGGATTCCTCGGGCCGGTGACCCGCCTCGGCGGGGTCCTCGTCCGCCCGCACGACGTCCACGTCGAGGTCCTGCCCGACGGCGGGGCGGGCCTCGACCCGTCGGCGCACCTGCACCGGGGCGTCGCGATCGGGGACACGGCGGACGCGGCGGGCGTGACCGGCGTCGTCACGCGCACGACGCGCGTGGGGTTCGAGGTGCGCGCGGAGGTGACCGCGGGCGACGAGGTGGTGTCCGTCGTCGTGACCCGCGCGGAAGCGCGGACGCTGGGCCTGGCGCCCGGCGTGGCGGTGCGGCTCTCCCCCGCCGCCGGCGCCCCGACCGGTACGGCGTCCGAGCCGGCGGACCGGCGCGTGGCCGAGCCGCTCGTCGGCTGAGCGGTCAGCGGCGCCCGCGCAGGCTGCGGCGGTCGGCGACGACGGCCCACACGCCCGCGACCGCGGCGCCGAGCGCCGCGCACGTCACGAGGATGACGGTGAAGTAGACGCCGGGCTTGAAGACCGGCGCCGCGGCGGGCGACTGGAGCCACGCACCACCGATGCCCAGGCCGAGGACCGTGCCCAGGAGGATGCCGACCGTGAAGAACGCACGGTAGCGGGGGGCGCGGCGGACCGTCGCCGGGTCGACCACGGACTCGATCTCGACCTCCTCGCCACCGGCGGAGGCGGCGTCGTCGGATACCGCGCCGGGCGTCTCGTCCGCCCTCGTCCCCGGCCCGGCGGCCTCGGGCTCAGCGCCCCCGGGCTCGGCGGCCTCGGACCCGGCCTCGGGGCGCGCGGCGTCGGGCACCACGGCGTCGGGCGCGGCGGACGGGTCTGGGGTCGTGCCGTCGGGCACGCGGGACTGCTCGGAGCTCACGAGCACGACCCTACCCGCGCTTCCTGGGACTCCCCGCAGAGTCCTCGCCCCGGACGCACCGCGACCCGGGCCCGTCGGACGGGACCCGGGTCGCGGGATGTAGCGTCGCCTCCTCGGGGGCGCCGCACGGCGTCAGGCAGGCGTCAGCCGCAGGTCTGACCCTCGAAGGGGATCTCGTACTCCTGCGTCACGCCGTCGAGCGTCGCGGTCACGGTGACCGTCCCGCCCTCGATCGACGTGGCCCGGGTGTTGAACGACTGGTAGGCGTTCTTGCCCGGCTGGAGGTTCGGGAACCGCTTGGAACCGTAGGGCGTCTGGAGGACGACCTCGACCGGCGCGTCCTCGCCGTTGGTGGCGCGGACCGCGAGGTGGACGAACTTGCCCGTGCAGCGCGCGGTGGCCTCGAGGTTCACGAGCTCCACCGTCGGGGCCGCGGCCTCGACCGTGACGGGGATGCGCGCCGTCGTGCCGCTCGGCGACGCGACGACCCACAGGTCGTACTCGCCCGCCGCGGCGTCGGCCGGGACCGTCGCCGTCAGGGTCGCCGCCCCGCCCGTCACCGTGGCGGTGCCCGCCGCGGTGCCCGGGTTCGCCGGGTCGAACGTGGCGTCCGCGGCGACGAGGTACCCGTCCACCGACGTGTTCGTCGGCGACCCGAGCGACGTGAGGTTCAGGCCCGAGAGCCCCACGCTCACGTCGGAGCCCGCCGTCACGGTGCCGGGCAGCTCGTCGACGACCACGCGCGAGCGGTCGAACGACGGCGACACCGGCGAGCTCTGCTGCAGGTACGCGATCCACGCGTCCCGGTCGACCAGACCGGAGTCGCGCGGGTCGGTGCCGTCCGTGAACACGCGGAAGTTGTCGCCCCCGGTGGCCAGGAACGAGAACGTCGCGACGCGGTACTCCCCGGCGGGGTCGATCGGCTCGCCGTCGATCGTCACGGAGGAGACGTTGCTCCCCGGCGCCGCGTTCGGGTCGGCGGTGCTCGCCGTCCACGACACGTTGTCCGAGAGGCCCAGGGCGAGGTACGGGCGCGACGGACGGTTGCCGTTCGCGTCCGTCTGCCACTGCTGCTCGAGCATCTCGACGACCTGCTCGCCCGTGAGGGTCACGGTCCACAGGTTGTTGACGAACGGCAGCACCGCGTTGGCCTCGGCGTAGGTGATGACGCCGTCACCGTCGTGGAACAGCTCGCTGCGCAGCCCGCCGGGGTTGACGACACCGATGTCCGCAGCGCCGCGCGCCGGGTCGGAGAGCGTCGCGAGGAGCGAGTCGGCGACGAGGTTGCCGAGCGTCGACTCCGAGGCGCGGTCGTCACGCCCGGAGGTCGGGTTCGGGCCGGAGCCCACGTACGTCCCGCCGGGACCGGTGTACGAGCCGCCCGCGAACGCGGTCGTGATGTCCGCGGTGACCTCGCCGATCGGGGTCGCGCCGATGATCTCGGCCTGCTGGAGCGCCGCGTCGACGATCGTCTTGACCTCCGCGACGCGCGGGTACGTCGCGACCAGGGTCGCGTCCTCCGCCTTCGTGCGGGCCACGTTCTGCGCCGTGTACGCCGTGACCTCGTGGGTCGCGGTGTCCACGGTGAGCGACACGTGCCCGATGAACTCGCCGTAGTTGCCGGTCTGGACGATCGGGCGGGTCTTGCCCGGGACGCCCGGGACGGGCGCGTCCCACGCGTACTGCTTGTGGGTGTGGCCCGTGAAGATCGCCGCGACGCGCGCGTCGGTCCCGTCGACGATGTCCGCGAAGGCGCCGCCCGCGGCGACCTCCTCCTCGAGCGTCGCACCGTCGGGCGTGCCCGCGGACGCGCCCTCGTGGACGAGGCCCACGACGACGTCCGCCTCGCCGTTCGCCGGGTCGCCGTCCTGGAGCTGGGCGGTGACGCGGTTGAGCGCCTCGACGGGGTCGCCGAACTCGACGTCCGCGATGCCCGACGGCGTGACCAGCGTCGGGGTCTCCTCCGTCACGACGCCGACGAAGCCGACGTCGAGGCCGTCGATCTCGACGACCTGGTACTCCGGCAGCGCCGGGTTCGTCGTGCCCTTGTCGTAGACGTTCGCGCCCAGGTAGGCCCAGTCGGCCTCGTCGGTGACGCGACCCGTGAGGTCGTCCATGCCCTGGTCGAACTCGTGGTTGCCCACCGCGGACGCCGCGAGGTCGAGCGCGTTCAGCACGTCGATCGTCGGCTGGTCCTCCTGGAGCGCCGACGCGAACAGCGAGGCGCCGATGTTGTCGCCCGCCGAGACGAAGGCCGTCCCGTCGGGGTTCGCCGCGCGCAGCTGCTCGATCGTGCCCGCGAACTTCACCGTGTTGGCGTCGATGCGACCGTGGAAGTCGTTGATCGCCAGCAGGTCCAGCTGCGTGGTGCCGGGCTCGGCGGCGCCGAGCTGGAGGCCCACGAGGACGGGGTCGTGGTCGGACGACCGGAACGGCGTCGTGTCGTAGAGGATCGACGCGTTGTAGTTGTACCGGCTGTACTCGTTGGCGATCGGCTCGACCGAGTTGATGTTCCACACGTCGGTGCCGGTGACGGCGTCCGCCGCGGCCGACGACGCGAACACGTGGTCGAGCGACCCGACGTACCCGTCGAACAGGTAGGTGTGCTCGCCCGTCGACGCACCGAGGTCGGTGTAGCCGGCGTCCTTGAGCACCTGCAGCGGGTCCTCCTGCTCGTAGGAGTTGAAGTCGCCCGCGAGCAGGACCTTGTCCGTCCCGGCGTCGGCCGCGACGTCCTCGGCGAAGGCGACGAGCGCCGTCGCCTGGCCCACGCGCGCCTTGTTGTACGCGCCCTGGCCGTCGCCGGTGTCCTTCTGGTCGGCGGGCGCGGAGTCGCTGCCGCCCTTCGACTTGAGGTGGTTCGCGACGACGAGCACGTCGTCGCTCGCCGCGTCGTCACCCTCGGTGATCCCGCCCGCGGGCTGGAAGACCTGGGCGAGGGGCTCGCGCGCGTTCGAGAACGCCGGGTCGTCGAGCAGGATCACGGAGTCGCCGACCGGCTCGGCCTCGGCCACCTGGTAGATGTACGCGAGGCGGATGACGTCCTCGTCCGTCGGCACGGCGGCCGGCGACGGGACGAACGCCCACTCCTCGGCGCCCGCGGCCGCGTTGAGCGCGTCCACGAGGTCCGACAGCGCCTGGTCGCGGTCCTTGCCGAACGGCTCCGAGTTCTCGATCTCCATGAGCGCGACGACGTCCGCGTCGAGGGCGTCGATCGCCGCGACGATCTTCGTCTGCTGCCGCTCGAGGTTCGCGCCGTCCGCGGCGCCGCGCGCGTCGCAGCCCGTGCGGACCGTGATCGGGTTCCCCGCGCGGTCCGTGTAGAACTGGCAGCCCGCGACCTGGTCGCCCGTGGTCGTGAAGTAGTTGAGCACGTTGAACGTCGCGACGGAGAGGTCGCCCCCGACCTCGGCCGGCGCGTCCTCCCGCGTGTTCTCGAACGTGACCGGCTGCACCGTGGCGGCGTTGCCGCCGTCGCCCGCGGTGAGCTGCGTGCGCGGCTGGAACGTCCAGGCGTCGAACCGGTAGTCGAGGATGACCGGCGTCGTGAACGACACGGCCGCACCCACGCGCGCCGGTGCCCCGCCCGTGAGGTACGGGAGCGGGACGCCCTTGTTCGCCGTGTTGTTGAAGTTCGTCGTGGCGCCGTCGTCGAGCACCACGGCCCGCGCGGCACGGTCCGCGACGGCGGCCGCCGCCTCCGCGCTGCCCGGCCGCCCGGCCGACGTCGGCTGGACGAACGGGTCTGTCCCCGCCGCGAGCACGAACGACCCGTAGTAGTTCGTGTCGTAGTTGTCCGCGACGACGTAGTCGCCCGCCGGCTGCACGAGCATGCCCTCGAGGACCTCGCGCTCGGCGTCGGTCGCCGGGAACGCGACGTTCGCGGGCTTGACGTCCTGCGCCGCCTCGTCGAGCACGGTCCAGCCGCCCGCCGCGGGCGTGATCTGGGTCAGCGTGAAGTACTCGGACACCGCGCCCGTCACCTCGACGTGGTCGCCGACCGCCACCGCGGCCGCGCCCGCCTTCGAGTAGACGAAGATCGCGTCCGACGCCGTGTGCGACGCGTCGAGGTCGCCGCCGGTGCCCTCCGTCTGCAGGTAGAAGCCGTCGTAGCCGCCCGTGGGGTAGGTCGCGGTGACGACGCCGCGCGTGGTGACCGTCTGCCCGACGAGCGGGCTCGCCGCGCCCGTGCCCTGGATCTCCGCGATCGGGACGACCTCGCCCGGCTCAGGGCCCGGGCCGCCGCCGTCGTCGCCGCTGTTCTGCGGCGTGACGGTGCTGGAGAGCGTGAGGTCCTTGCTGTTGTCGTCCGAGTCGGCGTACCCGGTCCGGTTGATCGACGCGGGCACGTTGTTGGCCGACGGCGCGGGGCCCACGGCCGTCTCGAACGTGTTCGAGGTGCCGTACCCGATGAGGTCGACGACGTTCGCGGCGCCCGCGGCGTTCCCGGCCGGCAGCGTCACCGGCGAGGTCGACCGCACGAGCGCGAGGGTGCCCGTCGTGCCCGACGGGTTGAGACCGCCCGTCGCGTCGGGCGTGGGCAGCGCGGCGCCGTTCGAGCCGTTCGACCCGCCCTGCACCAGGTAGTACCCCCCGGGGGCGACCGACCCGGTCAGCGCGGTCACGCCCGTGAAGGCGCCCGTGCTCGTCGCGGAGCGGTACTGCAGCGACATCCCGGAGAGGTCGATCGCCGCCTGCGTGGGGTTGTACAGCTCGACGAACTTGTGGGTGTACGGGGCGTTGGCGCTGCCGCCGCTCAGGTAGGCCTCGTTGATGACGAGGCCCGACCCGTCGGGCGCCGCGCTCGCGGCGGTGGCCGCCGCGACGGAGAACGGCACGGCGAGGGCCACGGTCAACGTGCCCGCCACCACCCTCCGTCGCCGCAGGTGCTGGTGGTCGGTCACGCTGACTCCTTCATCTCGTGCGGACGGCCGGGCAGCAGCTCGCGCGTTCCCGTGGGTCGGGGACGTCCCTCGGACGGGGCGACACCCTGCCTCCGCGGGACATCGCACCCCACCTGGATGAACGTGCGGTTGCTGCCGTGTCACCGTCACGAGAACGCCAGCGCACGTCGTCGTGCCGCGAGCGCCCGCGCGGACGGCGGCCGGTCATCCTGGGACGCTAGTCCCCCGTCCGGCGCTCCGCCAGACCGGCCCCCAGAACGTTACCCACCGGTAACACGCTCGCCGCCCGCGAGCGGATGCCGAGGCCCCCGCCTGAGTGGTCAGCGCGGACGGGCCGCCTGGAGCGGGAGCAGGAAGGAGATGTCGGAGCGCTCGCCCGACGCACGGACGCGCCCGTCCGCGACGGCGTCGGCCCAGGCGACGGCCCCCGTCACGAGGCCCAGCCACGTCTGCGGGTCCGTCTCGACGACGTTCGGCGGCGTCCCGCGCGTGTGCCGCGGGCCCTCGACCGCCTGGACGGCCCCCGCGGGCGGTACGCGCACCTCGACCGTGTGCCCGGGCGCGACGTCGGCGAGCTCCTCGAGCGTGAACCGCACGGCCGTCGTCACGGCACGGCGGTCGGTGGGGTCGTCGCGCCACGTCGCCAGGGCGAGGCGGCCGGCGGCGGGGTCGGTACGGCGTCGGGCAAGCACGAGGACCAGCCTAGGCCGCGCGGCCCGGCGTCAGCCGACGGTGAACCGGACGCGGCGCCCGGGCACCGACGCCTCGCGCAGCGTGGCGCGCACCGGGTCGCCGAGCGGGAGGTCCGTCCCCTCGACGGGAGCGCGCACCGCCGGGTCGGCGAGGACCACCTGGCCGCGCCGTGCCCCGCCCGCCTCGTCGGCGTCCTCGCGCTCAAGGCGGCGGGCGCGCTCGCGGTCGTCCTCGACGTCGACCACGACGCCGTCGAACTCCTCGCCCTCGCGACCGGTGAGCAGCGCGGCCTCGACGACGTCGACGATCGCGCGCTCGTACGCGCTCGCGCGCTGGCCCGTGCGGGCCATCGTGCGCGGCAGGCCGGGCAGGGCGTCGAGCACCCACCGCGGCACGTCCTCCCCCGCGCACAGCGCGAGGCACACCTCGGTGCCGTAGCGGTCCACGAGCCGGCGCAGGGGCGCGGTGACGTGCGCGTACTCCGCACCGATCGCGGCGTGCGCCGCGTCGTCGGGCACGCCGGGCTCCTGGCCCGTGCCGCCGAACGCCTCGTACGACGCGCCCCGGAACAGCGACGTCGCCTCGTTGAGGAACGCGGCATGGCGCGGGACGCGCGAGTCGAGCGTCGGGACGAGCTCGGCGTACGGCGTCTCGCGCGGCCAGCCGATGCCGAGCGCCCGGGCCGTGCGGCGCAGGCGCGCGAGGTCGCGCGGGTCCGCGTCCGGCAGCGCGCGGAAGACGCCGACGCCCCCCGCGCGCATGATCCGCGCCGCCGCGATGCCCGTGAGCAGCGACACCTGCGCGTTCCAGGCCTCCGCCGGGAGGGTCGAGCGGAACTCGAGGCCGAACGAGCCGTCGTCGCGCGTGACGATCTCCTGCTCCGGGACCTCGAGCGACACACCGCCGCGCTCGCGCTCGCGCGCGAGCCGCAGCTCGCCCACCTCGCGGAGCAGCAGGAGGGGGTCGCCGGTGTCGTCCCCGGCGGGACGAGCGTCGATCCGGGCCTGCGCCTCGTCGTAGGTGAGGCGCTGCGTCGAGCGCACGACGGCGCGCCGCACCCTCGCGTCGAGGATCTCGCCGCGGGCGTCGAGCACGACGCGCCAGGCCGCGGCCGGGCGGTCCTCGCCCGGCAGGAGGCTCGCCGCGCCCTCGGACAGCACGGCCGGGTGCAGCGGGGTGCGGCCGTCGGGTGCGTAGAGGGTCGTGCCGCGCTCGTGGACCTCGGCGTCGATCGCGCCGCCCGGCACGACGAACGCGCCGACGTCGGCGATCGCGTAGTGCACCACGAACGCGGCGCCCGCCGGGTCGTCCGGCGCTCCCCCGGCACGCTCCAGGTGCAGCGCCTGGTCGAGGTCCATCGAGCCCGGCGGGTCGATCGTGAGGAACGGGACGTCGCGCAGGTCGACGCGCCCCGGACCGGGCACCGGGCGGTCCTCGCGCACGACCTCCTCGGCCTCGGCGAGCACCCCGTCCGGGAAGCTCTCCGGCACCTCCATCTCGCGGCGCAGCGCCGCGAGCGCGTCGGTGACCCGGGCGGTGCTGCTCGGGGCGGAGGGCTCGGGTCGCGCGAGGCGCAGGTGACGGGCGGGCACGAGCCCGACCCTACCCACCCGTCGCCGGGGACGTCCTGCGTGGCAGGACGAACGACGACGGACGGGGCGAGCGCGCGGGCCAGGGCGTCCGACTGACCTGGCCCGCGCGACGCGCACGCGTCACCACCGACGCGTGCCGCCGGGCAACCCCCGCTGCCCGGACGAAGAGGGGACGGGCGACGCCCGTCTCACATGCCGCGCGTGCCGAAGCGGTCGCGGGCGACGGCGTCGCCCTCGCCCGCCGCGGCCGCGGCGAGCTCGCGGCGCACCTCCTCGCGGAGGCGGCCGTGGTTCTGCGGCTCCGGCGCCGCCCCGAGGAGCAGCTTCGTGTACTCGTGCTGCGGGTCGAGGATGACCTGGTCCGACGGCCCGCGCTCGACGACGTTCCCGCGGAACATCACGAGGATCTCGTCGCTGAAGTGCCGCGCCGTCGCGAGGTCGTGCGTGATGTAGAGGACGCCGAGGTTCTCCTCGCGCTGCAGGCGCGCCAGCAGGTTGAGCACCCCGAGCCGGATCGACACGTCGAGCATCGACACGGGCTCGTCCGCGACGAGGAACCGGGAGCCGGGGGCGAGCGCGCGGGCGATCGCGACGCGCTGCCGCTGACCTCCGGACATCTCGTGCGGACGCTTCTCCGCGAACGTCCCCGGGGGCGTGAGGTTCACGCGCGTGAGGAGCTCGTCGACGGCCGCGTCGAGCTCGGCGGCCGTCTTCGCGCGCCCGTGGATCCGCAGCGGCCGCTCCAGGTGGTGACGGATCGAGTGGAACGGGTTGAGCGACGCGAACGGGTCCTGGAACACCATCTGGACGTCGTGCCGGTACTCGGCCAGGCCACGGCCACGCCGGGCGGACGGGACGCCGTCGAGCAGGATGTCGCCGGACGTCGGCGTCTCGAGCTTCGCGATCATCCGCGCGACGGTCGACTTCCCGGAACCCGACTCACCGACGATGGCGATCGTCTTGCCCGGCTCGAGCGTGAACGACACGTCGTTCACCGCACGCAGCCGCGACCGCTTCCACCCGTTGCGGATGACGAAGTCCTTGGTGAGGTTCCGGATCTCGAGCGTGCCCATCAGGCCACCCCTCCCGTGCTGTCGGCGGTGTCCTCGCCGGACCGGACGAACCCGCCACGGTCGCCCGTCAGGCTCGGGAACGACCCGAGCAGGCGGCGCGTGTACTCGTGCGCGGGCGCGTTGTAGATCTCCTCGGCCGTGTTGAGCTCGACGATCTCGCCGCGGAGCATGACCGCGATCCGGTCGCTGATCTCCAGCAGCAGCGGCAGGTCGTGCGTGATGAAGACGACGGCGAAGTCGAACTGCTCGCGGAGCCGCATGATCTCGCGCAGGATGCCGCGCTGGACGACGACGTCGAGCGCCGTCGTCGGCTCGTCCATGATCATGACCTGCGGCTGGAGCGCGAGGGCCATCGCGATCATGACGCGCTGGCGCATGCCGCCGGAGAGCTCGTGCGCGTAGCTGTCGAGCCGGTTCGGGTCGACCCCGACGAGCTCCAGCAGCTCACGGCTGCGCTCGAGCTTGGCCTTCGCGGACATCCCCGGGCGGTGCGTCGCGAAGACGTCGAACAGCTGGGCCTTGATGCTGATCACGGGATTGAGGGAGTTCATCGCCCCCTGGAAGACCATCGAGACCTTGTCCCAGCGGAACGCCCGCAGCGAGTCCCCGGACAGGGCGGCGACGTCGATGTCGTCGCCGTCCTTGTCGTGGAGGACGATCTCCCCGCTCGTGCGCAGCGCCGGCGGCTTGAGGAGCTGGTTGAGCCCGTACGCGAGGGTCGTCTTGCCGCAGCCGGACTCGCCCGCGAGGCCGAGGATCTCGCCTCGGTGCAGGGTCAGGGACACGTCCTTCACGGCCTGCACGACCGGGTTCACCTGGTACTCGATCGAGACGTTCCGCGCCGTGAGCACGGGGACCGCACCGGGCGGGGCCCCGAAGTCGCCCGCAGGCTTCGCGGTGAGGGTCGGTGCGCTCATGACTGGACCTTCTCGTCGTCGCGGGCGGGGGTGTCGGCCGCGGTGCCCGCCGTGCCGGCCTTGGCGGTGCTCGGCGCGGTCGCCGCCTGGAGCTTCGCACGCTGCTTGCGCGCGAGGCGGACGTTCTTGACCGCGGCAGGGGCCGTCCGCAGCTTGGGGTTGATGATCTCGTCGATGCTGAAGTTGATGAGGGCGAGCCCGCAGCCGAACAGCGCGATGAGGAGGCCCGGCGGGACGAACCACCACCAGCGCCCGTACGCCATCGCGTTCTGCGTGCTGGCCTCGTTGAGGATGGTGCCCCACGTCACCGACCCGGACGGCCCGAGGCCGAGGTACGAGAGGCCGGCCTCGCTGAGGATCGCGAGGAGCACGGCGCCCAGGAAGTTCGCGGTGAGCAGCGGCAGGAGGTTCGGCAGGATCTCGACGAGGACGATGCGCGGCGCCTTCTCGCCCGCGACCTTGGCCGCGTAGACGTAGTCGCGGCTGCGCAGGGACCGGGCCTGTGCCCGTAGCACGATCGCCGCCCCCGCCCACCCGGTGATGCCGAGGATCAGGGCGACGAGGAAGAGCGAGCGGGACTCGAGGTAGGCGGAGATCACGATGATCAGGGGGAGCCCGGGGATCACGAGCATGATGTTCGTGACGAAGGACAGGATCTCGTTGGTCCAGCCCCCGACGTAGCCGGCGATGATGCCGAACAGGAGCGAGAGGACCATCGCGATCACGCCCGCGAGCAGTCCCACCGTGAGGGAGCCGAGGCCGCCGTGCGCGACCTGGGCGAAGATGTCGACGCCGATGTTGTTCGTGCCGAGCAGGTGCTCGGTGCTCGGCGGCAGGTACGCCGGGTTCGACGTCGCCCGCGGGCTCTGGCTGAACAGCGGCGCCACGACGGAGAAGAGCACGATCCCGAGCGTCAGCACGAGGCCGACGACGAGCTTGCCCGAACGGCGCGGGAGCATCGCCCGGATGCCGCGCTTCGGCGCGGTGCTCTGTGGGACGGGCTCGCCCGCGACGACGGCCTCGGGCGGGGCGATGGGCACGTCCGGCACGATGCCGGCGGTCCGGTTCTCGGGCGGCAGGCCGTCCACCACCACGGAGGCGGCAGGAGCGGCGTCGGCCGCGGGAGTCACGGTCTCGGCGTCACGGGTGGGGTCAGCCATTGTTCCGCGTCCTCGGGTCGATGATGCCGTTGATCAGGTCCATGAGGAAGTTCGCCGCGAGCACCACGACGGTGATCACGAGGAAGGCGCCCTGCATGAGCGCGTAGTCCTTCGCCTGGACCGCGGTGAAGAGCAGCTTGCCGATGCCGGGGTAGCTGAAGGCCTGCTCCATGACCACCGACCCGGCGACGACGAAGCCGAGCGCGATGCCGAAGCCCGTGACCGACGGCAGGACCGCGTTCCGCGTCGCGTACGTCAGCGCGACCCGGAAGGGGCGCAGGCCCTTGGCCTCGGCCGTCGTGACGTAGTCCTCGGCGATCGTCGAGACCATCATGTTGCGCATCCCGAGGAGCCAGCCGCCCATCGCCGACAGGATGATCGTCACGGCCGGGAGGGTGCCGTGGTAGATCACGCTGCCCACGAAGTCCCACGACCACTCGGGACCGCTGTCGAACTCGAAGATGTCGTACGCGCCCACGATGGGGAACCAGCCGAGCGACACCGAGAAGATCGAGATGAGGACCAGGGCGAGCCAGAAGTACGGCACCGCCTGGAGGAAGGTCGACGCGGGGATGATGTGGTCGACCCACGTACCGCGCTTCCACCCGACCCATGCGCCGAGGCCGACGCCGAGGAGGAACGCGATGATCGTCGCCAGCCCGACGAGGCCCACCGTCCAGGGGAGGGCCTCGCCGAGCAGCTGGCTGACGGGTGCCGGGAAGTACAGGACCGACGTACCGAGATCACCTGTGAAGATGTTCTTCCAGTACGTGAGGTACTGCTCCCACAGCGAGGCGTCGTCACTGCCGAAGAGGATGTCGACACTCTGGATGAGGCCCGGAGTCAGCTCACCGTTCTTCCGGAGCAGGGTGTCGAGGTAGATCTGCTTGGGATCACCGGGGATGGCCCGCGGGAGAAGGAAGTTGAGCGAGACGGCGGCCCAGAAGGTGACCACGTAGAACGCGATCCGCCGTGCGTAGTACCTCATTGAACCGACTCCTCGTTCACCCGAGCTCCTCTTCGGCAGTGCGACATCAGCTCGCGGGCTTGAGCTGGGAGAGGATCACGCCGTTGCTGATCGTGGCCCACGACGGCGGGAAGGCGTACATGTCGTCCTCCGACGGCCAGCCGGTGTAGTCCTTCGTGTTGACGAACGACATGGTCGGGTTCACGACGAGGGCGATGTAGGGGAGGTCGCGGGCGATCTCCTTCTGCACCGTGGCGTACGCGGCCTTCTTCGTGTCCTCGTCGTTGGTGCCGGCGGCGGTGGCCACGGCCTCGTCGACGAGCGGGTTCGAGTAGCGCGGGAAGTTGAAGCGGCCGGCCTCGATGGTCTCGCCCACCGGCGTCGTGTACTCGGTCGTGAGCCACTGGCGGTAGATGGCGAACGGGTCGTCGAGCGACGTGCCCGTGATGCCACTGATCATCATCTGGTAGTTGCCGCTGGTCCGGGCGTCGGACATCTCCTGCTGCGTGATCTTCACGTGGTTGATCTGCACGCCCGCCTCGAGCGCCTGCTGCGCGATGAGGTCACCCGCCGCGTTGTGGTCGCTCCAGCCGTCGACCGAGATGAGGTCGACCGAGAGCTTCTGGCCGTCCTTCTCGAAGATGCCGTCAGCACCCTTGGTGTAGCCCGCCGCCTCGAGGACCTTGGCCGCCTCGGCCGGGTCGCCCTCCTGCGGGCTCTCCTTCTCGATCTCGGAGGAGATCCAGCGGTCGTCACGACCGACGAGCGCGAGCGACGGCGACGCGACGGCCGCGTGGCCCGAGAACGCCTTCTCGTTGATCTCGCCGCGGTCGACGAGCAGGTTGACCGCCTGGCGGACGGCGAGGTCCGTCTGCGGGCCCGCGCAGCCGAGCGCCGCGTTCGAGCACGACATGATCGTGGTCGGGTCCTGCGGGGTGTTGAGCAGCGAGACCTGGCCGCCGCCGGTGACCGTCTCCGGGTCCGCGATGAACATCGTGGTCCAGTCGATCTTGCCGGTGGCGAGGAGGTCCTGGGCGCTCTGGTTCTTGTCGAGCGCGAGGAAGCGGACCTTCCCGAGGCTCGGCTCGCCGCCCCAGTAGTCCTCGTTCGGGACGACGGTGTAGGTCGCGTTCGTGATGGTGTCGAGCGTGAACGGCCCGGTGCCCACCGGCTCGTCGTTCGTGAACGTGATGAGGTCCGACACCTCCTTGAAGAGGTGCTCGGGGACCATGAGCGTGGTGCCGAGGATCTGCACGGCGCTCGTGAACTGCGCGCCGTTGAACGTGAACTTGACGGTCGACTCGTCGACCTTCTCGATCGTGTTCAGGTAGTCGCGCTTCGCCGCGTCGTTGGTGTACGAGAAGATGACGTCCTCGACCGTGAAGTCCTCGCCGTCGGACCACTTCACGCCCTCGCGGATCTTGACGGTCAGCTCGGTGCCGTCCTCGCTCCACTCGTAGGACTCGCCCAGGCGGGGCGTCGGGTCGCCGGCCTCGGCGCGGTTGTAGAAGAACAGCGGCTCGTAGATGCCACCGTTCGTCACGTGCAGCGGGTTGGGCGCGTACGGGTTGAAGTTCGCGACCATGGGCGTCTGGGTGCCGGCCCAGACGTTGAGGACACGGGCCTCACCGCCGTTGCCCTCACCCTCGCCATCGCCCCCGCCGGTGCAGGCGCTCGCGAGCAGCGAGACGCCCGTCACGAGTGCCGCGGCCGTGAGCAGACGCTTGCGCGCCGTGCTTCGAATCATCTTCGGTCCTTTCGCATGGACGACGCGTCCTCACGTCGTACTTCGGCGCCCGCAGGCGTGTGGCAGGAACACTAACTAATAGCCACCGGCCCTCCTACGAATACGACAGGAAAGTTACCTAACTGAGACATCGATACCAGGATCGCGCGCGACGGGCTCGGCCGGACCCCGTGGAACGGGGTCCGGCCGAGGTGCCGAGGACGGTCAGGAGGGGGTGGGGCGGCCCGTGGCCGGTCCCGGCGCAGCGGGTCGTGCGGGGCGCAGCGCGTCGCACGGGCGCAGCAGGCCGCGCTGGCGGGAGCGGTCGGGGACGGGGTCGGCGGCGGGACGGCGGCAGCGCCGGCGGCGAGCCGGGAGCGGGGTCAGCGAGCGGCGTCCAGCGCGGCACGCGCGGCCCGCGCGACCTCGGGGTCGGTGACCTCGTAGCCGGCGTCGCCGCCGCCCCCCGGCCCGGCGTCGTCCGCGACGACGCGCTTGGCCGAGAGGTGCACGGCGTCGACGCCCGCGGCCACCAGGGCCCCGACGTCCTGCGGCCGCACTCCCCCGCCGGCCATGACCTGCACACGCCCGCCGAGCGCGTCGCGCGCGTGCGCCGCCATGGCGCGCAGCCGGTCGGTGCCGTCGATGCTGCGCGACGCACCGCCCGACGTGAGCACGCGCACGACCCCGGCCCCGGAGAGCGCGTCGAGCGCGGCGAGCGGGTCGGCGACGACGTCGACGGCGCGGTGGAACGTGACCTCGCGCCCGTCGGCGGAGTCCACGAGGGCGCGGACGGCGCCGATGTCGACCAGGCCGTCCGGGGTGAGCGCACCCACGACGACGCCGCGCGCCCCGGCCGCCACCGCGGCCCGGACGTCGCGCACCTGGACGTCGAGGTCGGTGGGCGTGAGGACGAAGCCGCCCGGGCGCGGGCGCACGAGCACGTGCACCTCGACGCGCGGCCCCGGACCGTCGGCCTCCGCTGCGGCGGCGACCGCGGCCTCGACGAGCCCGGCGCTGGGCGTGAGCCCGCCCGTCGCGCCGAGCCCGACGCACAGCTCGACCCGGTGCGCACGCACGGCCGCGGCCACGCGGACGCCGTCGGGGTCCTGGACCGCGAGCTCGAGGGCCACGTCGCGGGCCGCGGGCGCCGCGCCCCCCTCGGGGTGGGTGGTCGTCATGGCGCTCTCCCGTCGTCCGGTCCGGCGGCCGTCGCGTCGCGCGACCCGCACGACGGCGGCCGTCGGCCAGGGTAGACGACTCCGGGCGCGGGCCGGGCGCGGGAGCTCAGGCCGGCGTCGGCCGTCCCGTGGCGACGGCGGCGAGGCACGCGGACCGCAGGGTCGCGGCCACCTCGTCGGGGTCGCCGAGGTAGCCCGCGACCATGGCGCCGTCGCGCAGCATCATGAGCTGCGCCGCGGTCGCGTCGGCGTCCGTGACGCCGACCGCGGCGGCGAGGCGGGCGAACACGTCCCGCGTCCAGCGCCGGTGGCGGTCCACGACGACGCGCACCGGGTCCTGCGGGTCGGGTGTCTCCGCCGCGGCGTTGATGAACGGGCAGCCGCGGAAGCCCGGCACGCAGCTCACGGCGCCGATGGCGCCCGCGAGGGCGCTCAGGGCGTCGAGCGGCTCGGCGTCGCGGAGCGACTCGTCGACGACGGCACGGTCGCGTGTGGCCTGCGCCTCGAGGTAGGCGACGACGAGGTCGGACTTTGTGCGGAAGTGGCGGTAGAACGTCACCTTGGTGATGCCGACCTGCTCGATGACGCGGTCGGCGCTCGTCGCTCGGATGCCCTGGGCGTAGAAGAGCGCCGAGGCTGCCTCGAGGATGCGGCGGCGCGTGTCGGCCGCGGTGCCGCGGCCCGTCGCCCCGGGCGTCGGCGAGTCGTCGACCATGCCCCCTCCTTGTCTCCGCCCTTGCGCGCGGTCGGCCGCCAGTCTAGGTTCTCCGATGTAGACGTACTAGTAACTCTACTTCGATCCCGACTCTCGAGAGGCACCTCATGGCTGACACCCTCTACACCGCCGTGGCCACCGCGACCGGCGACGGTCGCGCCGGAGGCCGCGCCGTGTCCGACGACGGCCAGCTCGACGTCACGCTCGCCGTCCCGCGCCAGATGGGCGGCCCCGGTGGCGGGACGAACCCGGAGCAGCTGTTCGCAGCCGGGTGGTCGTCATGCTTCCACTCGGCGCTGAAGATGGTCGCGGCGCAGCGCAAGGTCCCCGTGGCCGACTCGGCCGTCGTCGCCGAGGTCGACCTCGTCCCGACCGGCGACGGCGGCTTCTCGCTCGGCGCGACGCTGCACGTCGAGCTCGGGGGCGGCGTCACCCAGGACGTCGCCGAGGAGCTCGCGGAGGCCGCGCACGCCGTCTGCCCGTACTCGCTCGCGACCCGGGGCAACATCCCGGTCACCGTCCGCACGACGGTCGCGTAGGGCACCCCTCGGCACGACCGCCGGGGCCGGCTGGCGGAGCGGTCCGCGGGTCGGCCCGGCGGTCAGTCCAGGCAGAACTCGTTGCCCTCGACGTCCTGCATGACGATGCAGGACTCGTTCTCCTCGTCGGCGACCATCACGCGCACGCACGTCGCGCCGAGCGCGACGAGCCGGTCGCGCTCGGCCTCGAGCGCGGCGAGACGCTCGGCACCCACGAGCCCGGTGCCGGCACGCACGTCGAGGTGCACGCGGTTCTTGACGACCTTGCCCTCGGGGACACGCTGGAAGTACAGGCGCGGACCGGCCCCGGTGGGGTCGCTGCACGCGGACCACGCGTCCCGCTCTGTGGCCGGGAGGGAGGCCTCGGCGTCGTCCCAGGTGCTGAAGCCCTCCGGGGGCGGCGCCGGGACGTAGCCCAGCACCTCGCACCAGAACCGGGCGACGCGCCGTGGCTGCGCGCAGTCGAACGTGACCTGGACCTGCCTGACCGTCGCCATCCGGCCACCCTAGGCGCCCGACCCTTCTCGGCCGGAGGGCTTTTCACGGGCGCACGACGGCCGCCGATGCCACCGCTCCGCGCGGGGCACCGACGGCCGTCGTCGTGCGGCTCGGGTCAGATGACGCCGAGCGCGAGGATCGCGTCGGCGACCTTGGTGAAGCCCGCGATGTTGGCGCCGAGCACGTAGTTGCCGGGCGTGCCGTACTCGTCGGCCGTCTCGACGCAGCGGTCGTGGATGCCCGCCATGATCTGCGCGAGGCGGTCCTCCGTGTACTCGAAGGACCACGCGTCGCGCGACGCGTTCTGCTGCATCTCGAGGGCCGACGTCGCGACGCCGCCCGCGTTGGCTGCCTTGCCCGGCGCGAAGAGGACGCCCGCCTCCTGGAGCAGCGCGACGGCGCTCGGCGTCGTGGGCATGTTGGCGCCCTCCGCGACCGCGACGACGCCGTTCGCGACGAGCTGCTTGGCCGCCGCCTCGTCGAGCTCGTTCTGCGTCGCGCACGGGAGCGCGACGTCGCACGGCACGTCCCAGATGGACCCGTCGGTGACGACGCGGGCCCCGGGGCGGCGCGCGGCGTAGTCGGCGACGCGCCCGCGCTCGACCTCCTTGATCTGGCGCAGGAGCTCGAGGTCGACCCCGGCCTCGTCGACGACGTACCCCGACGAGTCGGAGAACGCGACCACGTTCGCGCCGAGCTGCTGCGCCTTGGCCGTCGCGTAGATCGCGACGTTGCCCGAGCCCGAGACGACGACGCGGCGCCCGTCGAGCTCCTGCCCGCGCGTCTCCAGCATGTTCTGCGCGAAGAGGACCGTGCCGTAGCCCGTGGCCTCCGTGCGGACGAGCGAGCCGCCCCACGAGATGCCCTTGCCCGTGAGGACGCCGGACTCGTACCGGTTGGTGATGCGCTTGTACTGCCCGAAGAGGTAGCCGATCTCGCGGCCGCCCACGCCGATGTCGCCCGCGGGGACGTCCGTGTTCTCGCCGATGTGCCGGTAGAGCTCCGTCATGAACGACTGGCAGAACCGCATGACCTCGCCGTCGGACCGCCCGCGCGGGTCGAAGTCGGAGCCGCCCTTGCCGCCGCCGATGGGCATGCCCGTGAGCGAGTTCTTGAAGATCTGCTCGAAGCCGAGGAACTTCACGATGCCCAGGTAGACCGACGGGTGGAACCGCAGGCCGCCCTTGTACGGGCCGAGCGCGGAGTTGAACTCGACGCGGAAGCCGCGGTTGATCTGCACGCGCCCGGTGTCGTCCACCCACGGGACCCGGAAGATGATCTGGCGCTCCGGCTCGCACACGCGCTCGAGGACGGCGGCCTCGACGTAGCGCGGGTGCTTGCGCAGCACGGGGCCGAGCGAGTCGAAGACCTCGCGCACGGCCTGGTGGAACTCGGCCTCGCCGGGGTTGCGACGCAGGACCTCGTCGTAGACGGACTGCAGTCGGCTGTCCATGGGTACTCCTCGTCTGACGCGGGCGGAACTCCTGCTGACGGTACGCCTGTGCCAGAAGCTCCCGTCACACCGTCTCACTCCGCGCGCACCGGCACGGGCGGCCGCAGCGCACGAGCGACCGCACGGGGCGGCACAGGAGTCACCGACGACGACACATCCGTCCACCCACTGAGAAACCCTACCGATCTGGTGCAGTTTCTCGGGGCGGTTGCTATACCCGTCCCCAGGTCACGAGCGCCAGCGCCAAGCCCCGGCTCGCTGGCCGGCAACCCCCTGTCACGGCGGGGTGCTCCGGGAGATGACCAGGCCGGGCCCGGCCTGCCCCGCCACCGGCGAGGACGGCCCGCACGGCAAGCGTGATCGACGACTACTGCGAGGTGCACATGACCCACCACCCCACCCACCCGACGGTGCTCGCCGTCTCGGGCAACCCGCGGCCCGGCTCGCGCACGCTCGGCGCCGCCGAGACGGTCGCGCGCCGCGTCGCCGACCTCCTCGGCGCGGACGACGTCGCCACGGTCGACCTGGCGTCGCTCGCCGGCGAGGTGCTCGCCGCCGACCACCCGGCGGCCGACGCCGCCCGTGAGCAGCTCGCCCGGGCGACCGTCGCCGTCGTGGCGACGCCGGTCTACAAGGCGTCCTACACCGGGCTGCTGAAGGCCTTCCTCGACCTCTACGGCCCCGACGGGCTCGCGGGCGTCGTCGTGGTCCCGCTCGTCGTGTCCGGGAACCCGGCGCACGCGCTCGTCGGGGAGGTGCACCTGCGACCCGTGCTCGTCGAGCTCGGCGCCGTCGTCCCGACCCGGTCGCTCACGGTCACCGAGCCGCAGCTCGCGGACCTGGGACCGGTCGTGGACGCGTGGCTCGCGCGCGAGGGCGACGCCCTGCGCCGCGCCACGGCGCAGCTCCCCCCGGCGGAGGACCGCCCGTCGGCCCGCACCGACGCAGCCGTCGCCGACGCGTTCGCGGGGGTGGCCCGATGACCGCCGAGCTCACCCACCTGGAGGCCCTCCTGGCCGAGCAGGACGAGCCCCAGCTCTCCCCCGACGAGTACAAGGCCGTGTTCCGCGGCCACCCCGCGGGCGTCGCCGTCGTCGCGCTCGAGCACGGCGACCGCCTCGTCGGCTTCACCGCGACGTCGGTCATCTCCGTCTCGGCCGCGCCCCCGCTGCTCGCGTTCTCGCTCGCGTCCACGTCGTCGTCGTGGCCCGCGGTCTCGACGGCGCGCACGCTGACCGTGAGCTTCCTCGCGGACCACCAGGACGACGTCTCGGCCCGGTTCGCGACGAGCGGCATCGACCGGTTCGCGGACGGCGGCTGGTCGCGCCTGCCGACGGGCGAGCCCGTGATCGACGGCGCGCTGTCGTGGGTGCGCGGGCGGGTCGTCCAGCGCACCCCGGTGGGCGACTCCTACCTCGTCTCGCTGCGCGCGCTCGCGTCGAGCGTCGGCGCCGCGCCCGGGGCGTCGCGGGAGGCGGCGGCGTCGCCGCTCGTCTACCACGACCGCACCTACCACCGGATCGGCGACCACTCCGCGCTCTGAGCGCACGGACGGGCGAGGGGCCCGACGGCGGAGGTCCCGCCGTCGGGCCCCTCGCCCGTCCCGTGCCGCCCCTCACGGGTGGTCCGTCACCAGCTCCAGCCGCGCGCGCTGAGCTCGAGCTCCTCCCGGAACCGCTCGTCGTCGCCGGTGCGGAAGCCCGCGCGCAGGGGCGCGTCCGCGACCGGGAGCCCCGTGAGCCGACAGGCCTCGCGCAGCAGCGCGTCGTAGGCGCCCTGGACCGCGAGGTAGTGGTGGGCGCGCGCGTAGACGTCCGGGTCGGCCTCGATGCGCCGGAGCTCCGCGGCGAGCGCGGTGAGCCGCACCTGGAGCGCGAGCGTCGTCAGCGGGTCCGGCGCCGCGGCGGCACGACGGCCCGCGCCCGCCCGGTGGCTCGGAGGCCGCCCGGCCCGGCGCAGCACCCACCACGCGGCGGCGGCCGTGCACGCCGTCGCGCACCAGATCATGAGCAGCCACGACATCGGAGCCGACCTCTGCGCGGGGAGACCCACAGGACCTCTCCAGTCTAGGTCTCCCCGGCCCCGCGAGGCAGGGTGGGCGGCCCCCTGTCCTCGCCGCCGCCCGCGCGGCGGGTCAGCCGTCGAGGAGGTCCGGCTGCGGGTGCCGCACGCCCTGGACGGCCGCGCGCGGGATCGCCGCGCCGATCGTCGCGACGTCGTCCGGCGTCAGCTCGACCGCGGCCGCCGCGACGTTCTGCTCCAGGTACGCGACGCGCTTCGTCCCCGGGATCGGGACGACGTCGTCGCCCTGCGCGAGGAGCCACGCGAGCGCGAGCTGTGCCGTCGTGACGCCGTGCTCCGCGGCGAGCTGCTCCAGGGAGCGCACGAGGCCGCGGTTGTGCTCGAACGCCTCGCCGGCGTACCGGGCGTGGGCGCGGCGCACGTCGTCCTCCGCGAAGCCGTCGGTGGCGTCCACGGTCCCGGTGAGGATGCCCCGGCCGAGCGGCGAGAAGGGCACGAAGCCGACCCCGAGCTCGCGCAGCGTCGGCAGCACCTCGTCCTCCGGGTCGCGCGTCCACAGCGAGTACTCGCTCTGCACGGCCGTCACGGGGTGCACGGCGTGCGCGCGGCGCACGGTCGCGGCGGACGGCTCCGAGAGACCGATGCCGCGGACCTTCCCGGCCTCCACGAGCTCGGCGAGCGCGCCCACCGTGTCCTCGATCGGCACCTGGGGGTCGACGCGGTGCAGGTAGTACAGGTCGAGGCGGTCGGTGCCGAGGCGGCGCAGGCTCGCGTCGACTGCGGCACGGACGTACTCGGGGCGGCCGTCGACCGGACGCCCGTCGGGGTGGCCGCCCGCGGGCGGGAGCCCGAACTTCGACGCGAGGACGATCTCGTCCCGGTGCGGCCCGAGGACCCGGCCGAACAGCTCCTCGTTGCGGCCGTGGCCGTAGACGTCGGCCGTGTCGAAGAGCGTCACGCCGAGATCGAGCGCGCGGAGCAGCACGGCCTCGGCCTCCGCGGCGTCCGCGGGGCCGTAGGCGTCGGTGACGGACATCCCGCCGAACCCGACGGCGGAGACGGCGAGCGCCGCCCCGCCGGTGCCGAGCGTGCGCGACGGGAGGGTGCCGAAGGCGAGGGTCCGGGAGGTGTCGGTCATGGCCCCAGCGGACCACCGCGCGCCGCCCGGGGCAAGGCCGGACGCCGTCCTCTCACCTGGCGAGAGGACGTGACGCGCCACGCTGCGGCTCGGCGCGCGACGAGCCCCGCCGCAGGTCAGGCACGCCTCTCCTTGCTGGCGGGCGCGCGGAATGCCACCTAGTCTGGAATCGTTCAAGTGAACGGCACCGACGGAAGCCGGGTGACCGCCGCACGATTCCGGGCGACCCCCGAGAGAGCGAGGAGCACCATGTCCGCACCCACCATCCACCGCACGACGGCCCGCTTCGAGGCGTCGGAGAAGCTCCGCGCCCACCTGCAGCGCGTGCTCGTCGCGCTCGTCGACCTGCACGTCCAGGGCAAGCAGGCCCACTGGAACGTCACGGGCCGCGGGTTCCGCGACCTGCACCTCCAGCTCGACGACGTCGTGGACGCCGCGCGCGAGCACAGCGACACCGTCGCCGAGCGCATGCGCGCGCTCCAGGTCGTGCCCGACGGCCGCACCGAGACCGTCGCGACGACGACGGACCTCTCGCCGTACCCGGCCGGCCTCGTGTCGGTCGGCGACACGGTCGACGCGGTCGTCGAACGCATCGCGCAGACGGTCGAGGTCGTCCGCGCCGTGCACGACGACGTCGACGCCGAGGACCCGACGAGCGCCGACATCCTGCACGAGATCATCGCCGACCTGGAGAAGCAGGCCTGGTTCCTCTCCTCGGAGAACCGCGAGGCCTGACCCGTCCGGCACCGCGCCGTCGAGCCGCAGGCCGTGGGGGAGGACACCGGGTGTCCTCCCCCACGGCCTGCGGCTCTATCTGGTGGCGGGGCGGGCGAGACGCTCGTCGAGCCACGATGCCGCCCAGGCGACGAGGGCGAGGGCCGCGACGGCGGAGCTGACGGCGACGAGGCCGTCGCGGTGCGCGTCGAGGAGACCCGGGGCCGCGCCGTCGGTCCGGGCCACGAAGGCGCCGGTCATCGCGGCGATGCAGACGGTGGCCGCGACGCGCTGCACGAGCTGGAGCGCCGCCCCCGCGACGCCGCGCTCGGTGCCGGGCGCCCCCTCCAGGGTGAGCGTCTGGTTGGGCGAGATCGTCAGCCCCGCGGCGACACCCGTGAGCACCTGGGAGACGACGAGCGCGGCGACCACGGCCGCCGTGGGCGCGACGCCGACGGCGAGCGCCGTGCCCACGGCGACGAGGGCCTTCGCCCCGACGGCGACGGTGACGCCGCGCCGACCGAACCGCCGGAACGACCGCCACGAGAGGTTCGCCGCCACCACCGACGCGACGGCGCCCGGCGTCGTCACGAGGCCGGCTTGGACCGGGCTGAGGCCCGCGCCGTCCTGCAGGAAGAGCATGAGGACCGCCGAGTAGCCGAGCGCGGCCCCGAAGCTGAACGCCGCGACGACGCACCCCAGCACGTAGGTGGGGGAACGCAGGAGCCCCGGGACGAGCACCGGCGCCCGGCCACGCCGCGCGTAGCGCGGCTCCCACACGACGAGCCCCCCGACGGCGGCCACGAGCACCCCGAGCGAGACCGGCAGCACGACGGCGCGCGGCCCGTCGGCGACGAACGGGACGAGCAGGCCCAGGGTCACGAGGGTGACGAGCACGAGGCCCACGACGTCGAAGCCCGCCCCGACCCGACTGCCGCGCGACCGGCCCCCGCGGCCGCCGTCCGTGCTCGCACCAGCCCGGCCCTCTCCCGCGACGCCAGGTCCGGCGTCCCCCGGCCGCAGCGCTCGCAGGGCGACCACCATGACCGCCAGCCCGAGCGGCGCGGCGAGCCCGACCGCGGCGCGCCACCCCGCCGCCGGTCCGAGCGCGGACAGGATGCCGCCACCGACGAGCGGGGACAGGACCATGGCGAACGCCCCCGTCGAGGCGTAGGCGCCGAGCGCACGCGCGCGAGCCGGTCCGGCGTAGTGGTCCTGGAGCAGGCCGATGACCTGCGGGTTCGCGGTCCCGGCGCCGGCTCCTTGGAGCAGGCGCGCGGCGACGAGCACGTCGGCGTCGGAGGCCGTCGCGCCGACCAGGCTCCCCACGGCGAACAGCCCGAGCCCGACGGCCAGCGGTCCGCCGCGACCGAGCCGGTCGCCGAGGCGGCCGGCCGGGACGAGCGCGAGCCCGAAGGTCAGGGAGTACCCGGCGAGGATCCACTGGAGCTGGGCGGTCGTCGCGCCGAGCTCGGCCCGCAGCGCCGGCGCCGCGACGGTGAGGATCGCGGAGTCGAGCAGCGTGACGAACCCGGTCGCGAGGCAGACCCGCAGCACGGCCCGCGACGCGCGCCCGCCCGCGGTCACCGCCACGGCGGGGCGCCGACGCCGGGACGACCGCTCACCCGAGGTAGCTCGTGACGACGTCGTGCAGCGCGGTGGCCGTGAGGCCGAGGGACTCGACGTCGACGCGCTCGTCGTTCCCGTGGAACAGGGACCGGAAGACCCCGGGGTCCCACTGCTCGCTGAGCAGCCCGAACCCGTAGGCCGGCACGCCGCGACGGCGGAAGAAGCGCCCGTCCGTGCCGCCCGTACCGAGGACCGGCACGACGTCGGCGCCCGCGTGCGCGCGCACGGCCCGCTCGATCGCCGCGTACGCCGCGCCGTCGGTGGGCGACTGCGAGGCCTCGCCGAACCAGTCCCCCTCGACGTGCACGTGCTCGCGCAGGTCGCCGAGCGCGTCGTCGAGCAGGTCGGCGACGTCCTGGGGCGTCGCGCCCGGCAGGACGCGGATGTCGAGCGTGACCTCGGCGAGCCCGGGGATGACGTTGGGCTTCGACCCGGCGTGCAGCACGGTCGGCGCGACGGTCGTGTGGGTCGTGGCGTGCGCGACGGACGCGAGCGCACCGAGCGCGGGCAGCGCGTCGTCGATCCGCGCGGGGTCGAGCAGCGCGGCCCGCACGTCGGGCGCGAGGTCGAGCGCGTCGACGTAGCGGCGCCACAGGTCTCCGATGACGACGGGGCCGCGGTGCGCGGTGATCCGCCGCACGGCCTCGGCCGCGAGCACGATCGCGTTGAGCGACCCGTACGGCCCCGACCCGTGCCCCGGCCGACCGACGACGCGAAGCCGGCGCCCCGCGCCGCCCTTCTCCCCCACCGCGACCGTGCGGCTCCCCCGGGGCCCGAGCGGCACCCCGCCCGACTCCGTGAGGACCGCGTCGACGTCCACGAGGTCGTACCGGTGCTGCGTGATCCAGTCGACCCCCCACGTGCTGCCGTGCTCCTCGTCGGCGACGGCGGCGAGCACGAGGTCGCCGCGCAGCCGATGCCCGCTCTCCGCGATCGCCCGCGTGACGACCGTGAACGCCGACGTGAGCCCGAGCATGTCGATCGCGCCCCGGCCCCAGACCCAGCCGTCGACGAGCTCGCCGCCGAACGGGTCGCGCGTCCACCCCTCCGGCTCGACCGGGACGACGTCGGTGTGCCCGACGAGCGCGAGCGACGGGGCACCGGGGTCGGTGCCGCGCAGGCGCGCGACGAGCGACGTGCGACCGGGCTGCGGCTCGACCCACTCGACCTCGAGGCCCAGACCGTCGAGCACGTCCGCGACGGCGCGCGCGTTGCGGGCCTCGTGCCCCGAGCCGACGGTGCCGTCGTTGACGCACCCGTTGCGGATCATCGCCTGGAGCAGCTCGGTGGTGCGGCCCGCGAGCTCGGTGCGCGACGGCGCGGGGGCGGGCTCCGCGAGCACGCGCGGCCCGGGCGTCGCCCTGGTCCCGGGCCGGGTGCCGGGCGCTGCGGGTCGTGCGGCGACGGTCATCGTGCGCTCCCTGCTGTCGTGGACGACGCCCGGCGCGCGTCCTGGAGCGCGCGGCGGCCGGGGATGGCCGCGACGAGCTCACGCGTGTACTCCTCCTGCGGGTCGAGCAGGATCTGCTCGGCCGCCCCCTGCTCGACGACGCGCCCGCGGTGCATGACGCCGACGTGGTCGGACACCTGCCGCACGACGGCGAGGTCGTGCGAGATGAACAGGTACGCGAGCCCGTGCTCGGCCTGGAGCCGCACGAGCAGCTCGAGGATCTGCGCCTGCACGGACACGTCGAGCGCCGAGACGGGCTCGTCGAGCACGACGAGCGCCGGGTTCAGGGCGAGCGCCCGCGCGATGGCGACGCGCTGGCGCTGCCCGCCCGAGAGCTCGCGCGGTCCCCGGCGGAGCACGTCGGGCGGGAGCGCGACGTCCTCGACGAGCGCACGCGCCCGGTCGGCGCGCTCGGACGGCGACCCGACCCGGTACGCCCGGAGCGGCTCGGTGACGATCTGCTCGACGGTGAACCGCGGGTCGAGCGACGCGTACGGGGACTGGTAGACCACCTGGAAGCCGCGGCGCAGCGACCGCAGCCGCTCGCCGCGTGCCGTCGTGATGTCCTCGCCGGCGAACTCCACCGTGCCCGCGGTGGGCCGCTCCAGCCGGAGGGCGAGGCGCGCCGTCGTGCTCTTGCCCGACCCCGACTCCCCCACGAGCGCGTACGTCTCGCCGCGCCCGACCTCGAGGCTCACGCCGTCCACCGCGACGAGCGTCCGGTGCGACGACCCGCGCGGCAGCGTGAACTCCTTGCGCAGGTCCCGCACCGCGAGGACGGGCGCGCTCGCGGTGTCCGGGCCGGCGGCGTCGGGCACCGCGATCCCCTGGTCGACGGCGCGGCTCGCGACCGCGGCGCGGCTCGCGTCGGCGCGCGGGACGACGCCGTCGTTCGGCGCCGTCTCCGGGGTGCCGCCTGCGACGAGGCGCGAGCTCGCGAGGCTCGGCGCCGCCGCGATGAGCTGCTGGGTGTACGGGTGGCGTGGGTCGTGCAGCACCTGCTCGGCGGTGCCCTCCTCGACGACGACCCCGTGCTCGAGAACGACGATCCGGTCGGCGCGGTCCGCCGCGACGCCGAGGTCGTGCGTGATGAGCAGGACGGCGGTGCCGAGGTCGCGCACGAGTCCGTCGAGGTGGTCGAGGATGCGGCGCTGGACCGTCACGTCGAGCGCGCTCGTGGGCTCGTCCGCGACGACGAGGCGCGGCCGGGCCGCGACGGCGATCGCGATGAGCACGCGCTGGCGCATCCCGCCGGAGAGCTGCGACGGGAACTGCCGCGCGCGGGCCTCCGGGTCGTCGATCCCGGCCTGGCGCAGCAGCTCGACCGCACGCTCGCGCGCCTCCTTGCGCCGCGCGAGCCCGTGGATGACGAGCACCTCCGCGACCTGGTCGCCCACGCGCGTGACGGGGTTGAGCGAGACCGTCGGGTCCTGCGGCACGAGCCCGACGTCGCGGCCCCGCACCTGCTGCCACTCCTTCTCGGAGAGCCGTCCGACGTCGCGGCCGCCGAGGCGGATGGTCCCTGCCGTCACCTCGCCCCCGCGCGCGAGCAGGTGCAGGGCCGCGTGCGCCGTCGTGCTCTTGCCCGACCCGGACTCGCCCACCAGCGCGACGACCTCGCCCGGCCCGACCGTGAGGTCGACGCCGCGCACGGCGGCGTACGAGCCGCCGTCGCGCGTGCGGTAGGCGACCTCCAGACCGCGGATCTCGAGCGCGGGCGCCTCGCCCGACGTCGGGCCGGGACGCTCCTGCGTGGTCGGCGTCGTGGCGGTCATGCGTCCCCTCCGGTCCGTTCCAGGGCCCGCGCGATGCGGTTCGCCGACAGCACGACGGCGACGATCACGAGGCCCGGCATGGTCGTGAGCCACCACGCGGTGGCCAGGTAGTCGCGCCCGCCCGAGACGAGCGACCCCCACTCCGGCGCGGGCGGCGGCGTCCCGTAGCCGAGGAAGCTCAGGGCCGAGATGGCGAGCACGGCCGTGCCGAGCTCGAGCGCGACGAGCGCGAGCACCGGTCCCGTCGAGTTGGGCAGCACGTGGCGCCCCAGCACGCCGTACCAGCGCACCCCCGACGCGCGGGCCGCCTCGACGTACACCGACGTCGAGATGCGCAGGACCTCGGCCCGCATGACGCGCGCGAACGTCGCGACGCTCGTGATGCCGACGGCGATCGCGACCTTGACCGTCCCGAACCCGAGCGCCGTGATGATCGCGAGCGAGAGCAGGATGCTGGGGATCGCGAGCAGCACGTCGACGAACCGGCCGACGACGTCGTCCACCCACCCGCGCACGAACCCCGCGAGCAGGCCGAGCAGCGACCCGGCGACGAGCCCGACCGCGACCGCGATGACGGTCGCGCCGAGCGAGGCCGACGCGCCGTGGACGACGCGCGCGTACACGTCCCGCCCCAGGTGGTCGGTGCCGAACAGGTGCGCGCCCGACGGCGGCTGCAGCCGGTCCGCGGGCACGCCCGTCAGCGGGTCGTACGCCGTGAAGACCTGCGGGACGACCGCCCACGCCGTGACGAGCAGGACGACGAGCACGGCGACGACCAGCCCGGGACGCCGGACGGCGTACCGCGCCCCGCGCCGCCACCGGCCCGCCGTGCCCCGGGTCCGCACGCGGCCGTGCCGGAGGATCGCGCGCGCGTCCTCGCGGTCCTCGACCTCGATCTCCGCGGGCGTGCGCCCCTCGGGCGCGTCGGCGGGCGGGGCGTCGGGGGCGAGCGCGCCCGCCGGCGGCGCGTCCGCCACCGCGGCACGGTCCGCGACCCGGGCCTCGTCCCGGAGCACGATGCGCACTCCCGGCCTGGTGCTCATGCGGCCACCGCCTTCTGTCGTGCGTCGATCCGGGGGTCGAGCAGGGGGTAGAGCAGGTCGACCACGAGCGTGACGACCACGAACACGAGCGCCGAGAGGACGACGACCGCCTGCACCACGGGGATGTCCTGCGCGTCCACCGACGTGACCGTGAGCCGTCCCAGGCCCGCGCGCGAGAACACCGTCTCGGTGACGACCGTGCCGCCGAGCAGCCCGCCCACGACGACCCCCAGCACGGTCAGCGCGGGGATCGCGGCGTTGCGCAGCGCGTGGCCGAAGTGCACGCGCGCGCGGCTCGCGCCCTTGGCGCGCGCCGTCTCGACGTACGGCTCGCCGAGCGTCCCGCGCAGGCTCCGCGCGAGCACCTGGGCGAGCGCGGCGCTCGCCGGCACGGCGAGCGTGATCGCCGGGAGCACGAGGCTGATCGCGCCCTGGTTGCCGATCGCGGGGAACAGCGGGATCTGGAAGGAGAACCACTGCAGCAGGAGCAGGCCCAGCCAGAACGGCGGCAGGGCGACGCCGAGCGGAGGGAGCGATGCGAGCGCGTGGCGCAGCCAGGCCGCGCGCGGGAACGTGATCGCGATCGCGATGCCGGCGCCCGCCACGACGGCGAGGACGAGCGCCGCGGCCGTGAGCCGGAGCGTCTCCGGGAGCGCCTGGAGCACGAGCTGCGTCGCGGGCGCCCCGGACGCGTACGACGTCCCGAAGTCGAGCCGCAGCGCGTGCCACAGCGCGTCCGCGTACTGCACGAGCACGGGCCGGTCGAGGCCGTACTGGGCGCGCAGGGCCTCGAGCAGCGCGGGGTCCACCTGGTCCGCCTCGCCCCCGCCGCTCGCCATGAGCGCGGCCGGGTCGCTGGGCAGCAGGTAGAGGACGAAGAACGAGATGGTGAACGCCGCCCAGAGCACGAACAGGCCCTGCCCGGCGCGACGCAGGACGTACCGGCCCATGGTCGGCCTCCTTCCGTGGGGGATGCCCGCCTGCCCGACGCCGCGGCGTCGGGCAGGCGGGCCCGGCGGGTCAGCCCTGGGTGACCCAGGCGTCGTAGAAGTCGAGGCGCGACGACGCCTCGAACGTCAGGCCGTGGACCGTGTCGGCGGCCGCGATGGTCGTCGAGAGCTCGTAGACCGGGATCGCGTGCCCCTTCTGGACCAGGAGGCGTGACGCCTCCGTGACGAGCCTCTGGCGCTCGGCCGGGTCGGTCGCCGCGGCCGACGCGTCGAGCAGGTCGTCCACCTCCTCCGCGTCGCGCTGGTTGATGTTGCGCGCGTTCGCCGAGAAGATCGTCCGCAGCACGTCCGGGTCGGAGCGCGTGAGGTTGTAGTAGTCGAAGTCGAAGTCGCCGCTCTCCTTGATCGCCTGCGACTCGGCGACGGTCACGTGCTGGAGCTGGAGGTCCACGCCGATCTGCGCGAGCTGCTGCTGGACCAGCTCGAGCGGCTCCGGCACCTGCCAGAACGTCACGGTCGTGGAGAGCTTCTGGCCGTCCTTCTCCCGCACGCCGTCGGCGCCCTCGACCCAGCCCGCGTCGTCGAGGATCTTCTTCGCGCCCTCGGGGTCGTAGGCGAGCTCGTCCGCGACGCTCTCGTAGAGCGGCGTCGAGTGCGACAGGACGCTCGTGGCCGGCTCGTCCTGGGCGCTGAGCACGGTGTCCGCGATCTGCTCGCGGTCGATGCCCTGGAGGATCGCCGTCCGCACGGCCTCGTCGCCCGCGAGCGGGCTCGACTCGTTGGGGAAGAGGTTGAACACGACGCCCGGGTTGGCGCGGTACTCGAGCCAGAACCCGTTCCCGTCGAACTGCGGCAGGTCGACGGTCGAGATCGCGGCCGTGGCGTCGATCTGCCCCGACTGCAGGCTGCCGCTGCGCACGCTCGCCTCGGGGATGACCTTGAACGTCACCGTGTCGAGGTAGGCCTCGCCCTGGTGGTCGCTCGCCTCCGAGCCCCACGCGTAGCCCGCGACCTTCTCGAGCACGATCTCCTGGTCCTGCGTGTACGACTTCACGGAGAACGGGCCGGAGCCGACGAACTTCCCGGCGCAGCGGTCCTCGACGCTCAGGTCGGCCGAGGACGGGGCGAGGAGGCCGAGCGAGAACGTCGACGTCGCCTGGAGGAACTGCGCGCTCGGCTCCGCGAAGTCCACCGTGAGGGTCTGCGGGTCGGTGACGGTCGTGCCCTCGTAGCCGACGAGGTACTGCGACCCGAGCGACGCCGTCGCGCCGAGCGCGACGATCGCGTCGAAGTTCGTCTTCACCGACTCGGCGTCGATCGGCGTGCCGTCGGCGTACGTCGCGTCGTCGCGCAGGTGGAACGTGTAGCTCGACGCGTCGTCGTTCACCTCCCAGCTCTCCGCGAGCCACGGCAGGATCTCGCCCGACTCCGGGTCCTGCGCCGTGAGCGACGCGACCGTCTGGCGGGCCGCCGCGATGGCGTCGTTGTTGCCGACCTGCTGCGGGTCGATGCAGTGCGAGTCGACCGTGAGGGCGAACGTCAGGTCGCCGCCCGCCACGGGCTCGCCGGACGGGCTGGGCGACCCGTCGCCGTCGGACGCGCCGGAGCCGCCGCCCGCGCACGCGCTGAGCAGGAGGCCCGTCGCGGCGGCCGCCGCGGCGACGGTCAGGGACCGGCGTCGGTGAGGTGTGGGGATCATGTCGTGCTGCTCTCCTCGTGTGCCGGCTGAGGACCGGCGGTCGTCCGGCGCCGGTGGTCGTCCGCGCCGGGCCCAGGGCCGGCGCGGCGGGGGTGCCCACCGGGGTGCCGTGCTTACCGCGCCGCGGGAGCGGCGCGGTCAGGTCGTTCCCGGAGCACCCCGTCACGTCGAAGGGTTGCTGGTCAGCGAGCCGGGCCTGCGTGCTGACGCTCGTCACCTGGGAGCAGGAAAGACAATCTCGACCGGTTGAGTCAAGTATCGAGACAGCCGTCCCGCCAGACGGACGGTTGTTTCCTGCTCCGCGACGTCGTGACCCGCCGGCAGGCCGCCACGAGCACGGCGAGGGCCCGCCTCGCCAGGCGAGACGGGCCCCTCCCCTCCGGTCCGTCGGGCTACCTCAGGCCGCGGTGAAGCCCGCCGCGCGGCGGGCGTCGGCCGGGCTCCACAGGTCCGTCTTCACCTCGGCCTGCACGACGGGCACGACCTCCTCCGCGAACCGGCGCAGCACGTCCTCCTGCTGCGCCGCGGGGATCAGGTGGTTCACCGAGACGGACTGCAGGTCGTGCCGGTACGAGGCGTGGTAGTCGAGGATCTTCTCGGCCACGCGCTCCGGCGACCCCACGAGCGCGGGCCCGCGCTCGACGGCGTCCTCGACCGTCCGGAAGCTCGGTGCCTTCCCCACGGCGTCGGGCCCGTACCCCCGGCGCGCCGCCGCCGCGACCTGGCCCTCGTAGATCGGGCGGTACTGCTCGATCGCCTCCTCCGTCGTGTCGGCGAGGAACAGCCCGCCCGAGCCCGACCCGACGAACCCGTACGCCGGGTCGTGCCCGTGCGCCGCGTACTGCTCGCGGTAGCGGTCGATGAGCACCTGGTAGTTCTCGCGCGGCTGCAGCGCGTTGGCGCTGACGATCGGGTCCCCGTACCGGGCCGCGAGGTCGACCGCGAAGCGCGACGTCGCCGACCCGTGCCAGATCCGGAACGGCCCGGCGAACGGCCGTGGCAGCGTCGTCGCGTGCTCCAGCGCGTGGCGGTGCCGCCCGCTCCAGCTGACGTCCTCCTCCGACAGCAGCAGGCGCAGCAGCTCGTAGTTCTCCTGGAGGTACTCGTACTGCTTGTCGAGGTCCAGCCCGAGCAGCGGGTACTGCAGCACCTCGTTGCCCTTGCCGATGACGATCTCCAGCCGCCCGCGGCTCAGCTGGTCGACCGTCGCGAGGTCCTCGGCGACGCGGATCGGGTCGAGCAGCGACAGCACGGTGACGCCCGTGCTCAGCAGGATGCGCGACGTCCGCGCCGCGACCGCGCCGAGGAGCACCGTCGGCGCCGACGACAGCACCTCTCCCGCGTGCCGCTCCCCCACCGCGAACGAGTCGAACCCGAGCTCCTCGGCCAGCACCGCCGTCTCCACGACCCGGTTCAACCGGTCGGACGGCGCGACCGCCTCCCCGGTCACGGGGTGGGGCGGGTTGAACACGATGTCGAGTACCTGGAACCGCACGTCCTTCTCCTTGTTGTTCGTCGTCGTCCGGGGGCCGGTACCGGCGCGTTCGGCAGCTCCGGTCGAGTTCGGCACGCGCAGGTGCCGAACCCGACCGGAGCTGCCGACCCGGGGCGGGGTTGCCGATCTGTCAGGCCGCGGTGGCCTCGGCGGCGGCGGCGTCGCGCTTCGCCACCTCCTCGCGGACGAGCGGGATGACGTAGCGACCGAAGCCGACCGCGTCGTCGAGCAGGTCGTAGCCGCGCGCGGAGATGACGCGGACGCCGAGGTCGTAGTAGGCGAGCAGCGCCTCGGCGACCTGCTCGGGCGTGCCGACGAGCGCGTTGGAGTTGCCGGCGCCGCCGGTGGCCTTCGCGGTCGCGGTCCACAGCGCGGTGTCGAAGCGCTCGCCCTGGGCGGCGATCTCGAGCAGGCGCTGGGAACCCGCGTTCTCGGGCTTGTCGATCGGGTGCCGACGGCTGAGCTGGCCCCCCGCGGCGGCCTTGCGCGCCTCGATCCGGTCGAGGATGCGGTGCGCCTTCTCCCAGGCGAGCTCCTCGGTCGGCGCGACGATCGGCCGGAACGCGGCGTGGATGCGCGGCGGCGTCGTGCGGCCCGCGGCGGCGGCCTCGGCGTGCACGCGCGCGATCTGCTCGGCGGTGCGGTCGAGCGGCTCGCCCCAGACGGCGTAGATGTCGGCCTCGGCCGCGCCGACGCGGAACGCGGCGTCCGACGACCCGCCGAACGAGATGGTCGGGGTGCGGCCCTCGAAGGGCTTGGCGTCGAGCACGAAGTCGTCGAAGTCGTAGAACGGGCCGTGGTGGTCGAACGGCTCGGCGCTCGACCAGGCCTGCTTGACGATCTGGATGTACTCGTGGGTGCGCGCGTACCGCTCGTCCTTGGTCAGCGTGTCGCCCTCGCGGCCCTGCTCGTGGTCGTTGCCGCCGGTGATGAAGTGGACGGAGAGCCGCCCGCCGGAGAGCTGGTCGAGCGTCGCGAACGTCTTGGCGGCGTACGTCGGGTAGGACACGTTGGGCCGGTGCGCGAGCAGCAGCTCGATCGACTGCAGGCGCGCGGCGGTGTAGGCGGCGAGCGCGGCGGGCTCGGGGCCGGAGGAGCCGTACGCGAAGAGGACGCGCGTCCAGCCGTTGTCCTCGTGCGCGCGCACGAGGCGCTCGAGGTAGGCGGGGTCGAACGCGGCGGTCGTGCGCTCGGTGGTCTCCGAGGCGTCGTTGGTCGTGGCGATGCCGAGGAACTCGACGGGCATGAGGGTCTCCGTGGTGTCGGTGCGGGTGGTTCGGGGTGCGGGGTCGCGGACCGGACGTGCGGGGCACGGTCCGGCCGCCGGCTCAGGGCCGGGCGGGTGCCGTCGGCTCCGGCGGCGCCGCGGACCCCGAGGGCGCGGGCTCCGGGGCCGCCCCGACGGGGTCGGACGCCGGGAGGCCGGCCTCCTTCCACGCGGGGAAGCCGCCGTCGACGTGGGACACGTGCGTGTACCCGCGGCGTGCGAGCGCCTCGGCCACCGGCCCGGAGCCGTTCGGCGACCCGCACACGACGACGACGGGCGTGTCGAGCGAGATCACCGGGGCGTCGGCGGGGCCGAACAGCGCGTCGAGGTCGTCGCGGTCGGCGTGCGTGGCGCCGGGGATCTCGCCGTGCGCGGCGCGACCGCCGGCCGAGCGCACGTCGATCAGCAGCGCGCCGTCGGCGACCTGGGCGGCGGCGTCGGTCGCGGCCCGCAGGGGCGGGGTCGTGGTCATCGGTGTCTCCTTCGCGGGGTGGTGGTGTCAGTGGGTGGCGGCGAGCGCGGGTGCGACGTCGGGGGCGACGGCGGCGCGTGCGGCAGCGTCGGCGTCGGCGTCCGCGAACCAGTGCTCGGCGAGCAGCGCGAACGAGCGTCGGGCGTCGTCGGCGTCGTGGGTCGCGGTGGTGACGAGGAGCTCGTCCGCGCCGGTCGCGCGGCGCAGGGTCTCGAGCCGCCGCACGACGGTCTCGGGGTCACCGACGATGCGTGTGTCGACGCGGTCGGCGACGAGCGCGCGCTCCGCCTCCGGACGCTCCTCCCACGCGGGCGACGTGCCCGGCTCCGGGTAGGCGATCGCGCCGTCGGCGCCGCTGCGGATGGAGAGCACCCAGTCCGCGAACGGCGTCGCGAGCTCGCGGGCCCGCTCGACGGTGTCGGCGACGAGCACGTCGGCGGACACGACGACGTAGGGCTCGTCGAGCACGCCCGGCCGGAACGCCTCGCGGTACGCGGCGACGGTGTCGAGCGTCGCCGACGGCGCCACGTGGTAGTTCGCGGCGAGCGGCAGCCCGAGCTCGCCCGCGACGCGCGCGCTCTCGCCCGCGCTCGACGCGAGGACCCACAGGTCCCAGTCGGCGCCCTCGACGGGCGGGCTCACGTACGACGTCCCGCGCTCGTCGCGGTAGGTCCCCGCGCGCAGGCCGAGCACGAGCTCGAGCTCGTCGCGGAAGCTCGCCGGGGTGCGCGACGCCCCGACGATCCGCTTCTGCGCGAGGATGCGCTCGCGCAGCACGGAGTCGTTCACGTCGGCGGGCGGCGCGCCGGGCACGTACAGCCCGTCGACGACCCGCGGCCCGGTGGCGGGCCGGGCCCGCCGCGGCGCCCCGGCCCCCTTCTCCCCCGTCGGCGGCGTGAACGCGCGGCCGAGCCCGAGGTCGACGCGGCCCGGGTGGAGCGCGGCGATCGTCCCGAACTGCTCGGCGGCGACGAGCGGGCTCGTCGTGCTGAGCAGCACGGCACCGCTGCCGACGCGGATGCGCTCGGTCCGGGCCGCGACGGCGGCGGCGAGCACGGCGGGCGACGCCGAGCCGACGCCGGGCGACAGGTGGTGCTCGGCGTACCAGACGCGGTGGTAGCCGAGCCGGTCGAGGTCGCGCGCGAGCCCGACGGCGCGGCGCACCGCGTCCTGGCCCGTCGCCCCCTCGGGGACGATCGCGAGATCGAGCACGGACAGCGGGACGCGGCCGGACGCCGGTCGCGGCCCGCCGGGGGTGGCGGTCGGGTGCGGGTGCTGGTGGGACATGGCTTCCTCTGGTGGGGTGCGGTGGCTCGGGGCGACGCGGTCGCCGGGCTACTTGGACGGGAACCCGAGCGCGGCGAGCGTGGTGCGCAGGTGGGCGCGCCCGCGCAGGGCGCCGGGGACGCGCAGGCGGTCGACGACGCGGTCGCGCCAGCCGCCGTCGAGCCCCTCCTCGCGGTAGAAGGGCGCGATGCGCTCCTCGTACGCCGCGACGTGCTGGTCCTGCCCGACGGCGCGGTAGCGCTCGGCGTGCAGGACGGCCGCCTGCGGCAGCCGCGGCTTGACCCGTTCCCCGCCCGCGGGGTCGGGGTGCCCGACGACGAGCCCCACGACCGCGACGACGCCCTCGGGCAGGCCGAGCTCGGCCGCGACCTGGGCGGGGTGGTTGCGCAGCGCGCCGATGTACACGGTGCCGAGACCGAGCGACTCCGCCGCCACGACGGCGTTCTGCGCGGCGAGCGCGGCGTCGAGGAACGCGACGACCGTCGTCTCGAGGTAGTCGGTCGCCTCGAGCCGGACGCCCTCGCGCTCGCCGAGAGCGCGGGCCCGCGCGACGTCGGCGAGCCAGACGAGCAGCAGCGGCGCGGTGCGCACGTGCTCCTGGTCGCCCGCGAGCGCCGCGAGCCGCGCCTTGCGCACGGGGTCGGTGACGGCGACGACGCTCCAGAGCTGGAGGTTCGACGACGTCGGGGCGGACTGCGCGGCGGCGACGAGCGTCGGCACGACGTGGTGGGCCAGCGGGTCGGTGCGGTAGCGGCGCACCGTCCGGTGGCCCAGCTGCGTCGCGAGGACGGTGCCGGGACGGTCCGCGGCGGGTGCCAGGCCCGCGGCCGCGCCGGGCGCGACGTCCTCGACCGCGGCGAGGTCGACGCCGTACCGCGCGGCGAGCGCGGCGCGGGCACCGTCGGTGTCGTGGGGCGGCGCGGGGAGCGTCCCGGGGTCCGCGGCCGGGGCCGGAGCGTCCCCGGCGGTGGGTGCGGGAGCGATCGTCATGAGGCGGTCCTCTCGGGGAGTGCGGCGAGGCGGGCGAGCGCGAACCGCTCGGCGGCGGTGCCGCCGTCGGGCAGGGCGCCGGGGGCGGTCGCGAGGTCGGCGAGCACGCGCCCGACGGCCGGGGCGAACTTGAAGCCGTGGCCGGAGAACCCGGCGCCGACGACGACCGGGCCGCGCCGGTCGAGCACGAAGTCGTGGTCCGGCGTCGTGGTGTACGTGCAGCTCACGGGGACGTAGGCGTCGGGGTCGAGGCCGGGCAGCCAGGTCCGCACGTAGTCGCGCAGCGCGGCGAGCTGGCCCGGCTCCGGCCGGTAGGAGCGCCGGTCGGGGTCGACGACGGGGCCGACGCCGTGGAAGCCGACCTTGACGCCCTCGCCCGGGGTCGCGAGCCCGTAGACGCCGCTCGGCCACGCGGTGCCGGGACCGACGTCGTGCGTGAACGCGGGCCACCCCGCGGGCGACGTGCCGGGGGCGAGCGCGAAGTGGGCGGGCTGCTCCTGCGTGACGACGAGCGGGAGCTCCTGCCCGAGCAGGCCGCCCGCCGGGGAACCCAGCAGACCCGCGCTCCACGCCCCGACGGTCACGACGACGACCCGCGCGACGACGTCGGCGCCGTCGGTGACGACGCGCACGCCCTCGGGGACGCGCTCGACGTGCCGGACGGCGACCTCGTGCCGCACGTCGGCGCCCCGCGCGGCCGCGGCCCCCTGGAGGGCCGCGACGGCCCGGTCGGCGTGGAGCCGGCCGGCCGTCGCGACCTCGTGCAGCACCCGGCCCTCGAACCGCAGCCCCGGCCAGCGCTCGGCCGCGGCCGCGGGGTCGAGCCACTCGTGCTCGATCCCCCGGACCGCGAACGCGGCGCCGATCGCGTCGACGCGGCGCTCGGCCGCGCCGTCACGACGCCCGTGGCTCACGCCGCCGGTCACGTCGAGGAGCTCGGTCCCGGTCTCGTCCTCGACCTCGCGCCACTGGCGTAGCGCCTCCTGCGCGAGGTCGAGGTACTCGGGCTCGGCGTACGTCGTGCGGTAGATGCGCGACGTCCCGTGCGAGGCGCCGTGCGCGTGCCCGGGCGCGAAGCGCTCGAGCAGCACGACGTCGCGCCCGCGCCGGGCGAGCTGCCACGCCGCGGCCGAGCCCATGACGCCGCCCCCGACCACGAGGTGGTCGACGTGCTGGGTGCTGGTGGTCATGCGCGGGTCACTCCGTCTTCGGCAGGCCGGGCGGGTTGGTCTGCGACTCCTCGACGGCCTCGGACTCCAGGCCCCACCGCTGGAGCACCTCGAGGTAGGTGCCGTCCTCGATGGCGTGGTTGATCGCGGCCGTGATGGCCGGGGCCGCCTCGTTGCCCTTCTTCGTGGCGACGGCGATCTGCGCCGTGTCGGGCCAGCCGCCGTTGAGCGTGCCCACGACCTTGAAGTCCTGCGGGGAGATCGCCGCCTGGTACGCGAGCGACGCGTTGGGGCCGACGTACGTCTCGATGCGCCCGGACTGGAGCGCGAGCAGGACATCGGAGAACTGCTCGTAGTACTCGGGGCCCTGGATGGGCTCGAGGCCGTCCTCCTGGTTGAGGCGGTCCCACTCGAGCACGATCTTCTCCTGGTTCGTCCCGGAGCCGACGGCGACGACCTTGCCCGCGATGTCCTCGCGCTTCGTGATCGACGTGATGTCGGAGTCGGCGCCCACGAGCCAGCCGAGCTCGTCGTTGCGGTACGTGGAGAAGTCGATCGTCTCCTTGCGCTCCTCGGTCACCGTGACGTTGGAGATCACGGCGTCGACGTCGCCCGAGCCGAGCGCGAGCGGCCAGTCGGCCCAGGCCTTGACCTCCAGGCGCAGGTCCTTGCCGAGCGCGTCGGCGACGAGCTGCGCGATGTCGGTCTCGTTGCCGATGGGCGTCTCGTCGTCGTCGGCGAGGAAGCCGAGCGGCGGCGCCGCGCCCGCGGAGATCGCGACGACGAGCTCGTCCTTGTCCTTCCAGGCGTCCGGGAGGAGCGCGACGGCCTCGGCCGACTCGGTGGTGCGGATGCGGTCCTGGTCCGGGCTCGTGCTCACGTCGAGGGCGTCCGAGACGGACGTCGTGCTCTCGTCGGTCGCCGCGCCCTCGTCCGCGGCGGCCGGGGCGTCGGTGCTCACCCCGGAGCAGGCCGCGAGCGCCAGCAGGGGCACGACGGCGAGGGCGGCGAGCGCGCGGGGGGCGCGGGCGCGGGTGGTCGTTGCGGTCACGGGAGTCCTACCTCTCGGGTGGTGCGTCGGGGTGACGCAGGGAGTGCGGGTGTGCGGGACGGCCGGCGGCCGGTCGCGGGTCACGACGGCGGGCGTCGGTGGACGTCGGGTGGGTTTCAGAGGACTTTCTGGAGGAAGGCCCGGGTGCGGTCGTGGCGCGGGTGGTCGAGCACCTCGGCGGGCGTGCCCTGCTCCACGACGACGCCGTCGTCCATGAACACGACGGTGTCGGCGACCTCGCGGGCGAAGCCGATCTCGTGCGTCACGACGACGAGCGTCGTGCCGGTGCTCGCGACGTCCTTGATGACCTCGAGCACCTCCCCGACGAGCTCGGGGTCGAGCGCCGAGGTGGGCTCGTCGAACAGGAGCACCTTGGGCCGCAGCGCGAGCGCACGGGCGATGGCGACGCGCTGCTGCTGCCCGCCGGAGAGCTGGCGGGGTCGCGCGTCGGCCTTGTCCGCGAGCCCGACGCGTTCCAGCAGCGCGCGGGCCTCGGGCTCGACGTCCTCGCGGCGCCGACGCTGCGCGGATACCGGCGCCTCGACGACGTTCTCGAGCGCGGTGAGGTGCGGGAAGAGGTTGAAGCTCTGGAAGACGAACCCGATCTGGGTGCGCTGGCCGAGGATCTCGCGCTCCTTGAGCTCGCGCAGGGTGTTGCCCTTGCGGCGGTACCCGATGAGCTCGCCGTCGAGCGAGATGAACCCCTTGTCGACCTTCTCCAGGTGGTTGATCGCGCGCAGCAGCGTCGACTTCCCGGAGCCGGACGGGCCGAGCACGACCGTCACGGACCCGGGCGGCACGGTGAGCGACACGTCGCGCAGCACCTCGAGGGTGCCGAAGCTCTTGTGGACGCCGTGGATCTCGACGAGCCCGGCGGTCGCGACGTCGGCGCTCATGCCGCACCTCCCGACGTGCGCGCGGTGCGGGTCAGCACGCCCACCCGGGCGCGGGCCGCGTACGCGGGCGGGACGGCGTCGGGCACGGGGCGGCCGGAGAGCCGCGACGCCCAGACGAGCACGGTCCACCGCGCCTTCTGCAGCGGGGTCGGGGGCAGCGTGCGCACCGCGCCCTTCGCGTAGTGCCGCTCGACGTAGTACTGCACGACGGTGATGAGCGTGGTGAGCACGAGGTACCAGATCGACGCGACGATGAGCAGCGGCACGACGCGGCCGTTGCGGCCGTAGATGACGCTGACGATGTAGAACAGCTCGCCGTACGCCAGCACGTAGACGATCGACGTGCCCTTGAGCAGCCCGATCACCTCGTTGACGGCCGTCGGGATGATGGAGCGCATCGCCTGCGGCAGGATGATGCGGCTCACCTGGCGGCGCTTGGGGATGCCGAGCGACGCGGCGGCCTCCTGCTGCCCCTGGTCGACCGAGAGGATCCCGGCCCGCACGATCTCGGCCGAGTACGCGGCCTGCGAGAGCCCGAGCCCGAGGATCGCGGCCCAGAACTTGTCGATCACGGACAGCGTGTCGAAGTAGAGGAACTCCGGCCCGAAGGGGATGCCGACGCTCAGGTACGGGTACAGGTAGGCGAGGTTGTACCAGAGCAGGAGCTGCAGCAGCAGCGGCACGGACCGGAACACCCACGTGTACGTCCACGAGACCGACTGCAGGAGCGGCGAGCGCGACAGGCGCATGAGCGCGAGCACGGTGCCGAGCGCGAACCCGACGACCGACGCGACGAGCGTGAGCCGGATCGTCGCCCACGCGCCCTCGAGGATCGAGGGCCAGGTGAGGTACTGCGCGACGACGCCCCACTCCCAGCGGTCGTTCGTCACGAGCGAGCTGACGACCATGGCGAGGAGCACGGCCACGCCGGCCGTCGCGACCCAGCGGCCCGGGTGCCGGGCGGGGACGATGCGCAGGCTCTCGAGCGGCAGCGCGTCCTCGACACCGCCGCGCGGGTCGGCGGGGTGCCGGCCCGACGGCGGCGCGAGCTGCCGGGACTCGTCCTGCGGGAGCGACACGGTGCTCATGGCGCGACCTCCAACCACTTCTCGAAGGCGAGCGGGCCGATCTCCTCGGGATCGGTCCCGGTGTCGAACAGGGGCGTGTAGCCGGTCGCGAGGTACAGACCGGCGGCCTCGGGCTGGCGCGGGCCCGTCGTGAGGTAGACGCGCCGGTAGCCGCGCTCGACGGCCCGGCGCTCGAGCTCGGCGAGCACGAGGCGCGCCAGCCCGCGGCGCCGGTGCGCCGAGTGCGTCCAGATCCGCTTGAGCTCGGCGGTGCGCACGGCGGGCGTCCCGTCGGCGCGGCGCGCGGCCGGCCGGGCGAGGCGCGCCGGGTCGCCGAGCTCCGGCTCGGCCCGACGGCGGAACGCGCCGCCCGCGACGGGCTCGCCGTCCTCCAGCACCAGCACGAGCTCGCCGTGCGGCGCGGCGAAGTCCTGCGCGGGGTAGTGCTCCATCTCGGCGCGGAGCTCCTCGGCGCTGAGCACGCGCTGGTACCGCGTCCAGTACTCGTGGGAGAGCTCGTCGAGCAGCGGCCGCACGAGCGGGTCGTGCATCGCGACGGACCGGACCTCGCGCGTCCCCTGCCCGGCGGGGCGCGCGGCGACGGCGGTCACCGGGGTGCCCTCTCGCCCGCGGTGACGGCGAACGGCACGTGGTTGCCCTCGACCGGCGCCGGGCACGTGCCGAAGTCGCTGAACGCGTACGGCAGGTTGACGGCCCGGTTGAGGTCGAGGCGCACGCTGCCCGCGGTGCCGGGCACCGCGTCGGCGTCCACGCGCAGGACCCGCCAGGGGGCGACGCCGTCCGCCTCGTCGCTGAAGAGCAGCGTCACCGCACCGCCCGGCGCGCCGGTGAGGGCGAGCGTCGCGCCGCGCCGGGCGCCGTCGCGCTCGACGACGAGGTCGACCTCGCCGACCGTGCGCACGTGGTGCACGAGGCCGGGCCGGGCGGCGCCGACGACGACGGGCCGCGGCGCGTCGTACCAGCGCACCGGCGCGTCGACGACCCAGGCGGGGTCGTAGGCGAACGTCGGGACGCCGTCGAACGCCGTCCGGGCCGGGGCGAGCGGGTCGCGCACGCGGACGGCGTAGCGGCCCGTGCGGCGCACGACCTCCACCGCGACCTCGCGCGTCTCGCCGCCGTCGGACGGGTCGCCCGCGTCCCGGCCGTCCGGGAGGAACGTGCCCGCGAGCGTCGACCCGCCCTCCGCGACGACGACGGTCCCGACGGCGCTGCCCGTCGTCCGGACGGCGCCGCCCTCGTCCGCGCGGTGGTGCGCGCCGTCGGCGTCGGCCCACCAGAGCCCCGGGACACCCGGGAGGGCGGCGGGCTCGGCCGGGAGCGCGTGGTACGCGACGAGGCTCAGCCAGCCGTGCGGCGGGCGCAGCCCGTCCTCGCGGTCGGCGTGCCAGGCGGCCCACGCGGCGGCGTCGGGCGACGCGGACACGACGGGGTCGGCGGGTGCGGTGGCCACGGCGCCCGTGGCGGTCGGCGTGCTCGTGCTCATGGGTCCTCCGAGGTCGGTGCGGGTGGTCGGTGCGGTGGTCGCCGCGGTGCCGGCGGCGGTCAGCCGACGAGCTCGGCGGGGTGCGCCGTCGTGGGCTCGCCGTCGCCGCGCGTCGCGCCGGGGCGGGCGAGGCCGAGGTGCTCGCGCAGGGTCGTGCCCGCGTACTCCGTGCGGAACGAGCCGCGCTCCTGGAGCAGCGGGACGACCTGGTCGAAGACGTCGTCGAGCCCGCCCGGCGTGAGGTGGGGCACGAGGATGAAGCCGTCGGAGGCGTCCTCCTGGACGTGCCGGTCGATGTCGTCCGCGACCTGCTGCGGCGTGCCGACGAACCCGCCGCGCGACGTCACCTGGATGACGAGCTCGCGGATCGACCACCCGTTCGCCTCGGCCTGCTCGCGCCACGCCGCGGCGACCGCCGCCGGGTCCTTCGCGTGCCGCACGCGGCCGCGCGTGATCGACAGGTTCTCGGTGTCGGGGTCGACGTCGGGCAGCGGGCCCTCGGGGTCGTACGCCTCGAGGTCGCGGCCCCAGACCTGCTCGAGGAACGCGATCGCCGTCGGGCCCGAGACCTGCTGGAGCCGGATCTCCCGGGCGCGCTCCTCCGCCTCGGCGGGCGTGTCGCCCAGCACGACGACGGTCGCGGGCAGGATCTTCAGGGAGTCGCGCTCGCGCCCGTGCGCCGCGAGCCGCCCCTTGACGTCCTCGTAGAACGCGCGCCCGGCGTCGAACGTCGAGTGCGCGGAGAACACGACGTCGGCCGTCGCGGCGGCGAACTCGCGCCCGTCGGCCGAGTCGCCCGCCTGGAACAGGACGGGGTGGCCCTGCGGCCCGCGCGGCGTCTCGAACAGCCCGACGACGTCCGCGTACGTCCCGTGGTGCGCGACCGGCCGCACCGCCCCGGGCCGCAGGAACTCGCCCGCGATCCGGTCGGCCAGCACCGCGTCGTCGTCCCACGAGTCCCACAGGGCGCGCGCGACCTCGACGACCTCGGCCGCCCGCGCGTACCGCTCGGGGTAGGGCAGGTACCCACCGCGGCGGAAGTTGGCGCCCGTGAAGGCGTCGGGGCTCGTCACGAGGTTCCAGGCCGCGCGGCCCTCGGAGAGCAGGTCGAGCGTCGCGAACTGCTTCGCGAGCTCCCACGGCTCGTTGAACGTCGTGTTGATCGTGCCCGCGAGGCCGAGCCGCTCGGTGACGGCGGCGAGCGCGGCGAGGACGGGCAGCGTGTCGGGGCGGCCGACGACGTCGAGGTCGTGGATGCGGCCCTTGTGCTCGCGCAGGCGCAGGCCCTCGGCGAGGAAGAAGAAGTCGAGCCTCGCCTCCTCGGCGCGGCGCGCGAGGTGCTCGAACGACGCGAAGTCGATCTGGCTGCGCGAGCGGGGGTCGCTCCACACGGTGGTGTTGTTGACGCCCGGGAAGTGGGCGCCGAGGTGGATCTGCTTGCGGGGTCGGGTGCTCATGTCGCGTCCGTCCGGGCTCAGGCGATCGCCGCGTAGCGGTTCGCGGGGTGCGGGAGGCCGAGCGTGTCGCGCAGCGTCGTGCCCGGGTACGCGGTGCGGAACAGGCCCACGCCCTGGAGCAGCGGCACGACCCCGTCGACGATCGCGTCGAGGTCCGTGCTCAGCGACGACGGCCGCAGCAGGAAGCCGTCGGCGGCACCGGCGTGCGCCCACTCCTCGACCGTCGCCGCGAGGTCGCGCGCCGTGCCGACGTGCGTCAGCGAGTCGGTGTCCCACGAGACGCCCTCGAGGTCCTCGAGCAGGTCGAGGCGGGCCTGCGCGCTCGCGCGCGTGTCCCCGACGACGACGTACGCGTCCACGAGGACCCGCAGCCCGTCGGGGTCGCGCCCGGCGTCCGCGGCGGCGTCGCGCACCTGCGCCCGCAGCGCGACCGCCTCGTCCCGCGTCGCCGCGCGGACCCGCACGACGTCGGCGCGCCGGGCCGCGAGGTCGAGCGACGCCGGCGTGCTCGCGCGGACGACGACGGGCGGCTGGCCCTGCGGCGGGCGCGGCGTGATCGACGGCCCCTTGACCGCGAACCGGATGCCCTCGTGGTCGACGTAGTGCAGCTTCTCGCGGTCCACGAACCGGCCCGTCGCGACGTCGCGGATCTCGGCGTCGTCCTCCCACGAGTCCCAGAGCCGCGTGACGACCTCGACCGCCTCGTCGGCCTCGGCCACGGCGTCGGGCTCGTCCTGGGCGCCCTTGCGCCCGAAGGCCGCGGCCTCGGCCGGGGTCGTGGACCACCCGACCTGCCATCCCGCGCGGCCGGAGCTCACGTGGTCGATCGTCGCGACCGCCTTGGAGACGTGGAACGGCTCGGTGTGCGTGGTGGTGACGGTCGGGACGAGGCCGATGCCCGCGCTGCGCGGCGCGAGCCGGGACGCGACGAGCGCGGCGTCGAGCCGGCCGCGCACGGACCCGTTGCGGCCCGGCTGGAGGGTGAACGCGTCGTCGAGCGTGACGAGGTCGAGCAGGCCGCGCTGGGCGGTGGCCACGAGCTCGACGAGGCGCTTGGCGTCGAACAGGCGCTGGGCCTGGGACCCCACGGTCCGCCAGGCGGCGGGGTGCGCACCGGCGTCGGTGAGGTCGACGCCCAGGTGGACGGTACGGGCGGGGCGGGGGTCGGGCATCGCGAGGATCCGTTCTGGGACAGGCGCCGGCCGCGCGCTCAGGGCGCGGCGGGGTGCCGGGGGTGGGCAGGGTCGCCCCGCCGCGGGGCGGCAGGGCGGGCCCGGGAGGCCGGAGGGAGGCCCGTCAGGGCGTGCGCGCGGGGGCGCGCGGCGTCAGGAGCGGGGCGTCGTCAGCGACAACAGGTGACGCCCGCGAGGGCGCCGACCGGACAGGAGACGACGGCCGCACCGCGGACCGGACAGGGGCACGTCGGCGCGTGCGGGGTGCTCACCGCGGTGCTCGACTCTCGCCGGTCCATCGTCCGTCTCCTTCGTGCCCGTCTCCGGGCGCCGCGTGTTGCCCCGCACCGCGCAGGTCGCGCGACGCGGGACCTGGTCCTCACCCGGGGCACCCCGCCGCGCGGGAGGGTTGCCGTCCGACGAGCCGGGGCTTCGCGTCGGAGCTCATGACCATGTCCTGTGCCGGGGTCCGTGGACCTCGGTTGCCGGGAACCTACGAGCGGTCGGAGAGGGTGTCAACGCACCGCCGGGACCTTCCCACATACTGGACTCGATCGGTCAACTTTGAGCAGCCGAGGCCCTCGTTTGCACCGAGTGCATCGATGCACCTAGTGTCAAGAGGTGCCTCTCCTCCCCGGACCCGAGCGCCCGACCGCGCCCGCGACGGACGCCGTGACCCCGGACGCGCCGAGCGCGGACGTCCCCGGCCCGGACGCCGCGGCTCCGGACCGTCGCGCGGCCCTGCGCGCACGCCACCGCCGCGCGATCGTCGCCGCCGCCGCGTCGCTCATGGAGGAGAAGGGCGGCGCGCGCTTCACCGTCGACGAGCTCGCGGCCCGGGCCGACGTCGCGCGCCGCACGATCTTCAACCACTTCGCGTCGCTCGACGACGTCGTCGTCGAGGTCTGCGAGGACGTGCTGGGCACCGTCGTCGAGACGCTCGGGGCGAGCGCGGCCGAGCCGGGCACCGACCGCCCCACGCCCCTCGACGACGTCACCGCGGCGCTGCGCGGCACGGACCTCGTCGGCCCCATGGCCTACCTCACGCGCGCCCTCGGCGGTACCGCGACCGAGCCCACGCCGCGCGTCACGACGATGGTCGTGCGCACCTTCACCCACCTCGCCGAGCGCCTCGTCGCGGCGACCACGCGCCGGCACCCGGACGTCGACCCGCTCGAGATCGAGATGCTCGTGGGCGCGCTCATGGCCGGGGTCCTCGTCATCCAGCGGCGCTGGTGGGCCGAGACCGGCGCCGCCGACGACGACGCGTCGCGCGCGGTGTGGTCCGGCCTGCTCGACCGCCTCGTCGAACGGATCCGCGCCGGCTGGGCGGACCCCGTCTGACACGACCCGCACCCTCCCCGCCCTGTCCCGCCTCGCGACCACCTCTCCCGCAGCACCGCACCCGCCACCCCGGGCACACCCGCCGGACCCGGACCGGACTCCCACCGAAGGATCCTCATGGCTGAACTCCTCTACCGCCTCGGCCGCGCGTGCGCGCGCCGCGCGCGGACCGTCCTCGCCGCGTGGCTCGCGGTGCTCGTGCTCGCCGGGGCGGCGTTCGTCGCGTTCGGCGGCACGCTCGCCAGCAGCTTCTCGATCCCCGGCACCCCCACCGCGGACGTCACCGAGCGGCTCCAGACCGCGCTGCCCGAGGCGTCGGGCGGGAGCGGCACGATCGTCCTCGCGACGGAGGACGGCGCGCCGTTCACGCCCGAGCAGGAGGCGGCGATCGCGGACCGCTTCGCCGCGGCGGAGGAGGTCGACGGCGTCGCGTCGGTCGTCGACCCGTTCGCGACGCAGGAGGAGCTCGCCGACCAGCGGAAGCAGATCGACGACGGCCGCACCCAGATCGCCGCGGGACGCGAGCAGATCGAGGACGGCCGCGCGCAGCTCGCCGCCGCGCAGGAGCAGGTCGACGCCGCGCGCGCCCAGCTCGACGCGGGCCAGGCCGAGCTCGACGCCGCACGTGCCCAGGCGGAGGCCGCGGGCGCGCTGGAGCAGGCGGCGCCGCAGCTCGACGCGCAGCAGGCCGAGATCGACGCGGGCCGCGCCACGCTCGAGTCGCAGGCCACGACGCTCGACCAGCAGGTCACCGCGCTGGAGGACCAGAGCGCGACGCTCGAGGAGCAGTCCGCGCAGCTCGAGCTCTCCGCTCCCCTGCTCGACATGGCGTCCGACATCCGCCTCGTGTCCACGGACGGGAGCGCGGCGGTCGCGAACGTGACGTTCACCGAGCCGAACATGAGCATCGACCAGCAGACGAAGGACGACCTCGTGGCCGTCTTCGCCGAAGACCCGGTCGACGGCGTCCAGACCGACTTCTCGTCCGACATCGCCCAGGGCGTGCCGCAGGTGTTCGGCGTGGGCGAGGCCGTCGGCCTCGTCGTCGCGGCGATCGTGCTCGTCGTCATGCTCGGGACGCTCGTGGGCGCAGGCCTGCCGATCCTCACGGCACTCATCGGGGTCGGGATCGGCGCGCTCGCCGCGATGTCGCTGTCCGGGGTCGTGGAGATGTCGTCGGTGACGCCGGTGCTCGGCCTCATGCTGGGGCTCGCCGTCGGGATCGACTACTCGCTGTTCATCGTCAACCGGCACCGGCGCCAGCTCAAGCAGGGCGACGAGCTGCACGAGTCGATCGCGCTCGCGAACGGCACGTCGGGCAACGCGGTCGTGTTCGCCGGGGCGACGGTGCTCATCGCGCTGCTCGCGCTCAACGTCACCGGCATCCCGTTCCTCGGCCTCATGGGCACGGTCGGTGCGCTGTGCGTCGCGATCGCCGTGCTCATCGCCGTCACGCTCACGCCGGCCCTCCTCGGCATGATCGGCCCGCGGATCCTCAGCCGTCGCGAGCGCGCCGCGCTCGCCGGGACCGCCGCGACGGCGGGCGCCTCGACGGGTGCGTCGGCCGGAGCCGGGTCGTCGGAGCCGGGCGCCGCGGGCGGCCTGCCCGCCGCGGAGCCCGTGCGCCCCATGTCGACCGTCCGCGCGGTGGGGACGGCCCTGCTCTCCGTCGTCGCGCTCGGCGTGATCGCCCTGCCCGCGCTCGACCTGCGGACCAACCTGCCCGACGGCTCGTCCGAGGCGCACGACTCCACGCAGTACCGCGCGTACTCGACCGTCGCCGAGGAGTTCGGCGAGGGCACGAACGGGCCGCTGCTCGTCGTCGCCGACCTGCCGGGCGAGCCCACCGAGGCCGAGGCGCTCGAGTACCAGGTCGGCGTGGCCGAGGAGCTGTTCGCGCAGGACGACGTCGTGGCGGTCGCCCCGATCGGGACGTCCGAGGACCGCACGGTCGCGGCGTTCCAGGTGATCCCTGCCGAGGGCCCGACGAGCGAGTCCACCGAGGAGCTCGTGCACGCGCTGCGCGCCCTCGAGCCGCTCGACGGCGAGGTCACGCTCGGCGTCGCGGGCTCGGCCAGCGGCAACATCGACATCTCGGAGAAGCTCGCGCAGGCCCTGCCGATCTACCTCGCGGTCGTCGTCGGGCTGTCGCTCGTCATCCTCGTGCTCGTGTTCCGGTCGATCTTCGTGCCGGTCGTCGCGACGCTCGGGTTCATCCTGTCGTACTTCGCCGCGCTCGGCGGGGTCGTCGCGATCTACCAGTGGGGCTGGCTCGCGGGGGTGTTCGGCGTCGAGACGCCGGGCCCGATCCTCAACTTCCTGCCCACGATCCTCGTCGGCATCCTGTTCGGCCTCGCGATGGACTACCAGCTCTTCCTCGGCTCGGGGATGCGCGAGGCGTACGCGCACGGCGCCCCCGCGCGCGTCGCGATCGTGCAGGGCGTCCGCGCGGGCCGGGCCGTGGTGACGGCCGCGGCGATCATCATGATCTCCGTCTTCGGCGGGTTCGTCTTCTCGCACAGCGCGATGATCCGGCCCATCGGGTTCGCGCTCGCGTTCGGCGTGCTGGTCGACGCGTTCGTCGTGCGGATGCTGCTCGTCCCGGCGCTCATGCACCTCGTGGGCGACAAGGCGTGGTGGCTCCCCCGCTGGCTCGACCGCATCCTGCCCGACGTCGACGTGGAGGGCGCCGCGCTCGAGCGCCGGCACCCGCACCACCTCGACGGGTCGACCGACCCGGCGGCTCAGGGCGTCGCGCCCGACGACGGCACCGAGCCGGGCACGACCGGCCCGGACGCGACCGAGCCGGAGACCGCGCGCGGCTGAGGCCGCGGAGCCCCGCACCGGACCCGGTGCCACCGGTCGACGAGCGAGCCCGCTCGTCGGCCGGTGGTGCCGGGTCCGTCGTCGTCAGGGGCGGGGCACGTGCACCGTCGCGACGATCGCGCGGTGGTCGCTGCCCACGACGTGCAGGGAGCAGACGTCGGTCACGACGTTCTCACGGTCGGTCACCACGTGGTCGAGGTTGAGCACCGGCGGCACGACGCCGGGGCGCGGCGACCACGACAGGTCGAGCCCGCCGCCCGAGGCGCGCGACGCGTCGTGGAACCGGTCGCCCAGCAGCCGGCGGAACGTCGCGTGGTCGTGGGTGGAGTTGAAGTCGCCGACGAGCACCTGGGGCAGCGGGTCGCCGTGCGCGCGCTCGGCGAGCGCGTCCGTCTCCTCGTGCCAGATGTCCACGTACTCCGGGATCGGCGGGATCGGGTGCACCGCGGTGACCCGCACCGGGACGCCGTCGACCTCGACCGTCGCCGACGGCATCGCGTCGTTCGAGAACGGCTCGACGTCCACGTCGCGGAGCGGCAGCGCGCTCCACAGCCCGCTGCCCATGGCGCCGCGCCCGACCTTGCCGTCGGCGCTGTACGGCAGCACGTCCTCGATCCCCGCCGCGACGAGCCGCTCGCGCAGGTCCGTCGTGAGCTCCAGCACGGCGAGCACCTGCACGTCCTCGGTGCGGACGAGGTCGACGAGCGCCTCCGCGTCCGCCGCGCCGTACCAGGTGTTGGCACCCATGACGCGCAGCGTCACCGCGTCGTCGGGCGGCGCGGGGCCGGGCACGAACGCGGGCACGAGCCACACCGCCTGCACGGTGACGCAGACGGCGAGCAGCGCCGCGAGCAGCCACCGGCGCGCGAGCAGCGTGAGCACGAGCCCGACGGCGGCGCCCAGGGCGACGAACGGCGTGAACCCGACGAGCTGCGCGACGGGCGTCCACGCGTCGTCGGGCAGCATGCGCACGAGCGTGAGGAGGAGCACCGCGACGACGCCCGTGGCGAGGACGACCGTGAGGGGTCGGCCGCCCGGTCGGCGCCGCGTCGTGACGCGCGCGGGCGGGAGGCGCGTGGTGGCCGAGGTCATGCCCGGACTCTCGCAGCGCCGCCCCGCCGCCGCGACCCGCCCCACCGGCCCGCCCGGTGATCTCCACCGAACCCGCCCACCCGCCCGTCCCCTCCGTCCGCCGAGCACGAGGTTGCCGTCGTTCCGGGGTCCGTCCCGACGCCAACCTCGTGCTCGACCGAGGGCTGGACCGGGACCGGACGACGACGCCCCGGTCACCACGTGGTGACCGGGGCGTCGGTGGAGCGGGTGTCAGCCGAAGATGGCCGGCAGCGTGCCGCGGAAGGCCGCGTCCGCCTCGCTGAGCGGGACGGTGAACAAGCCCGCGACCTCGAGCGCCTCGCCCGACTCGGCGACGGCGCCGGGCTCGGTGCCCGTCTCGCCGATCTTCAGGACGGGGACGCCGCGCGCGACGCACGCGTCGACGAGCTTGGACTCCTCGCCGCGGGGCACCGCGACGAGCGCGCGGGCCGTCGACTCGGAGAACAGCGCCTCGAACGGCGTGACGCCGTCGCGCTCGGTCAGCGCGTCGAGCGACACGGTGGCCCCGACGCCGAAGCGCAGCGACGCCTCGAGGAGCGCCTGCGCGAGCCCACCCTCGGAGAGGTCGTGCGCGGCCGACACGAGGTCGTCGCGGCTCGCGTTGACGAGGACGCCGGCGAGCGCCTTCTCGGCCGCGAGGTCGACCCGCGGGGGCACGCCGCCCAGGTGGCCGTGCTCGACGTCGGCCCACGCCGAGCCGTCGAGCTCCGCACGCGTGGTGCCGAGGAGGTAGATGCTCTCCCCCGTCTCGCGCCAGCCCGACGGCGTGGCGTGCGCGACGTCGTCGAGCACGCCGAGCACGCCCACGACCGGGGTCGGGTGGATCGACGAGTCGATCTGCCCCGGCTCGCCGGTCCCGTTGTAGAGCGACACGTTGCCGCCCGTCACGGGGACGCCGAGCTCGCGGCACGCGTCCGCGAGGCCCTCGATCGCCTCGACGAGCTGCCACATCGAGTCGGGGTCCTCGGGCGAGCCGAAGTTGAGGCAGTCGGTCACGGCGAGCGGGCGGGCGCCCGTCGTCGCGACGTTGCGGTACGCCTCGGCGAGCGCGAGGCGGGCGCCCGTGCGCGGGTCGAGCTTGCCGTAGCGGCCGTTCGCGTCCGTCGCGAGCGCGACGCCGAGACCCGTGCTCTCGTCGACGCGGACCACGCCCGAGTCGTCGGGCTGCGCGAGCGCGGTGTTGCCCTGGACGAACCGGTCGTACTGGTTCGTCACCCACTCCTTGGACGCGAGGTTCGGCGACGCGAGGAGGCGCAGCGCCGTCGCGCGGAGCTCGTCGCCGCTCTCGGGTCGGGCGAGAGCGTCGGCGGCCACGGTGCGGGCGTTGAGCCCGTCCTGCCACGACGGGCGCGCGTACGGGCGGTGGTACACCGGGCCCTCGTGCGCGACGGTCCGCGGGTCGACGTCGACGATGCGCTCGCCGTGGTGGTCGATCGTCAGGCGGCCGGAGTCGTTGACCTCGCCGATGACGGCGGTCTCGACGTCCCACTTGGCGGTGATGGCGAGGAACTCGTCGAGCTTCTCCGGCGCGACGACCGCCATCATGCGCTCCTGCGACTCGGACATGAGGATCTCGCCCGCGTTGAGCGTCGGGTCGCGCAGCAGGACGTCGTCGAGCCACACGTGCATGCCGCCGTCGCCGTTGGAGGCGAGCTCCGACGTCGCGCACGAGATGCCGGCGGCACCGAGGTCCTGGATGCCCTCCACGACCTGCGCCGCGTAGAGCTCGAGGCAGCACTCGATGAGGACCTTCTCCATGAAGGGGTCGCCCACCTGGACGCTCGGGCGCTTGGCGGGCACGCCGTCCTCGAACGTCTCCGACGCGAGGATCGAGGCGCCGCCGATGCCGTCGCCGCCCGTGCGGGCGCCGAACAGCACGACCTTGTTGCCGACGCCCGAGGCGTTGGCGAGGTGGATGTCCTCGTGGCGCAGCACGCCGAGGCACAGCGCGTTGACGAGCGGGTTGCCCTGGTACGAGGAGTCGAAGACGAGCTCGCCGCCGATGTTCGGCAGGCCGAGGCTGTTGCCGTACCCGCCGACGCCGCTCACGACGCCGTGCACGACGCGCGCCGTGTCCGGGTGGTCGACGGCGCCGAAGCGGAGCTGGTCCATGACGGCGACGGGGCGCGCGCCCATGGAGATGATGTCGCGCACGATGCCGCCGACACCCGTCGCGGCGCCCTGGTAGGGCTCGACGAACGACGGGTGGTTGTGCGACTCGACCTTGAACGTCACGGCCCAGCCGTCACCGATGTCGACGACGCCCGCGTTCTCGCCGATGCCGACGAGCAGGTGCTTCTTCATCTCGTCCGTGGTCGCGGCGCCGAACTTCGACAGGTGGACCTTGGAGGACTTGTACGAGCAGTGCTCGGACCACATGACGGAGTACATCGCGAGCTCCGCGGCCGTGGGGCGGCGCCCCAGGATGTCGCGGATGCGCTGGTACTCGTCCGGCTTGAGGCCGAGCTCGGCGAACGGCTGGACCTCGTCGGGCGTGGCGGCGGCGTGCTCGACGGTGTCGAGCGTCGACGCGGCAGGACGAGCCTCGGAGCGTGCGGAAGCCTGGGGTGCGGGGGCGGTCATCGTTTCCCTCGGGTGGGCGCTGAGCGGGGAGCGCACGACGGCGCGCGGCCAGTCTACCGGCGCCCGCGGAGAGGCCGTCCGCGCGTCTCGCGTCGCGGGCGGCCGAGAAGTGAGACGAGCGTCTCGCCGTGCGGAAACCCGGTTTCCGGGTTCCGATGGAGGGGTGACCACCCTTCTCGAACCGACGTCCGGCACCGACCGCAGCAGAACCAGCGACCTCCTCGACCCGCACCTGGAGCGGCTCGGCCACGAGCTCACGCTCGTCGAGCGCCAGCTCAACGGCTACTCCCGGCGCACGGGCTCCTACGTGGGCCACGGGGCCGTCGAGACCGTCGAACCGGCGGAGGGCCGCTACCGGGACGAGCTCGAGGCCGAGCGCGAGCGCATCCTGTCGCGCCTCGAGATGCTCAGCGCCATGCGCGTCGCGGCGTCCTGCTGACCAGGCTCCCGGCCGCGACTCCGAGCGCGGCCACCGCGGTACGCGGGACGGCTCAGAGCGTCAGCCCCAGCACGACCCCCAGTACGCCGAGCGCGGGCGGGACGAGCTGGACGAGCGCCGCCCGCGCCTTCGACGGCGACGAGACGAGGAGCACGAGCCCCGCCGCGACCATGGAACCGGCCCCCGCGACCACGAGCGTCAGGCCGACGTCCTGCCGGTCCGCCGCGTACAGGACGATGCCGAGCACGACGAGCACCGCGAGGAACAGGTTGTAGAACCCCTGGTTGAAGGCCATCTCGCGCGTGGCCGCCGCCTCCTGCGGCGACGTGCCGAACGTGGCGCGCGTGCGGTCGCTCGTCCACGTGAGCGACTCCATGACGAAGATGTACACGTGGATCGCCGCGGCGACCCCCGCGAGCGCCAGCCCGAACCCGATCATCGTCGGTCCCTCCCGGTCCGCGAGGCCGCACGGTGCGCAGACCCCGGCGTACCGACCGGGTGTCGCTGCCTCAGCGCTCCTCAGCGTTCCACAGGAGCGGCTCGGCCGCCGCGAGCGCCACGGCCAGCGCGCCGACCACGAGCCCGACGCGCGTGTGCGGCAGCCGCACGCCGCGCTCGCGCAGGCGCTCCCCGCGCCGGTAGACCCACTTCTCGCCCGCGACGACGAGGGTCGACGCGAGCGCGAGCCCGGCCGCCGCGCCCGCGACGACGACGCCCGCCGGCACCGGCGTGGCGTCGTCGTCGGTCGCCCAGGTGTTGTCCTCGCGCGGGGCGCCGTCGGCCGTCGCGATCTCGGGTTCCGCGTCGGTCTCGTCCGCGTCCGCCTCGCGGGCCGCGTCGCGCAGGGAGCGCAGGCCCTCGCGCGCCTCGGTCCCCTCGGTCGTCGAGGTGAACGTCAGCACGACGGCGGCCGTCGCGACGGCGGTCTTGAGGAGCGCGCGCGCCCAGCGCGGGCGGACGACGTCGGGCACGGCGTACCACGCCACGGTGGACAGCCCCGCGATCGCCACGGTGCGCGGGTCGGCGGCCCGTCGGGTCGGCGCGTGCTCGGTCATCGTGCCCCTTCGTCGGCAGGTGTGCTCACGGGGCCTAACGGCTCGCGGCCGTGCCGGGTTCCTGCGACGCGCAGGCGTTCGCGCAGGTAGCGCACCGCGGGGGCGTCGGTCATGGTCGCGCGCCACACGACCGTGACCGGGCGGGTCGGGACGGGCTCGTGCACGGGCACCGCGACGACGTCGGTCGGCAGCGGGCCGCGCCCGAGGCGCGGCACGAGCGCGACGGCGAGGCGCTGGGCCACGACCTCGACCTGCGACGCGAACTCGAGGCACCGGAAGTCGATGCGCGGGACGCGCGGCTCGCGCGCGAACATGTGGCAGAACCACTCGTAGCAGATGGTGCCGTCGGGCGTGCAGACCCAGGTCTCGTCGAGCAGGTCCGACGGCGTGAGCGCGGCCCGCCCCGCGAGCGGGCTCGACGCGTGCACGAGCACGTCGGCCTCGTCGCGGAACAGCTCCTCGGCGCGCAGGCTCGGCGGGAGCGCGAGGCCGACGCCCTCCCAGTGGTGCACGAGCGCGAGGTCCAGCGTGCCCGCCGCGACGGCCGCGACGGCGTCCCACGGCTCGGTCTCCTCGACGACGAGGCGCAGGTCCGGCACGTCGTCGCGCACCCGCGCGAGGAGCGGGGCGACGACGCCGCGCACCGCCGTCGAGAACGACCCGAGGCGCACGGTCCCCGTGGGGCGCGCCCCGGCGTCGTGCAGGCGGGCCCGCAGCGACTCGACCTGCTCGCGCAGCGCGCGGCCCTCCTCGACGACGCGCCGCCCTGCGGCCGTGAGGACGACGCCCCGCCCCTCGCGGTCGAGCAGGCGCGCGCCGAGGTCGCGCTCCAGGCGCTTCACCTGCTGCGAGACGGCGGACGGCGTGTACCCGAGGTCGCGTGCCGCGGCGTGCACGGTGCCGGTGCGCTCGACGGCGAGCAGGGCGTCCACGGCGGCGAGGTCGATCATGCGACCGATGCTATCCGGAAGCGTGGCTACCGGGAACTGTGCACGACTGTGCGCTGGACGTGCACGATGCTGCGGGCGCACCCTCGATGCCATGCCGCTTCGCCCGTCCCTCCTCGCCGTCCTCGTCGCCGTCGTCTGGGGTGTGAACTTCGTCGTCATCGACCTGGGGCTCGGCGACATGCCGCCGACGCTGTTCGTCGCCCTGCGCTTCCTCGTCGTCCTGGTCCCGGCGGTGTTCCTCGTGCCGCGGCCCCGCGCGCGGTGGCGGGACGTGCTGCTCGTCGGCGCGTTCATGAGCCTCGGCCAGTTCGGCCTGCTGTACACCGCGCTCGCGCTCGGCATGCCCGCCGGGCTCGCGTCGCTCGTGCTCCAGGCCCAGGTCGGGCTCACCGTGCTGTTCGCCGCCGCGGCGCTGCGCGAGGTCCCGACGCGCGCGCAGCTCGTGGGCGTGCTGGTCGGCGCCGCCGGGCTGGTCGTCGTCGGCGTGGGCCGCAGCGCCTCGACGCCGGCCCTCGCGTTCGTCGTGACGCTCGCCGCCGCGGCGTCGTGGGCGGTCGGGAACGTCGTCGCCCGACGCGCCGGGAGCCGCCGTGACCACGGCTCTACCTCGCGCACCCAGGGCTCTACCTCGGGCGACCAGGGGTCTGCCTCGGCGGGGCGGGGCTCTTCCCCGCGGCCGGGGCTGGAGGGGCTGTCGATGACGGTGTGGTCGGCGCTCGTGGTGCCGGTCCCCATGCTCGGGCTGTCGCTCGCGCTCGACGGGCCGGACGCCGTCGGGCACGCGCTCACCCACCTCACACTCGCGCCGGTCCTGTCGACCCTCTACACCGCCTGGCTCGCGAGCCTCGTGGGCTACGGGATCTGGAACACGCTCCTCGCGCGGTACCCGGCGTCGGCGGTCGTGCCGTTCACGATGCTCGTGCCGCCGGTCGGGATGCTCGCCGCGTGGCTCGTGCTCGACGAGGTGCCGAACGCGGCCGAGGTGGTGGGCGGTGCCGTGCTCCTGCTGGGCGTCGCGACGACGACGGGCGTCCTGGGGCGACAGCGCCCGCCCGGCACGGCGGTCGTGCCCGACGCGGGGGCGCCCTCCGTCGCGGTGCCGTCCTCCCTCGCGGCAGGCCCGCCCTCTGCGCCCGCTCCCGGGCGCCCCGACGCGACCGCGACCGACGGTCCGACCGCGACACGCGCGCGTTCGCGCTGACAGGACGCCCGCGCGGGGGTTCCATGGGAGTCCGGGACGTCCGAGACGCGAAGGAGCCTCTCATGAGCGAGACCGCGGGCCGCACGCAGGAACGGCAGCAACCGGAGCTCAAGCGCGTCATGGGGCCCAAGCTGCTCCTGCTGTTCATCGTCGGGGACATCCTGGGCACGGGCGTGTACGCGCTCACCGGCCAGGTCGCGGGCGAGGTCGGCGGGGCGGCGTGGCTGCCGTTCCTGCTCGCGTTCGTCGTCGCGACGATCACCGCGTTCTCCTACCTCGAGCTCGTCACGAAGTACCCGAGCGCCGCCGGCGCCGCGCTCTACACGCACAAGGCGTTCGGCATCCACCTGCTGACGTTCGTCGTCGCGTTCATGGTCATGAGCTCCGGGATCACCTCGGCCTCCACGGCGTCCAACGCGTTCGCGGGGTTCGTCTCCGACGGGTTCGGGCTCGGGCTGCCGACGGGCGGCGACGGCCGCCTGCTCATCGCCCTCGCCTTCATGGCCCTCGTCGCGCTCGTCAACCTGCGCGGGGTCGGTGAGAGCGTCAAGGCGAACGTCGTGCTGTCGCTCGTCGAGCTGTCCGGCCTCCTGCTCGTCGTCTTCGTGGGGCTGTGGGCGACGACGCAGGGCCGCGCCGACTTCTCGCGCGTCGTCGTGTTCGAGAGCGCCGACGACAAGAGCGTGTTCCTCGCCGTCACCGCCGCGACGACGCTCGCGTTCTTCGCCATGGTCGGGTTCGAGGACTCCGTGAACATGGCGGAGGAGTGCAAGAACCCCGTGCGGGACTTCCCGCGCATGATGCTCACGGGACTCTCGATCACGGGCGCGATCTACGTGCTCGTCGCGATCACCGCCGTCGCGCTCGTCCCCGTGGGCGACCTCACGGACGACGCCAAGGGGTCGGCGCTCACGCAGGTCGTCGCGGCGGGCGCGCCGAACCTGCCGTTCGACACGATCTTCCCGTTCATCGGGATGTTCGCCGTCGCGAACTCGGCGCTCATCAACATGCTCATGGCGTCCCGCCTGCTCTACGGGATGGCGAACCAGGGCGTGCTGCCGCGTGCGTTCGGCCAGGTGCACCCGTTCCGCCGCACGCCGTGGGTCGCGATCCTCGTGACGACGGCCATCGCGTTCGCGCTCATCGTGTACGTCGTGCGGCAGTCCGGGACCGCGGCGGGCACCAACGCGGTCGCCCTGCTGGGCGGGACGACGTCGCTGCTCCTGCTCGTCGTCTTCACGATCGTCAACATCGCGCTCCTCGTGCTGCGCCGCGACCGCGTCGACCACGAGCACTTCCGCACCCGCACCTGGCTCGCGGTGCTCGGCGCCCTCACGTGCGCGTACCTCGCCGGGCCGTGGGCCCGCAGCGCCGAGCAGCAGGAGCAGTACGTCATCGCGGGCGCGCTCGTGGCCCTCGGGGTCGTGCTCTCGTTCGTCACGTGGCTCTACAACCGCTCGGTGCGCCATCGCCGGATCGCGTTCTCCGACGTGTCCCGCCTGGAGGACGGCATCGACGACGAGTGACCGACGACCCGCCGTTCGGCGGGAGGCGCATGGGCACCGCGGGACCGACGGTCGGCCGCGCCACCCGCCTCAGCGCCGCGCGAGAGACTGCCGCGGCACGGGAGCCAGGAGCCACGCGGCGGCGCCCGCCCCCAGCACCGCGACGAGCACCGGTAGCCACCACGCGTCTCCCGCCCCGGAGGGACGGGCTCCGGCGACCAGCGCGAACGCGCCCGCGAGGACCGCGGCGGTCCCGAGGCCCAGCAGCACCGCGGGGAGGACCGACACCAGGCTGCGCAGCACGAGGACCCCGCGCAGCATCCGCGGACGTGCTCCCACGGCGGCCAGGGCGCGCAGCTGAGGCGCGCTGTCCTCTGCCCAGGCCGCGACCAGGAGGAGGACGACGAGGACGACGAGCCCGCTGCCGACGAGGAGCGTGGTGCGGGCGATCGTGTCGAGGATCCCGACGAGAGGCGGCCCGGCCTCGACGACGAGCTCGGCGGTGCCGGAGACGTCTGCCGGCAGCGCGGTCCGGACGACGCTCTCGTCGATCGCCCCGGTCTGAGGGACGAGGAAGGAGAACCCCAGCCCGCTCCTCTCCTCGAAGAGCCCCAGCTCCACCCCGCGCTCCGCGGAGACGATCAGGGCCGGAAGCCTGCCGAACGTCGCGTACCCGTCGACGGCGACCGGATCGAGCGCCCGGCGGAAGTCCGTCTCGGACTCGCTGTAGCCGGGTGGCGGCACGAGCACCACGTCGTCGTCCGGCTCGACCAGGAGGAGCCCGTCCCCCTCGTCGAGCGCGCTCCTCTCCTCGGCCGTGACGTCTCGACCGAGGAGCGCCGCAGCCTCGTCGGCGCCGTCCACCAGGAGCACCGACCGGTCGTCCTGCAGGGTTGCTCGGTCGAGGCAGTCGTCGACGGCCCCGGCGCGCGCGCACCGGGTGAAGTCGCTCTCGAGGACGACCGGGACGTCCGTGCCCGCCGAGTCGACCGTGAAGGACGCCCGTGCGTCGTCGATCACCCGGAGGTTGCCGCTCACCTCGATCGCCGACCGCTCGGCGTCGGTCAGCGCTCGGCCCGTCCGGAGCTCCGCATCGCCGACGGGCACCGCCGCGACGTAGGCCGTGACCGCCCTCTCCCGGGCGGCCTCCACCGTCGCCAGACCCGCGCAGCTCACGGCGACCGCCGAGCCGACGACGACCACCCCGACCCTCCGAAGTCCCCGGGATCGGGTCGCGAGGCGTGCGGCCACACGCACCGTGTAGCCACCGCGGCGCGTCCACGCGGGTCCCCTCGCACGAGCCGGCTCCCCTGCCGCGGCAGGCTCACGGACACCGCCGACGACGACCACGAGCACGGCAGCGCTCGCGAGCGCAGCGGCGAGGATCCCCGGGAGCCACGCGTAGTCGATGCCGCCCCAGTCCTGGTGGACGACGCCCGAGAGCAGCGCGACGCCCACGTGCGTCACGACTGCCCCGAGCACGAGGCCGACCGCCGCACCACCTCCCGCTGCCGCGCCCGCGTGGACCGACCACACCGTCCGCCGCTCGCGCCTCGTCGCACCCAGCGCGCGCAGGATCGCGTCCTGGCGCCCGCGCGCCTGCGCCAGCGAGGCCGTCGTGGCGCCGAGGACGCCGGCGGCCACCAGCCCGACACCGCCCAGCACGAGATCGACGTCGACCAGGTCCGTCGGTGGCTGAGCCGTGAAGCCGCCTCGTGTCGCCACCGTGAGCCCCAGGTCGCGCAGACGCTGGCCTGTCACGAGCGGGTCCGTGCTCTCGACCAGCCATCGGGGAGTCAAGGAGCTCGACGCGCCGTCCACGATCTGCTCGAGCTGCGCTGCGTCGGCCCCGGCCGGGGAGATCAGGAAGAACGCGGCGTCGGTGGCGCCGGCGTACCGCACCTCGTCGGTGAAGGTCAGCGTCACGGTCGACCCGGCAGTCCGGACGCCGACCGTGTCTCCGAGGACGACCCCGAGGCGGTCGGCCGCTGCCGGGGACAGCGCGAGCTCGGGAGAGCCGGAGACGTCGCGGGCGAAGGTGACGATCCCCGTCGTCATCGGGTCCTCGTAGGCGACGACCCGCCCGTCGAGCATCTGCGACGCGGTGCCCGCGACGAGCGTCGTGCGCAGGTCGGTGTCGGTGAGCACGCGAGCGATGCCGGTCCCGGGCCCGGGCTCGACCTCGGGCACGGACGCGACGTCGCCCCCCGCGAAGCGTGCCTGGAGGTCCGCCTCGCCCATGGCGATGCGCGCGAGCTCCTCACCGGAGTACTGGGCGCTGCCGCGCACCGAGAACACAGCGAACGTCCCCGCGACGACGACCGCGACGACGACCGCCAGCAACGCGGAGTGCCGCCACAGCCCCCGCAGGTTGCGCACGCCCAGGCCCGCGGGGGTGACGGCTCTCATCCCACGAAGCCCTCGTGGAACGCCACGACCTCGTCGGCACCCGCGGCCACGACGGGGTCGTGCGTGACGACGATGCAGCACTTTCCCTCGGACGAGAAGTACTTGAGCTGTTCGACGACGATGCGGGTGTTCTCCTCGTCGAGCGCTCCCGTCGGCTCGTCGGCGAGCACGACGGGATGTGGTGACGCCAGGGAACGCGCGATCGCGACCCGCTGCCGCTCGCCGCCCGAGAGCGTCGTCGGCAGCATGGTACGGACGTCGGCGATGCCGAGCCGCTCGAACCAGCCCTCGACCTGGGCCTCGGCACCGCGGACCCCTGCCACCCTGAGCCCGAACAGGACGTTCTCCTCGGCCGTGAGGGTGTCGACGAGGTTGAGGTCCTGCGCGATCGTCGTGACCGAGGTCCGTCGAAGCGCAGACTTGTCCCGGAGCCGACCGACGTCTCGCCCGGCCACGTGCACCGACCCGGCCGACAGCGGCACCTCTCCGAGGACGGCCCGCAGGAGACTGGTCTTGCCGCTCCCCGACGGGCCGACGACGGCCGTCACGCACCCTGCGCGGAACACCCGTGAGAACCCGCGGAAGAGGGGGCGCGCCACGCGCCCCCTCCCCACCACGAGCGTCGCATCCCGGAACTCGACCGTGGTCATGCTCTGCTCCCTACGACGCCGTGGTCGCTAGTACCCGCGAACCTCGTAGGAGTAGCCGCGGGCGCCGAACAGGCAGAAGCCCCCGGTCGAGCTCTGGTACGCGCGAACCCAGGCGGTGGCCGTGTCGGGCGCAGCCGTGCAGTCCAGCTTCCCGCGCGCCTCGCTCCGAGGACCGACGGTCGTGCACGAGATCCGCGGTGCGCTCTGACCGGCGCCGTTCCTCAGGATCTGCCCCGAGCAGTTCGCCCACAGCGCGGCCTCCGCCGACCCCTGGACGAGCAGGGCCCCTCCGAGGGCCAGTGCCGCCGCGGTCACGGTAGCCATGATCTTTCGCCTCATCGCGATGTCCCCCTCCTGACGCCCCCCCCTGGGACGAACGGGAGGATCGTCCTCTCCCGCCCGCGTGCTCGGGGGGACCTTCCACATGCTGACACGGACGTCCGTCGACGACGTCGCCTCCCGGGGCGGGCGGCGGGCTCCGTCACCGACCAGCGCCCCGAGCTGGCCCCGGGGAGCCGAGGGACCGACGCACCGCGCCGGACGGAGGGAGCCCGTCGCGCATGATGGGTCCATGCAGATCCGCGTCGCCGCCTACGCCGTGGTCGTCCGCGAGGACGGCCGGATGCTCCTCCCCCACTGGAGCGAGGGGGACCGCGGCGGCTGGACGCTGCCCGGCGGCGGCATCGACCCGGGCGAGGACCCCGCCGCCGCGGCCGTCCGCGAGGTGCGCGAGGAGACCGGCTACGACGTCGAGCTCGACGGCCTGCTCGGCGTCGACAGCCTCGTGATCGACGCCGCCGACCGGATCCGGCCCGAGGACCGCGACCGGTCGCTGCACGCGATCCGCATCGTCTACCGGGCCCACGTGGTAGGCGGCGAGCTGCGCGTCGAGGAGGACGAGTCGACCGACGACGTCGGCTGGTTCACGCCCGACGAGGTCGACGCGCTGGACCGCGTCGGCCTGGTCGACGTGGCCCGCCGCTGGGCCGGCCTGCTCCCCGTGCCGTCGTGACCCGCCCGCGCCGGGTCGCCGACGGGCGGCCCGGGACGACGGTGCTGGGCGCGCTCGCCGTCGGCGTCCTGGTCCCGGTCGCGCTCGCCGCGTGCACGCCCGGCACCCCGCCGCCGGACCCGGACGTGGTGACGTCCGCACCGGCGCGGTTCCCGTCCCCCGGCCCTGGCGCCACCACGGAGGACGGCCGCGCCGCGGACGACCCGGACGGCGACCGGAGCGGCGACGCCGAGCTCGCGTCCCTGCGGGTCCCCGTCGGGACGGCGACGGTCGAGATCGCCGTGCCCCCGCCGGCGTCGGGCGGGGCGGCACCCCCTCGGGTCACGGCCGACGCCGAGGGTGCGTCCGACGTCACGCTCGCCCTCGCGGGTGCCGCCGCCGTGGTCTCGGTGGAGGGCGGCTCGCTCGTGCGCCACGCGGACGGCACGCTCACCGTCCTGGACGACGGCGGCACGCCCGTCGGCGGGCTCGGCGCCCCGCGCGTCGTGGGCCGGCACGGCGCGCCGGGCACGCCCGGCGCGGACGGCGCCGACGGTGCGAACGGGGCGAGCGGGGCAGAGGGCGGGACGGCCGACGGCACGGACGCCGGCCCCGCGGCGGACACCCCCGCACCCGGGACCCCGCGCGTCCGGGTCGCGCTCGTCGACGCCCACCGCGCGGAGGTGACGCTCGTGGGGACGGCGGGTACGGCGGGGACGGCGCCGGGCGGGGGCGACGCGGCGGGCGCTCCCGACGGGGACCCGGACGGGACCGCGACGACCGACGACGCCGGGGCGTGGGAGGTCGTCGTCCCGCTCGGCACGCGCGCGGTGCGGAGCACCGACTGGGGCGAGCGCGAGGGCGGCCGGTCGCTCGCCGTCGACCCGACCGCGTGGGCCCGCGCCGCGGGGCAGGCGGGCCAGGAGCTCGTGTGGGCGCAGGTCGTCGCCGCCGAGCCGGAGGCCGACACCCCGACGATGCACGACCAGCTCGTGTGCCACGCCGTCGGCGCCCCGGACAAGGCGACGTGGAACCTCGAGCCCTGGCGGCCCGACGTCGGGCTCCTCGCCACCATGTCCGCGCGCTGCAACCCCGCCTGACCGCCGCCGTCGTCCCGACTGCGGCCCGCGCACCGGCTCGGCCGCCGAGCACGACGTCCCTCCCCGTCGAGCACGAGGTTCCTGTCGGCATGTGCCTCGGAACGAGAGGAACCTCGTGCTCGGCGACCGAGACGGAGAACGAGACCGAGACGGCAACGGCCCGGGCGGCACGACGGCTGGTGGACGTCGTGCCGCCCGGGCCTGACCCTCGGCAGCGGTACCGCTCCGCCTGCGACGCCGAGGACGTTCCGGGGTGGCGCCGAGGACGACGCCGGGGTGGTCAGCGGGCCTGCGGGCCGCCCTTCGCGGCCTTGCGCAGCGACTTCTCGCTCCGCGGCTCGTCGCCGCTCGCGCGCAGGCGCCGGTAGTAGTCGCGCGCCTCGTCCTGGCGCTCCTTCTCGATGCCGGTCGCGATCGTCGCGCGCAGGTGCTCGGGGCCGTAGCCCCAGGCGTCCACGAGGTCCTGCGCGTGCGGACGCAGCCGGTCGATGAGGCGGTCCAGGTAGCTCGTCACCGTGCGCGCGCGCTGCGTCGAGAGGCGCCCGTTGAGCAGGTACCAGGCGAGGTGCCGCTCGACGAGGCTCAGGCCGAACAGGTCGCGCACCGTGGTGAGGACCTCGCGCGTGCCCGCGTCCTCGATCGTGTCGAGCGCCTGCGTGAACGCCTCCCAGCGCAGCAGCTCCGCGTGGGCGCGGGCCGCCTCGACGAGCTCGACCTGGTGGGCGTTGAACAGGTTCGTCGCCGTCTCCGGGTCGGCCTTCTGCGCGGGGCGCAGCGCCTGCGCGACGTCCGCGACCATCGTCTCGACCCGGTCGGTGAGCAGCGCGCGCTGCGTCTCGGGGTCGCGCAGGTGGCCGGCCGCGCGGCGCGGGTCGCCGACGTCCGCGAGCGCCTGGGCGGCCCGCTTGAGCGGCGTGCGGTGCAGCGCCATGTCGCCCGCACGCTCGACGACGACGCGCGCCATCTGGCCGGGGGTGATGCCCTTGAACTGCTTGCCGTAGTCGGCGAGCAGGCGCTTCGCGACGAGCTGGAGCAGCACGGTGTTGTCGCCCTCGAACGTCGCGTACACGTCGAGGTCGGCGCGCAGGCTCGTGATGCGGTTGGTCGTGAGGAACCCGGCCCCGCCGCACGCCTCGCGCGTCTCCTGGAGCACGTCGAGCGCGAACCGCGTGCTCGTGGCCTTGAGCGCGGCCGCCGTCGTCTCGAGGTCCTCGCGCTGCTCCGGGGTGTCCTCCTCACCGGAGAACACCGAGTGGAACAGGTCGAGCAGGCGGTCGTGCGCGAAGTGCGCCGCGTAGGTCTCCGCGATGGGGACGATCAGGCGACGCTTGTGCGTGCCGTAGTCGAGGAGCACGACCTCCTCCGTCGGCGTCGCGCCCGTGAACTGGCGGCGCTCGTTCGCGTACCGCACCGCGATCGCGAGGCCGAGCTTCGCCGCGGTCACCGCGGCGCCGTCGAGCGACACGCGACCCTGGACGAGCGAGCCGAGCATCGTGAAGAAGCGGCGCCCGGGGCTGTCGATGGGGCTGGAGTACGTGCCGTCGGCGTCCACCGAGCCGTAGCGGGCGAGCAGGTCGGTGCGCGGGACCCGCACGTGGTCGAAGTGCAGGCGCCCGTTGTCGATGCCGTTGAGCCCGCCCTTCTGGCCGTCGTCCTCGCCGCCCACGCCGGGCAGGAAGGGCAGCCGACCGAGCTCGTCGCGCTCGCCCGCGGTGTCGCGGATGGGCACGTAGAACGCGTGCACGCCGTGGTTGACGTTCTTCGTGATCAGCTGCGCGAACACGACGGCGGCCACGCCGTGCACGCCCGCGTTGCCGAGGTAGTCCTTCCACGCCCCGCGGAACGGGGTGTGGATGACGAACTCCTCGGTCTCCGGGTCGTACGTCGCCGTGGTGGCGATGCTCGCGACGTCGGACCCGTGGCCGATCTCCGTCATCGCGAACGCACCCGGCACCGAGAGGTCCATGGCGCCCGGCAGGAGGCGGTCCTGCTGCTCGGGCGTGCCCAGGTGCAGGATGGCCGAGCCGAACAGCCCCCACTGCACGCCCGCCTTGATCTGCAGCGACGGGTCGGCCGCGACGAGCTCCTCGAACCCGGCGAGGTTGCCGCCCGCGTCGTCCGCGCCGCCGAGGCGCTCCGGGTACCCGCGCCACACCTGGCCCTTGCCCACGAGCAGGTGCATCTGCTCCAGCACGCGCTCGCGGTGCTCACGCAGGCTCAGGCCCTCGACGCGCTGGAACGCCTCCTCGCCCGCGGTCGCGCGCGCCGTCGCGCGCAGGTCGGCCCAGCGGCCGAGCAGGATCTTCTCGAGCGCGGCGACGTCGACGCGGGCGTCGCCCTGCGACGTCGGGCCCGCGTCGCCGGCGCTCGTCGTGCGCGGTGCGAGCGCGGGACGGTCGGACGTGGCGGTCATGGCTTCTCCTTGGGGTCTGAGGCGGTCGCCGGGTGCGGAGGGCGGACGGCGTCCGGGCGGGTCGTGCCCGGGTTGTGGGAGAGGACGCCGACGGGGCCGGCCCACAGCCACGCGGCGACGCGCTCGGTGAGCTGCTCGCGGTCGGGGACGTCGGCGCGCTCGCGGTGGGCGAGCCACCACTCGCCGGCGCCCCGGACGAAGCCGACGGCGCCCGCGGCCCACGCCGCGGCGTCGGCCGGGGAGACGTCGGTGACCCGGGCGAACGGCTCGGCGACGAGCTCGATCACCGAGTCGAGGAAGGCGGCGAGCGGGGCGCGGTCGGCGCCGCCCGCGCCCTGGGTGAGGCCGCTCGCCGCGAGCTGGGCGGCGGGCTCCTCCGTCCCCGCGACGGCGCTCGTCCGGGTGACGAAGTAGTACACGTTGGGCGAGCTCTCGATCATCTCGAGGTACACGCCGACCATCGCGCGCAGCGCGCGCTTGGGCGTCTCGGCGGCCTCGGCCGCCTGGGTCAGGGCGTCGTGCATCTGCCCCACGACGGCGGAGCCCAGGGCGACCTGGAGCCCGGTCTTGTCGTCGAAGTAGCGGTAGATGATCGACTTCGACGTGCCCGACGCCGCCGCGATCTCGTCCATGGAGACCCCGGGGCCTCCCCGGTGCACCGCCTTGCTCGCCGCCCGGATGAGCTCCGCGCGGCGCGCCGCCCGGTGCTCGTCCCAGCGGGTCGACCGACCGTCGACCACCGCGGCCGGCTGCACCCGCCCTCGGGTGACCGGTCGCGCGTCGGCACCTGCGTTCACGTCGTCCTCCGTTGCGCCCGACCTCGATGTCGTCGGCACCTCGTCACGGGTGCCGTGCCGGGGCAGGGCACAGCCCTGTGACCCGACTCACGAAACCGAGAGTATCAGGTACTCTTGGTATTGGACACCAACCGGTCCTCTCCCCCGCCTCGCGCACGCCGTGCCGAGGCGCTCTCCCGGGCCGGCACCGAACGCAGCGCAGCGAGCACGGACAGGAAGTGAGGCACAGTGGCCACCAGCACCAGCCCCCGCCCGACCCCCGAGCAGTCCCCCCGGGAAGACGCCCCTGCGGGCGCTCCCCGCGACGCGTGGGTCGTGGGCGGGAACCGCATCCCGTTCGCCCGCGCCGGCAAGAAGTACGCGTCCGCGAGCAACCAGGAGATGTTCACCGCCGCGCTCGAGGGGCTCGTCGCGCGCTTCGGTCTCCAGGGCGAGCGGCTCGGGGAGGTCGTCGGCGGCGCCGTGCTCAAGCACTCCCGCGACTTCAACCTCGTGCGCGAGTCGGTGCTCGGGTCGTCGCTCTCCCCGCAGACCCCGGCCTACGACCTCCAGCAGGCGTGCGCGACCGGCCTGGAGGCGACCATCGCCGTCGCGAACAAGATCCGTCTCGGCCAGGTCGAGTCGGGCGTCGCGGGCGGCTCCGACACCGTGTCCGACGCCCCCATCGCCGTGAGCGAGGGCCTGCGTCGGGCGCTGCTCGAGGCGAGCCACGCCAAGACGTTCGGCCAGCGCGTCAAGGCGTTCGCGAAGGTCCGCCCCGCCGACCTCGCGCCCCTCACGCCCGCGACCGACGAGCCGCGCACCGGCCTGTCGATGGGCGAGCACCAGGCGATCACGACGGCCCGCTGGGACATCTCGCGCGAGGCGCAGGACGAGCTCGCGCTCGCGAGCCACGAGCGCCTCGCGGCCGCGTGGGACGCCGGGTTCTTCGACGACCTCGTCACTCCGTTCCGCGGGCTCGTGCGCGACGACAACCTGCGCGCCGACTCGTCGCTCGAGAAGCTCGCCGCGCTCAAGCCGGTGTACGGCAAGCGCCTGGAAGGCGTCACCCCGACCATGACGGCGGGCAACTCGACCCCGCTCACCGACGGCGCGTCGACCGTCCTCCTCGCCTCGGCCGAGTGGGCGCGCGAGCGCGACCTGCCGCTCCTCGCGCGCGTCGTCGACGCGGAGACCGCCGCCGTCGACTTCGTGCACGGCCACGAGGGCCTGCTCATGGCCCCCGCGCACGCGGTCCCCCGCCTGCTCGCCCGCAACGGGCTCACGCTCGGCGACTTCGACCTCTACGAGATCCACGAGGCGTTCGCGTCGACCGTGCTCACGACGCTCAAGGCCTGGGAGGACGACGAGTACTGCCGCACCGAGCTCGGGCTCGACGGCGCGCTCGGCTCGATCGACCGCTCGCGGCTCAACGTCAACGGCTCCTCGCTCGCCGCGGGCCACCCGTTCGCCGCGACCGGCGGGCGCATCGTCGCGACGGCGGCCAAGCTCCTCGCGCAGCGCACCGCCGAGACCGGGGCGCCCGCGCGTGCGCTGATCTCCGTGTGCGCCGCGGGGGGCCTCGGCGTCGCCGCGATCCTCGAGTCCGTCCCCGCGACCGACGCCGCCTGACGCCCCGACGACCGAGAGGAACACCGTGACCGACTCCTACGTCCAGGCCGTCAACTCCGGCTTCACGAAGACGCTCGCCAAGAAGCTCGGCCTCCCGCGCCCCGCGGTCCTGCGCCGCTTCCGCGCGGGCGACCCGCTCACCGTCGGGCCCGTGCTCGTGCTCGGCGGCACGCCCGGCGTGCGCGACGACGCCGACCTCGTCGCCGAGGCCCTGCTCGGCTGGGACCTCGACGTCCGCCAGACCCCGGACGACACGACCCGCTGGGGCGCGGTCGTCGTCGTGCTCAGCGGGATCGAGCGGCCGCAGGACGCGTCCGCGCCCGTCATGGCGCTCTCGGCGACGCTCCGCCGCCTCGCGCCGAACGGTCGCGTCGTGACGATCTCCCGGGCCCCCGCCGACACGGACTCCCCCGAGCTCGCCGCCGCCCGCGAGGGCGTCGACGGGTTCCTGCGGTCCGTCGCCAAGGAGCTGCGCTACGGCGCGACCGCCAACGGCATCCAGGTGACCGACGACGCCCCTGTCGACAGCCCGAGCGTCCTCGCGACCCTCCGCTTCTTCCTGTCCGCCAAGTCGGCGTTCGTCGACGGCCAGCTCCTCCGCGTGGGACCGAGCGCGACCGACGGCGCCGCCGGGAGCACCTCCGCCGACCTCGACCAGCCGCTCGCCGGCAAGGTCGCCGTCGTCACGGGCGCGGCCCGCGGCATCGGGGCGCAGGTCGCCCGGACGCTCGCGCGCGACGGCGCGAAGGTCGTCGTGGTCGACGTGCCCGCGGCGGGCGAGGCGCTCGCCCGGGTCGCGAACGAGATCAAGGGCACGGCGCTGCAGCTCGACGTGACCGCCGACGACGCGGGCGCCCGGATCCTCGAGCACGCGCGCGCACGGCACGGCGGGCTCGACGTCCTCGTGCACAACGCCGGCATCCTGCGCGACAAGTTGCTCGCCAACATGTCGCCCGACAAGTGGGACGCGGTGGTCGCGGTGAACCTCGCCGCGCAGCTGCGGATCACGGAGTACCTGCTCGGCGCGAACGGGTTCTCCTCCGCGCCGCGCGTCGTCTCGCTCGCCTCGACGAGCGGGATCGCGGGCAACCGGGGCCAGGCGAACTACGCGTTCTCGAAGGCGGGCGTCATCGGGCACACGCGCGCGTTCGCCCGCCTGCTCGCGGCGCCGGGCGGTCCGGGCGGGACGGCGAACGCCGTCGCGCCGGGCTTCATCGAGACGGACATGACGGCGTCGATCCCCTTCGTGCAGCGCGAGGTCGCGCGCCGCGTCGCGTCGCTGCAGCAGGGCGGCCAGCCCGTGGACGTGGCCGAGGCGATCGCGTTCCTCGCGTCGCCCGCGGCCGGGGGCGTCAACGGGCAGGTGCTGCGCGTGTGCGGGCAGAACGTGGTGGGCCGGTGACGGCGCCCGCGGGCGCCCCGGCGCGCGTCGAGACGCTGCCCGCCGTCCCGGGTCTGGGCGGCCTGTACGTGCGCGGGCTCGCGGCGTCGGGCCGGATCGCGGCGGCGCACCGGCTGCCCGTCCGGGGCGACCGGACGGAGCTCACGCTCCCGGACGTCACCTACCGGGTCGCGGCCGTCCCGACGGGCGACGACGCGGCGTCGGGCCACGTCGGCAGCGCCGCGCACCTCGCGCGGTACGCGCGGCTCGTGGGCGAGGCGCCGTCGGACGTCCTGCCCGCCGGGTACCTGCACGTGCTGGGGTTCCCGCTCGCGACCGCCGTCATGGTGCGGACCGACTTCCCGCTCCCGCTGCTCGGCATGGTGCACCTCGCGAACTCGGTGTCCGTGCTGCGCCCGGTGCGGCTCGGGGACGCGCTCGAGGTCCGCGCGTGGGCGCAGGACCTGCGCCCGCACCGTCGCGGGGTCCAGGTGGACCTCGTCACGGAGGTCTCGGTGCTGCGCACGGACGACGAGCGCGCCGCGGGGAGCGGGCTGGCCGCGACGACGCTCGCCTACCGGGGCGTCTCGACGTACCTCGCGAAGGGCGCGTCCCTCCCGGGCGGCCCCGCCCCGGCCGACGCCGACGGCCCGCCCGCGTTCGTCCCGCCCCTGCCCACCGCACGGTGGGCGCTCGGGGCGGGGACGGGCCGCGCGTACGCGGCGGTGTCGGGCGACCGCAACCCGATCCACACCTCGGCACTGGGCGCCAAGGCGTTCGGGTTCCCGCGGGCCATCGCGCACGGCATGTACACCGCGGCGCGGGCGCTCGCCGAGGCGGGTCCCGGTCGCGGCGACGCCTACGACTGGACCGTCACGTTCGCCAAGCCGGTGCTGCTGCCCGGCACGGTCGACGTCGCGCTGCGCCCGGCGGGCGACGTGCCCGCCGAGGTGCGGGACGCCGTCGGGCAGGTCGCGGCGGCCGTGCCCGACGGCGCGGGCGACCCGGGCACGGGCGTCACCTACCAGGCGTGGGACGGCAAGGGCCGCCTCCACCTCGCGGGCCGCGTCACCCCCCGCCCCTGACCCTCGCCGCCGAGCACGGGGTCGATGTCGTTCTCGAGCGCATGACGACACCTACCCCGTGCTCGACGCCACGCAGGCTCGTGCTCGGCGTGCCGGTCCGTCAGGGCAGGCGGGCGAGCAGGCCGTCGCGGACGGTCGGCCACTCGTCGCGGAGGACCGAGAAGTAGGCGGTGTCCTGGCGGGAGCCGTCGGGCGCCACGCGGTGGCTGCGCAGGACGCCCTCCGGCACCGCGCCCAGGCGCCGGATCGCCCCGATGGACCGGCTGTTGCGGGCGTCGGCGCGGAGCGCGACGCGCGCGACCCCGAGGTCCTCGAACGCGTGCTGCAGCAGGAGGTACTTGCACGCCGGGTTCGTCGTACCGCCCCACCACTCGCGCGCGTAGAACGTGGACCCGAGCTCGACCCGGCCCTGGGACGGGACCCACTCGTAGAGCGACGTCGAGCCACGGACCACGGCGTCGGCGGTCGCGCCGTCCGCACCGGGTGCACCGGGAGCGCTGGGAGCACCGAGGACCGCGAACGCGAGCCGGCCCGGCGCGGCGACCGCGTCGCGCACGTAGCCCTCCATCGCCTCCGTGCCGCGCGGGACGGCGCTGGACATGCCCGCCCAGATGCCGTCGTCGACGAGGGCGCCGAGCGCCGGCGCGTGGGTCGCGGCGAGCGGTTCGAGGCGGACGCCGAAGCCTTCGAGGACGGTCTCGTGCTGCACCCGCACATCCCACCACACCCCGGTGGCTCGACCGCGTGCGAAGCCGGCCGACCGTGGTTACGGTCGAGAGGTACCGACGAGAGGAGCACTCATGGGACTCGGAGACAAGGCCAAGCACGCCGCCGAAGAGGCGGGTGGCAAGCTCAAGGAAGGCGCGGGCAAGCTCACGGACAACGAGCGGCTCGAGGCCGAGGGCCAGGCTGACCAGGCCAAGGCCAACGTCAAGCAGGCGGGCGACGACGTCAAGGACGCGTTCGACCGCTGACGTGCTCCACCGTTCTGCTCACGAGGGCTCCGCTCCGGCGGGGCCCTCGTGGCGTCTCGGGACCGTTCGCCCGGGGCGCGACGACCGGGATGCGACGACCAGGACACGACGACCGGGAGCCGCGACGGTCAGGATGCGGCGAGCGGCCGGACGTCGGCCGACGGCGCCGGGGCGAGCACCGGGACGACGCGCGGGGCCGTGATCCGCGCGAGGAGACCCACCTCGACCCCGGGCCACTCGGGCGCGAGGATCGAGAACAGCACGGAGTCGGCGCGCGTCCCGTCGGGCGCGGTGCGGTGGCCGCGCATGACGCCCTCCTCGTGGGCGCCGAGACGGCGCATCGCCCCGAGCGAGCGCTCGTTGCGCGTGTCGACGCGGAAGCCGACCCGGTGCACGTCCCACGTCTCGAACGCGTGGCGCAGCAGCAGCCACTTCGTCACGGGGTTGACGAGGCTCCCCCACGTGGAGCGCGCGTAGAACGTGCGGCCCACCTCGACGCGGCGGTCGACGAGCGACAGGTCGCGGAACGCGGTGCTGCCGAGCACGGCGCCGGGCGCGCCGTCGGGGTCGACGGCGCGCACGACGAAGCCCGTGAGGTCCGGGGCCGCGCGGGTCGCGGCCACGAGATCGGCCATCCCCGCGACCCCGTAGGGCAGGGGGATGCTCATCCCTGACCACATCGCCTCGTCGACGAGGCCGGCCAGCGTCTCAGCGTGCTCCAGGGCCAGCGGTTCCAGCCGGAAACCGTGCCCCGAGAGGACGACGTCGTGCAGCACAGCGCATATCAGAGCACACGCGGAACACCGCGCCAAGAGGGTCCGGCGACGCGGTGGACAACGCTCGGCGACGGTCCGGTGAACGGGCTCCGCCGTCGGCCGTCGACGCCGGTCAGACGGCCGGCCCGCAGCCCGCCGCGTCGGCGAGGAAGCCCGCCGCCGCGGTCGCGAAGAGCCCCTCCAGGCCGGACCCCACGGGGACCGGGCGGGGGTCGTCCACGACGGCCCAGCAGCCGTCGACGACCTCGTACCGGGTCGTCGGGCCCTGCTCGACATACGCGCGCACGGCCTCGACGAGACGCACGACGTCCGCACCGGTCGTCCCGACGCCCACCGAGGCGCGGATCGCGCCCGCGTCGTAGCCGAGGCGCGCGAGCAGCGGGTGCGCGCAGAACCGGCCGTCGCGCACGCCGATGCCGTGCTCGGCCGAGAGGTAGGCGGCGACGAGGCCCGGGTCGTGGCCCTCGACGGCGAACGTCACGACGCCGACCGGGTCGACGGCGTCGTCCCACACGCGCACGACCCGGACACCCGGGACCGCCTCCAGGCCCGCGACGAGGGCCGCGCGGAGCGCCGCCTCGTGCGCGTGCAGGTCGGTCGGGTCGAGCGCGGCGAGCGCGTCGCACGCCGCCGCGAGCGCCGCAGCGCCCACCACGTTCGGCGAGCCGGCCTCGTGGCGTGCGGGCGCCGTCTGCCACTGCGTCCCGGTCACCGCGACCTGGCGCACGGCGCCGCCGCCCGCGAGGTAGGGGGTGCCCGCGTCGAGCCAGTCGCGCCGCCCGACGAGCGCCCCCGCGCCGAACGGCGCGTAGGTCTTGTGCCCCGAGAACGCGACGTAGTCGACGCCCGACGCGGCGAGCGAGAACCCGCGGTGCGGGACGAGCTGAGCGCCGTCGAGCACGACGCGCGCACCCGCGTCGTGCGCGGCGCGGACGACCTCGGCGACGGGCAGGGACTCGCCCGTGACGTTGGAGGCGCCGGTCACGGCGACGAGCGCGTACGGGAAGCGCGCGAGCTCGGTGCGCAGGCCCGAGAGCGTCTCCGCGACGGACGCGCCGCCCGCGAGGACCGTCGCGCCGCCGGCGCGCTGCCAGGGCAGCAGGTTCGCGTGGTGCTCGACGTCGAGGACGAGCACGCGCCCGGGCGTGCCGTCCGCGTTCGCCGGGACGCAGCCCGCGAGCAGGTTGAGCGAGTCGGTCGTGTTGCGCGTGACGACCGTGACGTCGTCCTCGCGCGCGCCGACGAACGCGCCGATCGTGCGGCGCGACGCCTCGTAGAGCGCCGTGGAGACCTGCGAGAGGTAGCCCGCGCCGCGGTGCACGCTCGCGTAGAGCGGCAGCACCTCGGTCACGCGGTCCGCGACCGAGCGCAGCGCCGGGGCCGAGGCCGCGACGTCGAGGTTCGCGTACGGCACGCTGCGGCCGTCGACGAGCGGGACGAGCGTGTCCCCGCCGACGACGGGCAGGAGCGCGGGCGCGTCGGCGAGCGCCGCGAGGTCAGGGGCCGGGGCGTCGGTGGGACACGAGACGTCCGCGAGAGCAGTCATGGCACAGTCCTCCAGGGTCGTCCGGGGAGAACCTCCCCGCGCTTGCCGCCCGCCGGTCGGCGTGCGGCCTGGTCGTCACCCGGGGCACCCCGCCGCGAGAGGAGGGTTGCCGGCCAGCAAACCGGGGTTTCGCGCTGGCACTCATGACCTGCACACCAGGATGTCCGCGCGCACGGTGGCGTGTCAACCGGTGGTCACGGCGTCTCGGATGGCGGGACGCAGCCCACGGGCGTCTCCAGGCGCCACCCCGACTCGTCGACCGCGAACGACTCGAGCACCTCCCCCGTGCCGGCGTCGAGCACGACGACCGAGTCGGCCGGCCACCGCGCCGGGTCGCCCGGCGGTGTCGCCGGCGGGCGCTGGAGGCGCACACCGCGCGTGTGGGCCTCGATCACCGCGCCCGTGCGGGTGCTCGCGAGCACGACCTCCGGGTGCGCGTCGGCGTAGGCGTCGCACGCCGCGCCGTTCCCGTCGGAGCTCCACCAGCCCTCGTACCCGCCGACCGTGTGATCGGCCAGGTCGACCGGCTCGCCCCGGTGCGCCGCGGCCCCGTCCGACGACGGCGGGGGCGGGTCGAGCCGCTCGCCGTCGGGCCGCTCGTCGTCGGGTCGCTCGCCCTCGGGGCGAACCGGGTGGACGGACGGCCGCTCCCCGGGCGTCCGCGCGGCATCGTCCCCGACGGGCCCCACGCTCACGACACCCTGCGGGGGCTCCTCCCCGCCGGACGCGGCCCACCACCAAGCGCCCGCCGCGACGACGACCGCCGCCACGCCCGCGCCCGCAGCGCGTGCTCGTCCCGTCTGCATCGACTCCCCCCGCCCGCCGGGACCCCCGCCCGGCCGCGCGGCCACGCTAGCGGAGCCGCGCGGCGTCGGGCACCCCTCACGGGCCGCTCCCCGAGACGGGCGTTCCGCACGTCGGACGCGTGGCGTACGATCCGAGCCAACCATCCGGAGCGGCCGAGTGACGTGGCACGTCGACGCCGCAGCAACCCCCCGGACCGCCTCGGCGGCCGGGCGCAGGGTGCTACTGCCACGATCGATGGAGGAGGACTCTCATGAGCGACCAGTCCCAGCAGGCGTCGGCACCCTGGCCGGCACCCCCCGAGGCGCGTCCCGCCGTCGGCTACGCCGGCGACCTCACCCCGCAGCAGGCATGGGACCTGCTCGCGCACGACGAGCGCGCCGTGCTCGTGGACGTCCGCACCGAGGGCGAGTGGCGCACCATCGGCGTGCCCGACGCCACTCAGCTCGGCCGCGACGTCCTGTTCGACGAGTGGGTGACCCCGGCGGGGCCCAACCCGCGGTTCCTCGACCGGCTCGTCGAAGCAGGCCTGACCCCCGGCGACGAGCGCCCCGTCGTGTTCCTGTGCCGCTCGGGCCAGCGGTCGATCGGCGCGGCGCGCGCGGCCACGGCCGCCGGGCTCGGGCCGTCGTACAACGTGCTCGAGGGCTTCGAGGGCGCCCAGGGGTTCTCGGGCCTGCGGGACGTCGAGGGCTGGAAGGTCCGCGGGCTGCCCACCACGACGTTCGACGAGGCCGCCCGATGAGCGCGGTCGTGCCCGGCGGCTCCGGCCGCAAGCCCCTGCCCGCGAGCGCCCGTCCCGCGACGCTCGCCGTGCGCGGCGGCCACGCGCGCACCGAGTTCCAGGAGACGTCCGAGGCGCTGTTCCTCACGCAGGGCTACACGTACGACCGTGCGGCGGACGCCGAGGCGGCGTTCAAGGGAGAGCTCGACCGGTTCGTCTACTCACGCTACGGCAACCCGACCGTGCACACGTTCGAGGAGCGCCTGCGCCTCCTGGAGGGTGCGGAGGCGTGCTACGCGACGGCGTCCGGCATGTCCGCCGTGTTCACGGCGCTCGCCGCGCTGGTGCGGTCCGGGTCGCGCATCGTCGCGGCGCGCGCGCTGTTCGGGTCGAGCCTCGTCATCTTCGACGAGATCTTCGCGAAGTGGGGCGTGCGGACGGACTACGTCGACGGCCACGTGCTGTCGCAGTGGGAGGAGGCGCTGTCCACCCCCGCGGACGTCGTGTTCTTCGAGACGCCGTCCAACCCCATGCAGGACATCGTCGACGCGCGGCGCGTGAGCGAGCTCGCGCACGCCGCCGGCGCGGTCGTCGTGCTCGACAACGTGTTCGCGACGCCGTTGCTGCAGCGGCCGCTCGAGCTCGGGGCCGACGTCGTCGTCTACTCGGCGACCAAGCACATCGACGGGCAGGGCCGCGTGCTCGGCGGCGCGATCCTCGGGACCGAGGAGTACGTCACCGGCCCGGTGCAGACCTTCATCCGCAACACCGGGCCGTCGCTCTCGGCGTTCAACGCGTGGGTGCTGCTCAAGGGCCTCGAGACGCTGCCCGTGCGCGTCGCCGCGCAGAACGCCGCGGCGGCGCAGGTCGCGGAGGCGCTGGAGCAGCTCCCCGGGATCGGCCGCGTGCGCTACCCGTTCCTCGCGTCGCACCCGCAGCGCGAGCTCGCGCGGTCGCAGCAGAGCGGCGGCGGGACCGTCGTGACGTTCGACCTCGCCGTGCCCGAGGGCACCGACCCCGAGACGGCGAAGAAGCGCGCGTTCACGTTCCTCGACGCGCTCCAGGTCGTCGACATCTCGAACAACCTCGGCGACGCGAAGTCCCTCGTCACGCACCCGGCCACCACGACCCACCGCAAGCTCGGCCCCGAGGGCCGCGCCGCCGTCGGGATCGCGGAGACGACCGTGCGCCTGTCGGTGGGCCTGGAGGACCCGCACGACATCATCGAGGACGTCGCCCAGGCGCTGAACTCCTGACCCCCCGCCTCCCGCCGAGCAGGCGGTATCGGTTCGTCCCGGCGCCGGGACGGGCCACGACCACCTGCTCGGCGGGCAGGAGGGGCCTGGTCGGCACCGGGGGCTTCCCAGGATCGGGTGGACCGGTCGCGTGAGCTTTCGTAGCGTCGTCGGGTGCCCGACGCCCTCTTCGACGACCCCCGCCTCGCCGCCCTCTACGACCCGCTCGACCCGGACCGGTCCGACCTCGACGCCTACGTCGCGATCGTCGACGAGCTGGGCGCGCGCCGAGTGCTCGACGTCGGGTGCGGCACCGGGACGTTCGCGTGCCTGCTCGCGCAGCGCGGCGTCGAGGTGGTCGGCCTCGACCCGGCGGGTGCGTCGCTCGACGTCGCCCGCACGAAGCCAGGCGCCGAGCGCGTGCGCTGGCTGCACGGCGACGCGACGGCCCTCCCCCCGCTCCAGGTCGACCTCGCGACGATGACGGCGAACGTCGCCCAGGTGTTCCTCACCGACGACGCGTGGGCCGCGACGCTGCGGGGCGTCCACGACGCGCTCGTGCCGGGCGGGTGGCTGGTGCTCGAGACCCGCGTGCCCGCCCGTCGGGCCTGGGAGGGGTGGGTCCGCGAGGCGACGACCACGCGCGTGGACGTGCCCGACGTCGGCCCGGTCGAGTCCTGGACCGACCTCACCGACGTGTCGCTCCCCTTCGTGTCCTTCCACGACACGACCGTGCTGCCCGACGGCACCACGCTCCACTCCGACTCGACGCTGCGCTTCCGGGAGCGCGGGGAGGTCGAGACGTCGCTCGTGGCGTGCGGGTTCGAGGTCGTGGACGTCCGGGACGCGCCCGACCGCCCGGGTCGCGAGTGGGTCTTCGTGGCACGGCGCGGCTGAGCCGCGCGAAGCGCGATCGTGTCAGCCGCGACGGTCGCCCAGCACGACGACGTCCTCCGGGCGGCCGCCCGACCGTGCGACGTGCGACCGGACCGCGTCCAGCTCGTGCGGCAGCAGGAGGAAGCTCACCGACGTCCCGGTGTCGTTCACGTCCCAGAGCAGCGTCCAGTGCTCGTCGAAGCCCGAGCCGCAGATCGTGAAGGGGGCGACGGCGAGGGCGAGGTCGAGCTCGCGGTCGTCGCGCGGGTCGAGCTCGAGCGAGATCGGGGGCTCCCACCCGAAGCGCCGGGCGAGGCGTCCGCGTCGTGCGCGGCACAGCTCCTCCAAGGCATGCACCGCGTCGGTCGCGTCCGGTGGCCACGGCTCGTCGGAGTACACGTCGACCTGGAGCCGTGCCACCCGGTCGCGCAGCGCCAGGAGCGCGCCGCGACACGCGGCCGCGACGGTGCCCGGCGAGGCGCCGTCGGCGATCGTGCACAGCACGGCCGTCGTCCTCCGCTGCCGCATCGGTCCTCCCTCGGGTGCTGATTCCGCCGCGGCCTCCGCGCGCGTGCGGTGCGGACACCGTAGTCCCCGGGCCGCCTGTGGACGGCGGTTCGACGGTGTGGGTCGCACCTCGTAGATTCCTCATAGCGCACGGCCACGGGCCGGGCACATGATCACGCCACCACCATCGACAGGGGTCCTCTTGCTGCACGTGCACCGCTCCGAGCGTGCCGAGGCGCTCGTGGCGCCGCTCGCCGCCGTGCTCGCGGAGGTCCCGGCGGACCCGTTCACGCCGGACGTCGTGGCGGTCCCGACGCGCGGGGTGGAGCGGTGGCTCGCGCAGCGGCTCTCGCACCACCTGGGCGCGGGCGAGACGGCGGGGATCTGCGCGAACGTGGATTTCCGGGGCCCGCGGCGGCTCGTCGAGCAGGTCGTGGCCGACCTCACGGACCTCGACCCCGACGACGACCCGTGGCGGCCCGAGCGGCTCGCGTGGTCGGTGCTCGAGGTGCTCGACGCGCACCTCGCCGAGCCCTGGGCGGCGCCGCTCGCGCGCTACGTCGGCGACCCGAGCGACGAGGTGCGGCGGGGCCGGCGGCTCACGCTCGCGCGACGGCTCGCGGACCTCCTGGTCGACTACGCCCGCCAGCGGCCCGAGGTCGTGCTCGCGTGGTCGGCCCCGGTCACGGGGACCGCCGTCGCGCCGGACGACCTCGCGTGGCAGCCCGAGCTGTGGCGCCGCCTGGTGGAGCGCGTCCCGGCGACGGACCCGGCACGGCGCGTGACGGAGGCGGTCGCGGCGCTGCACGCGGACCCGGCGGCCGTCGACCTGCCGCCGCGGCTGTCCGTGTTCGGGCCCACGCGGCTCCCCGAGGACGAGCTCCGGGTCCTGCGCGCGCTCGCCGCGCACCGCGACGTCCACCTGTGGCTCGTGCACCCCTCGCCGGCGCTGTGGGCGACGGTCGCCGCGTCCGCCGGCGACCCCTCCAAGGGCGACGCGGACTCGGGCTCGGACCGCGCGGGCGCGCCCGTCCGGCGTCGCGCGGACCTGCCGACGTTCGCGCGCCACCCGTTCCTCGCGTCCACCGGCCGGGACACGGTCGAGCTGCAGCTGCGGCTCGCCACGGGCGAGGCGCGCGAGACCCACCACGAGGCGGCGCCCCCGCCGCCGACCCTGCTCGGCGCGCTGCAGTCCGCGCTGCGGGCCGACGATCCGGACGGCGCGCACGTGCTGGACCCGACGGACCGCTCCGTGCAGGTGCTCGCGTGCCACGGCCGCGCCCGGCAGGTCGAGGTGCTGCGCGAGACGCTCGTCGGCCTGTTCTCCGCCGACCCGACGCTCCAGGCGCGCGACGTCATCGTGCTGTGCCCCGACGTCGAGACGTTCGCGCCGCTCGTCACCGCGACCTTCGGCGCCGTCCCTGAGCTGGGCGACGACGCGCACCCCGGCCAGCGGCTGCGGGTCAGCCTCGCGGACCGCGGCGCCGGGACCACCAACCCCGTGCTCGCGCTGCTCGCCACGCTGCTGCGCCTCGCGGACGGCCGCGTCACGGCGTCCGAGGTGCTCGACCTCGCGGCGAGCGGCCCGGTCCGCCGCCGGTTCCGCTTCTCCGACGACGACGTCGACCGCCTGCGGCAGTGGGCCGTCGAGGCGGGGGTCCACTGGGGCGAGGACGGCGAGCGGCGTGCCCGCTTCGGGATCGACGAGCACGTGCGGCAGGGCACGTGGGACGCGGCGCTCGACCGCATCCTGCTCGGCGCCGCGATGGCCGACGAGGACGCCCGGTTCGTCGGGCCCGCGCTCCCGCTGGACGACGTCGGCTCGACGGACGTGGACCTCGCGGGCCGGCTCGCGGAGCTCGTCGCGCGGCTCACGGAGATCCTGCGCGGCCTCGACGGCGTGCACCCGCTCGCGCACTGGCTCGACACCCTCGACCGCGCGCTCACGCTCCTGGCGGAGGCGCCGCCGACGGAGGCGTGGCAGATCGGCTCCGCACGCCGCGTGCTGGGCGACGTGCGGGCGGCGGGTGCCGCGCACGGCGGCGTCGCGCTGCGGCTCGCGGACGTGCGGGCGCTGCTCGACGACCGCCTGGCCGGGCGCCCGACGCGCGCCGGGTTCCGCACGGGCGCGCTCACCGTGTGCTCGCTCGAGCCGATGCGCTCCGTGCCGCACCGGGTGGTCTGCCTCCTCGGGCTCGACGACGGCGTGTTCCCCCGCACCGCCGCGCCCGCGGGCGACGACCTGCTCGCCCGGCACCCCGAGATCGGCGAGCGCGACGCGCGCAGCGAGGACCGGCAGATCTTCCTCGACGCCGTCGCCGCGGCGGGCGACCACCTCGTCGTCGTGCACACGGGTGCCGACGAGCGCACCGGGGCGCCGCGCCCGCCCGCGGTGCCCGTGGCGGAGCTGCTCGACGCGCTGGACCGGGTGGCCACCACGGCCGACGGGCGCCCCGCGCGGGAGCACGTCGTCGTGCAGCACCCGCTCCAGACGGTCGACGAGCGGAACTTCACGCCGGGCGCGCTCGGCGTCCCCGGACCGTTCAGCCACGACGACGCGGCGTTCGCCGGGGCCCGCCAGGCGCGCGAGAAGCGTGAGCCGGTCGGGGCGCTCGTCGGCGCACCGCTCTCGCTGCCGGACGGTGCCGCCGTCGGCTCCGTGGAAGGACCGGGGTCGCCCACGGCGACCGGGCGCCGCGCCGACGTCGAGCTCGACGACCTGGTCCGCCTGCTCGAGAACGCACCCCGCTGGTTCGCGCAGCACACGCTCGACGTGGGTCTCGTGCTGGAGGAGGAGGACGTCGAGGACCGGCTGCCCCTCTCCCTCACGGGGCTCGCGGGCTGGGGCGTGGGCGACCGCGTGCTGCGGGCCGCGCTCGCGGGCGTCGACCCGAACCGCGCGATGCAGGCCGAGTGGCGCCGCGGCCAGGTCCCGCCGCGCGAGCTCGGCCGGTCGGCGCTCCAGGAGGTCGTCCGGGCCGTGGGGCCGCTCCGGGTCGCGTCCGTCGAGGCCGCGCGCGAGGCCGACGTCGCGGCCGGTCGTCCCGTGAGCCAGGACGTGCTGAGCTCCGCCGAGACGGTCGACGTGCGGGCCACCCTCCCGGACGGCGGCACGCTCGTCGGCAGCGTGCCGGGCGTGCACGGCGCGCGCGTGGTGCGCACGGAGTACTCGCGGCTCGGGCCGAAGCACCGGCTGCGCGCCTGGGTGCAGGCGCTCGCGCTGCGCGTGAGCGACCCGGACCGCCCGTGGGACGCCGTCGCGATCGGCCGATCGCCCCGCGGCCCGGGGGTCGCGTGGTCGACGCTCACGCCGCCCGACCGCGACACGGCGGCCGCCGTGCTGGCCGACCTCGTGGCCCTGCGCGACGAGGCCGCCCGCGAGCCCCTGCCGCTGCTGCCCGAGGTCGCGCTCCGCTACGCCGAGGAGCGGCGCACCACCGACGCGCGCGACGCCCTGATGCGCGCCGGGTGGGCGTGGAACAAGGGCTTCGAGCGCAAGGACCCGTACGTCGTGCTCGCGTGGGGCCAGGACCCGGCGCTCCCCGACCTCGCGGGCCACGCGACGACCGCCGACCTGGGCCGCTTCCCCGACGACCCGACCCGCCTCGGCGCGCTCGCGCGCCGCGTGTGGGACCCCCTGCTGGAGCACGAGCTGCGAGGTGCGCGATGAGCGGCCCGACGTCCGCACCCGCCACGCCCGCCGCGGCGTCCGGACCCGCGGTGCCCGGACCCGTCGCGGGGAGCCCGCGGCGCTTCGACCCGTTCGGCGACCTGCCGCGCGGGACGGTCGTGCTCGAGGCGAGCGCCGGCACGGGCAAGACGCACACCATCGCGACCCTCACCACGCGCTACGTCGCCGAGGGCGTGGCGGCGCTGCCCGAGATCATGCTCGTGACGTTCGGCCGGGCCGCGACGTCGGAGCTGCGCGACCGCGTGCGCGAGCGCCTCGTCGCGACCGAGCGCGCGCTGCGTGGCCACGACCCGGCGCACAGCGCCGACGAGCTCGTCACGTTCCTCGCCGCGGTCGACGCCGACGAGCTCGCCCGCCGTCGCGAGCGCCTGCGCGTCGCGCTGTCCCAGCTCGACGCCGCGACGATCACGACGACGCACGGGTTCTGCCAGCAGATGCTCACCGCGCTCGGGACGGCGGCCGACGTCGACCTCGCGACGAGCTTCCTGCCCGACGTGGCCGACCTCGTCGAGGAGGTCACGGACGACCTGTACGTGCGGCGGTTCGCCGACCAGAGCGAGCCGATCCTCTCGCCGCGCGACGTGCGCGCGGTCGCCCGCGCGGCGGTGAGCGACCACGGGGCGGTGGTCGCGCCGTCGGACGCGGCCGAGGGCTCGGTGGCCGCGGCGCGGTACGAGGTCGCCGTCGCCGCCCGCCGCGAGGTGGAGGCGCGCAAGCGCGCGATGCACCTGCTCGACTACGACGACCTCCTCGTCCTGCTGCGCCGCGCCCTCACCGACCCGGAGCACGGTGCGACGGCGACGCAGCGCGTCCGGTCGAGGTTCCGCGTGGTCATGGTGGACGAGTTCCAGGACACGGACCCCGAGCAGTGGGCGATCCTGCGCACCGCGTTCCACGGGCGGCCCGACGAGAGCAGCGCGCTCGTCCTCATCGGGGACCCCAAGCAGGCGATCTACGCGTTCCGCGGCGCGGACGTCGTGACGTACCTGCAGGCCGTCGAGGACGCGACGGACACCGCGACGCTCAGCACGAGCTGGCGCAGCGACGGCCCGCTCCTCGCAGGCCTGCACGCGCTGCTCGGCGAGACGGCGCTCGGCGACCCGCGCATCGTCGTGCGCCCGGTCGACGCGGCGCACCCCGAGGCGCGGTTCTCCGGCGGCGCGCCGGTGCGGCTGCGGCAGGTGACGCGCCGCGCCTACCGGCTGGGCGCCTCGTCGGCGCCGTCGGCCCCGGACGCGCGCGGCCTGCTCGCGAAGGACGTCGCGGCCGACGTCGCGAGCCGTCTCGGCACCGCGTCCGGCGGGGGCGACCGCGTGCGCGACGACGTCGGCGGGGCGGCGGGCGACGCGGCGCGCTGGCGCCCGCTCGAGCCGCGCGACGTCGCCGTGCTGACGCGCACGAACGCGCAGGCCGAGGCGGTGCGCTCGGCGCTCGTCGCGCTGGGCGTGCCCGCGGTCGTCTCCGGGCCGTCGAGCGTGTTCGGGTCGGCCGCGGCGCAGGACTGGCTCACGCTCCTCGCGGCGCTGGAGCAGCCGGGCCTCCACCGGCGCGCGACGGCGCTCGCCCTCACCCCGTTCGTCGGCTGGGACGCGCAGCGCCTCGCGACGGCGGACGACGCGGACCACGACGAGCTCGGCGACACGGTCCGGGCCTGGGCGCACCTGCTCGCCGACCGGGGCGTGGCCGCGGTCGCGGAGGTCGCCGCACGGCGCGGGGCGACGGCCCGTGTCATGGCGCGCGCCGACGGCGAGCGCTACCTCACCGACCTGCGCCACGTCACGCAGGCGCTGCACGAGGCCGCGACGACCGAGGGGCTCGGCACGGCCGCGCTCACGGCCTGGCTCCGGACCCGGATCGCCGAGGTCGGGACGGTCTTCACCGACGAGCGCACCCGCCGTCTCGAGACCGACGCCGCCGCCGTGCAGGTCGTCACCGTGCACGCCGCGAAGGGTCTGGAGTTCGGCGTCGTCTACGTCCCGTTCGGGTGGGAACGGTTCGAGCCCGACGACCAGGAGCTGTTCGCGTTCCACGACGACCACGGGCAGCGCGTGCTGCACCTCGGCGGGGTCGGCTCCCCCGGGTTCGTGGACGCCAAGGCGCGCTGGCGCGACGAAGAGCTCGGCGAGGACCTGCGCCTGCTGTACGTGGCGCTCACCCGGGCTCGGCACCAGGTCGTCGTGCACTGGACCCCCACGAAGCGCAGCACCGGATCGGGACCGCTCACCCGCCTCCTGCTCGCCGACCGGATGCTCGGCGGCGAGCCCGGGCGCCACGCACGGCCCGACGCGATGCGCGACGACGCCGTCCGGTCCGCGTTCGAGGCGGTCGCGGCGCGGTCGGGCGGGACGGTCGTCGTCGAGCAGGTCGACGCGCGGCCGAAGGGCGAGCGCTGGTCGCCCGGCACCCGGTCGGGCACGGACCTCGCGCTCGCGACCGCGGCCCACCTCCCGGACCGCGAATGGCGTCGGGCGTCGTACTCGGCCCTGACCGCGGCCGCGCACCACGGCCCGGTCGGCGGGATCGAGAGCGAGCCCGAGGACCCGGGCGTGCAGGACGAGCCGGAGGAGACCACCGACGACGACACCGCCGCGCCCGCGCCCGCGTCCTCGACCTCGGCCCCGCGCCCCGGCGCGGACGTGCCGTCCCCGTACGAGGGGCAGCCGGGCGGCACCGCGTTCGGCACGCTCGTGCACGAGATCCTCGAGTACGTCGACACCGCGGCCGACGACCTCGACGCCGAGGTGCGCGCCCGCTGCGCGCAGGCGGCGACGGTCCGCGTGCCGGGCGTCGAGCCCGTCGCGCTCGCGACGGCGCTCGGCCTGTCGCTGCGCACGCCGCTCGGCCCGATCGCGGGCGGGCTCACGCTCGCCGACGTCGACCCGCGGGACCGGCTGCCCGAGCTCGAGTTCGAGCTCCCGCTCGCCGGGGGCGACGAGACGGAGGGCGTGCGTCCCGCGACGCTGCGCGACCTCGCGGACGTCCTGCGGGCGCACCTGCCCGCCGACGACGCGTTCGCCCGATACCCCGACCTCCTGGCGGCGCTGGCCGACGAGTCCGAGACGGGCACGAGCACCGGCGGCGTCCCGCTGCGCGGCTACCTCACGGGCTCGATCGACGCCGTGCTGCGCGTGCCCGCCCCGGGTCCCGACGGCGCTCCGGACGGGGATCCGGGCGGCCGCCGCCGGTACCTCGTCGTCGACTACAAGACGAACCGCGTCGGGCCGCTCGGGGTCCCGCTCGCCGTGGGCGACTACCACCCCGACGCCATGCGCGACGCGATGCTCGCCTCGCACTACCCGCTGCAGCTCGTGCTCTACCTCGTCGCGCTCCACCGCTACCTGCGGTGGCGCGTGCGCGACTACGAACCCGACCGCGACCTCGCCGGCGGGGCGTACCTCTTCGTGCGCGGCATGGCCGGCCCGGACACGCCCCGCGGCCCCGACGGCACCCCGTACGGCGTCGTCGCCTGGAGCCCGCCGCCCGGGCTCGTCGTCGCCCTGTCCGCCCTGCTCGACGGAGGTCGCGCATGACCACGACCACTCCCGGGTCGGCGCTCCGGCCCACCGCTCCTCCTGCGGGCGACACGGTCGACGAGGGCGACCCGCGGCTCGCCGTCGGCGTGCCGACGGGCCTGGCGCCGTTCAACGTCGCGCGCGTGGTCTCGGCCGCCGACGTGCGCGTCGCGCTGCGGCTCGGCCGGCTCACGGGCGAGCACGACGACCGGGTGCTGCTCGCCGTCGCGCTCGCCGTCCGTGCCGTGCGCAGCGGCTCCGTGTGCGTGCGCCTCGACGACCTCGGCTCCCTGGCGCTGCCCGAGGACGAGGAGGCCGCCCGGACCGACGCCGCCGACCTGCCGTGGCCGGACCGCACCGCGTGGGCCGACGCCGTCGCGCGCAGCCCGCTCGTCGCCGTCGGGGTCGACGGCGCGCCCGACCGCCCCGCGCGCTGGGTCGGGGGCGCGCTGTACCTCGACCGCTACTGGCGCGACGAGCTCGCGGTCCGGCACGACGTCGACGGCCGGCTCGCGGCGCCCGACCTGCCGGTCGACGCCGGTCGTCTCGACGCCGCGCTGGCCCGCCTCTTCCCCGCGGCGGAGGACACGCGCCAGCGGCTCGCCGCCGCGCACGCCGCCACGCGCCGGCTCACCGTCCTCACGGGTGGCCCCGGCACGGGCAAGACGACGACGGTCGCGCGGCTGCTCGCCGTCCTGCACGACGCCGTCCCGCACAACGCTGCCCGCCCCGCGGCCGCGGTGGCGCCCGTTCCGTCGCGCACGGGGGCGAACGCCCCGGCCGACCAGGGCACGGCGCTGCGCGTCGCGCTCGCCGCGCCGACCGGGAAGGCCGCCGCACGGCTCCAGGAGGCGGTGCGCGAGGTCGTCGCCGGGTTCGGGGACGCGGCCGACCGCGCGCGCGTCGGGACTCCCGTCGCGACGACGCTGCACCGCCTGCTCGGGTACCGGCCGGGCAGCAGCACCCGGTTCCGCCACGACGCGCACCACCACCTGCCGCACGACGTCGTCGTCGTCGACGAGACGTCGATGGTCGCGCTGCCGCTCATGGCGCGGCTGCTCGAGGCGCTGCGGCCCGACGCGCGGCTCGTGCTCGTCGGGGACCCGGACCAGCTCGCCTCGGTGGAGGCCGGCGCCGTGCTCGGCGACCTCGTGCACCGCGAGCCCGTCACGCCCCCGGCCACCGCACCGGTCGTGCTCGCGGCGGCCGAGACCGCGCTGGCCGACGCGCCGCCGCCCGCCGACGGCGAGGTCGACGACCGGGCGGTGCTCGGCAACGGCGTCGTCCGGCTGCGCACCGTCCACCGTCAGGACCGCGACTCGGAGATCCTGCCGCTCGCCGCCGCGATCCGGGCCGAGGACGCGGAGGCGACGCTCGCCCTGCTGCGCGCGGGGCACGGGTCCGTGGAGTTCCTCGGGGCGCCCGACGACGAGCCCGACGACGCGGTGCTGGCCGCGGTCCGCGCGGACGCCGTCGCGGCGGGGACCCTGCTCGTCGAGGCCGCGCGCGCCGGGGACGCCGCCGCCGCGCTCGACGCGCTCGCGCGGCACCGCGTCATGGTGGCGCACCGGCGCGGGCCCGCGGGGCGCGGCCGGTGGGCGGCGCAGGTCGAGGCGTGGGTCGAGGAGGCGACCGGCCACCACGCGACCGACTCCCCGTGGGTCGCCGGGCGGCCCCTGCTCGTCACGACGAACGACGCCGACGTCGGCCTCTACAACGGCGACACCGGCGTGCTCGTCGCGGAGCCCTCGGGCGGGGTCGTCGCCGTGTTCGGGGACCCGCGCGCGCCGCTGCGCGTGCGCACGCACCGGCTGCCGCCCGTGGAGACCGTGCACGCCATGACGGTCCACCGGGCGCAGGGCAGCCAGTTCGACCGGGTCACGCTCGTCCTGCCGCCCGCGACCTCGCCGCTGCTCACGCGCGAGCTGCTGTACACGGCGGTGACGCGCGCGCAGTCGTTCGTGCGCGTCGTCGGCTCCGAGGACGCCGTGCGCACCGCGGTGACGAGCCCGGTCCACCGGGCGAGCGGGCTGCGGACTCCGCTGCCCGGCGGTCAGTCCTCGGTGCGCTCCGCCTGATCGCGCTCGCGCAGCTCCTTGAGGCGGCCCCAGGGCACGAGCACGATCCAGGCGACGGACGCGACGGCGGCGCCCATGATCATCGAGGGGACGTCCATGGCGACCATCCTGGCAGGCGTGCGCGGTCGCCCCGGGGAATGAGGCACGGGGGTGGCCGGTTGGCACCAGGGTGAGCACCCAGACCCCCCGCCTGTCCGTCCTCGACCTCGTGCCCGTCCGCTCGGGCCAGTCCAGCACCCAGGCGGTGCGAGCGTCGCTCGACCTGGTCCGCCTCGCCGACCGGCTCGGCTTCGAGCGCTACTGGTTCGCCGAGCACCACAACATGCCCGCGGTCGCGGCCTCGACCCCGCCCGTGATGATCGCCGCGGCCGCGTCGGTGACGGACCGGATCCGCGTCGGCTCGGGCGGCGTCATGCTGCCCAACCACGCGCCGCTCGTCGTGGCCGAGCAGTTCGCGGCGCTCGAGGCGATCGCGCCGGGGCGGGTCGACCTGGGCCTCGGCCGCGCGCCCGGCTCGGACCCGGTCGTCACGCAGCTCCTGCGCATCACCGGCCCGACGGCCGACGTCGACCGCTTCCCCCAGCACGTCACGGACATCCTCGCGCTCATGAGCCCGCAGGGCGCGACGCTGCGCCTCACGAGCGGGCAGGTCTACGACGTGCACGCGACGCCCGCCGCGGACGGCACCCCGACGGTCTGGCTGCTCGGGTCGAGCGACTACTCCGCGCGCCTCGCGGCCGAGCTCGGCCTGCCGTACGTGTTCGCGAACCACTTCTCGGGCCAGGGCATCGACGAGATCCTCGCCCTGTACCGCGAGGGCTACCGCCCGAGCGAGGCGTTCCCCGAGCCCCGCACGTTCCTCACCCTCAACGCCGTCGTCGCGGAGACCGACGACGAGGCGCGCGCCCGGGCACTCCCCCAGGCCCGCATGATGGCGCGCCTGCGCACCGGGCAGGCGCTCACCGCGCTCGAGACCGTCGAGGAGGCGCAGGCCGCGCCGCTCGACGGCGCGGCCGGGGAGATGGTCGAGGACAGCCTGCGCCGCTGGGCCGTCGGCACGCCCGACGCCGCGGCGGCCGAGGTCCGTCGGCTCGCCGAGCGCCATGGCGTGGACGAGGTCATGGTCGTGCCCGTCGCCGCGTCCCGCGCGGACGAGGCGCTCGACACGACGCCGGGCCGCGCGCGCACGCTCGAGCTCCTCGCGGGCGAGCTCGCCGTCTGACCCTCCCGCCGAGCACGACGTTGCTGTCGCCAAGGCGCCCGTCACGACAGCAAGGTCGTGCTCGACGCGGAGCGGCGTCGTGGTCGGCGGCGGCGTCGGGGCCGGGGCGCGGCGGCGTCGGTGGGAGGCGGTAGCGTCGCGCGCATGAGCACGAAGTACGACGACGCGTCCTGGCACTCCGGCGGCGAGGGCTACCCGCCCGAGGCCGGTCCCGAGGCGGGGGCGACGCACATCGGCATGTTCCTCGCGTGGGCGGTGCTCGCGGGGCACACGTCCCCGGAGCTCGAGGAGGACTCCGCGGACGAGCTCGCGGCGCTGCGCGAGCGCACCGTCACGCCGGGCGCGTTCGTGCACGACTCGTGCGACGGCAAGCTCGTCGACCACGACCTCGACGACATCGGCACCGCGTTCGCGAGCGCCTACTACGCGGGCGACGACGAGGACGAGGGCGACGCCGGCCTCTACCTCGAGGACTACGTGGACGCCGTGAGCCCCGGCGACGGGGAGCCCGAGGACGTGTACCGCGTCCCGGACACGTGGGAGACGTACGAGCTCGTCGCGCCGCTGATCGACGCGCGGTTCGCCCAGTGGGACGACGAGGGCCGCCCGGCGGTCCTGCGGCACCGCGCGTGACATGAGCGCCCCGACGCCCGTCACGCGCCTCGCCGCCGTCCTGCGCGCCGACAACCCCGGCCCCATGACGCTCGACGGCACGCGCTCGTACGTGCTGCGCGCGCCGGGCTCGGCGTCGTGCGTCGTCGTGGACCCGGGGCCCGACGACGCGACCCACCTCGACGCGCTCGCCGCCGCCGGGCCGGTCGAGCTCGTGCTCGTGACCCACCGCCACGCCGACCACACGGCCGGGTCCCCCGGCCTGCGCGCGCGCACCGGCGCCCCCGTGCGGGCCGCCGACCCGGACCACTGCCACGGCGGCGCGCCGCTGCGCGACGGCGAGGTGATCGAGGCCGCGGGCCTGCGGGTCGTGGTCCTCGCCACGCCCGGCCACACCGCCGACTCGGTCTGCCTCGTCCTGCCCGACGACGGCCCGGTCGCCTCGACCGACGACCGCGCCCGCCGCACGGCGGACCCGGGCCCGGCGGGCTCCGGCACCGCGGGCCCCGCCGCCGCGGGCTCCGGGACCGCGGCGGACGAGGGCGCGCGGGCGCCGTCGGGCACGACGATCCTCACGGGTGACACGGTGCTCGGGGCGGGGACGACGGTGATCGCGGCGCCCGACGGGTCCCTCGGCGCCTACCTCGCGAGCCTCGACGCGATCGAGGCCGTCTCGGGCGGCCTGGGACCGGTGGCCGGCCTCCCGGGCCACGGACCGGTCGTCGACGACCTCGCGGCACGCGTTCGCGCGTACCGGGAGCACCGTCACGACCGTCTCGCCCAGGTGCGGGCCGCGCTGACCACGCTCGGCCTGGCCCCGGACGCACCGGGCGCGGTCGACGAGATGGTCGCGCGGGTCTACGCCGACGTCGACCCCACGGTCCGCGGGGCGGCCCGGCAGTCGGTCGCGGCGCAGCTCGCGTTCCTCGCCGGCCCAGACACCGACGCGGGCACCGGCACCGGCACCGGCACCAGCACCAGAACCAGAACCAGAACCAGAACGATCGCCGACATCGGAGCTGACGCGGCCGACGACACCCCCGGCGCCCCGAGCCGCGACGGCTGACTGTCGGTGCCACGGTGCACGATGACGGGATGACGACACCACGGCTCGGTATCGCGTTCGTGCCCACCCACGCACCCGAGAGCCTGCGGCGGCTCGCGACGACGGCGGAGGACGCCGGCCTCGACGACCTCTGGGTGTGGGAGGACTGCTTCAAGCAGTCCGGACTCGCCTCGGCGGCCGCTGCCCTGGCGTGGACCGAACGCGTGCGCGTCGGCATCGGGCTCATGCCCGCCCCGCTGCGCAGCACGGCGATCACGGCGATGGAGGTGGCGACGCTCGCGCGGATGTTCCCCGGTCGCCTCGTCGCGGGGGTCGGGCACGGCGTCCAGGAGTGGATGGGGCAGGCGGGGGTGCGCGTCGCGTCTCCCCTGACGCTCCTGCGCGAGCACGCGACGGCGCTGCGGAGCCTGCTCGCGGGCGAGGAGGTCACGACGGACGGTCGCTACGTCACGCTCGACGCCGTCCGGCTCGACTGGCCGCCCACGGGTCCCGTCCCGCTGTGGCTGGGCGGGTCGGGGCCGCGGACGCTCGCGCTGGCCGGCGAGCTCGGCGACGGTCTCATCCTCACGAACGCGCTGACCCCCGAGGACGTGCGGGGCGCGGCGGCCGTCGCGCGCGAGGGCGGTGCGGGCCCCGGGTTCGACGTCCACGCGACGCTCATCGCCGCGACGGGCCCGGACGCGCAGGCGCGGGTCGACCGCGAGCTGCCGGTGTGGGGCGCGGAGCCCGGTCGGGGCATCGGCGCCGCGGGCGACGCGCAGGCGGTCGCGGCGGGCGTCCTGGCTCTCGCGGAGGCGGGCGCGACGGCCGTGGCGGTCCAGCCGACCGCGGACGAGCCCGACGTCGAGGCGTTCGTGCGCTTCCTCGGGCGAGAGGTCGCGCCGCTGCTCAGCTCCCGGTGACGCGCCCGGTGTCGCCCTCGGTGCCCGCGGCGCCGGGCCGCTGCCGCAGGCCGTGGACGAGGGCGACCACCGCGCACACCAGCGCGACGGCGCCGACGGCGAGCGCGAGGCGGACGGGGAAGTCGGCATAGAGGTCGGTCACCTCGCCGACCGGGAGGCCCCAGCCCGCCGCGGTCTCGCGCACTTCCGCCGCGAGCGCACCGATCCGTCCGGGCACCCGCGTCACGGCTGCGGAGACCCACCCGAGCAGCTCGAGGACGACGGAGGCCACGGAGTGGGCGCCGGACGCGAGGGGGATCACCGGTCCACCCTAGCGGAACCGGACAGCGCGGTCATATGCGGCACGGCGGGGTATCGCCTCAGGTCAGCGGCTTGGCGAAGCACAGCGCGACATGGTTGTCGCCGTCGTAGGGCGGGAAGTGCGCGACGGCACGGAAGCCGAGCGAGCGGTAGAGCGCGATGGCGCCGGGCTGGCGGATGCCCGTCTCGAGCAGGAGCGTGGAGACCCCGCGCTCACGCGCCGCCGTCTCCAGCCCGTCGAGGAGCCGGCGCGCGGTCCCCGTGCGGCGCGCGCTCTCGCGCACGAACACCTTCTTCACCTCGAGCGCGTCCTGCGGCGCGCCGGGCTCGGGCCGTCGCAGCGACGCGCACCCGAGCGCCTCGCCGTCCCGGTACGCGACGAGGGTGACCACGACGTCCGCTCCCAGGCGCGCGTCCACGGCCTCGAAGCCTCCGGCGGAGTCGAGGCCGCTGAAGAGCTCGGGGTACAGGACGGCCGACGACGTCTCGTGCATCTCGCGGCGCAGCGCTGCCGCGTCGGGGTCGTCCCACGGGACGGCTCGGAGCTCGACCGCCGCACCCCCGACGACCAGGCCGCCCGCCGCGGCGCCGGGCCCCGACCTCGTGCCGTCCAGCGCAGCGCCCCGTGGTCCGGTGGCATCCGGCGCGGCGGTCCGCGCTCCGGCGGCATCCGACGCAGCGGCGGGCGACACGCGCAGGTCGAGCGCGAAGCAGCGCGAGAGCGGCTGGCCGGCGTAGTGGCCGTACGACTCGATCGGCACGTACCCGAGCGCGAGGTAGAGGTCGATGGACTCCGGCTGGAGCGTGCCCGTCTCGAGCACGAGCCGGTCGAGGCCCGCGGCGACCGCGCGCTCGTGCAGCGCGCGCATCGCGGTGCGTGCGTGCCCGCGACCCCGGTGGGCGGGCTCGACGTACAGGCGCTTCACCTCGCCGGTCCCCGCGGGGTGCGTGCCGCCACGTCCGTCCGGCGTGCCGGAGACGTCGCGCAGCGCGACGAACGCGACCGGCTCGCCGTCCTCCCGGACCACGACGTTCGCGAGCGCCGCCTCGGGGGCGAACGTGCCGGCGTCGGGCTCGCCGTAGCGCACCGCGAGCTCCGCCTGCTGCCGCGACCGCAGCCGCTCGGCCGCGGCGTCGTCCGCCGGGACCGTCGCCACGGTGACGACCCCGGCCCCGGGGCGCCCGACGGCGTCGGGCAGGACGCGCGGGAGCGTCACGCGCGGACGAGCGCGCCCAGGACGGACGTGAAGAACCCGAGACCGTCGGTGCCGGCGCGCGGGCCGGCCTCGGCGGCCGGGCCGAAGCCGGGCTCGACGGCGTGCTCCGGGTGGGGCATGAGGCCGACGACGTTGCCTGCCGCGTTCGAGATGCCCGCGATGCCGCGGCGCGACCCGTTCGGGTTCCACCCGTCGTAGCGGAAGACGACGCGCCCCTCGGCCTCGAGCTCGTCGAGCGTCCGCTCGTCGGCGACGAACTGCCCGTCCTGGTTCTTCAGCGGGATCGTGATGCGCTGGCCGGCCGTGTAGTCGCGCGTCCAGGCGGTGTCGGCGTTCTCGACCACGAGGACCTGCTCGCGGCACACGAAGTGCAGGTGGTCGTTCTTGACCATCGACCCCGGGAGCAGGTGGGCCTCGGTGAGGATCTGGAAGCCGTTGCAGATGCCGAGCACGGGCATGCCGCCCTTCGCGGCGTCCACGATCGACTCCATGACCGGCGCGAAGCGGCTGATCGCGCCCGCGCGCAGGTAGTCGCCGTAGGAGAAGCCGCCGGGCAGGACGACCGCGTCCACGCCGTGGAGGTCGGCGTCGGCGTGCCAGAGCGACACCGCCTCGCCGCCCGCGAGACGCACCGCGCGCGCGGCGTCGCGGTCGTCGAGCGTGCCGGGGAAGGTGACGACGCCGACCGTGGCCGTCGCGAGAGCCGAGGCGGTCATCAGGCGAGACCCTGCGACGTGATCGTCGCGGCGGCGTCCGTCTCGATGTCGGCGACGCGCACGACGTCCTCGATGACGGGGTTCGACAGGAGCTTCACCGCGGCCTCCTCGGCGGCGGCAAGGACCTCCGGCGTCACCGGGCCCTCGACCTCGAGCTCGAACCGCTTGCCCTGGCGGACGGAGGTGAACTGGGTGAAGCCGAGGCGCGGCAGCGCCCCGACGACGGCCTTGCCCTGCGGGTCCAGGATCTCGGGCTTGGGCATGACCTCGACGACGACGCGTCCCACGGGGGCTCCTTGGCGAGAGTGTTGGGAGGGCCGGGGCTCCGGGATCCCGGCCACGTCACGGGCGTCGAGGACGCCCGGGAGGACGGGACGAGCGGGAGCCGACGGCGGGATTCCGCGCTCAGTCTAGCGGGCGCGCGCACCCGCCCGGTCGGGCGTCCGCACGGTGAGCGGGCGGGCTCAGCCGCCCGCGGTGCGGCGCTGGTCCGGGGTGCCCACGGGGATGTTGCCGTCGTGCACGTGCTTGCGCCAGGCCCGGTCGACGTGGGAGCGGCGGAACAGGAACCCGCTCACGAACGCGGCCGCGCACCAGACGGCGCCGAGCCAGAGGTCCGGCCGGGTGACGTCGTTCGAGAAGAGGACGTGGCCCAGGACAGGCCACCCGTAGAACACCGCCAGCGCGGTCCCCAGGCTGCCCAGGGTGGCGCGCCAGGGGTAGAGCGCCCCGTGGATGTCGTCGGCGACCCACCACCAGTACCGCGCGGGGAGCCGCAGGTCGAGCGACCGGTAGAGCAGCCAGCGCCCGAGCGGCGGGTGCTCGCGCCACCGCAGCGCCCACCCCGCGCGCACGAGGCCCCACGCTTCGCGGGCGCCGATGCCGCGCGGAGCGGCGCCGTCGTCCGGCTCGGGTGCCAGGTCGAGCAGGACGGCGAGCGCCTCGTCCCCGTGCAGGTCGCGCCAGCGCCGCGGGTAGGCGCGCAGCCAGAACCGCGCGGACCGCTCGTACCGGTCGGCGCCGCGCGCCCCGCGGGCACTGCGGCCGGGCTGCGCACCACCGGCACCGGCCCGCCGCCCGGTCACGCGCCGCTCCCGGCGAGACCGTCGGCGGCGCCCCGACCGGCCCCGCGGGCGAGCGACCGGCGCGCGCGCTCCGCGAGCTCGGCGAGGCGGAGGGTCTCGGCGCGGGCGGCCCGGCGCCCGTCGTCGGTCGCGCGGTAGTAGCGACGCAGCCGGCCGTCGACGACCTCCTCGCCCGTCGGCTCGACGAGACCGGCCGCGACGAGGCGGTCGAGGTTCCCGTAGAGGGTGCCCGCGCCGAGGCGGGTGCGGCCGTCGGAGAGGTCGCGCACCGACCGGATGACGGCGTAGCCGTGGAGTGGCTCCCCGCTGAGCGCGAGGAGCACGAGGTACGCCTGCTCCGTCATGCGGAACGGGGCTGAGGTGACCATGGTCGATATATATCGCCCGGCGACCTATGTGCGCAAGCGCTCGGAGTGTGTCGGAGGGTGGGGCTAGGCTCGAACACGTGTTCGAGACGCACGCTCGGGCACGGTGCGAGGGCGGGGTCGCGCCCCTTCCCCGCCCTCGCACGACACCTCGCCCGACGACGCACGGAGGCTCACCATGGACGCACCGGCAGCACCCGTCCCGATGATCGACCGCGGCCGTTCACGACCCGCGCCGGCCACCGTGGCCCGCGTCCTCGCGCGCGACAGGACGTGCGTCTTCCCGGGCTGCCGCGTACCCGCGTTCCGCTGCGACCTCGACCACGTCGTCGCCCCGCGGCCGGTCACAGGCACAGGCACGGGCACGGACGACGACACGGAGCCCGCGCACGGGGCCGACAACCTCGTCGCCCTGTGCCGCCACCACCGGGTCGTCCGGGCACGCGACGGCTGGCGCCCGGCGCTGCTCGCCGACGGGTCGGTCCGGTGGACCGCGCCGAGCGGGCACACCTACCTCCGACCCGGCACCCTGCGGACGGCGTGAGGCGTCCGGAGCGAGGCGTCAGGAGCCAGGCGTCAGGCGTCAGGCGTCAGGCGAGCGGCGATCCGGTGAGCCGCTCGTACGCCTCGAGGTAGCGCGCGCGAGTACGCGCGACGACGTCGGCCGGGATCGACGGCGGCAGGGTGTCCGCGGCGCGGTCCCAGCCCGACGCGGGCGACGTGAGCCAGTCGCGCACGAACTGCTTGTCGAAGCTCGGCTGCGCGCGGCCCGGCTCCCACTGGTCCGCGGGCCAGAAGCGCGACGAGTCGGGCGTGAGCACCTCGTCGCCGAGCACCGTCTCCCCCGTCGCCGGGTCCACGCCGAACTCGAGCTTGGTGTCCGCGAGGATCACGCCGCGATCGCGCGCGATCTCCTCGGCGCGCGCGTACACGGCGAGCGTGAGGTCGCGCAGGCGCGTGGCGTCGTCGAGGCCGATCTGCTCGGCCACGACGTCGAACGAGACGTTCTCGTCGTGCTCGCCCACGGCAGCCTTCGTCGCCGGCGTGAAGATCGGCTCGGGCAGGCGCGACCCGTCGACGAGGCCGTCGGGCAGCGGCACGCCGCAGACCTCGCCGCCCGCGCGGTACTCCACGAGGCCGGAGCCCGTCAGGTACCCGCGCGCCACGCACTCGACGGGGAACATGTCGAGGCGGCGGCAGATCATCGCGCGCCCGGCGACGACGTCCGGCACGAGGCCGTCGCCCGGCACCGCCGAGACGGCGGTCGAGACGACGTGGTTCGGCACGAGGTCGGCGAGCTGCTCGAACCACCACAGGCTGAGCTGCGTGAGCACGACGCCCTTGTCCGGGATACCGGGCGACAGCACGTGGTCGTAGGCGCTCACCCGGTCGCTCGCGACGACGAGGACGACGTCGCCCAGGGGGTGCACGCCCCCGACGGCCGGCAGGTCCGGCGTGTACAGGTCGCGCACCTTGCCGGAGTACGCGTGCGTCCAGCCGGGCAGGTCGAGCGCGGCCGTGTCGAAGGCGTCGGCCTCTCCGAGCGAGAGAGCCGAGCCGGGGTCCAGGGGTGGGTGCGTCACGGCCCCTAGTCTCGCACCGGCCCCGGCGAGGTTCGCCCACCGGTCCAGGAGCGCGCGACGTAGGGACGAAAAGTCGCTACTGTGCCTCCCAGGACGGCCGTGGGAGCGCTCTCCCGCCGCCAGGGGGCCGCACCGGAGCGACTCCTGCGGGGGCGCGTGCGCTGCTGTCCGGGCCCACCGACGGCGGCGGGCCCCATCCGCACGGAGGAGGCAACGATGCACCACCGCACGATGCACCATCGCCTGACAGCGCTAGCGGCCGGGGTGGGGGTGGTCGTCGCGAGCGTGGGCCTCGCGACGACCGCGCACGCGGACGCTCTCGGTCCCGCGGGCGCGCCCCTGTCCGCACCGAGCCCGAGCCCGTCACCGACGACCGCGAGCCCCGCCGCCCCCGCCCCCGACGACCTGTCGGAAGGGCAGCTCCGCGCTCTCGAGCGCGACCTGGGGCTCGATGCCGCGGACGTCGCCGACCGGCTCGCGCTCGACGCCGCGACGGCCACCGTCGAGCGCGCACTGAGCGACGGTCTCGGGACGGCGTACGCCGGCACGTGGGTCGACGCCGAGGCGGGCGCCCCCGTCGTCGCCGTGACCGACCCGGCGGCGGTCGCCGACGTCGAGGCGGCCGGCGCGACGGCCGTCGTCGTGGAGCACGGCCTGGCCGAGCTCGACGACGTCGCGGCACGGCTCGACGCGACCACCACCCCCGACGCCGTCCAGGCCTGGTACGTCGACGTCACCACGAACGAGGTGGTCGTCGAGTCGCTCGACCCCGCGGCAGCGCAGGCGTTCGTCGCCGCGTCCGGGGTCGACGCAGCCGCGGTGCGCACCGAGGTCCTCGCGGCGCCGTACGAGCTCACGGCCGACGTGCGCGGCGGCGACCGCTACATCACCCGGGACCCGGGCGCGTCGTCGGGCTCGGCCTGCTCGATCGGCTTCGCCGTGCAGGGCGGCTTCGTCACGGCGGGGCACTGCGGCGCGGCGGGCAAGGAGGTGCTCACCGCGAGCTGGGCGCGCATGGGTACGGTCCAGGCGGCGTCGTTCCCCGGCCACGACTACGCGTGGGTGCGCGTCGACGCCGGGTTCTCCCCCGTCCCCCGGGTGAACAACTACGCGGGCGGCACCGTCGACGTCGCCGGCTCGGCCGAGGCGCCCGTGGGTGCGTCGGTGTGCCGCTCGGGCGCCACGACCGGCTGGCGCTGCGGCGTCATCGAGCAGAAGAACATCACCGTCAACTACGGCAACGGCGACATTCCCGGCCTCGTGCGCGGCAGCGCGTGCGCGGAGGGCGGCGACTCGGGCGGGTCGGTGATCTCCGGCAACCAGGCGCAGGGCGTCACGTCGGGCCGCATCAACGACTGCTCGAACGGCGGCAAGTTCATCTACCAGCCCGTCAACCCCATCCTGTCGGCCTACGGACTGTCGCTCGTGACCACGGGCGGCGGGTCGGGCAGCGCGCTCGTCGGGCTCGCGGGCAAGTGCATCGACGTCCCCGGGTCCGACTTCAGCGACGGCAAGCGCCTCCAGCTGTGGACGTGCAACGGGTCGAGCGCGCAGCGCTGGACGTTCGAGGCCGACGGCACCGTCCGCGCGGGCGGCAGGTGCATGGACGTCGCGTGGGCGGCCACGGCCGACGGCACGGCGCTCCAGCTCGCGAACTGCAGCGGCAACGCGGCCCAGAAGTTCGTGCTCAGCGGCGCGGGCGACCTCGTGTCGGTGCTGGCGAACAAGTGCGTCGACGTGCCGAGCAGCAACAGCGCCGACGGCACCAAGCTGCAGATCTGGACGTGCAACGGCACCGCGGCCCAGAAGTGGCGCCGCGCCTGACGCCTCGCCCCTGAGGTGCTGCGCACGGCACGGCGGTCGCTCCCCGCGGAGAACGACCGCCGTGCCGTGCTCGACGGCGGAGTGTCAGCGCGCGAGCGTGACCTCGCCCGCGGCGGCCCTCGCCGCGATGTCGGTGCGGTGGTGCGAGCCGGGGAGCACGATGCGGTCGACCGCCGCGTACGCACGGCGGCGCGCCTCGGCCAGGTCCGCGCCGCGCGCCACGACCGACAGCACGCGGCCGCCCGAGGCGACCAGGCCGCCGTCGTCCGCGCGCGACGTGCCCGCGTGCAGCACGTGCACGCCCTCCACGCCCTCTGCCGCGTCGATCCCCGTGATCGGGTCGCCGCCGCGGACGGCGCCCGGGTAGCCGTGCGCCGCGACGACGACGGTGACCGACGCGTCGTCGTGCCAGCGCAGCGGGCCGACCTCGGCGAGCCGCCCCTGCGCCGCCGCGAGCATGACCGCGGACAGCGGCGTCGCGAGGCGCGTGAGCACGGACTGCGTCTCCGGGTCGCCGAAGCGCGCGTTGAACTCGACGACGCGCGTGCCGCGGCTCGTCAGCGCGAGGCCCACGTAGAGCACGCCGACGAACGGGGTGCCGCGGCGCGCCATCTCGTCGATCGTCGGCTGCGCGACGCGCGTGACGACCTCCTCGACCAGGCCCTCGGGCGCCCACGGCAGCGGGCTGTACGCGCCCATGCCGCCCGTGTTCGGGCCCGCGTCGGCGTCGAACGCGCGCTTGAAGTCCTGAGCGGGCGCGAGCGGCACGACCGTCGCGCCGTCGCTCACGCAGAAGAGGGAGACCTCGGGACCGTCGAGGTACTCCTCGACGACGACGCACGGGTCCTCGGGCGTGCCGTCCGCCGCGCGGCGGGGCGTCGCGAAGCACGCGGCGGCGTGCTCGAGCGCGGCCTGGCGGTCCTCCGTGACGACGACGCCCTTGCCCGCGGCCAGGCCGTCGTCCTTGATGACGTAGGGCGCGCCGAACGCGTCGACGGCGGCCGCGACCTCGTCGACGTCGGTGCACACGTGCGCGAGCGCCGTGGGGACCGACGCGGCGGCCATGACGTCCTTCGCGAACGCCTTGGACCCCTCGAGCCGCGCGGCCTCGGCGCTCGGCCCGAACACGGGGACGCCGGCCTCGCGCACCGCGTCCCCGACGCCGGCGACGAGCGGCGCCTCCGGGCCGACGACGACGAGTTCGACGCCCAGGTCCGTCGCGAGCGCGGCCACCGCGGCGCCGTCGTCCTGGTCCACCGCGTGCAGCGTGGCGAGGTCCCCGATGCCCGGGTTCCCCGGGGCGGCGTGCAGCTCGTGGCGCTCCGCGCCCGGGCGGTCGGCCTCGTGCGCGAGGGCGTGGACGATGGCGTGCTCGCGGGCACCGGTCCCGACGACGAGGATCTTCACGGGCGCCGAGTCTACCGAGACGGCCCGGACGCCCCGCGGGGCGTCCGGGCCGTGGTCGGCGGGCGTCGTCGGCTCAGTGGATCAGGTCGTGGCGCGGGATGATCGCGTCGCGGCTCGGGCCCACGCCGATCGCGGAGATCCGCGTGCCCGACATCTCCTCCAGCGCGTGCACGTAGCGCTGCGCGTTGACCGGCAGGTCGTCGAACGTGCGGGCGCCGGAGATGTCCTCCCACCAGCCGTCGAGCTCCTCGTAGATCGGCTTCGCGTGGTGGAACGCCGTCTGGTCGAGCGGCATCTCGTCGTACCGGACGCCGTCCACGTCGTACGCGACGCAGACCGGGACCTTCTCGAAGCCGGTGAGGATGTCGAGCTTGGTGAGCACCATGTCGGTGATGCCGTTGACGCGGGTCGCGTAGCGCGCGATCACCGAGTCGTACCAGCCGCAGCGGCGCGCGCGGCCCGTCGTCACGCCGTACTCGCCGCCCTGCTTGAGCAGGTACTCGCCGTTCGCGTCGAACAGCTCGGTCGGGAACGGGCCCTCGCCCACGCGCGTCGTGTACGCCTTGATGACGCCGATCACGGAGCTGATGCGCGTCGGCCCGACGCCCGAGCCCGTGAGCGCGCCGCCCGCGGTCGCGTTGGACGACGTGACGAACGGGTACGTCCCGTGGTCGACGTCGAGCATGGTGGCCTGCCCGCCCTCGAAGAGGACGTTCTTGCCCGCGTCGAGCGCCTTGTTCAGCTCGAGCGCCGTGTCCGCCACCATCGGCTTGAGCCGGTCGGCGTACTGCAGCAGCTCGGCCACGGTCTCGTCCACCGTGATCGCGCGGCGGTTGTAGACCTTCACCAGCAGGTGGTTCTTCTGGTCGAGCGAGCCCTCGATCTTCTCCGCGAGGATCTTCTCGTCGAACAGGTCCCAGATGCGGATGCCGACGCGGTTGATCTTGTCCGCGTACGCCGGCCCGATGCCGCGGCCCGTCGTGCCGATGCGGCGCTTGCCGAGGAACCGCTCGCTCACCTTGTCGATCGTGCGGTGGTAGCCCGCGATGACGTGCGCGGAGCCCGAGACGAGCAGGCGCGAGACGTCGACGCCGCGCGAGATCAGGTCGTCGAGCTCCTGGAACAGCACCTCGATGTCGACGACGACACCGTTCGCGATGACCGGCGTGACCCCCGGGGACAGGATGCCCGACGGCAGCAGGTGGAGCGCGTACTTCTCGTCCCCGATGACGACCGTGTGGCCGGCGTTGTTGCCGCCGTTGAACTTGACCACGTAGTCGACCCGGGACCCGAGGAGGTCGGTCGCCTTGCCCTTGCCCTCATCGCCCCACTGGGCACCGACGAGCACCACGCCTGGCATGGAATCCCCACTTTCGCGCTGCCTGTTCCTCGGGCCGGTCATGGTCGTGGGCGCGCACCGACGTCCGGAGCGGAGCGGGCACGCGTGCCCGACGGCGCCGGGCCCGCGGGCCCGAGGCGTCACCCGGGCGGCAGAGACCCGGGGACCGGCGCCGAGTTTACCGGGCGGATGACGGAAATTGACCTTCGAGGCGTCTATCGACCGCGTCACGCCCGGGATGGGCAGAATGGCCTCATGAGCGACACCCACCCGAACCTCCTCGACGGCCCCGCACCCGTCCGCCTGCCCGACGACTACGCGCACGTCCGCGACGCCATCGCGGCCGACGGCGACCCGTACGAGATCGCGGGCCGCTCGCCCGCGAGCTCGCTCGCGTGGGCCTACCTCGCCGAGGACTTCCTCCACGAGAACGGCTCGCGCGGCGCGGTGACGGCCTACGCGTTCGCGCGCACCGGCTACCACCGCGGGCTGGACTCCCTGCGGCGCGCCGGCTGGCGCGGCCAGGGACCGATCCCGGCCGACCACGTGCCGAACCAGGGCTTCCTGCGCGCGCTCCTGGCCCTCGCCGAGTGCGCCGCGTACCTCGGCGAGGTCGAGGAGGCGGAGCGCTGCGAGCAGTTCCTGCGCGACTCCGGGACCTCGGCCGACGAGGTGCGCGCGCTGCGCTGACCGGCCGCGCGTCCGCCCGGCGACCACCGGGTGGGCGCGCGACGCACCCGGGCGGCGTCTAGAGTCGTGGGCATGATCGAGATCGCCACGTCCCCCGCGACGACGACCCTCGTCATCGCCGGAGACCTCGATCTCGCCGAGCGCGACCAGTTCCCGGAGATCGCTGCACGCGTCGTCGGGCTGCGCCGTCAGCTCCTCGTCATCGACATGTGCCGCGTGACGTTCATGGACTCCACCGGCGCGGCGTTCCTCATCTCGCTCGCCGACGCCGGTCGCAAGCGCGGCGGTGCGACGGTGCTGCGCGGCTGCGACGACCGCGACCTGTTCGTGCTCGAGGTGTGCGGCGCGCTCGAGCTGTTCCGCATCGACAACGACCACCGCTGCGAGCCCGCGACGCCCCCGTCCGGCTTCGCCAAGGTCGAGCCCCCGGCCTGACGCCCGCGGGGCGTCCTAGCGCCCCGAGGGTCGCAGGGTTGCCCACACGAGCTTGCCCGACGCCGTCGGGCGCCACCCCCAGTCGGCGAGCCGCTCGACGATCTGCATGCCGAAGCCGCCCATGCGGTTCGGGTGCCCGTCCGTGGGGACGGGGGGCGCCGGGTTGGAGTCCTCGACCTCGACGCGGATGCCGTCGCCCGTGTCGAACAGGCGCAGCGCGAGGTGGCCCCAGCCGTGCAGCACGCCGTTCGCGACGAGCTCCGAGACGACGAGCTCCGCGTTGGCGCTCTCCCGCACGCCCCACGCCTGGCACGTGCGCACGACGGCGTGCCGCGCACGCCCGATCGACGCCGGCTCGCTCGGCAGGAGCCAGCGGCGGCTGCGCGGGCTGAGCACGACGGCGGACGCGTCCCGCTGCGGGTCGGGGATGCGCACGACGACGAGCGCGACGTCGTCCTCGGGGGCGTCGGCCAGGCGCGACAGCAGCTCCTCGCCCACGCCCGCGGCGTCGACGGCCGTGACCGCCTCGGACGCCGCGACGAGCGCCTCGAGCCCGACCCGCAGGGCGCGGTCGCGGCGCTCGATGAGGCCGTCGGTGTAGAAGACGAGCGTGTCGCCCGGCAGGAGCGTCGCGACGCCCGTCGAGCGGCTGCGGCCGCCGAAGCCGACGAGCGCTCCCCCGGCGTCGTCGAGCTGCGTCACGGTGCCGTCGCGCAGCAGGAGCGGCGGCAGGTGGCCGGCGCGCGAGTACTCGATCCGCCACGTGTCCTCGGGCTGCGCGGCGTCCGGCTGCGTGAGCGCCGCGTACACGAGGCTCGCGGAGCGCGGGATGCGCATGCCCTGGACGAGCTGGTCGACGCGCTCGAGCACGGGGCCGGGCGTCGTGAGCTCGTACGCGTACGAGCGCACCACCGAGCGCAGCTGGCCCATCGCGGCCGCGGCCTCGACGTCGTGCCCCACGACGTCGCCGATGACGAGGCCGACGACGTCCGGCGCGATCTGCAGGACGTCGTACCAGTCGCCGCCCACCTGGGCGTGCTCGGAGTTCGGCGCGTAGTACGTCCACACGTCGAGGCCCGTGACGTCGGCCTGCTCGGGGAGCATCGCGCGCTGGAGCGTCTCGGCGAGGCGGTGCTCGCGCGCGTACAGGCGCACGTTGTCGATCGCGGTGCCGGCGCGGCGGGCGATGACCTGCAGCAGCGTGCGCACGCCCTCGCGGGCCTCCGCGTCGGTGCCGAACCCTTGCGGCGGCGTGTCGGGCAGGTCTCCCGTGACGAGCAGGCCGAGGATGCGCCGGCGCCCCGGGACGGCGGACACCGTCACGGACCCCGGCCGCCGGGGCAGCCCGGAGAGCCGGTGGTGGAGGTCGCGCTGGAGCCAGCCCGACGCGGACCACTGCGGGTACGTGGCGGAGAGGTCGAGCGTCACCGGCCCCTCGATGCGCCCGTCGAGCACGTCCTGGACGCGGTCGGGCACGTCCACGCGGACGCGCGGCACCGAGCCGGTGACGGAGGCCGAGTCGCCGAGCGCGTCGGTCGCGTGCACGCCCGGGGCCAGGGGCAGGACGCCGGGCGTGTAGCGGCCGTGCCGCTGGCCGCGCCCGCTCGGGGGCGCCGCCGTGTCGACGCCCTCCGCGTACCGCAGCCCGTCGTCGTTGAGGTAGAAGCCCGCCCAGTCGACGACGTACCCCGCGAGCAGCGCCGTGATGTCGCGCAACGCGTACGGCTGGTCGAGGTCGGCGAGGAGGTCGGAGCTGCGGGAGACGACGTCGAGCACCGCGCGCTCGCGCCGCTCGAGCGCGAGCGACGCGACCTGGGCCGCGTACCGGTCGAGGTGCTCGGAGACGTCGACCTGCGCACCGACCCAGTGGGTCACCGTGCCGTCCGGGCCGGTGAGGGGCGCGAGCGAGAGCTGCGTCCACACCGCGACCCCGTCGCGCCGGAAGGTGCGCACGGTGTAGGTGAGCTCGCGCTCGTCGGCCACGGCGGCGCGGAGCTGCTGGGCGTCGACGGGGTTCGCGAGGAGCGACTCGAGGACCTGGGGGCTGCGGCCGAGCACCTCGGCGGCGGTGAACCCGGTCTGCCGCTCGAACGCGCGGTTGACCCAGACGATCGGCATCTCCGCCGACCGCGGGCCCGTGACGAACATCGCGACCCCGGTGGCGTCCATCGCGCGTGTGCACAGTTCCTGGACGTGCGCGGGCAGGTCGGTGCCGAGCCCCGGCGAGCTGCCCATCGTCACCTCCGACGGTCCGAGCGTCGATCGTCTGGAAACGGACGCCACGGTCGCGTTACTGTCCCGACTGGACATTCAACCGTAGATTGGTGCTTCCCGAGACCGGAACCGGTCCGGACCACGCCAGAGAGGAGCGCCGGTGCGCGAAGGTACACCCCCGGCCGCAGACCGCCCGGTCGGCGTCGCCGGCGACCCCGCAGGAGCGGGCGACCCCGCGAGCGTGCACGTCATCGTGGGTACGACGCGAGCCCGCATCGTGCTCTCGGGCGAGATCGACGCCGACCTCGGCGCCGACCTCCAGGAGGCGACCGCCGCGGCGGAGGACTCCGGCCTGCCCGTCGAGATCGACGCCCACCACGTGACCTTCATGGACTCGTCCGGTGTGGCGTTCCTCGCACGTCTCGCGTCGCGCGGCCCGCACCGCGTGCGCGTCCTCCGCGCCCCGCCCACGGTCCGGTTCCTGCTCGAGGTGACCCGCATCGGCGAGCTGCTCGACATCGTCGACGTGGACCCCGGCTTCGACCTCGACGAGCCTCCCGGCAACGGCGCGGGCACCACCGACTGATTCCCGTGGCCGCCTGACGCCCGTCGTCGGGCGCGCCCGCGGCCGCAGCACGACGAAGGCCCCCGGTCCTCACGGACCGGGGGCCTTCGTGCGACGCGGGCCCGGAGCGGACGCCGGGCCGTGCGGCGTCAGCGGATCTTGTTGCCCGCGGAGCGCAGCTGCTGCGACGCCTCGATGATGCGCGCGGCCATGCCGGCCTCGGCCAGCTTGCCCCAGGCGCGCGGGTCGTAGGCCTTCTTGTTGCCGACCTCGCCGTCGATCTTCAGGACGCCGTCGTAGTTCGAGAACATGTGCCCGACGACGGGGCGCGTGAACGCGTACTGCGTGTCGGTGTCGATGTTCATCTTGATGACGCCGAAGTCCACCGCCGCCGAGATCTCCTCGGCCGTGGAGCCGGAGCCGCCGTGGAAGACCAGGTCGAACGGGTTCTCCTTGCCGACCTTCGCGCCGACGGCCTCCTGGATCTCCTTGAGGATCTCCGGGCGGAGCTTGACCGCACCCGGCTTGTACACGCCGTGCACGTTGCCGAACGTGAGGGCCGTCAGGTAGCGGCCCTTCTCGCCCGTGCCGAGCGCCTCGATCGTCGCGAGGCCGTCCTCGACCGTCGTGTAGAGCTTCTCGTTGATCTCGGCCTCGTGGCCGTCCTCCTCGCCGCCGACGACGCCGACCTCGATCTCGAGGATCGTGCGCGCCGCCTGCGAGAGCTCGAGCAGCTCGGCCGCGATGGTGAGGTTCTCGTCCAGGGGGACGTCCGAGCCGTCGTACATGTGCGACTGGAACGTCGGCAGGCCGCCGTTCTTCACCTGCTCGGCCTCGATGGCCAGGAGCGGGCGGACCCAGGAGTCGAGGTTCTTCTTGACGCAGTGGTCGGTGTGGATCGCGATCTGCACCGGGTAGTTCTTCGCGACCTCGCGCGCGTACGCCGCGAGCGCGAGCGAACCGGCGATGCGGTCCTTGACCGTCGAACCCGAGCCGTACTCGGCGCCGCCCACGGAGACCTGGATGATGCCGTCGGACTCGGCCTCGGCAAAGCCCTGGAGCGCGGCGGTGATGGTCTGCGACGAGGTGATGTTGACGGCCGGGTAGGCGAACGAGCCTGCCTTCGCCCGGTCGATCATCTCGGCGTAGACCTCGGGGGTTGCGATGGGCATGCGGAGCTCCTGTGGAGTCGTGCGGGGTGGACTGTCAGGTCAAAGTCTGGCATGGATGACAGCGCGAGGTCAGGGCCGTTCGACCTGTGGTCCCCGGATGACCACGCCTCTACCTCGGCGACCCCGTCGGCCCCAGGTGCTGCGCCGCCCAGGCGTGCAGGGCGATCGCGCCGGCGGCGCCGGCGTTGATCGACCGGGTCGACCCGTGCTGCGTGATGTGGAGCACCGCGCGGCACGCCTCGACCGCCTCGGGCGTCAGCCCGGCCGACTCCTGGCCGAGGAGCAGCACGCACGACGCGGGCAGCGCGTAGCCCTCGATCGGCACCGACCCCGGGACGTTGTCGACCCCGAGGAGCGGCAACCCCTCCCCCGCCGCCCAGACCGCGAGGTCCGCCACCGACGCATGGTGGTGGACGTGCAGGTAGCGGTCGGTGACCATGGCGCCGCGGCGGTTCCACCGCCGTCGCCCCACGACGTGCACCCCGGCCGCGTTGAACGCGTTGGCGGTGCGGACGACGGAGCCGATGTTCAGGTCGTGCGCCCAGTTCTCGATCGCGACGTGGAGCCGGCGGGCCGGGTCGCGGCGCGCGTCGAGGTCGGCGACGACGGCCTCGACCGTCCAGTACCGGTAGGCGTCGACGACGTTGCGGCGGTCGCCGTGCGCGAGCAGCTCGGGGTCGTACCGAGGGTCGAGCCGCGTCGCTCCGGGCGGTCCGGCGGGGTCCGGGACGCGGGGCCACGCCTCCGGGCCGCCCGGCCACGGGCCGACGCCGACCTCGCGCTCGTCCGCCTCCCGCTCGCCCGCGCTGCTCGCCATGGCGCACATTCTGCCGGGACCCGCAGGTCCGTCGTCGCCGGACCTCCACGGCGGGTCCACACCGACCGCCGGGCCACGCAGCCGCGCCCGGCTACGCTGGTGACCCGTGACCACCCTCGCCGAGCTCGCCTCCGCCCTCCCGGGAGCCGCGCACGCCGCGAGCCTCGGCGCCGCCGGACCGGTCGCCGCCCTGGGCCCCGACTGGATGGACCCGATGACGCTCATCGAGCGCTTCGGCGACGCCGCGCTCGTCGGGATCGTCGTCGTCATCTTCATCGAGACGGGCCTGCTCTTCCCGATCCTGCCGGGCGACTCGCTGCTGTTCACCGCGGGTGCGCTCGTCGCGCAGGAGTCGCTGCAGATCAGCCTGCCCGTGCTGCTCGTCCTGCTGTTCGCCGCAGCGTTCCTCGGCGACCAGACGGCGTACCTCATCGGACGCACCGTCGGGCCCAAGGTGTTCGACCGGCCCGACTCCCGGTTCTTCAAGCGCAAGTACATCGACCAGACGAACGCCTACTTCGAGAAGTACGGCGGCCGGACGATCGTCATCGCGCGGTTCGTGCCCATCGTGCGCACGTACGCCCCCGTCGCCGCGGGTGTCGGCAAGATGCACTACCGGCACTTCGTCGGCTTCAACGCGCTCGGCGCGCTGCTCTGGGCCGTCGGCCTCACGTGGCTCGGCTACCTCCTGGGGAACATCACGTTCGTCAAGGAGAACATCGAGGCGCTCGTCCTCCTCATCGTCTTCCTGTCCGTGCTGCCCATGGTCGTCGAGGTCTGGCGCGGGCGGCGGGCGGAGAAGCGGGCGGCGGCGCTCGAGGCGCAGATTGCGGCCGACGCCCAGCAGAGGACCGGGGTCGCGGAGGACGCGACCGCCGTCGGCCAGGCCGACACGGACGGGAAGGACGCCTGACATGACCCGAGAGATCACGAGCTGGCTCACCGACATGGACGGCGTGCTCGTCCACGAGGGCCACGCGATCCCCGGCGCACCGGAGTTCGTGCGCGCGCTGCGCGACAAGGGTCGGCCGTTCCTCATCCTCACGAACAACTCGATCTTCACGGCACGCGACCTGCGGGCGCGGCTCGCGACGTCAGGCATCGACGTGCCGGAGGAGTCGATCTGGACGTCGGCGCTCGCGACGGCGCAGTTCCTCACCGACCAGATCCCCCAGGGCAGCGCGTACGCCGTGGGCGAGGCCGGGCTGACGACGGCGCTCTACGAGGCCGGCTACACGCTCACCGAGTCCGACCCGGACTACGTGGTGCTGGGCGAGACGCGGACGTACTCGTTCGAGGCGATCACCAAGGCGATCCGCCTCGTGCTGGGCGGGTCGCGGTTCATCTGCACCAACCCCGACACGACCGGACCCTCGCAGGAGGGACCGTTGCCCGCCACGGGCGCCGTCGCGGCGATGATCACCTCGGCGACGGGCCGCAAGCCGTACTTCGTCGGCAAGCCCAACCCGATGATGTTCCGCTCCGCGCTCAACCGCATCGACGCCCACTCCGAGACGACCGCGATGATCGGCGACCGGATGGACACCGACGTCGTCGCGGGCATCGAGGCGGGCCTGTACACCTACCTCGTCATGACGGGCTCCACGACGATGTCCGACGTCGACCGCTACCCGTTCCGGCCGAGCAAGGTCGTCGACTCCGTCGCGGACCTCGTCGACCTCGTCTGAGGGCACGCCGGGCCGGTCCGGCCGGTCCAGCTCCCGCAGGCCCCGCACGCACGACGACGCCCGGTCACCGCGAGGTGACCGGGCGTCGTCGTGCCGGGGACCGGGGTCAGCCGGCCGCGGCCACCTCCACGCGACCCGCGCGACGGCGGCGCACCGCCAGGAGGGCCGCACCGGTGAGCAGCAGCGTCCCGGCCAGGAGCGCGAGGCTCCCGGCGTCGGAGCCGGTGGTGGCGAGCGCCCCCGAGTAGGCGTCGCACTCGACGTCGCCGCCGACCGGGAAGCTCACCGTCACCGGCGAGAGCGCGGTCCCGGCCTCGTAGAACCCGGCGAACGCCTTCGCGCCGGCGGCCGTGAGGGTCGCGGGGACGCCGCTCCACGTGATCGTGGAGTCCGACGTCGCCTTCTTCCCCGACAGGTCCAGGCTCGCGAACGCGACGCCGGTCGACGAGGACTTGTTGCCCTCCATGTCGCTGCTCTGCACGTCGACCACGAGCGTGCCCGACGACCCGTCCACGACCACCCGCGGGTTGCTGATCCGCAGGTCGAGGATGCCCTCGTGCCCGGAGAACGACACCGACCCGCCGAAGCTCGCGCGGCCCTTGCCGAGGTCCGTGTTGAACGAGCCCTTGCCGCCGCTCCACGTGAACGCCGAGCCGCCGTCCCGCACGCCGTCCGTCGAGACCGAACCCTTCGCGATCGGGCCGGTGACGTACGACTTGAACCGGTCGCTCACGCCCCACGAGAGGGTCGCGCCGTTGACGCCCTGCGCGAAGCACTGCTCCGTCGCGCTGCCGGAACCGGAGCCGGTGCCGGTCGTGCCGGCGCCCACGATCGTGATCGGCGCGGACGCCGTGTGGTCCGCACCGACGAGGAGGAGCGTGTGCTCGCCCGGGGCCACGTCCTTCGGGATCGTCACGGTCGAGCTCGCGGCGCCACCGGCGTTCGCGGTCGTGCCCGTCGCGAGCGAGCGCGGCGTGGAGCGGAGCTCCGTGCGGATGCCGGACTCGCGCGCGCCGAACCCGACGCCGCTGATCGTCACCTCGTCGCCCGGGCGAGCCTGCGCCACCGAGAGCGTCGCCTTCGCCGGGTCCACGGACCCGCCGGTCGAGCCGTCGCCCGGGGCGCCGATGGTGCCGCCGCCCCCGGGCGCGATCGCCTTCGCGCCGACCGTGAACGTCACGGGGTCGAGCGCGGTCCCGGCCGGGTAGAAGCCGACGAACGCGAGCGAGCCGTCCGCGGTGAGCGTCGCGGCCGCGTCGCGGAACGTCACGGCCCCGTCCGCGCTCGTCGTCGGCGCACCGAGCGCCAGAGTCGCGACGGCGACGCCCGTGCGGTCGAACGTCGAGCCGTCCAGCCCCGTGGAGCGCGCGTCCGCGAGCAGGCGACCCGTGCCCGGGCCGGTGATCTCGACCACCGGGTTCGACAGGGTGAGGTCGAGCGCGCCCGCGTGGCCGGTGAAGCGGACCGTCCCGGCGTACCGGGCCGTCCCCCGGCCGCTCGACGCGGTCCACGTGCCGCCGTCGGCCTGGCCGAAGCGGAAGACGCCGTCGACGACGCTCGCGCCGCTCGTCGCCGTCGCGCCGCCCTTCGCGACCGGGCCCACGATGTAGCTGCGGAACGACTCCTTGACGCCCCACGTGAGGCTGCCGGCCGTCGTCGGCGCCGGGGTCACCGGCGTGGCGGTCACCGCGACGGTCACCGGCGCGGACGTCGAGCCGCGGTAGGCGGTGGCGTCCGTGGGGACGAACGTCGCGCTCAGGGCGTGCGACCCGACGGCGAGCGGGGCCGTCCGGAACGTCGCGACACCGTCCGTGACGGTCGCGGTGCCCAGGGTGGTGCCGCCCGCGACGAACCGGACCGTGCCGGCGGTCTTCGGCGCGACCGTCGCGGTGAGCGTCACCGCCGTGCCCTCGACGACCGACGTCGCCGACGACGCGAGCGTCGTCGTGGTCGACTTCGCCTCGCCCCCGGGGACCGGGGCGGTCACGGTCAGCGTGGTGCTGCCGGTCAGGCCGAGCTCCGACGTGACGACCACGGGGACAGGCCCGGCGGCGGTGTCGGCGGGGACCGTGAGCACGAGCGTCGCGCCGTCACGGGAGTACGACGCCGGGGCGCCGCCGAGCGTCACGGCCTTGACCGCGTCGTCCGCAGCGAGGCCACGCACGGCGAGGCGGACCGTCGAGCCGGCCTCCACCGTGGTGGACGCGGGCGTGACGGTGAGCGTGCCCGGCGCGTCGTACGCGACGGGGACGAAGAGCTCCTGCGCGGCGTTGCTCACGCCGCCCGCGCCGTAGGTGGCGACGCCGTAGCGACCGCCCTCGAGCGCGGCGGGGTTCTTCACGACGAGACGCGCCTCGAACGTGCCGTCCGGCGTGATGTCCGCCCACTGCGCCCGGACCACCGACTGGTACTGCGCGGGGACCTGGTCGAGCACGGGCTCGGCGAGGGCCCACACCTGCGAGCCGACCTTGCGGGTCGACGCCGCGGCGCCCTCGGACGGCCGCCACTGCTCGGCGAAGCTCCCGAACACGACGTAGGTGCCCTGCGGGAGCGTCGCCGGGATCGGGACGCCGCGCCCGCCGACGTTCGCCGCCGGGTCGAAGCCGGTGCCCCGGACGACGATCGTGTCGCCCGCTGCGACCGGGGTGTCGCCGAGGGGCGTCGTGCCGTCCGCGGCGAGCACCGAGATCTCGGGCTCCCACACGGGCGCCTCGGGCTCCGTCGTGAACGCGACGGGCGCGTACAGCTCCTGCGCGGCGTTGACCGTGCCGCCCGCGGCGTACGTGTAGACGCCGTAGCGGCCGCCCTCACGCTCGAGCTCGCTCGCGACGAGCTCGGCGGTGAACGTGCCGTCCGGCGCGAGCTCGGCCCACTGCCCGCGGATCGCGGACTGGTAGCGCGGGTCCACCTGGTCGAGGGCCGCGGACGAGAGTGCCCACCGCTGCGAGCCGGCCGTGCGCGCGCTCGACGGGGCACCCTCCGACGGGCGCCAGTCGGCCGCGAAGCTGCCGAAGACCACGTAGGTGCCGGCGGGGATGCCGCCGGAGATCGGCGGACGGTTGCCCGCCGGCGCGACGTTCGCGGCCGGGTCGAAGCCCGAGCCCTTGACGACGATCCTGTCGTCCGGGCGGACGGGCGCGTCCCCGAGCGGGGTCGTGCCATCGGCGGCGTAGAGGGTGATCCGCGGCTCCCAGACCGGCTCGGGCGTCGTGCTGCCCTGGACCGCGACGGGCGTGAACGTGTCGAGGCTGCGGTCGGTCACCGAGAGGCCGTGTGCGGCGGACGTCGCCACCACGTACTGCTTCGCCGGGTCGAGCTTTCCGCCCGGGACGGTCAGCGTCGTCGTGAACGCGCCGTCGCGCACCTGCTGCGGCATGACCCAGCCCTGGGCGAGCCACCCGCTCGCGACCAGGGGGCCGCTGCCGCCCCAGATCGAGGCGTCGCCGAGGAGCACGTACGCGCCGTTCGCGGCGCCCGCGCCGACGAACCCGGTGCCCTGGATCGTGAACGTGTTCTCCACCGCCGGGTCGACGGGCGCCGACGGCGACACCGTGACCGCGGGGTCGACGGCGGGCTCCGGCTCGGGCTCGGGCTCGGGCTCGGGCTCGGGTACGGTCACCGTGTGCGCGACGGCCGCGGAGGCCGAGGCGACGAACGCGGCCGGGTCGGCGGGCGCGAAGGCGGCGCTCAGCTGGTGGCTGCCCGGGGCGAGGGCCGCGGTCTCGAGGCGCGCGACGCCGTCGGCCACGGGAGCGGTGCCGAGGGCGGTGCCGCCGTCGCGGAACTCGACCGTGCCCGCGGCGGCGGGCGCGACGGTCGCGGTGAGCGTCACGCTCGCCCCGGCCGCGGACGTGCCCGCGGGCGCTGCGGCGAGCGCGGTCGTCGTCGCCTGCGCGGGCGCCACGGGCTCGGGCGACACGACGCGGGCGGTCAAGGTCGACAGGGGCTTGCCCGCGTACGACGAGAAGTACGGCGAGACGTTCCCGAGCGTCCCGACGACGGTCCCGTCGGCCACGAACGTGACCTCGTCGCCGGTGCGCGTCGCGGACACCGTGACGTCGGCGACCTTGACGTCGTTCCCCGCGCCGGGGTTCACCGTGCCCGCGAAGTCCGCGTAGACCGCGCCCGTGGTCGGGCCGGTGAGGTCGAGCCGCACGTCGGAGATCGTCACGTCGAGCGCGCCGCGGTGGCCCTCGTACCGGGTCGATCCGCCGAGACGGACGGAGCCGGTCCCGGACGCGTCGTCGTAGCTGCCGGACGCGGGTCCGTAGGACGCCTGGCCGCCCTGGAGCGCCGGGGTGATCGTGCCCTGGGCGATGCCGCCCGTGACGTACGACGTCCACGAGTCGACGAAGTTCCAGGTGGCCGACCCGCCGATCACGTCGGCCGCGGCCGCCTGGGCCGGGGCGCCGGTGCCGGCGACGGTGAGGCCGGCGGCGAGCGCCGCGGCGAGGAACGAGGCGAGGGCGCGTCGGACGCGTCTCGACGATGAAGTGCGCACAAGGTCTCCCGTGCTGGTCCGGGCGAGGTCCCGGCGGGGAGCGGGACCGAGACGGGAGCGTGCTCACGCTCCGCCGAGACGGACCATATAAGGGTCGCCTCACCAAAGCAAGGTAAGGCTGACCTATCGAGATGTGACGCGCGCCTCCTCCCTCCACGACGACGCCCCGCGGCCCAGGAGGCCGCGGGGCGGTGCGCCGCGTCGAGCGGCGGGAGACGGAGCGGGAGGGGCTCAGGCGAGGCCGAGGTCCTCCAGGCTGAACAGGTAGTGGTACGGCACGCCGAGCGCCTCGATCTTCGCGCCCGCACCCGTGGCACGGTCGACGATCGTCGCGACGCCCGCGACCTCGCCCCCGGCCGCGCGCACGGCCTCGATCGCCGTGATCGGCGAGCCGCCCGTCGTCGTGGTGTCCTCGACCACGACGACGCGCCGGCCCGCGACGTCGGGGCCCTCGATCTGGCGCTGCATCCCGTGCGCCTTCGCCGCCTTGCGCACCACGAACGCGTCGAGGTCCTGACCACGGGACGCGGCGGCGTGCAGGAGGGCGGTCGCGATGGGGTCGGCACCCAGCGTCAGGCCGCCGACGGCGTCGATCTCCGCCGTGCCGAGCCCCTGCTCCTCGAGGAGGTCCAGGAGCTGGTGGCCGATGAGCGGCGCCGCGCGGTGGTGCAGCGTCACGCGGCGCAGGTCCACGTAGTAGTCCGCCTCCTTGCCCGAGGAGAGCGTCACGCGGCCGTGCACGACGGCGAGCTCACGGATGAGGCCGAGCAGCTGCTCGCGGGGGGTCGAGGCGAGCGTCGAGGCGGGGTCGGTAGTCACGACCGCCAGGGTATCGGGCCCGCCCCGTGCCTAGCGGTACTTGCCGATCGCGCGGACGGCAGAGCGCGGCATCGCGCGCAGGGCCGCCGACGCGACCCGGTACCGCACCGACGGCGTGGAGATGACGACGCCCCGCCGGACGTCCGCGAGCGCCTCCGCGACGACCCGGTCGGCGTCGAGCCACGCGAGGTCGGGGAGCACCGACTTGTCGATGCCGGCGCGGTCGTGGAACTCGGTGTGCGTGAAGCCGGGGCACAGCACGGTCGCCGTGACGCCCGTGCCGTGCAGCTCGACGGCGAGCCCCTCCGTGAAGGACCGCACCCACGCCTTCGCCGCCGCGTACGTGCCGCCCGCGGTGAGGGCCGCGACCGACGCGACGTTGAGGATCGCGCCGCGCCCGCGCTCCGTCATCTGGCCCGCCGCCGCGTGCGACAGCACCATGACGGCGCGGACCATGACGTCGAGCGCCTCGAGCTCGACGTCGAGGTCGCCCCCGACGAAGTGCTGGTGCGTCGCGAAGCCCGCGTTGTTGACGAGCAGGCCGACCGGGCGCTCGTCCGGGCCGCCGGTCGTGGCGAGGCGCTCCGCGACGCGCGCGACGTCGTCGGGCACGGAGAGGTCGGCGCGCAGCACCTGGACGCGCACCCCGGCCGCGGCGCGGATCTGCCGTGCGGTCTCCTCGAGGCGCGCCTCGTCGCGCGCCACGAGGACGAGGTCGTGCCGCGCCGTGGCGAGCTGCCACGCGAACTCCAAACCCAGGCCGGCGCTCGCGCCGGTGATGAGTGCTGTCGCCATGGTCACAGCCTACGGGCGCCCGGGTGACCCGGGCGCCCGCAGGCGGGGTGGAGTCGCGTCACCGGGCCGGCGGCTTGACGGCGAGCACGGGGCACGCGGCGCCCAGCAGGATCTGCTGGGCGGTGGAGCCGAGCACGAGCTTCCCCACGGGCGTGCGGTGCCGCACCCCCACGACGACGAGGTCGGCGTCGACCTCGGCCGCGACACCGAGCACGACCTCCGCGGGCAGCGCGGAGGACTGCAGGTGCCGCACCTCGTGCTCGACGCCCGCCTCCTCGAGGATCGTGCCGACCTCGACGAGCTGGTCGTGGTCGGCCCAGCGCGGGTCGACGAGCCGGTCGCCGCGCGTCGTGTTGACCACGACGACGCCGGCGCCGAGCAGGACGGCCGCCCGGGCCGCGGCCCGCGTCGCGGCGGTCCCGAGCTCGCCGGGCGCGTAGGCGAGGACGACGGTCATCAGCGCACCTCCTGGTCCTGGGCCTCGACGCGGACGTCCTCCGCGAGCGCCGCGAGCTCGGCGCCGGTGCGGCGCTCGCGCCGGCGCAGCCAGAGGCCCGCGAGGACCACGACGGCGACGAGGGCGTAGGCCGTCGCGGCGAACGGGCTGGTGACGAGCGTCGTCAGGTCGCCCTGGCTGATCGCGAGCGAGCGGCGCAGGCGGTCCTCGGCCATGGGCCCGAGGATCATGCCGACGACCATGGGCGCGACGGGGTAGCCGTAGCGCCGCATGAAGAACCCGATCGCGCCGATGACGAGCAGGATGAGCACGTCGACCGGGGAGAAGTTCAGCGCGTACGAGCCGAGCGCGCCGAACAGCAGGATGCCCGCGTAGAGGTAGTGCCGCGGGATCTGGAGCACCTTCACCCACATGCCCACGAGGGGCAGGTTGAGCACGATGAGCATGAGGTTGCCCACGTAGAGGCTCGCGACGAGCGCCCACACGAGCGCGGACTGGCTCTCGAAGAGCAGCGGGCCCGGCTGGATGCCGTACGACTGGAACGCGACGATGATGATCGCGGCGGTCGCCGTCGTCGGGAGGCCGAGCGTGAGGAGCGGCACGAGGACGCCGGACGCCGCGGCGTTGTTCGCCGCCTCCGGGCCCGCGACGCCCTCGATCGCGCCCTTGCCGAACTCGTCCTTGTGCTTCCCGGCGGACCTGCGCTCGGCGGCGTACGACAGGAAGGTCGCGACGTCGGCGCCGCCCGCCGGGATGGTGCCGACGGGGAACCCGATCGCCGTCCCGCGCAGCCACGGCTTCCACGAGCGCCGCCAGTCCTCGCGCTTCATCCAGGAGCGCCACCCCTTCTCGACGGGGATGACGTGCACGGGACCGTGCCGCAGGCGCGACCCGACGTACAGCGCCTCGCCCACCGCGAAGAGGCCGACGGCGACGATGACGACGTCGATCCCGTCGGCGAGCGTCGGGACGCCGAACGTGAACCGCTGCTGGCCGGTGAGCGTGTCGGTGCCCATCAGCCCGAGGAACAGGCCGAGCGACAGGGACGCCATGCCGCGCGGCACCGACGACCCGAGCAGCGCGCCGACGGTCACGAACGCGACGACCATGAGCGCGAAGTAGTCGGGCTCGCCGAGCTGCACGGCCCAGCGCGCGACGTACGGCGCGACGAACGTCAGGGCGACGGTCGCGATGGTGCCCGCGACGAACGAGCCGATCGCGGCGGTCGCGAGCGCGGCCGCCCCGCGGCCCATGCGGGCCATCCGGTTGCCCTCGAGCGCCGTGACGATCGACGACGACTCGCCGGGCGTGTTGAGCAGGATCGACGTCGTCGACCCGCCGTACATGCCGCCGTAGTAGATGCCGGCGAACACGATGATGGCGGCCGTCGCGTCGAGCGAGTACGTGAGCGGCAGGAGCAGCGCGATCGTCATCGCGGGGCCGATGCCGGGGAGCACCCCGACCGCGGTCCCGACGAACACGCCGAACAGCGCGTAGAGCAGGTAGACGGGCTGGACGACGGTCGCGAACCCGTCGAGCAGCGCGGTGAGGTTATCCACGGAACCAGGTCACCCCCTCCAGGAGCGGGCCGGGCGGGAGCGACAGCCCGAGCACGCCCCCGAACAGGACCTGGATCACCAGGGCCAGGACGAGGCCGAGCACGGCGGCGCGCCACCACGGGCGGGCGCCGAGGACGATCGCGGCCCCGGCGAACAGGAGCGTCGCGGCGAGCGGCCACCCGACGAGGTTGATCGCGTAGACGTGGACGAACAGCACCGCGCCGAGGAGACCGACGGTCAGCCAGTCGGTGCGGGCGTCGGGGTCGACGTCCTCGCTGTCCTCCTCCTGGCCGCCGTGCCCCCGCCAGACGGCGACGAGCAGCACGAGCCCGGTGGCGAGCAGCAGCGCGCCCACGAGGTAGGGGAACGCACGGGGACCGAGCGTGTTCGACGAGCCCGGCACGACGATCGTCCCCGCGTCGAGGAGCACGAACACCCCGAGGGCGGCGGTGACGCCGGCGACGACGAGCTCGCCGGGTCGCCGCCGGGGACCCGCGGCGGGGGTGGCGCCTGCGGGGTCCCCGGCGGCCTGGCCGTCGGCGGGGTCGCCGACGGCCGTCGCCGGCGCCGGCCCGGGGCGGGGCTCGGCGTCGGACGGTCCTGGCTCGGGAGCCGCGGCGGACGACCCCGCGGACGGAGCCTCCGACGACCCCGGCTCGCGCGACGCGTCGGGTGGCGCGTCGCGCGAGGCGCGACGCCTGGTCACGGCGCGACCAGCCCGACGTCGGTGAGCGTCATCTTGATGTCGGCGATGTTCTCCGTGAGGAAGCCGTCGAACTCCTCGCCCACGAGGAACGCGTCGTCCCAGCCCTTCTCCTCGAGCGTCGCCTGCCACTCGTCGGACGCGACCATCTCGCTGACGAGCAGCTCGAGGGCGGCGCGGTCCTCGTCGGAGAGGTCGCCCGGCGCGACGACGCCGCGCCAGTTCGTGAGCTCGACGTCGTACCCGGCCTCGGTCATGGTCGGCACGTCGGGCAGCAGGTCCGTGCGCTCGGCGCCCGAGACCGCGAGCGCCCGGACGGTCCCGGCCTTGACCTGCTCCGCGTACTCGCCGACGCCCGAGATCCCGGCGCTGACCTTGTTGCCGAGCAGCGCGGCGAGCGACTCGCCGCCGCCCGAGTAGGCGACGTAGTTGAGGAGCCCGCCCACCTCGGCCGACGGCACGTCGGCCGCTTGGAGGAGCATCCCCGCGAGGATGTGGTCGGCCCCGCCGGCGGAGCCGCCGGTGATGGAGACGGACTTGCCGTTCGCCACGACGTCGTCGACGAGGTCCTCGAGCGTCTGGTAAGGCGACGACGCGGGCACGACGACGACGAGGGGCTCCTCGGTGAGGCGCGCGATCGGGGTGGTGTCCTCGATGCGGGCCTGCGACTCGTTGGTCTCGACCGCGCCGACCATGACGAGGCCCATGACGAGCAGCGTGTGGGGGTCGGTGGTGTTGGCGAGCGACGCGAGACCGACCGTGCCGCCGGCGCCGCCGACGTTCGTGACGGTCGCGGTGCGCACGAGCCCGGAACCCTGGAGGTCCTGCTGCATCGCGCGGCCGGTCTGGTCCCAGCCCCCGCCGGGGTCGGCCGGGACGACGATCGCGAGCTCGTCGACCGACGCGGCGGCCCCGCCGGACGCGTCGCCGGAGCCGCCCGTCGTGGGGGCGCCGGGCTCGAGGCCCGAGCACGCGGCGAGACCGAGGACGAGTCCTGCGGCGAGCGTCGCGGTGAGAGCGTGCCGCGGGCTGACGGTGTGCCCGGAGCGCGGGCGGACGACGGATCGCATGTCTCCTCCTTGAGCGGGACCCGCAACGGCGCGGGCCTCACGACCTGATCCGGGGAGCCTAGGAGCGCCGGGCGGCACGGCGAGGGCTGCGGTCGTACTGGACGTTGTGGTCGATCCGGTGGTTGCGGTCGTTGTGGTCACGGCCGAGGCCCGGGTGCGGCGGACCTGGGGCACACTGGTGCGGTGGGTCGAGCAGTGTCGCTCCGGGTGCAGCTCCTCGTGCTGCAGGTCGCCATCGTGCTCCTGGTCGTGGCGTCGGCGGGGGCCGTCGCCTCGACCCTGCAGCACCGCCAGCTCCGCGACGCCTACCTCGACCGCATGACCGCGGTCGCGTTCTCCGTCGCGCGGCTGCCCGCGATCATCGACGCGTTCGACGACGACGACCCCGCCGCGACGATCCAGCCGATCGCGGAGGTCATCCGCGAGGCCTCCGACGTCACGTACGTCGTCGTCACGGACGACGAGGGCGTGCGGTACTCCCACCCGGACCCGACCCGCATCGGCGAGAGGGTCTCGACGGACCCGTCGGTCCCGCTCTCCGGCGAGGTGTGGACGGGCACGCAGACCGGCACGCTGGGCGAGTCGTGGCGCGTCAAGGTCCCGGTGTTCGGGCCCGAGGGCGACGTCGTCGGGACGGCGAGCGTCGGCATCCTCGAGTCCGACCTGGCCGACGACCTCGCCGACGACCTCGGGTGGCTGCTCGCGGCCCTCAGCGTCGCGGCGGCGCTCGGGGTCGTGTGCGCGGCGTTCGTGACGCGTGCCGTGCGCCGCCGCATCTTCCGGCTCGAGCCCGAGGAGATCGGCCGGCTGCTCGAGACGCGCGACGCGATGCTCCACGGCATCTCCGAGGGCGTCGTCGCGCTCGACCGCGACGGCGCGGTCGTGCTCGTCAACGACGAGGCGCAGCGCCTCCTCGGGATCGCGGCGGCCGACGCCGTCGGGCGGCCCGCGCACGACGTCCTCGACCCGCAGCTCCTCGCGCTCGTGCCCGACACCGCGGAGACGGCCGACGACGCCGACGCGCCCGCCGCCGGGCCCGAGGAGGGCGGCGCGCTCGTCCTCGCGGGCGAGCGCGTGCTGCTCGCGCGCGCCGACCGGGCCCGCGTCGACGGGCGCGCCGTCGGGACCGTGCTGCTCCTGCGCGACCACACCGAGCTGCACGCGCTCCTGCGCGACCTGGACGGCGCGCGCGGCCTCACCGACGCGCTGCGCGCGCAGTCCCACGAGTTCGCCAACAAGCTCCACGTCGTCTCGGGCCTGCTGGAGCTCGGGCAGGCCGACGAGGCCGTCGCGTTCATCGAGCGCGCCGGGCACGGCGGGCTGCTCACCGCGTCGGGCGTCGCGCCCGGCGTCCACTCCCCCGAGGTCGCGGCGCTGCTCCTGGTCAAGGCCACGACGACGCGCGAGCGCGGCTCGCGCCTCGAGGTGTCGCCGTCCGCGCACCTCGCCGCGCCCGCGGGGCCCGACGACGCCGCCCTGCACGGCGACGCCCTCACCGTGCTCGGCAACCTCGTCGACAACGCGGTCGACGCCGTCGGGCCCGGGGGCCGCGTCCGCGTGCTCGTGACCGACCGCGCGCCCGACGGCACGGGCCCGACGCCGGGCGACCGGGTGGTCGTCGTCGTCGAGGACGACGGGCCTGGCATCCCCGCGGGCTCGCGCGCCGACGTCTTCGCCGCCGGGTACACCACGAAGGCGGGCCCGCCCGGGCGCGGGATCGGCCTCGCCCTCGTACGGCGCGTCGCCGCGCGCCGCGGCGGGACGGTGGAGGTGACCACCTCCGTGCTCGGCGGGGCGCGCGTCGCCGTGGCCCTCCCCGCGCAGCCCGTCGACGCGGCCGCGGGCGCCCGGGCCCGGACGCCGGAGACGGCGTCGTGACCCCCGCCGGCCGCTCCCCCGCCCCCACCGGCGCGCCCACGGCGCCGCCGGGCGACCGGCTGCGCGTCCTCGTCGTCGAGGACGACCCGACGATCGCGCGCCTGCACCGCGGCTTCGTCGAGTCGCACCCGCGCTTCGTCGTCGTCGGTGAGGCGCGCACCGCGGCCGAGGCGCTGCGCGCGTTCGCCGTGCTCGACCCGGACGTCGTGCTGCTCGACATCTACCTGCCGGACGCGACCGGGCTGCACGTGCTGCGCCAGATCCGGCGCCGGCCGTCCCCGCCCGTCGACGTCGTCGCGACGACCGCCGCGCGCGAGCTGGAGAGCGTCCGCCAGGCCATGGCGGGCGGCGTGCAGCACTACCTCGTCAAGCCGTTCACGGCCGCGGCGCTGCGCGGCCGGCTCGACGAGGTCGCCCGTCTGCGCGACTCGCTGCGCACCGCGGGCGACGAGCTCGACCAGGACGCCGTCGACCGCCTCGTGCGGCGCGGGACGCCGGAGGCCGCGGCGCTGCCGAAGGGGCTGTCCGAGCGCAGCCTGCGGCTCGTCGTCGAGGCGCTCGGGGCCGCGTGCGCCGACGCGGGCGACGCGTCGGCGGGCGAGGTCGCCGCGCGGACCGGGATGTCGCGCGTGAGCGCGCGCCGCTACCTCGAGCACCTCGTCGCGACGGGGCGCGCCGACGTCGCACCCCGGTACGGCGCGGCCGGGCGACCGGAAAACGGCTACCGGCCCGCCTGACCGTCGGGGCCGCTGCGGGTCGCTGCGGGTCGCGCCCGCGACGCCGTACGGTGGGGCCCGTGCGCCTCGCGACCTGGAACATCAACTCCGTCCGTGCCCGCGTCGACCGCGCGGTCGCGTTCCTCGAGCGGACGGGGACCGACGTCCTCGCGCTCCAGGAGACCAAGTGCACGGACGCGCAGTTCCCCGTCGCGCCGTTCGAGGCGGCCGGGTACGAGGTCGCGCACGTCGGCGTGAACCAGTGGAACGGCGTCGCCGTCGTCTCGCGCGTGGGCCTCGACGACGTCGAGACGTCGTTCCCCGGGCAGCCCGCGTTCGGCGACAAGGTCGAGGCGCGCGCGCTCGGCGCGACGTGCGGGAGCGTGCGCGTGTGGAGCCTCTACGTGCCGCACGGGCGCGAGGTCGGCGACCCGCACTACGCCTACAAGCTGCGCTGGCTCGACGAGCTGCGCGCGCAGGCCGCGGGCTGGCTCGCCGCCGACCCGGCGGCGCAGGTCGCGCTCGTCGGGGACTGGAACGTCGCGCCGCTCGACACCGACGTGTGGGACGTCGCGTACTTCGCCGGGAAGACGCACGTCACCCCCGCCGAGCGGGACGCCTTCGCCGCGTTCGGCGCCGCCGGGTACACCGAGGTCACGCGCGAGGCGATCCCCGCCGAGCGCACCTACACCTACTGGGACTACCAGCGGCTGCGGTTCCCGCGGAACGAGGGCATGCGCATCGACTTCGCGTACCTGTCGCCCGCCGCCCGCGCGCGCGTCACGGGCGTGACGATCGACCGCGACGAGCGCAAGGGCAAGGGCGCGTCGGACCACGTGCCGGTCGTCGTCGACCTGGCGGGCTGACCTCCGGGGCGTCCGCCGTCGGGCTCGGGCCGCGGGTCGGCGCCGCGGGTCCGGGCCGGGCAGGGCGCGTCCCCTCGCTACGGTGTGTCCATGACGACGCCACCCGTCCCTCCGTACGGGTCCCCCGACGAGCCCGCCGACCCGTACGCCCCGCGGCGTCCGCACCAGCCGCCGCTCACGCCGTACCACCCGCCCACCGAGGACGCCCCCGCCGCGCCGGACGACGGCGGGTTCGTCGCGCCGTCGGGCGCCGGGGGCGGGTACGGGAGCACGCCGGGCGGCGGGAGCGGGTACGGGAGCACGTCGGGCGCCGGCGCCCCGTACGGCGCGCCGGCCGCGCCCGCCGGGTCCCCCTACGGCCCCGGCTCCCCCTACGCCCCCGGGGCGACGCCGTCGTACGGCGGGACGCCCGGGTACGCGGCGCCGCCCCGACCCGCGGCGTACCCGGCGCCGGGCTACGGGGGCTACCCGCCGCCGTACGGCGCGCCCTACGCGCCCCCGCCGCGGACCAACGGGCTCGCGCTCGCGTCCATGATCGTGTCGATCGCGAGCCTCGTGCTCTGCGCGGGCTTCCCCGGCCTCGTCGGCCTCGTGCTGGGCATCGTGGCGCTCAACCAGGTCATGCGCGACGGCACGCGCGGGCGCGGTTTCGCGGTGACCGGGATCGTCGTCGGCGCGGTCGGCACGGCGTTCGCGATGCTCGTGGTCCTCGCCGGCACGCTCGGGGACTCGGCACCGTGAGCGACGACGACCTCTTCGCCCCGCCCGGCGACGCCGCGTCCGGGCCCTCGGGACGCCCGCCCGTCCCGCCCCCCTCGGGAGCGCCCGGGGCCGCGGAGCCTCGCGCCGCGGAAGCCGGAGCGCCCCGGCCCGGCCCGACGCCGCACGGCCCCTCCGGTGCGGCGGCACCCGTGCCGCCGCCCGGGCCCGGGGACCGGCCCGGCTTCGCCCCCGAGACGTACTACGCGCCCGGGTGGCAGCCCGCAACGCCCGGCGTCGAGCCGCTCGCCGTCGCGAGCGTGCCCGCGGGCGTGGTGCTCGGGCCGGTCGGGGTCGGCCTCGGCGCCGCGGCCCTGTCGCGCGTCCGCTCCCGCGGCACCCGCGGACGCGGCCTGGCCGTGACCGGGATGGTGCTCGGCGCCGTCGCGACGCTCGGATGGGTGGTGGGCGGGATCGCCTGGTGGCAGGGCGAGCAGGCGCGCACGCCGCTCGCGGGCGACGTGGACGCACCCCGCACGGTGAGCGCGGTGCAGCTCGTGCTGGGGACGTGCCTCGACGAGCTCCCGCCCGACGGCGAGGTGTCGCGCGTGCGCGCCGTCCCGTGCGCCGACGAGCACCGTGCGCAGGTCGTCGGGCGCACCGACCTGGGCGCGGACGAGGTCTGGCCCGGCCAGGACGCCGTGGACCGCCGCGTGGCGCGCGTGTGCACGCCCGAGACCCTCGGTCCGGATGCCCCGGAGGACGTGCGGCTCGTGGTGTGGGCACCGACCGAGGCGTCCTGGCGCGGCGGCGACCGCACGGGGCTGTGCCTGGCGAGCAGCGAGGCCCCGCTCCCGGCGGACCTGATCGGCTGACGTCCCGGGCGGACCGCGCCGTCAGCGTTCGGCGTCGGACAGCACGAGGCGCAGGTACGCGCGCAGGTCCGCGGCCATGTCGACGCGCTCGGGCCGCGGGCGGTCGAGGGACAGCAGCCACTGGACCTGCAGACCGTCCATGAGCGCGACGAGCTGGCGGGCCGCGACCTCCGGCTCGACGCCGTCGCGCAGGCCGCCCGCCCGGGCGCGCCGGGACAGCTGCTCGCCGATGCGCGCGACCGTGGACTCGTAGCGCTCGACGAAGTACGCGTGCGCCGGGTGGTCGGGCGACGTCGCCTCGGCCGCGAGCGCCGTGAACAGCTCGACGATGGGCCTGCGCAGGGCGTTGCGCTCGACGAGCCGCACGAGCGCGTCGAAGAAGTCGGTCCCGCGCGCGAGGTCCTCCTCGAGGTCGGCGCGGTCGACGGTCTCCCGGTGGTCGAGCACCGCCTCGAGGAGCGCCGCCTTCGTCGGGAAGTGGTGGAGCAGCCCGGGGTGGGACATGCCGACTCGGGACGCGAGCTCGCGCAGCGACGCGGCGTGGAAGCCGACCTCGCCGAAGAGCACGACGGCCGCCTGGAGGATCTCCTCACGCTTGGCGCGTCCCTTCGCGTACCCGCGGGCGGGGTCGGGCGCCGCGGCGCGGCGGGAGCCCGTGGGGTCCTGCCCGGCGCCGATGGCCGCGCTCGTCATGGCACTGCTCCGTCCGTCGTCCGACGAGGGCACACCCTACCGACCGCGGTGCGGCCCGGCGGGGTGCCCGCGCCCGGGCGGAGGAGGTTCAGGGTGCGGGGGCGAGCGTCGGGGCGGGCTCGTCGGCGCTCGACGACGGCCCGGGCACCGCGACCGACGGCCGGTCGGCGGAGGGCGTCGGCGCGGGCTCGGCCGGGGGCGTCGGGCCAGGTCCGGTGGGGTCCTCGACGTCGGGCGGCGCGGCCCGCAGGGCTTCGGCGGTCGCCGCGGTGACGGTGCCGTCGGGCGTGAGGCCGTGCGCCTTCTGGAACGACCGCAGCGCGGTGCGCGTGGCGTCGTCCATCGTCCCCGTGACGGCGACGTCGGCACCGTGCACGCGGAGCCGCTCCTGGACCCACGAGACGGACGCCGTGCCGGGGTCGGTCGTCGGGGAGGGCGTGGGGGTGGGCGCGGTCGGTCCCGGGGTCGGCTCGGACGCGGTGGGAGCGGGCGCGGGCTCGGTGGTGGGCGAGGGCGCGCCGGGCGCGGCCTGCTCTCCCGGGCCGCTCGCGGACGGGCGCGGGGACGGGGCCGGGCGCGCGTCGTCGGACGTGCCGTCCGCCGCGTCGGGCGGAGGGATGCGGGTCACCTCGGGGCGGGGGGTGTCGGGGCGCGGCGTGACCGCGGGGACCGCGTCCTCGCCGTTCGCGCCGCCCTCGGCGGAGACCCCGCCGACGACGACCGCCTCGCCACCGCCCGTCGCGGCACCGACCATGCCCGCGACGGCGACGACGAGCGTCACCGCCCCGGCGCCGGCGGCAACCGTGACCCACGGCGTGGCGGTGCGGCGCGCGGGCCGCTGGAGGGGGGCGGTGCGGTCCCGCTCGGCGGGTCCGGACCGGTCGTGGCGTCGGCGCACGTCGCCTCCTTCCGGGGCTGTCGAGGGGGCGGACGGCGCGACACGCTGCCCACCAGGGCGATCGGGTGGACGTCCACCCTGCCCCATCCCGGCTCGTGTGTCACGCCCGACGCCCTCACCTGCGGCGATACCCGCCACGGCTCCCCCGGTCCAGCGGGGCGGCGCCGCGCCTCCCACGGAGGTCGCAACGCAGGTTCCGCCCTGCGCCGCAAGACCCGGCGGGGGCCCGCGCGACAGCCTGGTGGGGCACCGCACGGGAGGCCCGTGCGGGACGCACGAGGGAGGGACCGGCATGACCACCATCCACGTCTCCGGGCTGCGCAAGGCGTACGGGGCGTTCGACGCCGTGCACGACGTGACGTTCACCGCCGCGCCGGGCCGCGTCGTCGGGCTGCTCGGCCCGAACGGCGCGGGCAAGACGACCACGCTCCACGTCCTGCTCGGGCTCGCGGCCCCGACCGCGGGCACCGCGACGTTCGACGGCCGCGCGTTCGCGGACCTGACGCACCCGGCCCGCACCGTCGGCGCGCTGCTCGACGCGGGCGGCCTGCACCCGGGACGCACGGGCCGCGACCACCTGCGCGTGCTCGCGTCCGCCGGCCGGATCCCGGCGCGTCGCGTCGACGAGGTGCTCGCGCTCGTCGGCATGACCCCCGCCGCAGACCGCCGTGTCCGGACGTACTCGCTGGGGATGCGGCAGCGCGTCGGGATCGCGGCCGCGCTGCTCGGCGACCCGGAGGTCCTCGTCCTCGACGAGCCCGCGAACGGTCTCGACCCCGCCGGGATGCGCTGGCTGCGCGACCTCGTCCGCGCGTTCGCCGACGACGGCGGCACCGTGCTCCTCGCGAGCCACGTGCTGTCCGAGGTGCGGCAGGTCGCGGACGACCTTGTCGTCGTCGGGCAGGGGCGCGTCGTCGCGGAGGGGCCGCTCGACGAGCTGCTGCACGGGGAGTCCCTCGAGGACTTCTACCTCGACCTGACCGCCACGACCGAAGGGGTGCGCTGATGTACCGCGCCGAGATGCTCAAGCTCCGCACGACCCGCGCGACGTGGGTCGTCGCGGCCGTCGCCGTCGCCGGGATGCTCGTCGTCCAGTCCTTCACCCTGCTGCTCCCCACGATCCTGCGCAGCGCCGACGCGGCCGGCGGCGGCACGACCGTCGGGCTCCAGGCCCCGCCCGAGATGGTGGCCGAGCTCGCGCCGGACCTCGGCGCGCTCGCCGACGTCTCGCAGCCCGCGTTCCAGCGCTCGATGCTCGACCTCCTCGGCACCGGCCTCGGCGGCTCCGGCTCCGTCGGCGTCGCGACCGTGTGCATGCTCCTGCTCGGCGTGCTCGCCGTGACGACCGACTTCCGCACGGGCGGCATCGTGCCCACGGCGCTCGTCCAGCCGTCGCGGCTGCGCATCCTCGGCGCGAAGGCGGGCGCGACCGCGACCGTCGCGCTCGGCGTGGGCGTCGTCCTCGCCCTCCTGGGCGCCCTGGGCCTGCTCGTCGCGATCGTCACGACGCCGGGCGCGGGCCTCGCGCTCGGCCCCGGCGACGTCCTCGGCGTCTGGGCCCGCGGGCTCGCGGTGCTCGTCCTGCTCGCGTGGCTCGGGCTCGGCATCGGCACCCTCGTGCGCGGCCAGGTCGCGGGCGTCGTCACGGTCGCCGCGCTCGCGCTCGCCGAGCCGATCGTCCGCGGCGCGGTGACGCTCCTGTCCGGCGGCGACTCGGCCGCGGCCGAGTGGCTCCCGCTCGGGCTGGGCGCGCTCGCGTCGACCGGCGGGTCCGCCGCGACGCTCCTCGGCGGCGCGGCCCCGCTCGGCGCGCTCGCCGCCCTCACCGGGCTCGCGGCCTGGGCCGCGGTCCTGCTCGGCGGGGGCGCCGTGAGCCTGCGCCGGCGCGACCTCGTCTGACCACAGCCCGTCCCGCTCCCGACGCGACGACCCGGTCGTCCACAGGCCGGGAGCCGCACGGCGCCGTCGGCCCGCCCGCCCCGTAGGGTGGGCGGGCCCGACGGCGCACCCCGTCCCCGCACCCGTCGCCCGTTGGAGGAGGACCGTGACCGAGACCCTGCGCCGCGCGCTCGACCGGGTCGGCGTCCGCACCGACACCGGCCGCGACGCCGTGCTGGCCGGTGTGGTCGCCCTCGCGACCGTCGTGCTGTTCCTCGGCATCGAGCGCGTCCTCGCGACGGAGGTCGGGGCCACGTTCGGCGCGCCGGGGGAGAGCCTGATCAGTCCGGGCGTGCGCGCGACCGTGCTCGCGCTCGTCGTCGGCCAGGCCGCGGCGCTCGTGCTCCGCCGTCGGGCGCCGCTGGTCTGCCTCACGCTGACCGTCGTCGCGCAGGTGGCGATCACCGCCCTCCTGCCGCCGTACGTCGGGTTCCAGGCCCCGGCGACGCTCGTCGCCGCCTACTCCGCCGGGGCCTACGCGCCCCGCCGCGCGCGCCTCGGGGCGCCGGCGCTCGCGGCGCTCGCGCAGGTCCTGCTCGTCTTCGCGCTCGGCGGGTTCGGTGTCCCCGCCGGGGCCGGGCCCGCGCAGCACGCGCTCCAGGTGGGGGGCGCGCTGCTCTCGGCAGTCCTCACGTTCGTGGGCGCGGCGCTCGTCGGCTCGTACGTCGCGACGCGGCGCGAGCTCGTCGCCGAGCTGCGCGACCGCGTGGTGCGCGCCGAGCGCGAGCGCGAGGCGCTCGCCGCGCAGGCGGTGCTCGAGGAGCGTGCCCGCATGGCGCGCGAGCTGCACGACGTCGCGGCCCACCACCTCTCGGGCATCGTCGTGCAGGCGTCCGCGGCGGAACGGCTCGTCGACGCCGACCCGGAGCGCGCCAAGGAGTCGGTGCGCTGGATCCGGTCGCAGGGCCGCGAGACCCTCGACGACCTGCGCCTCGTGGTCGGCATCCTGCGCGGGCGCGACGACGAGGGCGACGAGCGCGAGGCCCCGCAGCCGACGCTCGCCGACCTCCCCGCGCTCCTCGAGACGGCGCGCGCGGCGGGCACGACGGTCACCGTCGAGACCGAGGGCGAGCCCTGGGAGCCCGCGCCCACCGCGCAGATCGCCGTCTACCGCGTGCTGCAGGAGGCGCTCGCCAACGCGCGGCGGCACGCACCCGGGCGACCGGTCGCGGTGCGGCTCGCGTGGAGCCCGGCGGCCGTCGTCGTCACCGTGCGCAACCCCGCCGGTCGCGTCGCTCCCCCGCAGGACGCGCGACCGGGCCACGGCCTCGTCGGGATGCGCGAGCGCGCGGCCGTGCTCGGCGGCACGCTCGACGCGCGGCGCACGCCCGACGGCGCGTGGCTCGTCCGGCTGACCGTCCCCCGCGCGCCCGCGCGCGACCCCCGCACCCCCGCCCAGGAGGCCTCGTGACACGCGTCGTGCTGGTGGACGACCAGGCCGTCGTCCGCGCCGGTTTCACCGTCATCCTCGAGAGCGAGGGCCTGGAGGTCGTCGGCGAGGCGTCGAACGGCGCGGACGCCGTGCGGGTCGCGCGCCGCGAGCGCCCCGACGTCGTGTGCATGGACGTGCGCATGCCCGGCGGCGACGGCATCACGGCCACGCGCGCGCTCGCCGGGCCCGACGTCGCGGACCCGGTGCCGGTGCTCGTGGTGAGCACGTTCGACCTCGACGACTACGTGTTCGGGGCGCTGGAGGCCGGGGCGAGCGGGTTCCTGCTCAAGGACGCGGAGCCGGAGGTGCTCGTGGACGCCGTCCGCCGCGTCGCGTCGGGCGACGGCCTCGTGGACCAGTCGCTCACGCGCCGCGTGCTCGGCGAGTTCGCGCGGCGTCGTGCCCCGGTGTCGCGGGACGACGACGCGGCCGCGCTCCTCACGCCGCGCGAGCTCGACATCGTGACGCTGCTGTGCCGGGGGTCGTCGAACGCGGAGATCGCGACGGCGCTGTTCCTCGAGCCGAGCACCGTGAAGTCGCACCTGAGCCGGGCCATGACGAAGACGGGCGCGCGCGACCGCGTGCAGCTCGTCGTGTGGGCGTTCCGGCACGGGATCGTCGACCCGGCCGCCTGACCTCAGCCCACCGGCCGCGGGACCGCGAACCGGGCGTGCACCGGCGCGGCGACGTGCACGAGCGGCGGGTCCGCGGGGGGCAGCCCGAGGCGGTCGAGCAGGTCGGTGTCGAGGACGTCGAGGGTTCCGCGTCGCAGGGTCCACGGCTCGTGCACGACGGGGAACCGCCACAGCCGCCCGGCCCGCGCGCCGTACGCGGACCACCGTGCCGTGAGCCACCGCACGAGGCCCGACGACGCGTCCACCTCCTCGTGCGCGCGCACCTCGGCGTGCAGGGAGAGGTCGCGCAGCCCCGGGTGCTCGTGCGGCACGCGCAGGGGCCCGCGGCCGTCGGACCGGAACCGGTAGCGCACCGCGGACGGCGCCCCGGCCCGGTCGCCGCGCGCGTGCACCGCCGCGCGGGCCGGGTGGTACGGGACGCCGGCCGCGCGCGTCGCGGCGACGAACGCGCGCGACGTCGCCCACAGGCCGAGGAACCACACGCCCTCGGTGCCCGCACGGTCGCGCACGTACACGCGGACGTTGAGCTCGGGGAACGCCGACCACGCGCCCAGCGGCGGCAGCGGCGGGACCCGGACGCCCGCCATGCGGAACGGGACCACCCCGAGCCACGTCGTCCCACCCGCCTGCTGCACGGTGAGGTCGGGCGGGAGCCAGCCCTGCACGACGGCCGGGTCGACAGGCCAGTGCAGGAACGTCAGGGCCTCCCAGCGCTGGGCGTTCACCACCACCCGCGGTGTCGGGTGCGGCGACGCGCCGGGCGGCGTGCCCCGCCCCGCACCGGGCGCGCTCGGGTGGTCGCTCACCGCGTGCCCGCCGCGTCGGCCGCGTCGGCCGCGAGGCGGAGGTCGTCGACGAGCGCGGCGAACGCCGCCTCGCGCTCGGCGCGGTCACGTACGCGCAGCAGCGCGGACGGGTGGGTGGTGAGGACGACGCGCGGCGCGTCCGTCGGCCGAGGCGGGCGGGCGCCGTCGGGCGGCTCGGAGCGCCCACCGCCGCCGGGTGCGCCCGGGGAGAACGGCGACGCCGGCTCCGCGTCGCCGAGGTCGAGGACCCGTCCCCGCTCGGCGGTCACGCGCACGGGCCGCCCCAGGACGGCGCGCCCCGCGGTCGCGCCCATCGCGACGACGACGCGCGGCCCCACGGCGGCGACCTCGGCGGTGAGCCACGGCAGGCACGCACGGACGTGGGCGACGTCCGGGCTCTTGTGCAGGCGGCGCCCGCCCCGCTGCTCGAACCGGAAGTGCTTGACCGCGTTCGTCAGGTACACGTCGTCGGCCGCGAGCCCGGCCGCGTCGAGGGCGTCGTCGAGGAGGCGCCCGGCCGGGCCCACGAACGGCTCGCCCTCGCGGTCCTCGTGGTCGCCGGGCTGCTCGCCGACGAGGGCGAGCCGCGCGTCGTGCGGCCCGCGCGAGAACACGACCTGCGTCGCGTCCGCCCAGAGCTCGCACCCGTGGCAGTCGTGCGCCGCCCTGTCGAGCGCCTCGACGTCGTGCACGGCGCGGCCGCGGGGCAGCCACTCCTGCGCGCCGGGACGCTCGGGCGGTCGTGGGCTCATGGCCCTACGGTGCTCCCGCGCGCTCGCCCTCGCACGAGGTCGGCGCACCGGTCAGAACAGGCTCAGCGGTTGCCGGGAGCACCGCGCGTGAGGTCCTCGGACTCCTCGGGGTGGTAGACGCACACGTGCAGGGCGTCCGGTCGCACACTGACGTCGAGGCGCTCGTCCGGATCGATGACGTCGCCGTCGAGCTGGCGGGGCTGCGGCCGGTCGGACACGACGGACACCTCACGCCCCCGCACGACCTCGCGGCTCGGCACCCGGCTCTTGCCGCGCACCACGCCCCACAGGAGCTGGACCCAGTGCTTGAGGTTCCGGGGCGCGAAGATCGCGACCTCGAGCTGGCCGTTGTCGGGTTCCGCGTCCGGGAGGAGGTTCGTCCCGGCCTGGAGCCGTCCGACGTTCCCGATGACCACGGTGCGCGCCCGGCGGCGGCGCGTCCGCCCGTCGACGGTGACCTCGACGTGCATCTCGTCGTCGGCGAGGTGCTTGAGCGCGGAGAAGACGTACGCGATCGAGCCCGCGCGGGCCTTGAGCGCCGTCGGCGCGTCCTGCATCATCGCGGCGTCGAGGCCCATGCCCGCCATGATCGCGAACGTCTGCCCGTCGGCCACCCCGACGTCGATCGTGCGCCGGCCGCCCCGCAGCACGAGCCGGATCCCCTCCTCGGCGTCCGACGGGACCCCGAGGTTGGCGGCGAGCAGGTTCCCCGTGCCGCCCGGCAGGATCGCCAGCGCGGCGTCGGTGCCCGCGAGCCCCTCGACGACGGCGCGGACCGTGCCGTCCCCGCCGCTCACGAAGACCACCTCGGCGCCGTCCTCGACGGCCTGGCGCGCCTGGCCCGTCCCCGGGTCCTCGGCCGTCGTCTCGAGCCACGCGGGCTCGGGCCACCCGGCGTCCGTGAGGCGCGCGACGATGAGCTCGCGCAGCGCGTCGAGCCCCTCGACGCGGTTCGGGTTGACGATGACCGCGGAGCGGCGCGGGACGTCGTCGGGCCGCCGCTGCGCGGAGGTGGTCGCGGAAGAGGTCGTCTCGTCGGTCGGCACGGACCGAGTATGTCCTGGCGGCGCGCTGTCCGCCCGGGCTCCGGCCGAGACTGCTCGTTGACGAACGGGAGCCGGGTGGTGGGACGGGCTGCGGCCTATCGCTCCTTGAAATAGCGGAAGAGGTGCTTCTCTCGCGTGGTGAGGACGGCGGTCTGGGCGCCGAGGAAGGTGCCGACCGCGCCGGCGGCCAGGGACCGCGCGCCCGTGGCCCAGGTCTCGATGCCGAGGTCAGGGTTCTCCCAGGCGGCGACCCACCACAGTGCGGTGGCGGCGACGGTGGTGGCGGCGAGTGTCCACGCGAGCGTCTCGAGCAGGGCCTGCCAAGCGAGTGCAGGTCGCGGGACGCGGGCGTGCAGGGCGGCGGCGAGCTCGAGGCGACGGGAGCGGATCGCGGTGTAGCCCAAGGCGATCCCGACGGCGAGCGCGGCGACCGGGGCATGCCGGGTCAGGCGCTCGGCGAGCAGGGCCGGCGCATCATAGCTGGTGCCGAGGCGAGCGTTGAGCTGGCTCTGGGTGGGCCTGGTCTCACCGGACGGGTCGGGCACGAGAGCGGTGCGTAGGTAGGCGGCCGTGGTCGCATCGGCGGGCCAGATCTCGGCCCAGCACGCGTCGAAGGACCCGGTGGCCGGTACCGGGGCGAGCAAGGTGTAGCCGAGCGTGCGGACCCGGCCGTCGTCGGGGTAGGGGTAAACGCCCGCGACGACGGCCGTCCCCGTACTGGTCGCGATCTGGTCGCCAGCGCGGATGCCGAGCGCCTCTGCGAGATCGCTCGCCAGCCACACGCCGGAGGCGGTCGTGGCCGACGGGTCGAGAACGCGCGCCAGGCCGGGAGTGATCTCGTAGGTGGAGAGTTCTGACCCCGGGAGGTTCAGAGCACGAACCGGCTCGCCCGCACGCAGTGCACCGGCGGCGCGCACCCCGGCGATCTGGGTCAGCGCCTCGCACCGCACCGCGTCCACGTGTTCGGGCGACTCGAGCACCTGCACGCTCGCACCGGCGTCGCGGAAGTCCTGCGCGCCGCGGACGACGTCGACCACCGCACGCACATCCACCGCGGCGAGCACGCCGACGGCGAGCAGCAGCACGACGGCGTACGGCGCCGCACGTGTGGTGCCGGTCAGGACGTTGCGCCACGCTTCGGACATCGTCGACCCGGCCCGCATCGACCGACGACGGCGCGGCGGGGTCTGGTCGGGTATCCCAGCGGGCGTGGAGGCAGGCACGTTCGTGGGCGGAGCCGTCGCTGCGGGCGGGGTGGTGGTCATCCCGCCCCTCCGTCCCGCTGCGCCGCGAGGCGGGACGTTTCCTCCTGGTGGTCCGCGAGATCGACGATGCGCGTGCACGCGTCGCGCGTGTTCGGGTCGTGCGTCGCGACGACGACGATCGAGGACTGCTGCGCGATCCCCTCGAGGACATCGTTCACGGTCCCGGCGGTCGCGAGATCGAGCTGCGCGGTCGGTTCGTCCACGAGCAGCAGGTCCGGAGCGATCGCGACCGCACGCGCGAGCATGAGCCGCTGCGCCTCTCCGCCCGACAGCGCGCGGAAGGGCCGGCCCGCGACCGGCGCGAGCGCGAACCGGTCCAGGACCTCCAGCGCCTGGGTCTCCGCGTCGCGGCGTCGGGCCCCCCGTGCCAGCAACGGCAGCACCACGTGGTCCAGGGCCGCCCGCCCTGCCACCCCGTGCGGATTCTGGAACACCCAGCCCGTGTGATCGACCCCGACCCGCTCGATCGTGCCCGCCCGAGGCGTCACCCAGCCTGCGAGCAGGCTGAGCAGCGTGGACTTGCCCGAGCCCGACGGGCCGACCAGCCCCACGACCTCACCTGGTCGCAGCACCATGTCCAAGCCTGTAAACAGGGTGCGCGTCCCGTCGAACGCGTGAGACAAACCGGACGTGCGCACGTACTTGTCTTTCGGCGCTCCTGCGTCTGGGCTCCCTCGGCCCGCTCTGCGCGGCCTCATGCGCACGATGACTGCCCCTGTTGCGGCGTGAGGTCGACGACGGACGGCGCAGCGCCGTCGAACGTCACCAACGTCTGCCCCAAGGACGACGACACCACCGTCACCGGCCGGGGGCTACCGTCTCCCACGACACACCCCGAACTGCCCGACAGCGCGAACAACGCGCCCGGGGGCACCACCGCCACGTCCAGCGGCTCGGCCAGCACGTACTCCAGCGTCACCGGCTCCGAGCCCTCCGAACGCTGCCACGCCTCGAGCTCCGGACCTCGTTGCACCTCCTCCAGGAACGTCGGGTCCGTCACCACGCCGCCCTCGCCCACCGGCGCGGTCAGCTCTCCGTACCGCACCACCCGCGCACCCGGGGCGCCGTCCCTGACCGAGTCAGCGAGCTGCAACGACGACAGCCCGCCTGCAACGGTCATGAACGACTCGTCGCCCGCGACCGTGCCCAACGGCGCCCCGCACTCCGCCACCGCCACCGACGGCGCCGGCAACCACAGCACGGACGCCGCCGGAAGGTCATCCGACGGCTCTGCAGCCCCGGCTTCCTCGAACAGACGCGCCACCGCCGTCTTCGTCGCGTCCCCATACTCCCCGTCCGCACGAACAGGGAACCCGATCCGCGCGAGCTCGGCCTGGAGCGCACGCACGTCGTCACCCTCCGCGCCCGGGGCGAGGTCACGCCACAGCGGGATCGACGTCGCCAGCGCCAGAACCGGCCGGTCGTCGATCGTCACGGGGCTCGATCCCGACTCGATCACCCCACCCGGCACGCACGACGACGCCGTCACCCGACCCGAGCCCGCCAACGACAGCGGCGTATCCTGCGCGACCTGCGGCGTCACCTTCACCCGCCGCATGTCGTCGAATGCCTGCGACGAGACCGGCGCCGTAGCCACCGCCTCCGGCGACCGTACGCTCTGCGGCACACGATCCGGCGCCAGAACCACACCTGCGGCCACGCCACCCGCAAGAAGCGTCACCACGCCCAGCATGATCGTGGCCACCGTGACCCCGGGCCCGTCACTCTTGCTCACCGTCATCACCCCTGCATTTCTTCGAACCCAGGCACTCCGAGAGGTTCCTGCCTGGATCAGTCCTTCGCGAGATCGACGACCAGCGAGCGGTCGCGGTCCATCACCACGACGACGGGACCACGCGAGCCGACCGAGCGATCGGCAAGATCCACGACCCTCTCGAGCGCTTCATCGGACGTCGGCTCGATGATGCACTCCGGTTCCGAGTCGGCGTCGAAGACGTACGTCCATCCGCGCTCCGGCTCGCCCCCGCACGATCCGACAAACTCGTAGACGACGAACACGGGCCTCCCCAGGGCCTGCCCCCACTCGCGGGAGAAACCGATCGGGACATCGTTGAGCGACTCGTCGATCGCCCGATCTCGGACCACCCCGTCATACGCAAAACCCTCGGGCAGCACGACTGTCCGAACATCTGCTGCGTCCACGAGCTCACGGCTCTCCTCGAGAGTCAGCGGAGGGACGGTCGGACGGGCCGTGCACGCCCCCGCGAACGCGACGGCACAGGCGACGAGCAGCGATACCGTCGCACGGCCGGCGTCGCTTCTCACGAGTCCGGATTCCTCATGCATCGCACTTCCCATGCATCCGGCTCGAGCCCGTCGAAAGCCCTCTCACCGATCTCGCGGACGACGTCGTCGGCGGAATAGTCGGCCCCTCGCGCACCGTGCCGGACCATGCACTCTGCGACGGCGGTGTTCACGTCCTCGTCCTGAGGATTCCCGAGGACAGCCGCGTAGAGAGGCTCGATGAGCGCTGTCGTCCCGGTCTCGCACTCTGCGAGGATCGAGTCCGCGCCTCGGGACTCCGCTTCGTCCTCGAACGGTCCGAGCCGATACCGGTCACCGAGAGCTTCCACCGGGACGCCACGGTCTTCCAAGCACGCGACGAGTCGGCTCCGAGCCTCGACCATCTCCGCGTCCGAGATGGTTCCGTCGCGCAGCACGCCCCGTTCGAAATCGGACGTCGATGCCTCGTATGCAGCATCGAACTCTGCTGCGTACGGGCCCTCCTGCCCGGCGTTCTGGGAACAGCCGGACAGGAGAGCAACCGCAGCGACGACGGTCGACAACCATCGTCCCGGCACCGTCATACGATCACGGCACCTTCCACCCGCTGGTTTGATTGCGGTCCCACACCTGACCGTAGTTCGCGACTCTCCAGGACGACGGGTAACGACTCGTCTCGGACCATGTGTGCCAGTAGGCGATGTCCTGGAACACCCCACCGTTGGTGGTGCGATAGTCGAACCGCGCACGCGTCAGTCCACAGTTTCCACGAAAGGTCTCGGTGTATGTCGCCCAGTCGTAGATCTGGAAGTGGCAGCCGTTGATCCCGGGTGTCGCCGCAGCTGTGACAGGCACTGCCACGACCGCACCGATCACGAGGGCTGACGCCGCAATGGCTGAGACCAATCTTCGCTTCATCGCGATTTCCCCTGTCTTGCCGCCCCCCCCTGGGCGGCTGGCACGAGGATTGCACGCCAGTGCGCGCGCCACAAGACCTCAATCTGAGGTGCTAACAAAGAGCCGCCGGGGACGCGGACGGGCAGCGTTACCTGGGACGGCGCGACTCCCCGGGGGTCGCCTCTGGCGAGCCATGGACGTGACGCATCGTGACCGTGATGACGGACCGGGTGCGCAAAGGTCCGCGTGAACGCGCGAATCGAGGATCAGGATGCCTCCCGGCGCCGGTCCGGGGGGCTACGGACGTCGTCCCGGGCACCCGGCCGCACCCTCTCCTCAAGGCTCGAGAGCGCGGCCCTAGCCGCAGGGCGGGCAGGGCACGACCCCGCCCCAGGCCACGTGCCAGCCGTTCGACGACAGCACGTGGCGCGGGGGGCAGCCGAGCGGGATATCAGGCTGTGAGGATCTCCGTGCCGAGGGCGAGACCGTCGCCCTCGGGGTCGCGGTCGACCCGCACGACGTCGCCGTCGGCGACGTCGCCCGAGAGCAGCATCCGCGCGAGGCGGTCGCCGATCTCGCGCTGCACGAGGCGGCGCAGCGGGCGCGCGCCGTACGCCGGGTCGAAGCCCTCGAGCGCGAGCCACTCGCGGGCGGCCGTCGTCACGTCGAGCGTGATGCGCCGGTCCGCGAGGCGCCGGCCGAGCGCGGCGACCTGGATGTCGACGATCCGGCCGAGCTCCTCGATCGTCAGCGGCTCGAACACGATGACGTCGTCGAGCCGGTTGAGGAACTCGGGCTTGAAGGACGCCCGCACCGTGCTCATGACGGCCTCGCGCTTCTCCGCGTCGTCGAGCATCGGGTCGACGAGGAACTGCGAGCCGAGGTTCGACGTCAGCACGAGGATGACGTTGCGGAAGTCGACCGTGCGGCCCTGGCCGTCGGTGAGACGGCCGTCGTCGAGCACCTGCAGCAGGATGTCGAAGACCTCGGGGTGCGCCTTCTCGACCTCGTCGAGCAGCACGACCGAGTACGGCCGGCGCCGGACGGCCTCGGTGAGCTGGCCGCCCTCCTCGTAGCCGACGTACCCCGGGGGCGCGCCGACGAGCCGGGCGACCGAGTGCTTCTCGGAGTACTCGGACATGTCGATGCGCACCATGGCGCGCTCGTCGTCGAAGAGGAAGTCGGCGAGCGACTTCGCGAGCTCCGTCTTGCCGACGCCCGTGGGGCCGAGGAAGAGGAACGAGCCCGTGGGGCGGTCCGGGTCGGCGACGCCCGCGCGCGAGCGGCGGACGGCGTCGGACACGGAGCGGACGGCGGCCTGCTGGCCGATGAGGCGCTCCCCGATGGCCTCCTCCATGTGCAGGAGCTTCTCGCTCTCGCCCTGGAGCATGCGGCCGGCGGGGATGCCCGTCCACGCGGACACCACCTCCGCGATCTCGTCGGCGCCGACCTTGTCCGCGATCATCGGCGCGGCCTCGGGGCCGGACGCGGCGAACGCGTCGTCGGCCTGCTCGGCCGCCTCGGCCTCGTCGAGCTCGCGCTGCACCTGCGGGATCTCGCCGTACTGCAGCCGGCCCGCGGTCTCGAGGTCGCCCTCGCGGATCGCGCGCTCGACCTGGACGCGCAGCTCGTCGAGCTTCGCGCGCAGGTCGCCGACGCGGTTGTGACCCGCCTTCTCGGCCTCCCACCGCGCGGTGAGCGCGGCGAGCTCCTCGCGACGGTCCGCGAGGTCGGCGCGCAGCTTCTCGAGCCGTTCGAGCGACGCGGGGTCCGTCGACTCGGACAGCACGACCTCCTCCATCTCGAGCCGCGTGACGGCGCGCTGCAGCTCGTCGATCTCGATCGGCGAGGAGTCGAGCTCCATGCGCAGGCGCGACGCCGCCTCGTCGACGAGGTCGATCGCCTTGTCCGGGAGCTGGCGCCCGGTGATGTACCGGTCGGAGAGCGACGCCGCGGCGACGAGCGCGGAGTCGGCGATCGTCACCTTGTGGTGCGCCTCGTACCGCTCCTTGAGCCCGCGCAGGATCGCGACGGTGTCCTCCACCGAGGGCTCGCCGACGAACACCTGCTGGAACCGGCGCTCGAGCGCCGGGTCCTTCTCGATGTACTCGCGGTACTCGTCGAGCGTGGTCGCGCCGACGAGGCGCAGCTCGCCGCGCGCGAGCATCGGCTTGAGCATGTTGCCCGCGTCCATGGCGCCCTCGCCGCCCGCGCCCGCCCCGACGACCGTGTGCAGCTCGTCGATGAACGTGACGACCTCGCCGTCGGAGGACTTGATCTCCTCCAGGACGGCCTTGAGGCGCTCCTCGAACTCGCCGCGGTACTTCGCGCCCGCGACCATGCTCGCGAGGTCGAGCGACACGAGGCGCTTCCCCTGGAGCGAGGTCGGGACGTCGCCCGCGACGATGCGCTGGGCGAGACCCTCGACGACGGCGGTCTTGCCGACGCCCGGCTCGCCGATGAGCACCGGGTTGTTCTTGGTGCGGCGGCTGAGCACCTGCACGACGCGCCGGATCTCGGAGTCGCGACCGATGACGGGGTCGAGCTTGCCCTCGGCGGCGCGCGCCGTGAGGTCGGTCCCGTACTGCTCCAGCGCCTTGTAGGTGCCCTCCGGGTTGGGGCTCGTCACGCGCGCGCTCCCGCGGACGGCGGGCAGCGCGGAGCGCAAGGCCTCGGCGGTCGCGCCGGCCTGCTGGAGGATCGTCGCGGCCTGCGACGACCCGGCCGCGATGCCGAGGAGCAGGTGCTCCGTCGAGACGTACTCGTCGCCGAGCGCCTGGGCCTCCTTCGCGGCGGCGTCGAGGGCCGCGGACGTGGCGCGCGACGGCGTCGGCTGCGCGACGGCCGAGCCGCTCGCGGTGGGCAGCGCGACGAGCGCCGCGCGCACCTTCTGCCCGACGGCCTGCTTGTCCGCGCCGACGGCGTCCAGGAGCCCGACGGCGACGCCGCCCTCCTGCGTGAGCAGCGCGGCCAGGAGGTGGGTCGGCTCGAGCTGCGGGTTGCCGGCGGCCGACGCGGTCTGGATCGCCTCGCCGATCGCCTGCTGCGACATCGTGGTGAACTTCGTTTCCATAGGTGCTCCGATGTGATGCCTCGAAAATCTGGTCTGACCAGTGGAACGACTCCTAAGTTGAGTGTATTCCGCTCAACTTCGTTCGGCACTCCCGGACGACCGCTCGCCGTCCTCGCACGCCCTCGGAGCGGATGAAGTCCGGCCGCATTCCGTCTCAAATCGGCATCGACCCTCGCCCCGGGCGACGATCCGAGACATGCTGGGCGGGTGAACTCCTCACCCTTGCGCAGACGACTCGGCCTCGGCGCCCTCTTCGCCACCCTCGCACTGTTCCTCGCGGGGTGCATGAGGATGGACATGGCCATCACCCTCAACGAGGACGACACGTTCGACGGCAGCGTCGTCATGGCGTTCTCGGACGAGGTCGCCGAGTCGATGGGCTCGGACCCCCAGGAGCTCTGGGACCAGATGGGCTCCGAGATGGAGTCCGAGATGCCGGAAGGCGCGACGCAGGAGCCGTACGCGCAGGACGGCTACACCGGCACCAAGATCACCTACGCCGACCAGCCGATCGCGCAGCTCGACACCGGCGCCGCCGACTCGATCTCCGTCACCCGCGAGGGCGACGAGTACGTCGTGAGCGGCTCGATGGACATGACGGGTGAGGAGTTCAACCCGGACACGGGCGACGCGGCGACCGACGAGATGTCGCGGCAGATGATGGAGGGCCTCGACATCAAGATCGCCATCACGTTCCCCGGCGAGGTGGCGGAGTCCAACGGCGAGGTCGACGGCAACACCGTGACGTGGACCCCGGTGGTCGGCGAGGTCAACGAGATGACGGCGCGCGGCTCGGCCGTGCCCGGCGGCTCCGCGGGCTCGGGGACGGACGAGGGCACGGACGAGGGCACCGACGACGGCGCGACCGCGCCCGACGCCGAGAGCTCCGACGGGTCCGGCTCGTCGGCGTGGATCTGGTTCCTGGTCGGCGGCCTCGTGCTGCTCGGCATCATCGGCCTCGTGCTGTGGCTCGTGCTCCGCTCGAAGCCCGGCACGCAGGACGGCCAGGGCACGGGCTTCCCGCAGGGCGGGTACCCCGGCCAGCCCGGCCAGCAGGGCGTCTACGGCGCGCCGGGTCAGTACCCGGGCCAGCCCGGCCAGCAGGGTCAGTACCCCGGCCAGCAGCCGTACCCGGGCCAGCAGGGCCAGTACCCCGGGCAGGGCCAGCAGGGCCAGTACCCCGGCCAGTACGGCCAGCCCGGCGCGCACCCCGGCCAGCAGGGCCAGTACCCCGGTCAGCCCGGCCAGCAGGGTCAGTACCCGGGTCAGCCGGGCCAGTACCCCGGCCAGCAGGGCCAGCACCCGGGCCAGCCCGGTCAGCCGCAGGGCTACGGGACGCCGTCCGGCCTGGGTCAGCAGGGTGGCCCGTACGGCGGCCAGCCGCCGGCACCGCCGCAGCAGGGCGGCTACCCGGGCGCCGCGCCGTTCGCGCCCCCCGGCGCGCCGCACCCGCAGTCGTCCCCGACGACGCCGCTGCCCGCCCAGCCGCCCGTCCCGCCGGGAGCGACCCAGCCGCTCCCGCCGCACCAGCCGCCGGCACCGACCCAGCCGCTCCCGCCGCAGCCGGGCCCCGCGGGCCAGGACGGCCCGGGCGCGCAGGCCGGTCCCGACGACGAGATCGACGACGCGACGCGCCTGCGCCCGCCGACCGACTGAGCGGTCCGCACCCCGCACGACACGACGGCCCGCCCCGGGAGACCGGGGGCGGGCCGTCGTGCGTCCGGGACCGCTCAGGACTCGACGGTGACCTCGACGACGTCGCCGACGGCGTCGAGCCGCACCGCGGGCCAGTAGCCGTCGAGGAAGTGCTCGCCGCACGTGTCGGCGAGGTGCACGACGACGCTCCCGTCCTCGTGCCGCTCCACGAGCTCGACGACGAGGTCGTCGTGCGCCGCGGCGAGCTCGTCGGGCGTCGGATCCCCCTCGCTGAAGCGGCGCACGACGGCCTCGACTGCGCGGCGCGCGAGCCGCGGGCCGAGGGCGTCGTCCCACAGCGCCTCCGCGGGCACGTAGGCGAGCGCCTCGGCGCCGAGCGCGGGGTCGACCTCCGCGAGCGTCGCGGGGCGCCACGACGGGTCGCGGTCCTTGTCGACCACCTGCGCGCGGATCCCCTCGACGAGGTCGGGCTGCGTGTCGACGAACCAGCAGACGAGCCCGTACTCCTGGGCGAGCGCCGCGCGGAGGTCGGGCAGGTCGCGCGCGCTGCGGACGGCCGCGAGCGCGACGGTGACCGCCGTGGGCGACAGCCGTTCGAGCTCGTCCGCCTCCGCACCCGCGCGCTCGTCGCCGTCGGCGGCGGCCGCGCGCAGGCGCGCCACGATCTCCGGCACCGTGTCCGCCGCGTACGCGGCGTCGATCGCGGCGCGGCGCGCGACGAGCCCGGACACCGGCGCCGGGAGGGCGTGCCGCCGCACGACGTCGCGCACGGCCTCGACGTCGAGCGGGTCGACGCCCGCGCTCGCGAGCGCGGCGAGGTCCGCGCCGAGCACGGGCAGCCGCTCGCTCGGCACGTAGTGGTCGGCGAACCCGGCGTGGATCGCGTCGGCGGCGTCCATCGTCACCGCGCCGAGCGCGAGCATCTCCCCCAGCCGCCCGGGCGCGCGGGCGAGGAGCCACGACCCGCCGACGTCGGGCGTGAAGCCGATCCGCGTCTCGGGCATCGCGACGCGCGAGCGCTCGGTGACGACGCGGACCGGCGCGTGGGCCGCGAGGCCGACGCCGCCGCCCATGGTGATGCCGTCCATGATCGTCACGACGGGCACGGGCAGCTCCGCGAGCGCCGCGTCGACCGCGTACTCGCGCCGGAAGTACCGGCGCGCGTCGGCCTGCCGCCCGGCGACGACCGACGCGTGCAGCTCACGGATGTCGCCGCCCGCGCACAGGCCGCGGTCGCCCGCGCCGTCGAGCAGCACGAGCCGCACGGTCGGGTCGACGCGCCACTCGTCCAGCACGTCGGCGATCTCGCCGAGCATCGAGTACCCGAGCGCGTTGAGCGCGCGGGGCCGGTCCAGGGTGAGGTGCCCGACGCCGTCGTCGACGCGGGCGAGGATCTCGCTCGTCATCCGCGTCACGCTACCGCCCGTCGGCGTCCGCGGGCGCGCACGACGTGGGACCCTGGCACGGCAGAGGGGTCGGGCCGGCGGTGCCGGCGGCAGCGAGGAGGCGGCGGTGGACGAGGCGACGTGGACGGACGGGACCTGGCGGCCCGACGTGCTGGGCGGGGACTGGGTCGCGCGCGACCTCGACCTCCCGGACGGCGCGGTGGCGACCCTGGTGCGGCGCGACGCCGCGGCGCCCGCGGGCGACCGGCCCGCGGTGCTGTACGTGCACGGGTTCATCGACTACTTCTTCCAGACGCACGTCGCGGAGGCGGTCGAGGCGCGCGGGTACCGGTTCTACGCCGTCGACCTGCGCGGCTACGGGCGCTCGATCGGCCGCGGCTCGGGCGCGCCGTCGCGGCCCGACGACGACCCGAACTTCGTCACCGACCTCGCCGTCTACGCGCAGGACCTCGACGCGGCGGCGCGCGCGGTGCGCGCCGAGGGGCACGACCGGCTCGTGGTGCTCGGGCACTCGACCGGCGGTCTCCTCGCGAGCCTGTGGGCCGACGCGCGGCCCGGCCGGCTCGCGGCGCTCGTGCTCAACAGCCCGTGGTTCGACCTCAACAAGCCGTGGGTGTTCCGCGGCCCGGTGACGTGGGTGGTCGACGTCGTCGGGCGGGTCGCGCCGCGGCTCGTCGTGGGTGCGCTCGACCCGCACTGGGCGGAGGCGCTGCACGCGAGCACCGGCGGCGAGTGGGACTTCGACCTCGCGTGGAAGCCGATCGAGGGGTTCCCGGTGCGCGCCGGGTTCCTGCGGGCGGTGCGCCGGGGCCACGCCCGCGTCGCACGCGGGCTGCACGTCGACTGCCCGGTGCTCGTGCTCGCGTCCGCGCGCAGCGGCCCGGCGTCGGGCTGGCACGACGCCCTGCTCACGACCGACAGCGTGCTCGACGTCGGGCACATCACGTCGCGCGCCGAGCGGCTGGGCGACGACGTCACGGTCGTCACGGTCGAGGGCGGCGCGCACGACCTGGCGCTCTCCCCCGAGCCCGCCCGGTCGGCGTACCTGCGCGAGGTCCTCGACTGGCTCGACGCGCGCGTCTGAGCCGCGACGGTCTGCTCACCCCGGTCTCCGCGGTCGCGCCCGCGGGGACGCGCCCCTAGCGTCGCCGTGTGACCACGCGCGCACCTCGGACCCGCCCTTCCCACGTCGTGCTGCGCGCGGCCTGGGCGCTCGTCGGTGTGGCGGTGCTCGGCCTGGGGTCGGCGGTGCTGCTGTCCGCACAGGTCGGCGTGGATCCGTTCACCGCCGCGAACATCGGTGCGAGCACGCTGCTCGGGATCGACCTCGGCGTCTACCAGCTCGCGGTCAACGCGGTGCTGCTCGTCCCCGTCGTGGTGTGGGGGCGGACCTACATCGGTGTCGGAACGATCATCAACATGGTCATGACGGGATTCTTCGTCCAGTGGTTCTCCGCGCTCCTCGCCCCGCTCGTCCCGGACCCTCCGAGCCACCTCGTCCAGACCGGGCTGTTCGTCGTGGGGATCGTCCTGTTCACCGCGGGCGCGTCCGCGTACATGACGGCGGGCGTGGGGACCGCGCCGTACGACGCTGTCGCACCGATCGTCGTCGACCGCACGCGCGCGCGGTACCGCGTCGTCCGAGTCGCGCAGGACCTCGGGTTCCTCGGTCTGGCCGTCGCGCTGGGCGGCCCGGTCGGTGTCGGGACGGTCATGACCGCGTTCTTCGCCGGTCCGCTCATCGACTTCTTCACCGAGCGGGTGAACAAGCCCCTGCTCCGCCGCGCTCTGCCCGACGACGACCACAGCGTCGTGTCCGAATCCCGCTAGCCAGGGCGTGGTCCGGCGAGTGAGGATCGAGTCATGACGACGACCCTCGCGACGCCCCCGGCGACCACGGACCCCGTGTTCGCCGAGCGCTACCGCGCCATCGCGTCGCGCGACCGCCGCTTCGACGGGCAGTTCATCACCGCCGTGAGCAGCACCGGCATCTACTGCCGGCCGTCGTGCCCGGCGCGCACCCCGAAGCCCGAGAACGTCACCTTCTACCTCACCTCGGCCGCCGCCCACGAGGCCGGCTACCGCGCGTGCAAGCGCTGCCTCCCGGAGGCGGTGCCGGGCACGCCGAGCTGGGACCTCGGGCACGACCTCTCCGCCCGGGCCATGCGGCTCGTCGCGGACGGCGTCGTGGACCGCGAGGGCGTCGACGGCCTCGCCGCCCGCCTCGGGTACTCGGCCCGGCACGTGCACCGCGTGCTCGTCGCGGAGCTCGGCGCCGGCCCGGTCGCGCTCGCCCGCGCGCTGCGCGCCCAGACGGCGCGGGCGCTGCTCATGGGGACGGACCTGCGGCTCGCCGACGTCGCGTTCGCCGCCGGCTTCGGGAGCGTGCGGCAGTTCAACGACACGATCACCGAGGTCTTCGACACGACGCCGGGTGAGCTGCGGCGTCGGGCCCGACCGGACCGGGCGCCGTCGACCGGCGACCCGCGCCGCCCGCCCGCCGCAGCTCCCGCCGGGTCCACCGCGGACGACGGCGGCGCCACCGCCGCGCTCGACCTCACCCTTCCCCTGCGCGAGCCGTTCGACGCGCGCGGCGTGTTCGCGTTCCTCGCGGCACGCGCCGTCGACGGCGTCGAGGTCGTCGACCTCGACGGCCCGCTGCTCTCCTACGCGCGGACGCTCGCGCTGCCGCACGGGCCGGGCGCGTTCCGGGCCACCTACGGGCCGCCGCCCGGGAGCCGACGGCGCGCACCGCGCTTCCACGTGGAGCTCGAGCTGACGTCCGTGGCCGACCTCCCGGCCGCGATCGCGCGCGTCCGGCGGCTGTTCGACCTCGACGCCGACCCGGCCGCCGTGGACGCGGCCCTCGCGGCGGACCCCGCGCTCGCCGCCTCGGTGCGCGCGGTGCCGGGTATCCGCGTCCCGGGGGCGGTGGACCCCGCCGAGATCCTCGTGCGCGCGCTCGTCGGGCAGCAGATCTCGGTCGCGGCCGCGCGGACGCACCTGTCGCGGCTCGCCGTCGCGCTCGGGACGCCCTTCGCGTCGCGGTTCGGGCCGACGCGCCTGTTCCCGACGCCCGCGCAGCTCGCCGCCGGGGGCGCGGACCACCTGCGCGGTCCCGCCCGGCGCACGGCCGCGGTGCTCGGCGTCGCGCACGCCCTCGCCGACGGGTCGCTCGCCCTCTCCCCGGCCGACGACCCCGCGGCCCAGCGCGCGGCGCTCGAGGCGATGCCCGGCGTCGGGCCGTGGACCTCCGGGTACGTGGCGATGCGCGTGCTGCACGACCCCGACGTCCTGCTCGACGGCGACCTCGCGCTCCGCGTCGGCGCCGCCGCGCTCGGCCTGCCCGACGACCGCCGCGCGCTCGCCGCCCGCGCCGAGCTCTGGGCGCCGTGGCGCTCGTACGCCGCGATGCACCTCTGGCGCGCCTCCGCGCCCACCCCGACCCCTGCGAAGGAGACCCCGTGACCACCGCACCCGCCCCGACCACCACCACCGCGACGGCAGGCACGAGCCCGGCCGCCACCACGACGCTCACCACGCCCGACGGCCCGTTCACGGTCGTCGTCGACGCCGCCGGCGCGGTCCTCGCGTCCGGCTGGACGGACGAGCCCGCGGACCTCGTCGCGCTCGTGCACCCCGGCCTGCGCCCGGCGACGGTCTCCCCCGTGCCCGACGGCGACCCCGCCGTCGCGACCGCCGTCGCCGCCGTCCGGGCCTACTACGCGGGCGACGTGCGCGCGATCGACGCCGTGCCGGTGCGGCAGGCCTCGGGCCCCTACCGCGCGCACGCGTGGGACGTGCTGCGCACGGTCGAGCCCGGCGACCCGGTGACCTACACCCGGTACGCCGAGCTGTCGGGGCGGCCCGCCGCCGTGCGCGCCGCCGCGGGCGCCTGCGCGATGAACGCGGCGGCCCTGTTCGTGCCCTGCCACCGCGTCCTGCGCACGGACGGCAGCCTCGGCGGCTTCCGCTACGGACTGGACGTCAAGCGCAGCCTCCTCGACCGCGAGGCCCGGGCGACCGTCTCTGCACCGGCGCGCTGAGCCCGGCGCGGACGGACCGGCCCGGCATCTCACGCCGCCGGAGCGCGCGCCGGCTCCGCGAGCGTGAACCGGGCCCCGAGCGTCGCCGCCGCCACCACCCCGGCGGCGGCGACGAGCACGACGTCCTTGAGCACGTACTGACCCATGAGGGTCATGCCGTCGCCGAACAGGTCGCCCGGGAAGAGCGCGACCGGGGAGAGGACGCCGGCCAGCGTGACGGCGAGCACGACGAGCCCGGCCCGCAGCGCACGACCGGTGAGGAGCGCGAGCCCGACCGCCGTCTCGACGACCGCCGTGAGGACCACGGCGGCGGTGCCGTCGACGAGGCCGAAGGTCAGCGCCTCGACCGTGCGGCGCACGATCTGCTCCGCCGGGCTCGCGCCCGGGAAGAACTTGAGCACCCCGAAGACGAGGAAGACGAGGCCGAGGGCGACCCGCAGGGCCGGCACGGACCAGGCGGCGAGGCGCTCGCAGAGCCCCTCGCGGAGCCGCCGGGCCGCGGCGCGCCGCGGCCCCTCCGCAGCGGGGGCGAGGGTGGACGGGGTCGGTGCGGCGGGTCCGGTGGGGGCCATTCTGAACTCCTCGTCGAGCAGTAGCGTTCCACTTTCCGGCGATAAGATAGCGGACCTGCGATATTCACCGCGCGTGGGGCTGCTCCCGCGACACGCGGGACGGGCGGTGCGCCCGCCGCCGAGAGGGGCCGGGGCTCAGCCCCAGCCGAAGACCTGCGTCCACGCCCCGTTCGCGTGCCCGACGCCGATCTCCCGCAGGCCGCAGTCGAGGATGTTCGCGCGGTGGCCCGGCGAGTCCATCCACCCGCGCACCACGTCCTGGGCGGTCCGGTAGCCCTTCGCCACGTTCTCGGCGCCCGGGTTCAGGTAGCCCTGCGCGTGCGCCCGGTCCCACGGCGAGCGGCCGTCGAGGCTCGTGTGGTCCATGTACCCCTGCGCGTCCATGTCCTCGCTGTGGAGCTGCGCCGCGGCGGTGAGCCGGTCGTCGACGGCGAGCGGCTCGCACCCGGCGGCGGCCCGCTCCGCGTTCGTCAGCTCGACGACCGCCGCGCCCTCCGCCGTGAGCGCCCCGGGACCGGCTCCGCCCGGCGCCGCCGCCCCGGCGGCCGAGGCGGTCCCGGCAGCCGGCGCGGCGCCGTCGGCCGTTCCGCTGCCGGGCGTCGGGCCCGACGCGGTCGCGCCGTCCGGGCCGGCCGGGTCCGCCGCGCCCTCGGCGGGCGGCACGTCCTCCGGCGTGGGCGTCGGCACCGGCTCGGCGGGAGGCTCCTCGGTCGCCGCGGGCGCGGGCGCAGTCTCCGCGGGCGGCGCGTCGTCGGCCCCGGGCGCGCCGGGCGCCGTCGGGGCGTCCGCGGGTTGGTCGTCCCGCGCGTCGGCCAGGGTGCGCGACGCGCGGTCGTCGCGCGGGTCGCGCCCCGCGAGCCACTCCTGCGGCGCGCTCCCCTGCCACGGGAGCGCCGCGACGACGGGGCCGAGCGAGCCCACGTGCTCGGGCCGGATCTCGCCCGTCACCGTCGCGGCCGTGAGGCCCAGCGGAGGGCCGAGGAGCAGGGCGGCGGCGACGCCCGACGTCACCGCGACGCGCGGACCGGACCGCAGGTGCCGGGCGAACGGGCCGCCGCGCCGGCGTGCGGGCGCGGCGGAGGACGCGGGCACAGGAGACGACTCGGAAGACGGCGCGGGCGCCGCCCCCGCCGAACGGTGCCGGGGCGTGCGCTGCGAGACCATCGCTCGACCCTACCCATCAGGAACATGGATGTGTACCGCTTCGTCCGTTCTGCGCCCGTTCGACGGGGGGTCGGCCGCCGGGTCAGACGATCGACGGCTCCTCCGGGGCGGAGACCGTGAACACCGCGCCCGCGATGAGCGGCACGGACGTCACCCGGCGCTCGAGCTCGTCGAGCCGACGGGCGACGGACGTCTCGGACTCGTCGCCGCGCAGGTCCACGCTCGCCACGAGGTACAGCGCGCGCGGCCCGACGTACTCGAGCCGCAGGTACGTGACGCGCTCGACCTCCGGCAGGTCGCGGATGCCCGCGAGCACCGCGGCGCGCGTCGCCGGCATCGCCGCCTCCCCCACGAGGAACCGCCGGTTGCGGTCGATGAGCACGACGGACACCACCGCGAGGACGAGGCCGACGACGATCGACCCGACGGCGTCGGGCACGGGCGACCCGGTGAGCTGGTGGGCCAGGACGCCCCCGAACGCGACCACGAGGCCGATCAGCGCGGCGGCGTCCTCCGCGTACACCGCGCGCAGCGTCGGGTCCGACGTGACGAGCACGTGGTGCAAGGTGTCGCGGTCCGCCGCCCGCGCCTCGGCCCGCGCCTGCCGCCGGGCGCGCAGGAACGACACCCCCTCGAGCACGAACGCCAGGGCGAGGACCGCGTAGGCGACCACGAAGTCGTCCGCCGGCTGCGGGTGCACCAGCTCCTGGATGCCGTGCGTGATCGACACCCCCGCGCCGACCGCGAACAGCCCGATCGCCGCGAACATCGACCACACGTACGCCTCGCGGCCGAACCCGAGGGGGTGCTCGGTGTCCGCCGGGCGGCGCGAGCGCCGGTCGGCGACGAGGAGGAAGATCTCGTTGCCCGTGTCCGCCCACGAGTGGACGGCCTCCGCGAGCATCGACGCCGAGCCGGTCACCGTCGCGGCGACCGTCTTCGCGCCCGCGATGAGCGCGTTCGCGAGGAACGCGACGATCACCGTGACGGTGCTGTCGCCGCCACCCTCCGGTCGCGCGACGCGCGGGTTGCGCGACTCCGGCTGCGGCGGGGCGGGCGTGGGGGCGTCGGGCATGCTGCCGGTCTACCAGCCGCGTGCGGGACCCGCGCGCGGGACCGGGCGCGCGGCGGTGTCAGCGCGACGAGCCCTCCGCGTCGGCAGGGCGTCCCGCGCCGTCGGGCCCGGGGTCGCCCGTGTCGGCGAGCTCGACGCCGCCGGTGGCGCCCGGCTCGCCGTGCGGGTCGGCGTCGTCGTGCTCGCCCATGTCCTCGCGCTCGGCCGCCTCCTGGTCGCGCGTGAGCTCGTCGACGACGAGCAGGTCCGTGCGCACCTTGCCCGTGCGGTAGCCCGCACGGCCGACCATGTGCGCCGCGACGGGCGACGTGAGGAGCTGGAACACGACGACGAGGAACAGCGTCGCGACGGCGCCCCACGAGCGCAGCCGCAGGCTCAGGCCCGCGAGCACGAGGATCAGCCCGAGCACCTGAGGCTTGGTCGCCGCGTGCATGCGCGCCAGCAGGTCGGGGAACCGCACGACGCCCACGCCCGCGGCGAACGCGAGGAACGCGCCGCACAGGAGGAAGAGCGCGGACACGACGTCGGCGATCGTGTCCCACAGGCCGGTGGTCGGGTCCATCAGCGCACCTCCCCCTCGGGAGCGCCGCCGTGGTGCTCGGCGTCGACCGCCGAGTCCCGGTCGGACTCCTCGGCCTCGCGGCGGGCGGCGTCCTCGGCGGCGATCTCCTCGGCCGTGCGGATGCGGCCCTCGTCCTCGGGCTCGACCGACGCGAACCGCGCGATCGTCACCGAGCCCACGAACCCGACGAGCGAGAGCACGACGAGGATCGGGATGGTGTCCGTGCGCCGGGAGAACGCGGCCTCGAGCGCGATCGCCCCGACCAGCGTCGTGGTGAAGACGTCGAGCGCGATCGTGCGGTCGAGCATCGACGGACCGCGCTCGGCGCGCGCGACGGCGAGGCTCGCCCCCGCGGCGAGCAGCACGGCGCTCACCACGACGATCACGAGGTAGACGGTGTCGCTCATGCCTCGGCCACCTCTCGCGCGGACGGGACGTCGTACAGGCCGGCGGCCCGCAGCTCGTCGTTCGACGCGAACGCGTGCAGCACGCGCGCCTCGAGCGCGAGCGTGTCCTCGCGGACCTTCTCCACGCCGCCCGCGGTCTCGACGTCGAGCACGTGCAGGTAGAGCATCCCGGTGAGGCGGTGCGCCTCGACGACGATCGAGCCGGGCACGAGCGACGACAGCTCGGCCGTGATGGTCAGGTAGATGTCGGACGGGTTCCGCAGCCGCACGCCCACGACGGCGCCGCGCGGCGTGTGCCGCGGGTTCAGCGCGAGGAGGCTCACCTGGAACGACGCGACGACCAGGTCGGAGACGAAGCGCCCCACGAGCACGAGGAACGGCCACGGCCGGAACTTCCCGCGCGCCGCGATCGACGGCAGCGGGAAGAAGGTGATGACGGCGAACCCGATGATGACGCCCGCGAGCACGTTGCCCACGGACAGGTCGCCCCAGAGCATGACCCAGACGATCGTCAGCCACAGGACGGTGCGCCACTGCGTGGTGACGCGGGCGAACCAGCCGGAAGCGAGCGCGCGGCGGCGGCGGTGCAGGCTCATCCGTCCGCACCTCCGCCCGTGCCCGCCGGCTCGGTGCCGACAGGTTCCGTGCCGTCGCTCTCGCCCGTCGCGACCTCGTTCGACTCGCCCTGGCCGCGGTCGGAGTCGCCGGGGAACACGGCGTCGACGTACGTGTGGCCGTCGAGCAGCGTCGCGGCGGCGCGCTCGGTGTACGAGTAGAGCGGGCCCGCGACCACGGTGAGCGCGAGGCCGAACGCGACGAGCGCCGTCGCCGGGCCGACCATGCCGCGCGGCAGGCGCGCGTCCGCGGGGATCTCGACGGGCGCCGTCTGCCAGAAGGCCTTGTTCCACGCCTTGACGATCGCGTACAGCGTGAGCAGCGACGTCACGACGGACCCCACGACGAGCGCCCACGTGAGCGGCGTGCCCTGGGCGACGCCCTCCTCGAGGAGGCCGACCTTGCCGAGGAAGCCCGACAGCGGCGGGATGCCCGCGAGGTTCATCGCCGGGATGAAGAACAGGATGGCCAGCCCGGGCGCGAGCTTGGCGAGCCCGCCGAGCCGGTCGAGCGACGTCGACCCGCCGCGGCGTTCCACGAGGCCGACGACGAGGAACAGCGTCGTCTGCACCGTGATGTGGTGCACCACGTAGAAGATCGCGGCCGCCATGCCCGGCTCGGACGCGAGCGCGATGCCGAAGATCATGTAGCCGATGTGGCTCACGAGCGTGAACGACAGCAGTCGCTTGATGTCGTTCTGCGCGACGGCGCCGAGGATGCCGACGACCATGGTCAGCAGCGCGAGCCACATGAGGACGTCGTCGACGACGCTGTCCTCGGGGAAGAGCAGCGTCTGCGTGCGGATGATCGCGTAGACGCCCACCTTGGTGAGCAGGCCCGCGAAGACCGCCGTGACGGGCGCGGGCGCCGTCGGGTAGGAGTCGGGCAGCCACGCGGACAGCGGGAAGATGGCCGCCTTGATGCCGAACGCGAGCAGCAGCAGGAGCTGGATCGCGAGCGCCGTCCCCGGGTCGATCTCCGCGTACCGCTCCGAGAGCTGGGCGAGGTTGACCGTGCCGGTCGCGGCGTAGGTCAGCGCGATCGCGACGAGGAAGACGATCGAGGAGAGCAGCGCCACGACCACGTAGATCGACCCGGCGCGGATGCGCTCGCCCGTGCCGCCGAGCGTGAGGAGCACGTAGCTCGCGGCGAGGAAGATCTCAAACCCGACGTAGAGGTTGAACAGGTCGCCCGAGAGGAACGCGTTGAACACGCCCGCCGCGAGCACCATGAACGTCGGGTGGTAGATGGCGACCGGCGCCTCCTCGTCGCCGTCCGCCACGCCCTGCGCGAGCGAGTACAGCAGAACGCACAGCATGACGAAGCTCGACACCACGAGCATGAGCGACGAGAGCCGGTCCGCGACGAGGTCGATCCCGACGGGCGCCGCCCAGCCGCCGACGTCGACGACGATCGGCCCCGAGTCGGCCGCGACCAGGAGGCCGACGGACGCCGCGAGGACGAGCGCGAGCGCGGCCACGGTGATGATGCGCTGGGCGCGCGGGTGGCGCCAGAGCGCGAGCGCGAGGCCGGCCGCGACGAGCGGCAGGACGACGGGGAGCGGGACGAGGGCCGCGGCGGTGAGGCTCATCGCAGCTCCTTCCCGTCGGTCCGTCGGTCGTCAGGTCGTGCGTCGTCCCGGGCGTCGGAGCCGACGGTGCGGCCGTCCGTCGCGTCCCCGGCGTCCTGGCCCGCCGGGCCCGACGGCGGTTCCTCGCCGTCCGTGACGCCGTCGCCGTCGCCGTCGGTCTCGTCGCGGACCTGGGCGGCCTCGTCGTCCAGGGTGGCGCCGCTCTCCTCCGTGTCCGCGTCCTCGAACGCGGGCGCGTTGCGCGCGGCGTGCCGCGCGACGCGGCGGTCCTCGAGGTCGTCCTGCACCTCGTCGTGGCCGTGGAGCTGCCACGAGCGGTAGGCCATCGCGAGCACGAACGCCGTGATGCCGAGCGTGATGACGATGGCCGTGAGGACCATCGCCTGGACGAGCGGGTCGCTCATGTCCTCCTCGGGCGTCGTGCCGATGAGCGGCGCGCCCCCGGCGCGCCCGCCGGCGACGAGGAAGAGCAGGTTGGCGCCGTTCCCCATGAGGATGAACCCGAGCAGGACGCGCGTGAGGCTCCGCTCGAGGAGCAGGTAGACGCCCGCGGCGAACAGCACGCCGATCGCGAGGACGAGGACGACGCTGGGCGTCATGTCGATGACGTTCACCGGCGGCCACCTCCGATCGAGTCGGGCTCCATGGCCTCGAACGGCCCCGTGTCCTCGCCGGGCTCGCGGCCCGCGGCGGCGCGTTCCGCGTGCCGGTCGATCTCGGCGCCGAGCGTGCGCAGGATGTCGAGGACGAGGCCCACGACGACGAGGAACACGCCGACGTCGAAGAACAGCGACGTCACGAGGTGGATCTCCCCGACGAGCGGGAGCGCGAGGTCGTAGGCCTCGCTGCCGAGCACGTTGCCGGTGAGCAGGAACGCGACGAGACCCACGCCCGCGGACAGGAACAGGCCCGTCCCGAGGAGCAGACCCGGGTGGACGGGCGCGGCCTCGCCGAGCTCGTACCGCCCGCCCGCGAGGTAGCGCACGATGAGCGCGATGCCGACGACGAGCCCCGCCGCGAACCCGCCGCCCGGCGCGTTGTGGCCGGAGAACAGCAGGAAGAGCGCGAAGACGATCATGGCGTGGAACAGCACGCGCGTGACGACCTCGAAGATCACCGAGCGCCGTTGGGGCGCGAGGGTGCGCCCGGCGCTCAGCCACACGAGCATGCGCGGCTGGTCCTTCTCCGTGACCCCGCGGCGGCGCAGCGCGGCACCCGGGTCGTCGGTGTCGCTCCAGACGCCGGAGCCGGTGGCCGTGGTCGCGGGTCGGGCCCCCGACGCGCGCAGGATCTCGCCGCTGCGCGAGCGCAGGAACACGAGCGACGCGACGCCCGTCGCGGCGGCCAGGAGGACGGAGATCTCGCCCATCGTGTCCCACGCGCGGATGTCCACGAGGGTCACGTTGACGATGTTCTTGCCGTGCCCGAACTCGTAGGCCTCGGCCGGGAAGTCCACCGAGATGGGCGTCGCGACGCGCGCGAGCGGCGCGACGAGCGCGAAGCCCATCATGACGACGGCCACCGCGAGGCCGATGCCCAGGCGGACCCACCGGCTCGCCGCGAGCGGCCGGTTCGAGAAGTACGCGGGCAGGCGCCGCAGCACGAGCACCATGACGACGAGCGTGATCGTCTCGACGAGGACCTGCGTGAGCGCGAGGTCGGGCGCGCCGTGCAGGAGGAAGAGGACGGCGTTGCCGTACCCCGCGATCCCGACGAGGATCACGGCCTTGAGCCGGCGGCGCGAGCGCGCGGCGAGCACCGAGGCGATGCAGATCGCGGCGACGGCGACGAGCTGCGCGGGACGGTCCCAGGCCCGGAGCTGCTCGGGCCACGCGGTCTGCGCGACCATGACGACGCCCGGGCCGAGCACGAGGACCACGAGGATCGCGCCGAGGTAGAACGGGAGCGAACCACGCTGCGTGACGGCCGTGATGTCGGCGGCCAGGTCGTCGAGCTTGCGCATGACCTTGCGGTACGTGACGTCGGCCTCGGGCCCCGTCCACAGCGACGCCTGGAACCGCTCGACGCGCGACCGCTGCCAGAACAGCACGACACCGACCGCGAGCACGAGGACCGTCAGGGCGAGCGCGGGCGTGAAGCCGGCCCACAGGACGAGGTGCCCGGGCTCGCCGACGGGGTACGTGTCCGCGTACGGGGCGAGGAGGTCCTCGCCGAAGTGCGGCACGAGCGCCGTCGCGAGGCCGAGGACCGCGAGCACGACGGCCGGGCCCACGAGCAGGAACGGCTGGCGGTGGATACGCGCCGGGTCGATCGGCGGCTCCTCGGCCTCGACGACCGGGCGGCGCGCGGTGCCGGTACCGGCGCCGGCGCCCCACGCCTTCTCGTGCGCGTTGGCGCGCGCGGGCGACCGGCCGAGGTGCGGCTTGGACGCGAACGCGCCCCACCAGAAGCGCAGGCCGTACGCGACCGTGAACATCGAGCCGACGACGACCGACCACAGCACGACCGTGTCGACCCAGACCGGCCCCTCGCCGTGCAGGAGCGACTCGAGCGCCGCCTCCTTCGCGACGTACCCGGCGAACGGCGGCAGCCCGATCATCGACGCGGTGGCGAGCCCGCCCGCGACCGCGGTCCACGGCAGGGCCTTGCCCACGCCCGTGAGGCGGCGCAGGTCGCGCGTGCCGGCCGCGGCGTCGACCACGCCGACGACGAGGAACAGCGAGGCCTTGAACATCGCGTGCGCGCCGATCATGGCGAGCCCGGCGAGCGCGGCCCCGCGCGTCCCGAGGCCCACGAGCAGGATGATGAGGCCGAGCTGGCTCACGGTGCCGAACGCGAGGACGAGCTTGAGGTCGTACTGCCGCAGCGCGCGGTAGCCGCCCACGAGCAGGGTGCCCGCGCCGAGCACGACGACGAGCGTGCGCCAGACCGTCGTGTCCGAGTAGGCGGGCGCGAAGCGCGCGACGAGGTAGACACCGGCCTTGACCATCGCGGCCGCGTGCAGGTAGGCGCTCACCGGCGTAGGCGCCGCCATCGCGGCGGGGAGCCAGAAGTGCAGCGGGATGAGCGCGGACTTGCTCGCCGCGCCCACGAGGAGGCAGACGATCGCGGCGGTCACGGCGCCGCCCGTCGGGGGGTCCGCGATGATCTCGGACATGCGGAACGTCCCGCCCTGGACACCGAGGATCACGACCCCCACGAGCATGGCGAGGCCGCCCGCGGTGGTGAGGATGATCGCCTGCATGGCGGCGCGACGGCTCGCCTTGCGGTCGGCGTAGTGGCCGATCAGCAGGTACGAGAAGACCGTCGTGAGCTCCCAGAACACGAACAGGAGCAGCATGTCGTCCGCGGTGACGAGCCCGACCATCGCCCCCGCGAACGCGGTGAGGACGCCGCCGAACCGCCGCAGGCCCTGCGCGGTGGGCGAGAAGTAGGCCGAGCAGTAGACGAGGACGAGGGCGCCCACGCCGCCGACGAGCAGCAGCATGAGCCACGACAGCGTGTCCATGCGGAAGGCGAGCTCGAGCCCCAGCCCGGGCACCCACTCGATGACCTGCGTCGGGTGCTCCCCCGACATCACGCGGTCGGTCCAGGCGAGCGCGTAGGCCGCCGCGGACGCCGGCGCGAGCGCCATGACGAGGAACGCCCGGCGGCCGAGGAACGAGACGAGTGCAGGCGCGCCCAGTGCCATCACGAGATGGGCAAGGAGCACGTAGAGCACGGGCCGCTCCGTCCGGGTCGGGGGCGGGTGGGCGAAGTTCTTGCTGGACTTGTCATCGCCGCGCCCGGGCGGGGGGAAGCCGCAGGGCACGACAGTTCACGGCGCCGACGAGGCCGGGCCGAGAACCATTTTACCGACTCCTCAGCCGTGCGGGGCGCCCGTAGCCCCGTCCGTGACCGATTCCTCAGTAGGCCGTCACAGATCCTCGGGGTCCACGAGGAACTCCGCCTCGTCCGCGATCTCCCCGCCGACCGCCTGGTGCAGCGTCCGCGTGACCTGCGTGACCACCTCCGCGGCGCGCTTGCGCGCGATCTGGTGGTCGAGCGACGGCTGCTCCCGCTGGGACTCCGCGAGGTCCTGCGGCTCCCAGCGCACGCGGTAGCTCACCGCCCCGCCCACCGTCCACGGCAGCCCGCGCAGCAGGAGGGGCAGCGCCTCCTCGCCGCCGACCTCGACCGCGACGAGCCCGTCCATGCCCAGGTCGACGAGGAGGCCGTACCCGTCGAGCACCGCACCGGCGGTCAGCGCCTTGATGTCGACGTCGTCCGCCGCGGCGTGCAGCGCGCGCCGCAGCTCGGGGTCCATCTTCTCGCCCGGGTAGAGCGGCAGCTCCGCGATGCCCTTCGGCGGCCCCTCGTACGGCTTGCCCTCCGTCGCGAGCCGCGTGCGGGGGTGGAGCCGGCCGACGAGCGCGAGCGCGGCGTGCGGGTCGAGCCACACGTCCGAGTACAGCGTCATGTCGACGGCGACACCCGGGTCCGGCGTGAGGACGACGCCCGCCCCCGCCGGGTTGCCGACGTCGGTCCGGACCGACCCGCCGAGGCGGCGCGCCGCCGCGACGAGGAACGCGACCACGCGCTCCTCCTCCCGGACCGGCAGGCCGCCGGGGAACGCGCGCCCGACGCCGTCCCGGTCCCCGCCGCCCGGGTAGGGGACGTCCCCGCGCTCGCGGGGGCAGACGACGTCGAACACGAGCGCGGTGCCCGGCACGCCCGAGCCGGGGCCCGCGTACGGGCCGGTGAGCGTCGTGTGGCGCGACGTGCGCAGGACCCCCGGCTCGCCCGGCCGCGCGGTGCGCGCGGGCGGCACGAGGGGCTCGGTGCCCTCCGGCGCGACGTCCCAGCGCGCGCCCGCGAACCGCGAGAGCGCGAGCGTCTCGACCTCGTCCACGTGGACGTCGGCGGGCAGCCCCAGCACGTGCCGCGCCTGGTAGGACTGCGCGGCGCCGGGCCCGGCGGGGTGCGGCAGCGGCGGGAGCGGGCTCATGCGGTGCGGTCCTCCGGTCCTCGGGTCCTGCGGGGTCGAGCGGCGTCCGACGCGGCGGGCCGCGCTCAGACGTCGGTGCGGTGGAAGTTCTGCCACGAGCGGGAGGCCGTCGGGCCGCGCTGGCCCTGGTAGCGGGAGCCGTAGACGCTGGAGCCGTACGGGTTGTCGGCGGGCGAGGACAGCCGGAAGAAGCACAGCTGGCCGATCTTCATGCCCGGCCACAGGGTGATCGGCAGCGTCGCCACGTTGCTCAGCTCGAGCGTCACGTGCCCGGAGAAGCCCGGGTCGATGAACCCCGCCGTGGAGTGCGTGAGGAGGCCCAGGCGGCCCAGGCTCGACTTGCCCTCCAGGCGCGCCGCCACGTCGTCGGGCAGCGTGACCGTCTCGAACGTCGACCCGAGCACGAACTCCCCGGGGTGGAGCACGAACGGCTCGGCCGGGTCGACCTCGACGAGCCGCGTGAGGTCGGGCTGGTCCTGCGACGGGTCGATGAAGGGGTACTTGTGGTTGTCGAACAGCCGGAAGAACCGGTCGAGGCGCACGTCGATGCTCGACGGCTGGAGCATCGCCGGGTCGTACGGCTCGAGCTGGACGCGGCCGGCGTCGAGCTCGGCCCGGATGTCGCGGTCGGAGAGCAGCACGGGCCCACGCTAGCCGACGCCGGAGCGTGCCCGGACCGGGCTCCGCACCGTGGATCGGCGCCCTGGATCGGCACCCCCGACCGGCGCCCTGGGTCAGCGCGGGCCGAGCGCCGTCGGGCGCGGGGCCGCGCCGGCTCGTCGTCGAGGCGGCGCGGCCCCCGCCCGCGGACGGGAGGTCAGGCGCGCAGCGGGCGGCCCGTCGAGTCCACGGAGTAGTAGCCCGTCTTCGAGGTCAGGTAGAGGATGCCCTCGACCAGGCCCCAGATCGCGATGACCGGCGCCGCGAACCCGAAGGACAGCACCGACACGAGCAGCATCGTCAGGCCGATGCCGGTGTACCCGAGGTAGAAGCGGTGGATGCCGAGGCTGCCGACGAGGATGCCCAGCAGGCCCGCGGCGAGGCGCGACTTCGCCTGGGGGTCGTACGCCGGGTCGTAGCCGGGCTGGCCGTACGCGCCGGGCTGACCGTAGGCGCCGGGCTGCGCGTAGCCCGGCTGCTGGCCGTATCCCTGCTGGGCGTAGCCCGGCTGCGGGGCGGAGCCGTAGCCCTGGTCGGGCGTCGGCTGTCCGTAGCCCGGAGCACCCGGCGTCCCGTACGCCTGCTGGCCGTACGCGTCACCGGCCCCGGGCTGCTGGCCGGAGCCCGGCGTCGGGCCCGACGGCGTGGCGGGGCCGCCGTAGACCGGGTCGCCGGGGGCGGGGCTCCCCTGCGACGGGTCGGGCTGCTGCTGGTACGGGTTCTCGGACAAGGCGGCTCCTCGGGCGGCGCGCCGCTCGTCGGCGCGGGACTGGTCGTGGTGCGGGCGGTTCTGGCATCACCGGCGTCGTCCGCTATGATCGGGTCGCGCGCTGGTTCGCCGAGGATCCTCCCAGAGGGCCCGGGGCGGACGCCACCGGCGCCGCGCGGGTGTAGTTCAATGGTAGAACTTCAGCTTCCCAAGCTGATAGCGCGGGTTCGATTCCCGTCACCCGCTCAGCCTGCGAGAGCCCCGCACCGGTCCGGTGCGGGGCTCTCGTCGTCGTGGGCCTCAGGCCGGACGCGCTTCGTCACGGCCACGCCGCCAGCAGATCGTCTGCCGTCCACACCCGGGACAGGCGCAGATCGCCCTCGGTGGCGACGTCACGCGCGGCGAAGAGCGTGCGAGCGTGCCACCGGACGCTCCCGACGAACACGGAACCCCCCTCAAGAAAACGATTCTTGATGGGGGTGTCGTCGCCGAGCCCGAGGTCGCGCGCCACGGCGACGGTGACGTGGCGCGCGACCCCGGGTTCGGCGGTCCGAGGCCCGGGCGTCAGCCCAGGATGCTGCCCGCGGCCTTGGCCGAGGCGGCGAGGGAGCCGGTGAGCGGCAGGTCGGGCAGGATCACGGCCTGGGCCGCGTGGTAGACGTCGGGCTTGCCGACCCACGTGACGCCGTCGGGCCGGTTGGCGGTGTCGAGCTCGTGGTGCCACGACCCGCGCTCGTGGTCGACGAGGTGCTCGTCGATCCACTCCCACCAGCCCGCGGCGGCCTCGGCGAACCGAGGGTCGCCCGTGACGCGGCCCAGCACGTCGGCGGCCGCGACGGCCTCCGCCGCGACCCAGTGGTAGCGCCGGGGCTCGACCGGCGTGCCCGACCAGTCGACCGTGTACACGAAGCCGCCGCCGTGCTCGCCGTCCCAGCCGTCCGCGACGGCCCGGTCGAAGAGGGCGACCGCCGCGTCGGTGCGGGCGCCGGGGGTCCCGGCCGCGACGTCGACCTGGAGCAGCAGGCGTGCCCACTCCAGGCCGTGGCCCGGCGTCGACCCGTAGGGCTTGAAGGGGTCGCGGGGGCGGTCCGCGTTGTAGTCCGGCAGGGGGTTCCAGCCGGCGTCGAAGTGCTCGGGGATGCGCCAGGCGTTCTCGCGCGCCCACCCCACGACGCGGTCCGCGACCGACGCCGCGCGCGCGAGCCACTCGGGGTCGCCCGTCGCGTCGTGCGCGGCGAGGAGCGCCTCGACGGAGTGCATGTTCGCGTTGACGCCGCGGTACTCGTCGAGCACGGTCCAGTCGCGCGACCACTCGTCGGCGTGCATCCGCGGTCCGGGCTCCCAGAACCGCTCGTCGAGCACGGCGAGCGCCGCGTCGAGCAGCTCGCGCGCGCCCTCGCGGCCAGCGATCGTGCCCGACGCCGCGGCGAGCACCACGAACGCGTGCGCGTAGGCGCTCTTCGTCCCGTCCACCGGGACGGCCTCGCCCGCCGCCGGGTCGTGGCCGTCGCCCGGGCGCCGCGCGGGGCCGCGCGACGAGACCCAGCCGCCGTTCTCGGCGTCGACGAGCACCGCCCGCAGCCCGTGAAGCGCGGCGTCGGCCCGCTCCCCCGCCCCCGGCACGCCGAGGAGCGACGCGAACGCGTACACGTGCGCCATGCGCGACGTGATCCACGTGTGCACCGGCTGCGACAGGTCGGGGCGCCCGTCGTCGTCGAGCCACTGCGCGGCGCCGTCCGCGCGCAGCGACGCCTCGCCGAAGCGCAGCAGGTCGGCGAGCTGCTCGCGACGCCAGCGCCGCAGGTCGGTCGCTGGCGTGGGCTGCTCGGTCGGGTGCTCGGTCATCTCTCGGTCCTTCTCGTGCTGGGTGCGTGGCGCCGCACCGGGCGCGGTGCCCGTACGGCGCGGTGCCCCGGGACGATCATCCCGGGGCACCGCCGGTGGTGCATGCCTGCCTCACCCCGGTCGGACGCGGGGCGGGGCGGGCTCAGGGGTTCAGCCGCAGGTCACGGCGGCGTAGTCGGCCTGGATCGACGCCGTCACCTCCTCGTCGCCGGTGCCGCGCGTCGCCTCGACGGTGACGGTGCCGGCCTCGACCGCCGTGGCCCGCGTCGCGAACGACTGGTAGGCGTTGGCGCCCGGCGCGACGGCCGCGACCTCCTTGGTGCCGAACGGCGTGACGAGCCGGATCGCGAGCGGCACGTCCTCGCCGTTCTCGGCGCGGACCGCGACGTACGCCTTGCCGGCGAGGCAGCGGGTGCTCACCGTGACGTCGACGGCGAGGGCCGGCTCCGCCTCGGTCACGGTCACGGGGACCTCGACCACCCGGCTGGTCCAGCCGTCGTCGACCACGACGTACGCGGTGTACGTCCCGGCCGCCGTGTAGGCGTGCGAGCCGGAGACCGACCCGTCGGCCACCGTGCCGGCCGCGACGTCGGAGCCGTCGCCCCACGTGACCGCCGCCCGGAGGTCGGCGCCCTCGCGGCCGCCCGCCACCTGGGCGAGCGCCACGTCCGAGGTCTGCCCGACGGCGAGCGTCACGCCCTCCGCGGCCGTGACCTCGAGCGCGGGGTGCTCGGCGAACGTGCCGTCGTGCGCGACCGCGACCACGTGGATGCGGCCGTCGCGCGAGAGCTCGCCCGGCTGGTCCGGGAGCGTGAGGCTCACGGGCCGCTTGCCCTCGGGGAGGGTGATCGGCGCCGTCGCGAAGAACGCGGCGGGGGTGCCGGTCTGCGGGCTGCCACCGCGGAGGCGGCTGTCCGTCACCGCGACGGGGATGTTGCCGAACACGGGGTTGCGGGCCGCGCCCGACCAGTCGCCGAAGCTCAGGTCGATCGGCTGGGTCGAGCCGTCGTCGAAGGTCAGCGTGCCGGTGGCCTGCTGGTTCTTCTCCGTGCCCGTGCCGATCACCGAGAGCTGCTCCGCGTCCGCGGGGACGTCGAGCTCGATGGTCTGCCCGTCGCCCGTGGCGTTGTCCGGCTGCCCGGCGGGGACCGCCGGGACGTCGAACGCGAGGTCCGTGCCCGGCACCGTCGCGCGCTCGCCCTGGACGAAGCCCTTCGCCGCGAGCTGCGCCCGGTCGAAGAACACGCCCTGGCCGTCGCACGAGCCGACCGTCGTCCCGGCGTCGCCGATGCAGACGTTGTCGTACGCGGCGAGCAGCGAGCCCTCGCGCAGGAGCGAGACGCTGACGTACGAGGAGGCCGAGACGGTCTCGATCCCCTCGCCCGAGACCGTGACGGTCACGGGGTAGACGCCGGGTGCGGTCCACGTGTGCGCGGCGTCCACCGCGTACCCGCCGAACGCGCCCGCCCGCAGCGTCCCGGCGACCGGCTCGGAGCCGTCGCCGAACGCGACCTGCACGTCGAGCGCCGCGACGTCGCCCTCGACCCCGGTGAGGGTCGCGAACGAGCCCGAGACCTCGCGGCCCGTGACGCCGTCACGGTCCGGCGCGGCCGAGAGGGTGAGCTCCTCGGCCCCCGACTCCTTCGGGTCGGCGAGGAGCTCGACCTCGGCGAGCGACAGCGCGCCGGAGCCCGACGTCGCGGTGACCGTGACCCGGTACCGCGCGAACGCCGTCGGCTCCGCGACCGTGAACGGCCGCGTCTGCAGGGCCCAGCGGAACTGCTCGCCGGACCGCTCGTCGAGCGTCGTCCACGTCTCGCCGTCGTCGGAACCCTCGAGGGTCCATGCGGACGGCGACGCCGTCCCGCTCGCCCCGGAGGTCAGCGTGTACGACCCGACGGTCGGGCGGATGCCGTTGCCCGCCCACGTGATCGACGGCGTCGTGGTGGCGAACGTCGTGCGCGTCCCGGACGTGTTGTCCGTGAGCGCCGCGGCGCTCGTGGTCGCGTCGCCGTCGGCGACGGTGGTGGTGCCGAGGCCCGCCGTCGTCGCGTCCTGCACCGGCGTCGGGGGCTCGTCGCCCTCGGTGAGCGACGGCGGCGCGTCGTCCTCGCCCGTGCCCCAGTCCGACGGCTCCGGACCCATGACGAAGTCCAGCGTCGTGCCGCCCGAGAGGTCCGCCTGGGAGAGTGACGTCGAGGTGCGGGCCTCGCCGTCCACCGCGAGGGACTGCACGTAGACGTTGTCGACCGAGTTGTTCTCGGCGTTGACGACGAGGTCGCCGTCCGGCAGGTGCACGGTCGCCTTGTCGAACAGCGGCGAACCGACCGCGTACTGGTCCGAGCCGACCTGGAGCGGGTAGAAGCCGAGCGAGGCGAAGATCCACCACGACGACATCTCGCCGTTGTCCTCGTCGCCCGGGTAGCCCTGGCCGATCTCGCTGCCCACGAACAGGCGGCGGGTGACCTCGCGGACCTTCTCCTGCGCCTTCGACGGCGCGCCCGCGGCGTCGTAGAGCCACGGGATGTGGTGCGACACCTGGTTGCTCATGCCCCACTGGCCCATACGGACGTCGCGCGCCTCGCGCTGCTCGTGGATGCCGCCGTTGCCGGCGCCCTTCTCCGGCGTGGAGAAGAACTCGTCGAGCTTGTCCTCGAGGCCCTGCTTGCCGCCGTAGAGGTTGGCGAGGCCCTGGCCGTCCTGCGGGGCGTGGAACGCGAAGTTCCAGCCGTTCGTCTCGGTGTACCCGCCGCCCCAGGCCTCCGGGTCGTACGTCTCGGGGTCGACGGCCCACGTGCCGTCTTCGTGCCGCGGCACGAAGAAGTCGACCTCGGGGTCGAACAGCTCGACGTAGTGCGTGGCCCGCTCGAGGAAGTACGCGGACTCCTCGCGCAGCGTCTCGCGGCGCTCCTCCGGCGTCGCCGGGTCCTCCGCGAGGGCGGCGGCCATGTTGCCGATGCCGAAGTCGTTGACCAGGCCCTCCAGGCCCCACGACACGGACTCGTGCGTGGACTCCGGCGTGAACCCGAGGAACGGCGAGGTCTGCAGGCCCTTGCGGCCCACGGCGTTGCTCGGCGGCGCGACGGTCGCGTTGCGCAGCGCGGCGTCGTACGCCTCCAGCGCCGTGCCCGTGGGGAGCGACCCCTTGAGGTACGCGTCCGCGAACGCCACGTCGGAGCTCGTGCCCGTCATGAGGTCGGCGTAGCCCGGCGAGGACCAGCGCGCGATCCAGCCGCCGTCGCGGTACTGCTGGACGAACCCGTCGACCAGCTCGGCCGCGAGCTCCGGGTAGAGGAGCGAGTACGCCGGCCAGGCCGTGCGGTACGTGTCCCAGAACCCGTTGTTCACGTAGATCTTGCCGTCGACGATCTTCGCGTTGGTCTGCGTGTCCGTCGCGGAGCCCGTGGTCGCGGAGACCGGGCTCGCGTACCTGTACACCGGCTCCTGCGCCGTGCCCGTGTTCTCGAACTGCGAGTTCGGGTACAGGTTGAGGCGGTAGAGGTTCGAGTACAGCGTGACGAGCTGGTCCTCGCTCGCGCCCTCGACCTCGATGACCCCCAGGCGGTCGTTCCACGCCTGCGCGGCGGCGGCCTTGACCTCCGTGAAGGTCTTGCCCGTCACCTCCAGGTCGAGGTTCTTGCGCGCCTGGTCGAGGCTGATGAACGACGTCGTGACGCGCAGCTCGACCGTCTTGTCGGACGACGTGTCGAACGTCGCGAAGCGCGCGTCCGCACGGTTGCCCGCCGCCGTCCCGACCGCCGTCGGACTACGGTCGAAGGTGCCGGCGACGAACATCCGCGTGCGGCCCACGGACAGGCCCGAGCCGTTCTCGACCCAGCCGGAGATCGTGCCCGTGGCCTGGTCGTACGTGAGCTTGGAGGAGCCGTCCACCTTGTCCACGAGCACATGGCCCTTGGCTCCGGGGTAGCTGAAGCGGAGCACCGCGCCGTGGTCGGTGGGCGTCGCCTCGATCGCGGACCCGTTGGTGAACGTGACCCCGTAGTAGTCGGGCCGCGCCGTCTCGTCGGCGTGGTCGAACTCGAGGCCGCGCGTCGAGAGCGTGGCGTCGGGCGTCCCCGACGCCGTCGACGGGAGGAACGTCAGCTGGTTGCGGTCGCCCATCCACGGGCTCGGCTCGTGCGAGATCCCGAAGCCCTGGAGGACGGGCTTGTTGTTGGCGTTGTTGGCCTTGTGGTACTCGTACAGCCAGCTCTGCGAGGAGGCGTTCGTGTACGGCGTCCAGAAGTTGAACCCGTTGGGCGTCGCCGTCGCGGGGATGTTGTTCCCGCGCGAGAAGCTGCCCGACGCGAGCGTGCCGCGGCGCGTGTCCACGTAGTTGGCGAGGCTCGACCCGTCGATCGTGGCCGGCTCCGCCGTGATCGCGACGTCGTCGAGCCAGCCCGCGAACTTCGTCCCGGCGTGGCCGCCGGGGTTGTCGTACCCGAGCAGCACCTGGTCCACGGTCTTGCCCGCGGCGACGTCGCCGAGGTCGACCCGCACGGAGTTCCACTGGTCCGCGTAGAGGATCTTGCCCTCGCCCTGCGCCTGCGCGGTCGCGACCGTCTCGTGCGCGTCGCGCGCGCCGAGGTCGGACAGGTAGGTCCCGTCGGTGAACAGGACGTCCACCGCCGCATACGTCGACGGGTACTGCAGGTCGTCGAGCAGCTCGGGGAAGATCGTGTAGCTCAGGCGCGTGTCCTCGCCGACGACGACGTCCACGTCGTCGTAGAGCACGTTCGTCGCGTAGGTCTCGCCGTCGGCGAGGTGCGAGCCGTCGTACCGGAGCGAGTGCAGGCCGGAGAAACCGACGCCCGCCTTGTTGGTGAAGCTGACGCGCGGCCCGGTGCCGACCTTCGTCGTCATAGGTGCCGCGGACGGGCCGGCGCTCAGGTCGGCCGAGAGGTCCCACCCGGCGAGCTGGACGATGGAGTCGCCCGAGTTCGCCGTGACGTTGAGGCGCAGGTACGTGTACGCCGCGGTGGGCGCCTCGAGCTCGAACGTGCGCGTCTGCTGGCGGTTCGGGAAGTCCTCGTCCGTCCGCCGGTCGAGCGCGGTCCACGTGGACCCGTCGTTCGACCCCTCGACCGTCCAGGTCTTCGGGTCGCGACCGGCGGCGTCGTCGCCGGAGGTCATCGTGTACGCGACGAACGAGACGGGCTCGGCGAACTCGTACCGGACCCAGCCGGTCGACGCGAACGCGAGCCACTTGGTGCCCGAGCTGCCGTCGGCGAGGTTCGCCGCGCCCTCGTTGGGCAGGTTCTGCGCGCTCGCGGTGACGCCCTTCAGCTGCCCGAGGACGCTCCCGGGCAGGCCGGCCGTGAACGAGCCGACGTTCGCCTGCCAGGGCGCGCCGTCGCGCTCGGCCACCGTGGTGGGCAGCGCCGCCGGGTCGCCGGACTCGAACGACGACGAGAAGTCGCCCGGCTCGGCGGCCGCGGCGGGAGCGGCGGCGAGGGCTCCCGCGGGGGCCGCGAGAGGCACCCCGAGCGGGACGGCGAGTGCGGCGGCGAGCACGAGGCCGAGAGGCCGGGCGCGGCCGCTGCCGGACCGCGCTACCGCGCGTCCGGACGGGAGTGGTCTGGTCATGCCGCGATCTCCTTCGATCGTCTGACAGCGCTGTCAGGCTGCAGGGGTGCCCCTGACAACGCGCAGGGGGGAAGCGTTGTCAGGGGCGACCTGAACTTATGCGTCGGCTCCGGGCTTTGTCAACGCGGTCAGGGCTCTGCCGACAGGGCGCCGACAAGAGGACCCCCTGGCGCAAAAGTCACGCTCAGTGTGACTTTCGCGCCACCCGCTCGACCGCGGAGGAGGTCGTACGCCGTCAGCACGACCGCGCTCGCACCGACACGCGCACGGGCACCGCGGCCACGCCTAGGCCGCGGGGCCGGGGACCTCCCCCGTGCCGCGGACGACGAGCCGCGTCGGCACCACGACGAGCCGCGGGGCGAGCTCCGGGTTCTCGGCGCGGGACACCGCGAGCGCCGCCGCCTGCCGGCCCATCTCGACGACGTCGTACCCCACGACCGTCACGTGCAGGAGGTCCGCGAGCTCGAAGTCGTCGAAGCCGACGAGCGCGACGTCCGCCGCCCCGCCCGACGACTCGCGGTCGCGCAGGGCGTGGAGCGCGCCGACCGTGATCTTGTTGTTCGCCGTGACGAACGCCGTCGGGGGCTCGGGCAGGGCGAGGAGGTCCGCGACGAACACGCGCGCGAGGTCGGCGTCGTGCGCGCCGTCCCGCACGTACCGGCCCGGGTCCTCGACGCCCGCGGCCCGCAGCGTCGCGACGAACTCGTCGCGACGCTCCTGGAACGTCCACAGGCGCGACACGTCGCCCACGAGCGCGATCCGGCGGTGCCCGTGCGCGAGGAGGTGCGTCACGGCGTCGCGCACTCCCCCGCGGTTGTCGATGACGACCGTGTCCGCCTCGACGCCGCGCGCGGGGCGGTCGATGAACACGACCGGCAGGCCGTCCTCGAGCTCGCGGCGCAGGCCCGAGTGGTCCGTCGACGTCGGGGTGACGACGAGCGCGCCGACGCGGCGCTCGACGAGCGCCTCGGTGAGCGACCGCTCGCGCTCCGGCTCCTCGTCCGAGCTCGTGGTGATGAGCTGGAGGCCGTGGTGGCGGAGCTCACGCTCGATGCCGCTGGCCAGCGCGGAGTAGAACGGGTTCGCGAGGTCGCCGGTGACGAAGCCGACGAGCCGCGACGAGCCGCCGCGCGCGAGGTCCGCGGCCACGGCGTTGCGCCGGAAGCCGAGCCGCTGCGCGGCCTCCTGGACCTTGGCGCGCGTCTGCGGCGCGACGTTCGGCTCGTCGTTGAGGACGCGCGAGGCCGTCTTGAGGCTCACGCCGGCGACCTCCGCGACGGAGGCGAGCGTCGGGCGCCGGCCTCCGCGTCCGCCGTGCGGACGCGCCACGGCCGCCCCCGTCGGGATGTCGGGGACCACGACCCCGACCTCGCCCGGCGGGACCGTCCCCGCGCTCTCCCCCTGCATCACCATCTCAGACCTCCCGTCGACCACGAATCAGCATGTCGACGACGATAGCGAGCAGCAGGACCGCTCCGGTCACGATGTACCGCGTGGCCGTGTCGAGGTTGAGCAGCGTGAGCCCGTTCGCGATGGACTGGAGCACGAGCACGCCGAGCAGCGCCGACCACGCGCTCCCGCGCCCGCCGAACAGGCTCGTGCCGCCGATGACCGCGGCCGCGATCGCCGTCAGGTAGGTGTCCGCCGCGCCGGTCCCCTGGTTCGCCGCCGCGAGCCGCCCCGCGGCGAGGACGCCGCCGAGCGCCGCGAACGTCGAGCACGCGACGAAGCACGAGACGACCGTGCGGCGCACCGCGACGCCCGCGAGGAGCGCGGAGCGCCGGTTGCCCCCGACGGCGCGCACGGAGCGTCCCCACCGCGTGCGGCGCAGCAGCACGTCGACCACGACCACGAGCGCCACGAAGAGCACCACGGTGTAGCCGATCCCGCGCGCCGTCCCGAGGTACGCGACCGTCGCGACGAGCACCGCCGCGAGGACCGCCGTCCGGACCGCGACGCGGGCCAGGCCCGGGCTGGGGAGCTCCGCCCGGACGCGGCGCACGTGGTCGGTCACCCGCAGCGCGGCGTACCCCGCCACGACCACGACCACGAGGCCCCACGCGACCGCGGGGGCGAGGAAGCCCTGCTGGACCGTGCGCACGAGCCACGACTCGAACGGCAGGTTGATCGAACCCTTGGGACCGAGGACGCGCAGCTGCACGCCCGCGAGGATCAGGAGGCCCGCGAGCGTGAAGACGAACGACGCGAGCCCGAGGCGCGTGGAGAGCAGCCCGTACCCGAGCCCGACGACGACCCCGACGGCCAACGCCGCGACGATCGCGATCCCGACCGGCCAGCCCAGCCCGACCGTCCCGACGGCGAGCACCGCCGCGGCGAGCCCGCTCACCGAACCGACCGACAGGTCGATCTGGCCGACGAGCAGCACGAGCACGACGCCGAGCGCGATGATCCCCGTGGGGGCGCTCTGGAGCGTGAGGTTGACGAGGTTCTCCGCGGAGAGGAACGCGGGGTTGATCGCGCCGAGCACGACCCAGATGAGCACGAGCGCGGCGACGATCGGCAGCATGCCGAGGTGCGCGCCGCGCAGCTGCTGCACGACGGACCCGGACAGCGCGCCCGTCAGGGGCCGGTCGAGCGCCGCGCCCGAGGTGCGGCCGGGGACGCTCATCGGTGCACCGCCCCGGTGCCGCCCGTGCGCCGCTCGCGCTCGGTCCCGCCCGCGCTCCCGATCGGTCCGCCCGGGCGCGCCGGGCGCACGGCGCCGGTCATCGCGGCGAGCAGGTCCTCGTAGGACGTGTCGCCCGGGAACTCGCCGTGCACGCGGCCGAGCCGCAGCACGAGGATGCGGTCGGCGACGGCCTGGAGGTCGCCCGCCTGGTGGCTGATGAGGACGACGGCGTGCCCGCGCTCGCGCAGCTTCTCGATGAGGTTGAGCACCTCGGCCGTCTGCCGGACGCCGAGCGCCGCCGTCGGCTCGTCGAGGACGAGCACGCGCGGCGACCCCAGGAGGGCGCGTGCGACCGCCACAACCTGCCGCTGGCCGCCCGAGAGCGTGCGCACCGGCTGCCGCACGGACGGGACGGTCGCGGCGAGCTGGTCGAGCAGGCCCCACGCCTCGCGCTCCATCGCGATCTCGTCGAGGAACGGCCCGTGGAGGACCTCCTGCCCGAGGAACACGTTCTCGACGACGTCGAGGTCGTCGACGAGCGCGAGCTGCTGGAACACCGCCGCGATCCCGTGCTGGCGCGCGGCCGCCGGCGAGTCGAGCACGACGGGCGCGCCGTCGAGCAGCACCTCGCCCGCGTCGGGGCGGAACGCGCCCGCGACGACGCCCGCGAGCGTCGACTTGCCGGCGCCGTTGTCGCCCACGACGGCGAGGACCTCGTGCTCGCGCACCTCGACGTCGACGTCGACAAGCGCCCGGACGCCGCCGAAGCTCTTGGAGACCCCGCGCAGGGTCAGGACGGGGGCGCTCACGGTGCCGCCTCCAGGAGACCCGCGTCGACGCACGCGTCGACGTACGACGGGGTGCAGATCTCGTCGACCGTGTAGACGCCGCCGTCGACGATGACGCGCCGGACGTCGTCGACGCCGACCGCGCGCGGCGCGAGCAGGAGGCTCGGGACGCCGTCGATCACCACGGTCGCGCGCGGGTCCTCGCCGCGCAGCACCCGCACGGCGAGCTCGGCGGCCGTGCGCGCCTGCTCCGTCGTGGCCTTGTAGACGGTCATGTACTGGTCGCCCGAGACGACGCGCTGGACGGCCGCGAGCTCGCCGTCCTGGCCCGTGGTGGGCGGCACCGGGTCGAGGCCGGCGGCCTTCATCGCGGCGATGGCGCCGCCCGCGATGCCGTCGCTCGCCGCGAAGACGCCGTCGACGCGACCCGGGTACTGCGTGAGCTGCCCCTCGACCCACTCGGTCGCCTTGTCGGGGCTCCAGTCGGGCGTGTCGTACTCGGCGAGCACGTCGATGTCCTCTCCCTCGAGCGCGCGGTGTGCGCCGGCGGTGAGCTCCGCGGCGTTCGGGTCGGTCGGCGAGCCCTGGACGAGCAGGACGCCCGGCCGCCGGCCCTGCGCCGGCGGGTCCTGCTCCGCACGGTCGAGGACCGCGCCGACGAGCGCCTCCCCCATGAGGTACCCGATGAGCTCGTTGTCGAACGAGACGTAGTAGTCCGCGCCGTCGACGAAGCGATCGTAGGCGATGACGGGCACGCCGAGTCGCTGGGCCTCGGCGACGACGCTCACCGCGGCGACGGCGTCGACCGCGTCGAGCACGAGGACGTCCGCGCCGCGCGCGAGCATCGACTCGGCCTGCTGCTGCTGGTTCGCGGCGTCCTGGGCGGCGTTCGCGTACAGCACCTCGCACGACGGGCAGCGCCGCTCGACCACCCCGACGAAGGTCGGGCGGTCGGTCGTCTCGTAGCGTGCGGTCTTGGCCTCGGGCAGCAGGAGCCCGATGGTCCCCTCCGACGGCCCGGCCGGCTCCTCCGGCGGCGCACAGCCCACGAGCGCGAGCAGCGCGACGACGACGGCCGCCACACCCGTCGTCACTGCACCCCGCGCGCGACGGCGGGCATTCCCCGGGCGAGCCCCGTCCCCGCTCATGCGCTCACCCCCAGGGAGCCGCTGACGCGCGCGAGGTCGAGCGCGACGGCGAGCGCACCGCGCACCTCGGCGGCCGACCCGAGCTCGGACGCGACGACGCGCACCGGGCCGGCCGTGCTGGGGACCGTGCGCTGCTCGAGCGCGGTGCGGAGCGGGCCGAGCAGCGACTCGCCCGCCTCGGCGAGCTGCCCGCCGACGACGACGATCTCCGGGTCGACGAGGTTGCACAGGTTCGCGGCCGCGACGCCGAGGTGCTGACCGGCGTCGAACAGGACGCGGCGGCAGCCCGGGTCCCCCTCCTGGGCCCGCGCGATGACGTCGCGCAACGTGAGGTGGCCGCGGCTCTCGGAGAGCATGGACAGCAGCACGCCCGCGCCGACGTACATCTCGAGGCAGCCGCGGTTGCCGCACCGGCACACCGGGCCGTTCTCGTCGATCGTCACGTGCCCGATCTCTCCCGCGACGCCCGCGCGGCCGTGCACGACGCGCCCGCCCAGGACGAGCCCGCCGCCCACGCCGTGGGACACGCGCAGGTAGGCGACGGCGTCGTGCCCGACGGCCGCCCCGAACCGGGTCTCGGCGAGGGCGCCGAGGTTGGCGTCGTTGTCCACCGTCACGGGCGCGCCGAGCTCGGCCTCGAGCAGCTCGGGGACGACGACGCCGTCCCAGCCGCGCATCATGCCGACGGTCGCGATGCGCCCGGCGCGCACGTCCACGGGCGCGGGCACCCCGACCCCGACGGCGAGCAGCTCGTCGGGGGACGCGTCGACCGACGCGACCATCTCCCCCACGAGGAGCGCGGCGCGCTGGAGGCCGGTGTCGGCGCGGTGGTCCGGGGCGAGCGGCATGCGCTGGTCGGCGAGCACGCGCATGGACGCGTCCGCGAGCGCGACGCGCATCGAGCGCGTGCCGAAGTGCACCCCCGCGACGAGCCCGAGGTTGCGCGCGAGGGTCACCTGGAGGGCGCGCCGTCCGCTGCGCGTGGACGGCGAGGTGTGCAGGACGCCCGCGCCGGTGAGCTCCTTGACGATGTTGGAGACGGTCGCCGGGGACAGCCCGGTGACGCCGGCCAGCTCGATCTGCGTGAGGGAGCCACGCTGCTGGACGGCGCTCACGATCCGGGCTCGGTTGGCCTCACGCAGTGAAGTCTGCGAGCCCGGTGTCACCCGGTCAGCGCGCACGTCGGCCAGGATACCGCCGGGACGCGCGCGCCCAGGTGGGCGCGTCGCGGTGCCGGTCGGGGGCAGGGCTCGACAGGAATTGGACAGCGCTGTCAGAATGATGCTGGCCGCGCGGCGCTCGGCCTTGAATCCATGCCTTGACGCGAACATCACGATTCGGCGTCGCTTGCGTTCATTTCTTGACATCAAGCGTCGGCCGCCGTTGTATGGGCCTCGGGTTCGAGGGCGCACCGATGCGCCCGGCCGGTGCGACGTGGTCGTCCGCCGGTCCCCCACGACCGAAGAAGGCGTAGGGATATCACGATGCGAATCGATCGCAGGACGAGCGCGACGGTGGCGACGGCCGCCCTCGTGGGTCTCGCACTCGCCGCGTGCAGCGGCGGTGGTTCCGGTGACGGGGGCACCGGTGACGGGGGCGCTTCGGGGGGCGGCGACGAGGTCGAGGTCTTCACCTGGTGGGCCGCCGGCTCCGAGAAGGCGGGTCTCGACGCGCTGGTCGGCGTGTTCGAGGAGCAGCACCCCGACGTGGAGTTCATCAACGGCGCGGTCGCCGGCGGCGCCGGCTCGGCCGCCAAGGACCTCCTCCAGTCCCGCCTCCAGGCCCAGGACCCGCCGGACACGTTCCAGGCGCACGCCGGTGCCGAGCTCCAGGACTACATCGACGCCGCGCAGATCGAGGACGTCTCCTCGCTCTACGACGAGTTCGGCCTCACCGACGTCTTCCCGGCCGACCTCGTGGACCGCCTCAAGTCCGACGACGGCGCGATCTACTCGATCCCGTCGAACATCCACCGCGCGAACGTGGTCTGGGCGAACCCGACGGTCCTCGAGGCCAACGGCGTCGACCCGGCCGCGACCTACGCGGACCTCGACGCCTGGATGGCGGACCTCGACAAGCTCAAGGCCGCGGGCGTCACGCCGCTGTCGGTCGCGACGACCTGGACCCAGGTCAACCTCCTCGAGACCGTGCTCCTCGCGGACCTCGGGGCCGAGGGCTACAACGGCCTGTGGGACGGCTCGACGGACTGGGAGGGTGCCGATGTCACGGCCGCCCTCGAGGACTTCGAGAAGCTCATGAGCTACACCAACACCGACCGTGACGGGCTCGACTGGCCCGAGGCGACCCAGATGGTGATCGACGGCAACGCCGCGTTCAACGTCATGGGCGACTGGGCCGTCGCGGCGTTCGAGGAGCAGGGCAAGACGCTCGGCACCGACTTCACCGCGTTCCCTGTCCCGGGCACCGACGGCGTGTTCGACTTCCTCGCCGACTCGTTCACCCTCCCGGTGGGCGCCCCGCACCCCGACGGCGCCAAGGCGTGGCTCGAGACCGTGGGCTCGCTCGAGGGCCAGGTCGCGTTCAACAAGGCCAAGGGCTCCATCCCGGCCCGCACCGACGCCGACCCCGCCGAGTTCTCGGAGTACCAGCAGACGGCGATCGAGTCGTTCGGCAACGACACGATCGTCTCCTCGCTCGCGCACGGCGCCGCCGCCCCGGTCGCGACGCTCAACGCGATCTCCGACGCGACGAGCAAGTTCACGTCGGGCGGGTCCGACCTCGCGACCTACCAGTCCGAGCTCGCCGCCGCCACCGCGCAGGGCTGACACCGCTCCGCCGGAGCCGCCGCGCGTCGTCGGGCACGTCCCGACGGCGCGCGGCGGACCAGCGCGACCGGAACACGTCCCCGGGACGCCGGCGCTCCCCGCGCCGCGGCCCACGCCCCCACGACCGGGAAGACCCACCATGCTCAAGTCACTGCGACGCGCCGGCCCAGCGCTGCTGCTGCTCGCGCCCTCGCTGATCCTCGTCGGCGTGTTCGTCTACGGCCTGATCGGCGCGAACTTCCAGACGTCGATCACGGACAACCACACCGCGGCACAGGCCACGGGCCAGAAGCCGTCGGTCGTCGTGTGGTTCGAGAACTACACGGCCCTCCTCGGCAGCGAAGCGTTCCAGCACTCGCTGAAGAACCTCGTGCTCTACACGGTGGTCTTCCTCGCCGGCACGATGCTCATGGGCTTCCTGTGGGCGTGGATGCTCGACAAGCCCGTCAAGGGTGAGGGGATCTTCCGTTCCGTCTACCTGTTCCCCATGGCCGTGTCGTTCGTCGCGTCCGGTGTCGTGTGGCGCTGGCTGCTCAACTCGAACCAGGGCGAGCAGGCGAGCGGCCTCAACCGGCTGTTCCAGATCGTCGGGCTCGACTTCCTGCAGAACAACTGGTGGAACAACGTCACGTGGGGCATCACGGCCATCGCGATCCCCGCGATCTGGCAGCTCTCCGGCTACGTCATGGCGCTGTTCCTCGCCGGGTTCCGCGGCATCCCCGACGAGCTGCGCGAGGCCGCCCGCATGGACGGCGCGAGCGAGTGGAAGCTCTACCGCCACGTGCTGTTCCCACAGCTCTCGCCCATCGCGCTCTCGGCGCTCATCATCATCGGCCACATGTCGCTCAAGGCGTTCGACCTCATCATGTCGATCTCGAAGCCCGCGAACTACCAGACCAAGGTTCCGGCCGTCGACATGTACGTCTTCAAGTCGAGCTTCGACTACGCCAACGCGGCAGCCGTCGGCTCGATCCTGCTGATCATCGTGGCCGTCGTCATCGTGCCCTACCTGATCCGCACCAACCGTCAGGAGAAGCGATGACGACCACCTCGACGCCGGCCGTCCCCGCCCCCGACGTCGTCGGCACGCCGCGCCGGCCCGCGCGCCGCACGCCGCGCGAACGCTTCTCGGTCGGCCGCACGCTCAAGTACGCGGCGCTCGTGCTGTTCCTCGTCATCGTCCTCATCCCCGTCTACGTGCTCTTCGTGACGAGCTTCAAGGGCGCGGGCGACGCGTCGCCGGCGCGCGCGTGGTCGCTCCCGCAGACGTGGACGACGGAGAACTGGCAGACGGCGTGGACCGCGCTGTCCCCCGCCATCTGGCGCACGGTGCAGATGGTCGTGCCGTCCGCGATCATCGCGGCCTTCCTCGGGTCGCTCAACGGGTTCGTGCTCTCCCGCTGGTCGTTCAAGGGCGCGAACATCGTCTTCACGCTCATCCTCTTCGGGATGTTCATCCCGTACCAGGCCGTGATGATCCCGCTCAACCAGCTCGTGCTGGGCCTGGGCATCCCGAGCGGCGTGCCGTCGCTGATCCTGCTGCACGTCATCTACGGCATCCCCATCACGACGCTCATCTTCCGCAACTACTACATGACCGTGCCGCACGAGCTCGTCGAGGCAGCGCGCGTCGACGGCGCCGGGATGCTGCGCACCTACTGGTCGATCATCCTGCCGATCTCGATCCCGAGCTTCGTGGTCGTGCTCATCTGGCAGTTCACGTCCGCGTGGAACGACTTCCTCTTCGCGGTGTTCTTCTCCTCCAGCCAGAACGGCCCCGTGACGCTCGCGCTGAACAACCTGGCGAACGGCGCGCTGCTGCAGAACTACGGCGTCTCGATGGCCGGCGCGCTCTTCGCGTCGCTCCCGACGCTGCTCGTGTACATCGTCCTCGGCAAGTACTTCGTCGGGGGTTTGATGTCCGGTTCGGTCAAGGGCTGACCCGACCGGCCGCCCACCGCGGTCCCGAGGCCCGTCGGGGAGCATGGCCACCGCCACGCTCCCCGACGGGCCTCGACGCGTTCCCCACCGCCCGCGGCTTCACCCGCGGCAGTTTCGCCGAACCTCTGGACTCTGCCAGACAGCGCTGTCAGGATGGCGGGCACCGGCGCTCCGCACCCCGCACCCGCACCTCGCGCCGCACCGCCGTCCACGGCGGACCCCGCTCCCGACGACGACGACGAGAGACCCCACCATGACCCGATCACCCGCCCGGCCTCCGGCCGCGCGCCGCGCGCGACGCCGCAGCACGACCGCCGCCCTCGCCCTCGCGACGGCCGGCTCCCTCCTCCTGGCCCCCGGGACCGCCCAGGGCGCGCCGGCCGCCCCGCCCGCGGCCCCGGCGTCGACCACGGCCGATGCCGCGCCCGCGTACGGCGCCCCCGACGAGACCGCCGCCGACTACTACGGCGCCCTGCTGCGGCACACGCGCTGGGTCGAGACCGTCTGGGACGAGTCCGCCGGGGTGTACCAGCTCAAGGACTTCAACTTCGCCGTCGTGCTGGGCAACGCCGTGCTCCTGACCCACGGCGAGTACGACGCCGAGCTCGCGGGGGTCCCGGAGGAGACGCTGCGTGCCCGCACGCTCGCGACGATCCGGCACTACGCAGCGACCAACCGGTTCGTGGACCCGGCGGGCGCGTGGGGCAAGAAGCTGTTCTGGGACTCGACGTTCCAGTCCTACTTCCTCGCGGCCGGGACGCTGCTGTGGGACGAGCTCGACGCCACGACGCAGGCCAACCTCACGACGATCGCGACGGGCCAGTCGACGTACACGGCCGACCTCGACTTCGGCAAGGACCCGCTCTCGGGTTCGTGGACCGCGGACTGGCCGACGGGCAAGCACGAGGGCGACACCGCGCAGGAGGAGGTCGGCGTCTACACGCAGGCCCTCGCGCCCGGCCTCGCGTGGGCGCCCGACGACCCCGACGCCGCGCGCTGGGCCGAGCAGCTCGGCGACTGGGGCCGCAACGCGGCGGGCCAGCCGACGGCCGACCGGAACAACCCGGCCGTCGTCGCGGGCAGGCCCGTGTCGACGAACACCATGCAGACCATCCACGACACGTACCTCGTGGAGAACCACGGGTCGTTCGGCCCGCACTACCAGTCCGACATCTGGCGGTCAGGCGGGCGCAACGCGATCCACTTCCTCCTGCGCGACGAGCCGCTGCCGGAGATCCTCACGCACCAGCCCAACTCGGCGGAGCTGTGGGAGTCGATCAAGCTCGTCATGTCCGACGCGGGCGAGCCGTTCATGCCCATGGTCGCCGACCGCGAGTTCCTCTACGGCCGCGACGCCATCCCGATGGCGTTCCTCGGCCAGGTCCTGCGCGACCCCGACGCCGCGCGCGCCGAGGCGAACCTCGCCGCCGCGCTCGAGGACTACCAGTCGTACGCACCGGTCTACCGGCTCGCGAAGTTCTCGGGCGAGCCCAAGTACGAGCCCGAGGCGCGCGCCGAGATCGCGATCTCCTACCTCCTGCACGTCGAGGCCGCCGAGTCGCCCGAGGGCCCCGTCGAGCCGACGCCGCAGGACGAGTTCTTCGAGCGCCTCTCCGGCGTGCGCGACTTCGGCGCCGGGCCCGGCCTGACCGTCCAGCAGACGGCGGACGCGTGGGCCGCGGCGTCGAGCCGCAAGGGCTTCGTCAAGTTCCCCTGGGTCCCCGCGCACGACTCGTGGTTGTTCCACGTCTCCGGCTCGACCCCGTTCCTCTACCCGACGACGGGCGCGACGGTCGACGACCGGCACGTGCGGACGTACACCGGGCCGCGCGACGGCTTCGAGGGCACGTCGTCGGTGTTCCGGGTCGGCAGCGGCTACGCGGGTCAGGTCACGCTCCCGACCGGCGCGGCCGTCTACGCGTCGACCGGGGCGGGCACGGAGGACGCCAGCCTGTCGGTCCGCAACCTCGCCATGAACGGCTACTCGGGCCTCGACGGGTCGCGCACCTACACGACCGCCGAGGGCGAGACCACCGCGACGCTCCCCGTGACGCGTCCGGCCGACCCCGCGGACGCGAAGGCCGCGCGCGTCGACGACCTGTCGTTCGCGCCCGTCACGGCGCGGTACGTCCGGCTCCTCGGGCAGCAGGGCCACCCGCAGTACGGCTACTCGATGTTCGCGTTCCACGCCTACGGCGACGAGGGGTCGACGACCGACCTCGCCGCCGGGAAGGTCGCGACCGCGTCCAGCCAGGACACGGCGGGCGGCCGCACCGCGGCGCGCGTGACCGACGGCAACCCGTCGACCCGCTGGGCCGTCGCGGTCGGCGAGCGCACGCGACCGGACTCGTGGATCCAGGTAGACCTCGGCGAGGAGACGACCGTGGGCGCCGTGCGGTTCGCGTGGGAGGCGAGCGCGGGCGCGCGGTACCTCGTCCAGACGTCGACCGACGGCCAGACGTGGACCACCGCGACCGCGTACGGCAAGGCCCCGGCGGACGTGAACGTCGCGCGGCTCGACACCGTCGACCTCACCCCGGCGGGCGCGGACGAGCCCGCGCCGGTCACCACGCGCTACGTCCGCATGCAGGGCGTGCGCGGCGACGCGACGTACGGCTACTCGCTCTACCACCTGCGCGCCTTCTCGCCCACGGGGACGGACGTCGCCGCGGGCAAGCCGGCCACCGCGTCGAGCGCCAACGGGTCGAACCCCGCGAGCGCCGTCACCGACGGCTCCGCCACGACTCGCTGGGCCGTCGCGGTCGCGGACCGCACCAAGCCCGACTCGTGGGTCCAGGTCGACCTCGGCGCACCCACCGCGGTGAGCCAGGTCCAGCTCGGCTGGGAGGTCGCCGCGGGCCAGGAGTACCGCGTCCAGACGTCGCTCGACGGGCAGACGTGGCACGACGCCGCGTCGTTCCGATACACGGGCGACCAGGTGCTGAGCAGCGACGGCGACTGGCTCAACGTCGAGGGCGAGGCCGGGTTCGTCGTGCGCGGCTCGGACGCCCCCGTGACCGTCTCGCGCGCGACCGACACGCGGCACGTCGTGCGGCTCACCGACGGCGCGGCCGGGCCCCGGCTCGTCGAGATGGTCCCGGGCGACGCCGCGGCGACGGCCGCGCAGGCCGGGGCCCGCGTGCCCACGGCCGACACGGCGGGCGTGCTCGTGAGCGCGGTCGACGGGTACGTCGTCGCGTTCAACCTCACGGGCGCCGACGTCGCGACGACCCTCACCGTCCCGCACGACGGCGGGGCCGTCCCGGTCTACGCCGGCACCCAGACCGTCGGGGCGGACGCCTCGACGCTCGCGGTCACCGTCCCCGCGGGCGACGCCGTCGTCCTCGCGCCGCGCGCGACGGTCGCCACGCCGGCCGGGCATGCTCCCGCGGGGGTGACGGTCGCCGTCGCCGACGCGCGCTCGTTCCGCGTCACCGGCGACGGGGCGCCGGTCGAGCTGCGCCACGCCGAGACGGGCGCGACGCGCACGGTCGGGGCGACGCCGTCGGGCACGCGGGTCACCCTCCGGGACGCGACCCCGTTCCCCGTCGCGGACCACGCGCTCAGCACGCTCACGTTCCCCGCGTCCGTGCTGCCCACGGGCATGACGTCGCCCTCGCGCGCCGTCGACGGCGACGCCGCGACGTCGTGGGTCCCCGGACCGGACGGCCGCATGGTCACCGACCTGGGGTCGCCGCGCGAGATCGGCACGGTCGTCGCCGCGTGGGAGCGCGGCGGCGCGCCGGGGTCCGTCGTCTCCGTGAGCGACGACGGCCTCACCTTCACCGACGTCGGCACGATCAGCGCCGGTGGCGTGCGCGGCACGCTCGCCGTCGACCGCACGGCGCGGTACGTCGCGCTGAGCACGTCGTGGCAGGACGGCGACCCGGGCCTCACGGCCCTCCGGGTGCTCGCGCCCGGCGCGGCGGACCCGGCGTCGCCGGCCGCCGTCGCCGTGACCGCGACGGCCGAGGTGCGGTGCCTCGCGGGCAAGGCGTACCTGGCGGTGCGCGTCGTGAACGACGACGACGTCCCGCTCGACGTCGACGTCGCCACCCCGTGGGGCACGAAGAGCTTCCCCGCGGTCAGCCCGGGGAAGAACGCGTACCAGTCGTTCGCCGTCCGCGGGACCACGACCGGCCCCGTGACCGCGACGGCCGCGCCGTCCGACGACGCCGACGAGCGCGAGACCGTCGCGACGCCGGAGCACGGGCAGCCCGCCTGCGGCTGACCGTCCCGGTCCCCCGGACCCGGGGTCGTGCGCCCGCCCAGGGCGCGCGGCCCCGGGTCCGCCGCGTCCGGCACGCGCGTCCGCGTGAGCCTGCGTCGGGCCTGGACCGGGCGCGGATCTGGCCTGGATCGGGCCCGCCAGGTCGGGACCTTCGGCCGGTCCGGCGCGGGGGCCCGCGAGGATACGTTCGAGGTCCTGACGGCACCGCCGCCGGGAGGTCCGGACCGCCGGGCCGTCGTGGTCCGAAGGAGCCGCCGATGACCCGCCCCGGCCTCGTGGTCGCCGGACTGGACCGGCTGTCCGTCACGGACTGGCCCGGCCGTCGGGTCGCCACCGTCCTCACCCAGGGCTGCCCGTGGCGCTGCGGCTACTGCCACCACCCGGGGCTGTGCGCGGTCGCCGCGCTCGGCGGCCCGCCGCCGCAGGACACGGTCCCCTGGTCCGAGGTCGTCGCGTTCCTCGCGCCGCGCCGTCGCCTGCTCGACGGCGTCGTGTTCTCGGGCGGCGAGCCGACCCTGCACCCAGGGCTGCTCGGCGCGATCGACGACGTGCAGGGCCTCGGCCTCGACGTCGGGCTCCACACGGCCGGCCCGTGGCCGGCGCGGCTCGCCCGGCTCCTGCCGTTCGTCGACTGGGTCGGCCTCGACATCAAGCACCTGCCGTCCCGCTACCCCGTCGTGACGGGCACGATCCCGTCGGGCCGGCGCGCGTTCGAGGCGCTGGCCGTGATCCTGCGCTCGGGCGTCGACCACGAGGTGCGCACGACCGTCGACCCGAGCGTGCACTCGCGCACCGAGCTCCTCGCCCTCGGGACGCACCTGCGCCGTCTCGGCGTGCGCGAGTGGGTGCTCCAGGAGGCCGTGCCCGACGGCGCGTCCCCCGCCTGGGCGCGCGGCCTCGCGGGCCGCCGCCTCACCGACGTGCTCGACGCGACCGACCTCGCCTGGGCGCGGCGGCGGGTCGCCGCCTGACGTCGCGCCGCGGGTGCGCGGGGTCGGGCCGCATGCGACGGCCCGATCGGGCGTGGCGGCGCCGGGCGGGCCCGCGCGTCAGACCGGGCGGACCGGCTGGCGGAGCACGGTGCGCAGCCTCGCGGGGTCGGTGCGCCGGACGTCGCTCAGGTAGATCTCATGGTGGGGCCCGGCGAACGTGAGCCCGTGCTCGGGCAGGTAGACGTCGTGCAGCTCGGCGAGCACCGGGCCTTCGTCGTCGTACGGGCCGACGTGCAGCGTCTGCACCGACCGCCCCTCCGTGAGGCTCGTGCGGCGCACGAGGTCGAGCGCGACCGGGGGCTCCTTCTTCGCCCGGAGCGTCTCCGTGGCGGCGACCACCGTGTCCTCGTCGACCCAGTCGGGCTGGAGGACGAGGAGGGTCCACCGCCACGCGCCCTTCTCGCGGCGCGCGAACGTCCCCGGGTCGTCGGCCGTCCACAGCCCCTCGAGCGGCCCGACGACGTAGTCCCGCCCCGCGCGCTTGCTCGCGAACTTCACGGCGTAGGAGAGGGAGAACAGCGCCTCGACCGCCTGCGCGTAGGCGGGCGCCGTGTTGGGGTCGCCCTCGCCGTCGACGGCGAGGTAGGCCAGGGTCGGCACGTCCACCTCGACGAACCGGCCGCGGGGCGGCGCGTAGAGCTCGCGGTGGAACGCCTTGAGGTCGACCTTGTCCGACGGCATGGTCCGACGCTACCGGGCCCCGCCGACACGCGGGCGCGCCGCCGGACGGTCCGCGCACGACGCCCGCACGCCTGATATCCAGGACGGGTGACCTCACCGCCGCCCCAACCCCCGCACGACCCGCGGCACGGGTCCGCGTACGGCGGCCCCCCAGCGGGGCCGCACCCCGCCTACCCGCCGCACCCCGGGCACCCGGGTCCCGGGTATCCGCCGCACTCCGCGCACCCGAAGCACCCGGGCCTCGGATATCCGGCACCGGGGTATGCACCGCCGCCCCCGCCGCCGGTGGCCGCCTTCACACCGAGGTACCGACGCACCGCCTGGGTGCTCATCTGGGTGCCGGTCGTCCTCATGGTCGCCGCGGGCGCGCTGAGCATCGGCCTGCTCGCCTACGCGGACAGCGACCCGTCGAACAACTCGGCCGCCGGTTACCTCGCCCTGATGATGTGGGCCGCGATGCTCGTCGTCGGGCCGCTCCTGCTCGGCGCGTTCGTCCCGGGCTGCGTGATGCTCGCGCGCTCGAACCGGGCACGGGCGCTCACGCAGGTCACCGGCTACCGGCCGCCGGCCTGACGACGGGCTCCGGGTCGGGCCGCGCGGCAGGCGGGGTCACGTAGTCGACGACCGCCCGCACGACGTCGGGGTCGCGCAGCAGCCGGTGGTGCCCGAGCCCGTCGGTCGTGAGCAGCTCGCCCTCGGGCCAGGCCGCCGCGAGCGCGGCACCCACGGGGTACGGGACCTCCTTGTCGGCGCGGTCGTGCACGACGAGCGCCGGCGGCACCGGGTGGGTGCGCAGCGTCTCGCGCACGTCGAGCTCGGGCAGCGGGCGCCCGGCCAGGTCGGAGAGTCGGCTCCGGAGGAGCTCGCGCGTCGGGCGCGACAGGCCGAGCAGGTCGGCGAACCCGTCGAGCTGCCCGAGGACGTCGGCGATCGCCGCGACGAGCACGAGGCGCCCCGCGGGCAGGCCGTCGCGCACCGCGAGCACGGTCGTCGCTGTACCGAGCGAGTGCGCGACGACGGCCGTCGCCTCCCCGTGCTCGCGCACCACCGCGGCGAGGGCGTCCGCGAGCTCGGGCATCGTGCTGCGCCGCGGCCCGAGGCGGCCGGGCCCGGAGTCCCCGTGGCTCGGCGCGTCGAACGCGACGACGCGGTGGCCCGCGGCACGCAGGGGCTCGACGAACGCGCCGAGCTGGCCGCGCCGCCCGCCCCACCCGTGCGCGAGGTAGACGACGCCGGCCCCCGCCCCGTGTCCCGCGGTCCCGTCGGGCGCGTCGTCCGCGGAGGCGTGCGGGTCCCACGTCTCGACGACGACCCGCGCGCCGGACGACGTCGTCACGGTGCTCAGCGCACCGGCGACGGCGCGGTCGTCGCGGCGACGACCTGCGCCGTCGGGCGGGGTGCACCACAGGTCGAGGGCGAGCCGGGCGGCCCGCCGGGGCGACACCGTCTGGAGCACCGCGAACCGAGCGCGCACGAGGGCGAGTCGAGCCGCGGCCTTCCGACGGCGCGCGGCGCGCCGTCGTTCCAGCCGAACGGTCGTGCTTTTCTCGGCTCGCGAGGTGGTCACGAGGATCCTCTCCGTCGGGGTGGGTCGGGTGCGGGGCAGGCGCTCAGGCGACCGGCACCGGTGCGCGCGACGCGTCGAGGAGCGCCTCGAACGCGCGGCGCGCCCGGTCCTCGGCCAGCGGGTCGGCCATGAAGACGTGCGCGTGGTGCAGCGCGAGCATCACCCCGTACAGCTCCGACGCGAACTGCTGAGGATCCACGTCGTCGCGGAAGCCGCTCTCGGCGACGCACGTCCGGTAGACCTGTGCGACGGCGTCGTACAGGTCCTGGTGGTCGCGCACGAGCTGGTCGCGGACCGGCCCCTCCTGGGCGGCGAGCTCGGTCGCCGCCTTGACGAACAGGCAGCCGCCGGGCTGCTGCCGCAGGTCGCACACGAGCCAGCGCTCGAACAGCTCGCGCAGGCGCCGCTCGCCGCGGGGCGTGCGCAGCGCGGGCGCCACGACCGTGTCGACGAACTCCGCGCGCGCCTGGTCGAGCACCGCGAGCTGGAGCGACTCCTTGGAGCGGAAGTGGGCGTAGAGCCCGCTCTTCGACATGCCCGTGGCACGCGCGAGCTCACCGATCGTCAGGCCCGCCAGGCCGACGCGGTACGCGGCCTCCACGCCGCGGTGCAGGATCGCCTGCCGCGTGTCGTCGCCCTTGGTCACCCGGCGAACGTAGCACGATCGTGCGGAAACCGGGAGGGCCGGTCGCCCGGACGCGGGGTCACGAGACGCGCGGGAAACGACGAACGGCCCCACCCGTCGGGTGGGGCCGTTCCGCTGTGCGCCCGGAGGGATTCGAACCCCCAACCTTCTGATCCGTAGTCAGATGCTCTATCCGTTGAGCTACGGGCGCTGGTCGTGCTGGCCGTTGATCGCTCACCGGCCGTCGAGAACACTACCGCGTCCTCGCCCTGATCCCAAACCGGATCCGGGCCCGGAGGCCGCGGCGTGACGGACGCCACGCCGTCCGACCCTCGCCGCACGGACGACGCCGCACGGTCCCCCCACGGTCGGACCCGCGCCGGGCGACGTCCCGTCCCCAGCCCGACGCGGCGGCACCGCTCCCCGGCGGACGATCGACGCATGACGTTCACCGGCCCCACTCCCGTCCCCGGCGGCTCGCCCCTCGTCGCGAGCGCGCTCACCAAGGTCTACGGCTCCGCGCAGACCGCGACGCACGCCCTCGCGGGGGTGAGCCTCACGGTCCGCCCCGGGGAGTCGCTCGCGATCATGGGCCCGTCCGGGTCCGGCAAGACGACGCTCCTGCACTGCCTCGCGGGCATCATCACGCCGACGTCCGGCTCGGTGTCGTGGCGCGGCGAGGACGTCGCGACGCTCTCGGAGGCGCGGCGCACGATCCTGCGCCGCCAGGACTTCGGCTTCGTCTTCCAGTCGGGCCAGCTCCTGCCCGAGCTGCCCGCCGTCGAGAACGCGGCGCTGCCGCTCATGCTCGCCGGCACGGCCCGCGCGGAGGCCACCGCGGTCGCCGCCCGCTGGCTCGCCCACCTCGGCCTCGCCGGGATGGAGCAGCGCCGGCCGGGCGAGCTCTCCGGCGGGCAGGCGCAGCGCGTCGCGATCGCGCGTGCCCTCGTCGGGTCGCCGGGCGTCGTGTTCGCCGACGAGCCGACGGGCGCCCTCGACCAGTCGACCGGCGCCGAGGTGCTCGACGTCCTGACGCGCGCGACCCGCGACTCGGGTGCCGCGCTCGTCGTCGTGACGCACGACGCCGGGGTCGCGCGGCACTGCTCGCGCACGGTGACGATGCGCGACGGGGTCATCTCCGGCGAGTTCTTCGCGCCCGGCCACGACGTGGCCGCCCCGGCCGTCCCCGGTCAGGAGAGCGCCCGATGAGGACCGTCGACCTCTGGTGGCTCCTGCGGCGCCGCAGCGCCGACGAGCGCGACCCGCAGGGCCTGACCAACGTGCTCGCCGTCATCGCGTTCGCCACGACCACCGCGATCCTGCTCGTCGTCGTGGGCGGGTTCGGCGCGTTCCTCGGCCGCGCGGGCGGGATCGAGGGCATGCAGGAGGGCGTGGACGCGGCCGTGACGTCGTACGACACGCAGTACCCGATCTTCGCGGGCATCGCCTCGCTCCTGCTGCTCATCCCGCTCGTGACGCTCGGCGGGGCGGCCGCGCGGCTCGCCGTCGCGCGCCGCGACGCGCGCCTCGCGGCGCTCCGGCTCGCGGGGGCCACGACCGGCCAGGTCACGTCCCTCACGGTGCTCGACGCCGCCGCCCAGGCCGTCACGGGGGCGCTCGTCGGGCTGGTCGGCTACGGCGCCCTCCTGCCGCTCGTCGCGCAGCTGCGCTTCCAGGGCCGCACGTTCGACGTCGCCGAGCTGTGGGTCGGCGTGCCCGCCCTGCTGGGCGCCGTCGTCCTCGTGGTCGCGGTCGCGCTCGTGTCCGCGCTCGTCAGCCTCCGGCGCGTCGCGATCACGCCGCTCGGCGTCGCCGCGCGCGTCACTCCCCCGGGCCTCAAGGCGGTGCGCCTGCTCGCGACCGGGCTCGCGGCCGTCGCGATGATCGTCGCGACCAACCTGTCGTTCGGCTCGGCCGCGGTGGGGATCACCGTCGTCGTCGTCATCCTGCTGATCGGCTTCGCGACGCTCAACCTCGTCGGGCCGTTCGTCATCTGGGTCGTCGGCAGGATCACCGCCGGCTCCGCGCGCCGCGTGCCCACGCTGCTCGCCGGGCGGCGGATCGTGGACAACCCGAAGACCGCGTGGCGGTCCGTGGGCGGGGTCGCGCTCGCGACGTTCATCGCGGGCCTCGCGAGCATCTTCGCGCTCTTCGACCCGGGCATGGCGTCCGACCCGGCGGAGGCCCAGTTCCTCGTCGACATCAAGACGGGCGGCTTCCTCACCCTCGCCATCGCGGGCGTCCTGGCCGCCGTCTCGACGGGCGTCATGCAGGCGGGCCGGGTCATCGACCAGCGCGGCGAGTACCGCACGCTCGTCCTCGCGGGCACCGACCTGCGGACGCTCGACCGGGCGCGCTTCCGCGAGACGCTCGTGCCGCTCGTCGTGAGCGTGGGCGTCGCGACCGCGGCCGTGCTGCTGTTCATGGTGCCCGTCCTCGGCATCAACGCCTTCACGAACGCGAGCGTCGCCCTGCAGTTCCTGCTGTGCGTCCTGGGGGCGTCCGCGCTCGTGCTCGCCGGGGCGGGCGCGTCGCGGTTCGTCGTGCGGTCGGCGCTCGCGACGACCGGCACGGCGTAGGGCACGGCCCACGGAGCAGGCCCGACGTCGGGCTGTCACGCAGCGCCGGTGACGGCGCCGGGGCGGCAGGGGCTCGGCCACGAGCCCGGCCGCCCCGCCCGCGCGTCGGGCGGTGCAGGCCGCATGATCCCGGGCAACAGAAAAGGCCCCGGGTGCGTGCACACCGAGACCTTCCTGAGCGGAGACGGAGGGATTTGAACCCTCGAACGGGTTGCCCCGTTACCACCTTAGCAGGGTGGCGCACTAGACCTGACTATGCGACGTCTCCTCGCAGGACTCCGCGGAGAGCCTGCGTCGCCCAGGGTACAAGGGCGTCGCCACCAGACCAAACCGCCGGCCCGACGGCGTCCCCTCCTACCGCTCGAAGGTCCACTCCCGGTCGGTGAGCATGCGGGCGACGGCGAGCCCGATCGCGAGCGCGACGATCACGAGACCCGCCTCGACGGCGTAGGCGAGGGCCTGCGCCGTCGCGCCGCTGTTGAACTCGTACACCGCCCGGTACGCCGTGACGCCGGGGACCATGATGACCACGGCCGGGACGGACACCGTGATGCGCGGGACGCGCAGCGCGGGCGCGACCGTCGCCGCGAGCAGGCCCACGAGCAGCGCCGCCGCCGCGGCGGCCGCCTGCGGGACGACGTCGGCGTCGACGAGGAGCAGGCGCCCCACGTTCGCCACCATGCCGATCGAGGCCGCCCCGAGCGCCATCGCCCAGGGGCTGTTGAACATCAGCGCGAACCCCAGCACCCCGAGGAAGCTCGCGACCGCGCGCAGGCCGAACAGCAGCGGCTCCGCGAGGACCGGGGCGGGCACCGGGTCCGGGGCGAGGCCCGCGGCGGCGGAGACGCCCCACACCGCCAGCGCCGCGGACGCGAGGATCATGAGCGCGTACGTCACGCGCGCGACGCCCGCCGAGAAGTCGAGCTTCGCGAGGTCGAGCGCGCCCGTCACGAGCGCGAACCCGGGCACGAGGAACAGCACCGCCGAGACGTACCCCGCCTCGTGGCCGCCCTCGACCCCGGCCAGCGCGGAGAGCCCCAACACGAGCCCCAGGTACGCGACGCTCGCGACCGCGGCCGCGAGCATCGTCACGCCGAACTGGTTGATGCCCCGGTGCAGCATCGCGCGCCGGACACCCTGCCCCAGCGCCGCCGCGACGAGCACGGCGCCGCACTCGACGAGGCCGCCGTGGTTGAGGAACGCGAACGCGGCGCACGCGATCCCTGCCCACAGGGCGTTGAGGAACGCCCCGTAGAGCGGCGGTCGGCGCGCGATCCGGTCGAGCTCCGCGTCGACCTCGTCGAGGTCGGCCCCCGCCGGCAGCGTGGCCGAGAAGCGCTCGAGCTGCGCGAGCCGGTCCGCGTTGATCCCGATGGAGCGCACCTCGGTGAGCTCCGTGCGGAAGATCGGCCCGCGGTACGACGTCGCGGTGATCTCCGTCAGCGTCACGTGCGCCGCGATGCGGTCCAGGCCCAGCGCCCGGGCCGCGCGCGTCATGTGCGACTTCACGCGGTAGCTGCCGGTGCCCGCCGACAGCGCGAGCCGACCGATCCGCAGCACGGTGCCCGACCGGCGGATGAGGTCGACGGGCTCGAGACCGGCTTCGTCGGCCGGGGAGGGCTCAGGCGTCACGACGCCATGATCCCGTACCGTCCCGCGCCCGGCACTCGCCGAAGGTCCCGGACCTCCCGGCCAGAGCCCCGCGCCGTCGTGACGTACCGTCTGCCCATGGCCGCCGACGTCCTCCGCACCGCCCCCGCCGACGTACCCGGGCGCGGTGGCCCGCGCGTCCCGACCGACTTCGACGTGCTGGTGGTCGGCTCGGGGTTCGGCGGGAGCGTCACCGCCCTGCGCCTCACCGAGAAGGGCTATCGCGTCGGCGTCCTCGAGGCGGGCCGCCGCTTCACCGACGAGGAGCTCCCCCGCACGTCGTGGCGTCTCCGGTCGTTCCTGTGGGCACCCGCCCTCGGATGCTTCGGGATCCAGCGCATCCACCGCCTCCGCGACGTGCTCGTCCTCGCCGGCGCCGGTGTCGGCGGCGGCAGCCTCGTGTACGCGAACACGCTGTACGAGCCGCTCGACGACTTCTTCACGGACCCCGCCTGGGCCGACGTCGCCGACTGGCGGACCGAGCTGGCGCCCTGGTACGACCAGGCGCGCCGGATGCTCGGCGTCACCACCTACGCCGGGCGCACCCCCGCGGACGACGTCCTGGAGGACGTGGCCCGCGAGACCGGGGTGGGCGACACCTTCGTGAAGGCGCCGGTCGGTGTGTTCTTCGGCCGAGGCGGGACACGGGAGCCGGGGGTCACCGCCCCCGACCCCTACTTCGGCGGGGCCGGGCCCGCGCGGCGCGGCTGCACCGAGTGCGGCGCGTGCATGACGGGGTGCCGGGTCGGGGCGAAGAACACGCTCGTGAAGAACTACCTCTACCTCGCCGAGCGCGGCGGCGCCCAGGTCCTGCCGCTCACGACCGTCACCGAGGTGCGGCCCGTGCCCGACGGCGCGGGCGGCGTCCTGCACGAGGTCCTCGCCCACCGCTCGGGGCGCCCCTGGGCAGGACGGCAGCGCTACACGGCACGCCACGTCGTGCTCTCCGCGGGGGCGCTGGGCACGCAGAGACTCCTCCACGCCATGCGGGACTCGGGACACCTGCCGGGGGTCTCCGAGCGGCTGGGACACCTCACGCGCACCAACTCCGAGGCCCTGCTCGGCGCCACGGTCCGGCGTCGCGACCACCAGCGACGGCCCGACGCGCCCGACTACTCGCGCGGCGTCGCGATCACGTCGTCGTTCTACCCGGACGCCCGGACCCACGTCGAGCCCGTCCGGTACGGGAAGGGGTCGGGCGCCATGGGGCTGCTCCAGACGGTCCTCACGGACGGTGGTCCGAGCCGGTGGCGCACCTGGCTGCGCGAGCTGTGGCGCCGACGTCGGGACCTGCCGGCGATGGCCGACCTGCGCGGCTGGTCGTCGCGGACGATCATCGCGCTCGTCATGCAGAGCCACGACAACTCGCTCACCACCTCGCTGCGGCGCGGGTTCCTCGGCCGCAAGGTCCTCACGTCCCGCCAGGGGCACGGCGCGCCCAACCCGACCTGGATCCCGGCCGGGAACGACACCGCACGGCGCATGGCCCGGCGCATGGGCGGCATGCCCGGAGGGACCGTCGGCGAGCCCTTCGACGTCCCGATGACGGCCCACATCCTCGGCGGGTGCGCGATCGGCACCTCGCCGCGGACGGGCGTGATCGACCCGTACCACCGTGTCCACGGTCAGCCCGGCCTGCACGTCATGGACGGGTCCGCGGTGAGCGCGAACCTCGGGGTGAACCCGTCGCTCACGATCACGGCGCTCGCGGAACGGGCCTGTGCGCTCTGGCCCAACGCGGGCGAGAAGGACGTGCGCCCGCCGCTCGGCGCTGCGTACGCGGTGCTGGGCCCGGTCGCACCGCGGCACCCGCTCGTCCCGGCGCACGCCCCGGCGGCCCTGCGCCCGGCGCGCGTCAGGCCGGGACGGAGCACGGCTCCCGACCCGGCCTGACGGCACGACTGGCGGAGGGCGAGGGATTCGAACCCCCGGTGCGTTGCCGCACAACGGTTTTCAAGACCGTCACATTAGGCCGCTCTGTCAGCCCTCCCGGCGAGCCATTGTGGCACGCCCCGCCCCTGCACGACGACGGCGGGCCGACCCGTGGAGGGCGGCCCGCCGTCGTGCGTGGCGCGGGGTGCGGGAGCGGTCAGGCCGCGCCGCGGAGCTGGCGCATCGCGAGCTGGACGAGCGCGATGAGCGTCTGCTTCGTCGCCGCGCGCGAGCGCGCGTCCGTGTAGAGCATCGGCACGTGCGGCGGGATCTGCAGCGCCTCGCGGACGTCCTCGAGCTTGTGCTTGGCGACGCCGTCGAAGCAGTTGACGCCCACGACGAACGGGATGTTGCGCGACTCGAAGTAGTCGATCGCCGGGAAGCACTGCTCCAGGCGGTCGGTGTCGACGAGCACGACGGCGCCGATCGCGCCGCGGACCAGGTCGTCCCACATGAAGAGGAAGCGGTCCTGGCCCGGCGTGCCGAACAGGTAGAGCCACAGGTTGCCCGGCAGCGAGACGCGGCCGAAGTCCATCGCGACGGTCGTCGTCGTCTTGCGGTCGGACACGCCGCCCGCGTCGTCGACGCCTACCGAGTGCTCCGTCATCGCGGCCTCGGTGTTGAGCGGCTCCACGTCCGAGATCGAGCCGATGAACGTCGTCTTGCCGACGGCGAAGCCGCCCGCGACGACGATCTTCACGACCGTCGGCGCGGTTCGGGACGCCGCTGCGGCACCACCGGGCTGCGCCGCCGCAGCGGGCGGAGCCGCGGGCGCTGCCGCGACCGGGCGCGCGGGGGCCGCCTGCTGCACCGGGGCGACCGGCTGAGCGGGCGCCTGCTGGGCGGGAGCCACGGGCTGCGCGGCGGCCAGGGGCTGCGGCGCGGTGCGCGGCTGGGCCGCGGCCTGCGCGACGGGAGCCGACGCAGGCTGCGCGGCGGCCGGAGCCGGGGCGGGCTGCGCGGCGGCCGGAGCCGGAGCGACCGGCTGCGGTGCGGCCGGAGCCGTCGCGGGCTGCGTGGCCACCGGCGCGGCGGGCTGCGGTGCCGCCGGCTGCGGTGCCGCCGGAGCGACGGGCTGGGCGGCGGCCGGCTGCTGCGGTGCCGCGGGCTGGCCGGGCGTCGCCGGAGCCGCCTGGGTCGGCACGCCGACGGGTGCGCTCACCGGAGCCCACGCCGTCTGGCGCAGCGCCGGCTGACCGCCGGGCGCACCCCCGCTCGCCCCGGACGGCTGCCCTGCCTGCGGCCCGCTCCCCGAGCCGTCAGAGGGTGGAAATGCCATTGAGAACACTCTCCAAGACGCTCAGGGACAGGCCCGAGTGGTTGCTGCCGTGACCCGTGTGGACGTTGAGCGGGGTCGACGTGTGGACGGTGATGTAGTTGTCCTCCTGCAGGTCCGCGACGAGCACCTTCGTCACGCCGAGCGGCAGGCGCAGGAGCGCGGAGAGCTCGGCGATCGAGACGTACGTGTGCGCGGCGTGCTGGAGGATCGAGCGCTTCTCGGGCGGCAGCCCGAAGCTGTTCACGGCACCCGGCATGACCTCGACGAGCGCCTCGAGCGGGAGGTCGGACGTGGCGGACCGCACGCGACCACCCGTCACCGCGTACGGGCGGACGGTCGCCGCCTCGTACCCGTCGTGGGCTCCCATGCTGCCGAAAGGTACGTTCGTCATCGATCAGTCCTCATCCCACCGGGGTTCGGGTCGCACCGTCGACCGGAAGGCTACCCCGCATCTCCGAGATGAGCTGCGGCGTCAGGGTCGCCTCCGTGCGCGAGACGAGGAGCGCCATCTCGTAGCCGATGAGGCCGATGTCGCAGTTCGCCTCGGCCACCACGCCCAGGACGGAGCCGTTCGACACGTTCATGAGGAACAGGAACCCGTTGTCCATCTCGATGATGGCCTGCCGGACGTTCCCGCCGTTGAGCTGGCGGGCCGCACCGCGGGTCAGGCTCGACATGCCCGAGACGATCGCGGCGAGCTGGTCACCGCTCGTCCGGTCGAGCTGGTCGGACATCGCCATGAGCAGGCCGTCCGCCGACACCACGAGCGTGTGCCGGCTGCCCGGTACGGTCCGCACGAAGTTGTCGAGCAGCCACCCGAAGTTCGTGGCCTCGGTGCTGAGCGCGTTCACTGTTCCTCCTCGTCAGTTGCCGCAGACGGCATGTCGTCACCGCGCCTGCGGCGCTGAATCAGGGACATAATCCATGGCCTCGGGGTTCCACGTCGAACTCGTCTCGTCCTGCCCCTCGACGCGCCCGCGGGCGGTCGCCGACTGGAACGCCGACAGGCGCGCCCGCAGCTGCTCCGGGTCGCGGTCGATCCGCGCCGTGAAGCGGTCGACGTACCCGTCGCGCTCCTCGCCGCGCGAGCGTCGCGCGAGGCCCGACGCCGCGGCGTCGACCTTGAGCGGCTGGTAGATGCCGTCGTTCGGGTCCGCCAAGGTCGCTTCCTGGAAATCGGTGCTGCCCTGCAGCAGGGTGGACATCTCCTCGTACAGCACCGCCGACGCCATCCAGTCCGACCGCGCCTCGACCGAGTCGGAGACGTAGCCCGCGTCCAGCGGCTCGAGGGACTCCGCGACCGGACGCCGGGCGAGCGGGCTCGGCGGACCGTAGCCCGACGCCGCGTCCCTGGCGGGAGCGGCGTCCCACGCGGCGGCGGAGGCCGCCGGCTCGGGCACGGACGGCCGGGCCGCGGGGTACGGGTCGTCCTGGACCGGGGGGAGGCTCCGCGTCTCCTGCACCGCGGCCGCCGGCGCCTCGGGGGCGAAGGACGGCGTGGGCGCAGCAGGGAGGTCGGCGCGCGGCGCGAACGCGGACGTGCGCGCCGGCGCGCCCGGCTCCTGCCGCGCGGCCGGGGCCGCCTGGACCGGGGCGGGCGCCGCGGGCGCAGGTGCCACCGGGTTCGACGCCGCGGGTGCGGCCGCCGCCGGTGCCGGCGTCGACCCGGCCGGGCGCGAGGCGAGCGCCTCGGCCGAGGGGCCGGCGGGTCGCGTCGCCTGCGGCGTGGCGGTCGTCCGCGGACGACGACCGAAGAGACCGCGCTTGCGCGCCTGGCTCTCGCGCAGCGACCGGCGCGTCGGGAGGTCGGCCATGAGCTCCTCGAAGCGGGGAAGCGCCTCGAACGAGAGCTCGGCGGGGATCTCCTCGGCGCCGTCCGCGGCACGTCCCTCGGCCACGACCGGGACGTCCGTCTGCTCCGGGGCGGAGGGCGCCACGGGCCGGACCTCGGTCGCGTCGGCCGCGGCCCGGCTCCGGTCGGCGAGCGGCGCGCGCTCGGCCGCGGGCTGCTCCGGCTGCGCCGCCACGGGCGGGACGACGCGGGTCGCGTCGAGCGGCTCCTCGGCGAACGACGACGGCGCCCAGCCCGCGGACGCGGTCTCCTGCGCAGGCTCGGGCTCCCAGGCCTGCTCGGCGGGCTGCTCCGGGGTCCACGTCTGCTCGGCAGGCTGCTCCGGGACCCAGCCCTGCTCGGGTGCCCAGGCCTGCCCCGCGCCCGTGACGGCGTTCGGGGCGGCCGGCTGCTCCGCGACCTCCGGCGGGGTCCAGACGACCTCGTGGTGGACGGCGGCCTCGGCCGTCGGCACGTCGCTCACCAGCGGGATGTCGGTCGCCGTGACGTCCGGCGCGACCGGCAGCTCGACCGGGTTCTCGGTGACCGGCCGCTCGCCCACGGGACGGAAGCTCGAGAAGAGCGCGCTGCGGGTGCTGACGTCGAGCACCGGGATCTCGGCCGAGACGGGCTCGACCGGGGTCGCGGCGGCACGCGACCGGCTCGGGAGCGCGGACGCGGCGGGAGCCACCTCCGCGGGCGGGGTCCAGGCCTCGTCCGCGGCGGGCAGCTCGTCCGGCAGGGCCGGGGTCGCGAGCGGCGGGAGCACGATCGCGCCCGTCTGCGGGCCGGACGCGAACGACGCGCTGGGCGCGGCCGCCGCCGGGTCGACCGTGCGGGAGCGACGGCGCGGCATGCCCGTCTGCGTGGTGCCGTCGGTGAGCGCGTCGAGGTCGACCGGCACGGCGGCGGGCGCCTCGGGCTCCACGGCCGCGACGGACGCCGTCGGGACGGGTGCGGGAGCGGCGGGCTCGGCGGGGAGGGCCGGCATCACGCCCGTGCTCGTGAGCTGCTGCGCGGCGGCCTGGGTGCTCGTCTCCAACGGGTCCGTCGGCTGCGGGAGCGGGACGTTCGAGTCGGGCACGAAGAGGACGGCCGGGAAGGACACGACGACCTCGGTGCCCTGCTCGTCGCCCCCGGCGCTGAAGCGGACCTTGGCTCCGAGCCGCTCCGAGAGGCGGCCGACCACGAACAGGCCCAGGCGCTGGGCGCCGACGACGTCCGAGGCCGCGTGCGTCGCGACCTTCCGGTTCGCCTCCGCGATCTCCTCGGCCGTCATGCCCAGACCGTGGTCCCGGACGGTGATGTGCACGAAGTCCGCGTCGCGGCCGGTGGTGACCTCGACGGGCGTGTGCGGCTCGGAGAACATCGTGGCGTTCTCGAGGAGCTCGGCGAGCAGGTGCGCCGCGTTGAGCGCGTTGTGCCCCAGCATGAGCGGGTCGACGACGAGGTTGAGGCGCACGCGGTCGTACAGCTCGATCTCGGAGGACGCGGTACGGATCACGTCGGAGGCCGGCATCGGCTGGCGCACCCGACGGCCCGAGTCGATGCCGGCGAGCACGAGCAGCGACTCTGCGTTGCGGCGCATCCGGGTCGCGAGGTGGTCGAGGCGGAAGAGGTTGGACAGCGTGCCCGCGTCCTCCTCGGAGCGCTCGAGGTCGTCGAGGAACGCGAGCTGGCGGTTGAGGAGCACCTGGTCGCGGCGGGCCACGTTGACGAACATCTCGGCGATCGAGCCACGCAGCGCGGCCTGCTCGCGGGCGACCTTGATCGTCGTCTGGTTCACGTCGTTGAACGCGGTGGCGAGCTGGCCGACCTCGTCGCTGGACTCGACGGTGATCGGCGCGAGGTCGATGCCCGGACCCTGGCCAGGCACGGCGACCTGCTCGACGAGCTTGGGGAGCTGGTCACGGACGTCCTCGGCGGCGTCGGTGAGGCGCCGCAGCGGGTTGACGATCGCACGCGCGATGAAGCCGGCCACGAGGATCGAGGCGACGACCGCGGCGAGCGTCACGAGGATGGTGATCACGGCGCGCGTCGTGGCGGCCCCCGCGAGGTCCGAGGCCTTCTCCGCGGTCTCGGTGCGCACCGCGTCGCGCACGGGGGCGGTCTGGTCGCGGTCCTCCTGCGAGAGCGTCGGCCACTGCGCCGCCTGGCTGGGCGGGGTGGCTGCCGGGCGCGACCCGATGAGGTTCTGCCGGATCTGGTTGTAGGTCGCCGTCGGCGTCTCGAGGCGGAACTCCCCGGGCAGCTGGCGGACCGCGGCGCGCGCGCGGGCGGCGAGCGTGTCTCCGGTGGTGACGAGGACGGCGGCCTGCTGGTTGGTGACGGTGTTCTGCTGGCCCGCCTGCGCGGCCTGCAGCACCGCTCCAGCCAGCGGCTGCTCGAGCGCCTGCTGGGCGAGCAGCTCGTCGAGGAGCACGTAGGTGTCGAGGTACTGCGCGAGGCTGCGGTCGGGGGTGGTGTCCGCGAGCGTGCGCGGCACGTCCAGCGCCGCGTCGATGAGGTCGCTGTACATCGAGTTGCGCTGCAGCTGGCCGAGACCGGACCGGTCGATCGCCTGGCGGACACCCACGAGCTCAGACCGGTCACCGATCGTGTCGGCCACGGCCTTGCGCACGCGGGGGTCGAGCGCGGAGGTGTTGAGCCGCTCGTACGCGCGGTCGCGCGCGTCGAGCGCGCGGTCGGTCTTCTCGCGCTGCGCCATCATCTGCGCCTCGGCCTCCTCGGCCGTGTCGCGCGTGCTGTTGGCGTCGAGGAACGAGTACGTGCGCTCGGCCGCGATCTCCGTCCCGGCCGCGTCCTGCGCCGCGAGCGCCGCGACGAGCGCGCTCGTCTGGCTCGCGTCGCGCGCGGTCCCGATGGCCTGGGCCGAGATGATCGCCGCGGCGGCGAAGAGGACGAGGACGGGCACCGCGAGTGCCGCAAGGATCTTCCCGCGGACGCTCAACCTGCGGAGCATACGAACCTGCCTCCATCACCTGGTCCACCCGTTCGGCGGCATGGTCGACGCGCGTGGCAGCGGCGCCTCCCGGGCTCGCTCCCCGGTCGTGCGTACTAACTATCGGTGCACTTCCCCCGGACACCTAATCCGCGAGGAGCACGAACAATCGCCCTCGTCACGCGGTGCCCCCGTCGGTGATCCGGCGCCTCCGGGGCCGTCCGCGTAGTCTCGGCGAGATGCGAGGCGTCACGATATCGGGCCCCGGTGGCCCTGAGAAACTAACGGTTTCCACGCTCCCTGACCAGACCCCTGGGCCGGACGAGCTCGTGGTCGACGTCGCTTCCGCTGGCGTGAACCGTGCTGACCTGCTACAACGCGCTGGATCCTACCCTCCCCCGCCCGGCGCACCCGACTGGCCGGGCCTCGAGGTCTCGGGCTCGGTGGCCCGCGTCGGGGACGCTGTGTCGGGCTGGTCGGTCGGCGACCGGGTGGTCGCGCTGCTCGACGGCGGCGGCTACGCGGAGCAGGTGCGGGTGCGCGCGACGCAGGTGCTCCCCGTCCCCGAGGGGGTCGACCTCGTGGACGCGGCCGCCCTCCCCGAGGCGGTGTGCACGGTCTGGAGCAACGTGGTCGACGTGGGCCGCCTGGCGCCCGGCGAGTGGCTGCTCGTGCACGGCGGCTCGGGCGGCGTCGGGACGGTGGGCGTCCAGCTGGGCGCGGCGCTGGGGGCGCACGTCGCGGTGACCGCGGGCGGTCGCGGCCGCGCCGACCGGTGCCTGGCGCTCGGGGCGAGCCTCGCCGTCGACCACCGTGAGGAGGACTTCGTCGCCGCGGTGCGGGACGCGTCGGGCGGCCACGGCGCGGACGTGGTGCTCGACGTCGTCGGGGCCGCCTACCTGCCGCGCAACCTCGAGGTCCTCGCCACGGGCGGTCGCCTCGTCGTCATCGGCATGCAGAAGGGACGACGCGCGGAGCTCGACCTCGGCCTCCTCCTCGCCCGGCGTGCCACGGTGGCCGGCACGACGCTGCGGGCCCGCCCGCCGCAGGAGAAGGCGCGCATCGTGCACGAGGTGCTGACGCACGTCTGGCCGCTGGTGGAGGACGGCCGGGTGCGGCCGGTCGTGCACGCGCGCCTGCCGCTCGACGAGGCGGCGCGCGCGCACGAGCTGCTCGACTCGGGCGAGGTGTTCGGCAAGGTGCTGCTCGTCCCGTGACGGCGGGTCGCGCCCGTCGGTGCGCGCGGGGGTGGCACGCGCAAGACTGGACCCATGGCTGACGAACCGCGCGACCCCCGTCCCGACGAGCCCACCGCTCCCGACCCTGCGGCGACCGCGCAGGGCGACGACGAGCCCGGCCGTTCCACCGTGGTCATGCCTGACGGCACGGGGGTGAGCGTCGTCGAGAGCGACGACTCGACCGACCCCGACCGCAACCCGGCGACCGTCATCGAGGAGCCGGCCAAGGTCATGCGCATCGGCGGCATGATCAAGAAGCTCCTCGACGAGGTGCGCGACGCCCCGCTCGACGAGGCGGCGCGCTCGCGGCTCGCGGAGATCCACGAGCGGTCCCTCACGGAGCTCGAGGAGGGCCTCTCGCCAGACCTCGTCGACGAGCTGCACCGCATCACGCTGCCGTTCTCGGACGACAGCGTCCCGACGGACGCGGAGCTCCGGGTCGCGCAGGCGCAGCTCGTGGGCTGGCTCGAGGGGCTGTTCCACGGCATCCAGACGGCGCTCGTCGCGCAGCAGATGGCCGCGCAGGCGCAGCTCTCGCAGATGCGCCGGGCTCTGCCGCCCGGCTCGCTGCCGCCCATGGGCCACGGTGCGCCCGGCGGGATGCCGGGGCAGCAGCCGCGCCCGGACGAGCACGACGGACGCCCCTCGCCCGGCCAGTACCTCTGAGGCCCCGGTCCGCTCAGGCGGGCGGGGGGTCGGTCGGCAGCACGCCGTCCGGCTCCCCGCGCCCGCTCGCGCCCGGGCGCGCGGCGGTCATGGCGATCGCCCCGGAGACGAGCACGAGGCCGACCAGCTCCAGGGGGCTCGGGACCTGCCGGAGCACGACGGCGCCCACGACGGCCGCCGTCGCCGGGAGCAGCGCGAGGAGCACCGAGAACGTCGCCGCGCTGACGCGGCGCAGGATCACCTGCTCGAGCGCGTAGGGCACGACGGACGAGAACAGCGCGATCCCCGCGACGGCCAGGGCGTGCCGCCAGTCGCCGAGCACCGGGACGGCGTCCGGCGCGAGGAACGGCGCGAACGCGAGCGCGCCCACGGCCATCCCGACCGCGAGCGACGTGACGCCCGAGCCCCCGACGGCGACCCGGCGGCCGAGCACGATGTACGCGGCCCAGCACGCGGCGGCGACGGCGATCGCCGCGAGGCCGAGCACGGCGTCGTCGTGCGGGAGGTCGGACCCGACCGTCACGCCGGCGAGCAGCACGACCCCGGCCGCCGCGACCGCGATGGCGCCGCGCTCGCGCCAGCCGCTGCCCGTGACCGCCGCGACCGCGACCGGGCCGAGGAACTCGATCGCGACGGCGGTGCCGAGCGGGAGGTGGTCGATCGCGACGTAGAACGCGAGGTTCATCGCCGCGAGCGCGACCCCGAAGACCGCGGCCCACGCGAGGTCGTGCCGCGTCCAGCGCCGCCGCCACGGGCGGCGCCAGGCCAGCAGGAGCAGCGCGGAGGCCGCGATGCGCAGCCAGCCCACCTCGACCGCCCCGGCGACGGCGAACAGCCCGACGGCGATCGCCGCGCCCAGGTACTGCGTGAGGCCCGAGACGACGAACAGCGCCGGTGCCGGGACGCGGTCGAGGGCGGCGGTTCGGGTGGGCACCGACCGACTCTACGACCGCGCCCGCCCGGAGACGTCGCACGCCGGTCGTGCGACGGCGGCCCGCCCGCCGTGCGGGACGGGCCGCCGCCACCATCTCGCCGCGGCCGGCGTCAGCCCTTGACCGAGCCGGCGAGCAGGCCGCGCACGAAGTACCGCTGGAGCGCCAGGAACACGACCACGGGCACGACCATGGAGATGAACGCGCCCGCCGGGAGCAGGTGCCAGCTCGCGCCGCGCGAGCCGGACAGCTCGGCGAGCCGCACCGTGATCGGTGCGGTGTCCTGGCCGGACGCGAACGTCAGCGCGACGAGCAGGTCGTTCCACACCCAGAGGAACTGGAAGATGCCGAACGCCGCGATGGCGGGGACGAGGAGCGGCATGAGGACCTGGAAGAAGATCTTCACGTGCCCCGCGCCGTCGACGCGGGCGGCCTCGACGAGCTCGCGCGGGATGTCCTTCATGAAGTTGTGCAGCAGGAAGATCGCGAGCGGCAGCGCGAAGATCGAGTGCGACAGCCACACGGGCCAGAACGAGCCGTCGATCCCCCAGTCCACGTACTGCGTGAGCAGCGGGACGAGCGTGACCTGGATGGGCACGATCTGGAGCGCGAAGACCGCGACGAACAGCAGGTTGCGGCCCTTGAAGTTCACCCACGCGAACGCGTACGCGGCGAGCGACGCGAGCGTGATCGGGATGATCACCGCGGGCAGCGTGATGACGAGGGAGTTGACGAAGTAGGTCGCGAAGCTCGTCGAGCCGCCGAACAGCGCGTCCGTGTAGTTGTCGACCGTGAACTCGGGGTTCGCGAACGCCTCCCACCACCCCGACCGGCGGATCTCGCGCGGCGGCCGGAACGACGTGACGAGGAGCCCGAACGTCGGGATCGTCCACAGGACGGCGAGCACGATCGCGATGATCGACGCCGGCCGGGACGAGACCTTGCGGCGCACCTTGTCGGCGCGCGCGTCCAGGCCGGCGACGACGCCCTTGCCGCTGCCCTCCTCGACGGTCTCGTCGACGAGCGGGGCGTCGGGCACGGAGGCGGACAGTGGGGTGCTCATCGGATCTCCTCCGCCTGCTTCAGCTGCCGCACGTTGTACACGATGATCGGGATGACGAGCACGAAGAGGATGACGGCGAGCGCGGCGCCCAGGCCCTGCTCGCCCTGGCGCAGCGCCTGCGTGTAGAACTCGTTCGCCACGACCGACGTCTCGAACCGGCCGCCCGTCATCGTGCGGACGATGTCGAAGACCTTGAGCGTGCCGATGGCGATCGTCGTGAGGACGACCACGAGGGCCGGGCGGATGCTCGGCACGGTGATGTAGCGGAACATCCGCATGCCGCCGACGCCGTCGAGCCGGGCCGCCTCGACGATGTCGTCCGGGATGGCGCGGATCGCGGCGGCGAGGATCGTCATGGCGAACCCGGCCTGGATCCAGATCATCACGAGGATGAGGAAGAACGTGTTCGCCGGCGCGCTGAGCAGGAACTGCTGCGGCTCCAGCCCGAGCCACACGAGGACCTGGTTGAACAGGCCGATCTGCGGCTGGCTGGCCGGCTTGTACTCGTACATGAACTTCCAGATGATGCCCGCGCCGACCATGGAGATCGCCATGGGCAGGAAGATCAGGGTCTTCGCGAGCTTCTCGAAGCGGGACCGGTCGACGACGACCGCGTACACCAGCCCGAGGAACGTCGAGACGAGCGGGACGACGATGACCCAGATCGCCGTGTTGCGCAGGACGATCTGGAACTCGTCCCGCGTGAACGCGGTGACGTAGTTGTCGAGCCCGACGAACGCGGAGCCCGTGCGGTTGTAGAACGAGTCGCGGATGGTGCGCAGCCCTGGGTACAGCAGGCCGAACGCGAGCATGACGACCGCGGGCCCGGCGAACGCGATCGCGACGACCCAGCCGGGCACGCGCTTCGGCCGGTCGACGAGGAAGAGGATCAGACCCATGACGACGACGAAGAGCAGGATCGCGACGACCATCACCGCGAGCTTGCCCCCCGTCCCGGAGGGTTCGAGCAACCAGTCCATGTGAGGCTCCTGAGGTGGCCGGCGGCGGCCGGGAGGACGAGGTGGACGACGAGGGACGGTCGGCGAGGGCGGGCCGCCCGGGTCCTGCCAGGGCGACCCGCCCCCGGGTCGACGCGCGGGCCCGGGGCCCGACGACGTGGCTCGCGCCGCGCCGTCAGCCCCCGGGCCGCTCGCGGGTCAGGACGTCGGCCAGGACGCCTCGATGGCGTCGAGCACGGCCTGGTCGGACTTGTCGCTCGCGATCCACTCGGTCATCTCGGACCAGAACGAGCCGGCGCCGACGGCGGCGGGCATCATGTCCGAGCCGTCGAAGCGGAACGTGTAGCTCTCGTCCGTGAGCAGCTCGTACGCCTGCTGGTCCATCGGCGACTGCAGCAGCTCGGGGTCGAGGCCGTTGTTGGCGCTGATCCAGCCCTGCGGGGTCACGCTCGCCTTGGCGTTGGACCACTCGGGGCTCGACAGGTACGCGTGGAAGGCCTGGACCTCGGGACGGTCGTTGAACGCCGCGACGAACTCGCCGCCACCGAGCAGCGGCTTGTCGTCGGCCGACTCGCCCGGCAGGTAGAACGCCCACACGTCGCCGTCCTCGGCGACCTCGAGGTCGGGGTCGAGGGTCGTCCAGTTCGCCTGGTAGAACGTGGCCTGGCGGTGCATGTAGCACAGGCCGTCGATGATCGGGTACCCGCCCTCGGTGAACTCGGTCGTCGCGATGCTGCTCACGTCGCCCAGGCCGCCGTTGACGTAGTCCTCGTTCTTCAGCACGTCGCCGACCGTCGCGAGGGCCGTGGCGATCTGCGGGTCGTTGAACGGGATCTCGTGGTTGACCCACTGGTCGTAGACCTCGGGGCCCGCCGTGCGCAGGACGACGTCCTCCATCCAGTCGGTGGCCGGCCAGCCGGTCGCCTCGCCGGACGCGATGCCGGCGCACCAGGGCTTGACGTCGCCCTCCGGGTTGTCGGCGACGATCTGGTCGGAGAGCTCCATGAGCTCGTCCCACGTCGTCGGGACCTCGTAGCCCGCCTCCTCGAACATGGACGGCGAGTACCAGACGAACGACTTCACGTTCGCGCCGAGCGGCGTCGCGTACAGCGTGCCGTCGACGGTGCCGTACTCCTTCCAGGACTCCGTGTAGTACTGGTCGACGTTGGCCGCGGCCTGGTCGCCGACCGGCTGGATCGCGTCGGGGAAGTCCGCGACGATGCGGCGCAGGAGGCCGGGCTGCGGCAGGTACGCGATGTCGGGCGCGCTGCCCGACTGGATGCGGACGGGGAGCTGGGCCTCGAACTCCTTGGAGCCCTCGTACTCGATCGTCGCGCCGGTGCACTCCTCGAACGGCTCGTACGACGCCTGCTGCTGCTCGGCCTCGGTGTCGACGATCGTCGAGTAGACCGTGACGGTCTTGCCGGACAGGTCGCCGTACTGCTCGAAGTCGGCGCAGTCCACCTCGGCGCTGGGCGACTCGTCGTCGCCCCCGCCGCCGCCCCCGCTGCTGCACGCCCCGAGCACGAGCGCGAGGCTCGCGCCGCCGGCGGCGACCGCCAGCGTGCGGCGACGCGCCGCGCTGGTCCTCGTGGTCCTGGTCATCTCAGCCTCCACCTCGTCGTGGGTCCGGACGCCGTCACCCCGGTCCGGTGAGGACCGGGCGCATCGCGACGTCGCGAGCGCGGGTGCGCTCTCGCCCTCCCACCATGCAAGCGGTTGCATCCCCGGGGTGCAAGCACAGCGGAGGTGAGTTTGCGTAACGATTCCGTCACGCGCGGCGGGTGCGCGCTCTCTCGGGGCCCGGAAGGCTGGCCGCGCTCCCACACCGTGCGCCCGCAGGGCGTCCCGGTGTGGGCAGGGGTCGCGGCCGGCCCTACGCGCCCGGGGGGAGCGGCGCCGTCGAACCGCGCCGGACGAGCTCCGTCGGGTACGTCAGGCTCTCGGGCACCGGGGCACCGTTGATCATGTCGAGCAGCAGGAGCGCCGCGTCGAAGCCCTGCTGGTAGGCGTCCTGCGCGATCGTGGTCAGGCCGACGAGCTCGCCGAGGTCGTGGCCGTCCACGCCCACGACGGACAGGTCCTCCGGCACGCGCCGGCCGAGGTCGCGCGCCGCGAGGATCGCGCCCATCGCCATCTCGTCCGACGCCGCGAACACCGCGGTCACGTCCGGGCGGCGGCGCAGCAGCTCCGCGGTCGACTCGCGGCCGCCCGCGACGTCGAAGTCGCCGTTCACCTCCAGGTCCGGCTGCACGACGACACCCGCCTCCTCGAGCGCGCGCACGTACCCCCGCGCGCGCTCCACGGGCGGGGACCACGACGACACCAGGTCCGGCACCCCCGTCACGTGCCCGATCACCCGGTGCCCGAGGTCCAGCAGGTGGCGCGTCGCCGCGCGCCCGGTCGCGACGTCGTCGAGCCGGACCGTCACCTGCTCCGCCGGCCCGGACCCCACGAACGCCAGCGGGCGCGCCAGCCCGACGAGCGAGCGCACCTCGTCGTCGTCCAGCGGCAGCCCGACGACGAGCGTCCCGTCCACGCGGTGGCGCAGCACGCTCGGGTCGACCCGGCGGCGCGACGACGTGCGCCGGACGTCGAACGTGTAGAGCAGCACGTCGTAGCCGAGGTCGCGCAGGGCGCGCTCGGCGCCCTCGATGACGTTGGCGAAGAACCACCGGTTCACCCACGGGGTCAGCACGCCGATCGTCCGGGTCCGCCCCGTGGCCAGGGACGACGCCGACGGCGTGGGCACGTACCCGAGCCGCGCCGCCTCCGCGAGCACCCGCAGGCGCGTCGCCTCCGAGACGTTCGGCAGGCCGCGCAGGGCGCGCGAGACGGTCGCCGTGGACACCCCGGCGGCCTGGGCGACGTCGTCGATACCTGCCACGACGGGTGATGCTGCCACGCCGGGACGGACCCTGGCGAGGCGCCGTGCCGCATCGTGAGCAGATCGATGCAAGCGCTTGCCCTCGCCGGGACCGATATCGTGGTCGAGCCCGCCCCTCGGCACCGCTCGGTACGTACGAGCCCGCCGTGCCGTCGTCGGGCACCACCACCTGCGAACCGGAAGGACCACGATGATCGAGCTGAGGACCCCGCGGGAGATCGAGCAGATGCGGCCCGCCGGACGGTTCGTCGCCGACGTCCTCACCACGGTGCGCGCCGCCACGAAGGTCGGGACGAACCTGCTCGAGCTCGACGAGGTCGCGCACCGGATGATCCGCGACCGCGGGGCCGAGTCCTGCTACATCGACTACCACCCGTCGTTCGGCGCGAGCCCGTTCGGCAAGGTGATCTGCACGTCCGTGAACGACGCCGTGCTGCACGGCCTCCCCCACGACTACGCGCTGCGCGACGGCGACCTGCTGAGCATCGACTTCGCCGCCTCGGTCGACGGGTGGGTCGCGGACTCGGCGCTGTCGTTCGTCGTCGGCACGCCGCGCGCGGGCGCGCTCGGCGAGGCGGACGCCCGGCTCATCCAGACGACCGAGCGCGCGCTCGAGGCGGGCATCGCCGCCGCGCAGCCGGGCAAGAAGGTCGGCGACATCTCCGCCGCCATCGCCGACGTCGCGCACGCCGCGGGCTACTCGGTGAACACCGACTTCGGCGGGCACGGCGTCGGCCGCACCATGCACGGCGAGCCCCACATCCCGAACGACGGCCGCCGCAAGCGCGGGTTCCCGCTCAAGCCGGGCCTCGTCATCGCGATCGAGCCCTGGTTCCTCGAGACCACCGACGAGATCTACACCGACCCCGACGGCTGGACCCTCCGCTCCGCCGACGGGTCGCGCGGCGCGCACAGCGAGCACACAGTCGCGATCACCGAGGACGGCCCCGTCGTGCTCACCGCGCGCGAGCCCCGCGACTGACCGTCCCGAGGTAGAGCCCCGGTACCGCGAGGTAGAGCCCCGGTCCGCCGAGGTAGAGCCCCGGTCCACCGAGGTAGAGCCGCGGTACCCGGGCCGGCGGGCATCGTCGCTGCAGGCGCCGAGCGACGTCCGAGCACCGTGAGACGTCACCGCCCTCCCCCCTCGGCCGCACCGTCCGGGCGCGCGTGACGCGTGGCGCCACGCTCTCGTCGTCGATCGAAGAGGATGTAGGGATGACGCACGACGCTCACGGACGCGACCTCGACCGAGGCTCCGGGGACGCGCGAACCAGGGTGGCCGACTGCCCCCGCGACGCTCGGCGGCGGCGAGCCGCTGCCCGCCTCACCGGCGGTCTCGCCGTCGCCGTCGTGCTCGCCGGGTGCGCGCCGGGCACGGTCGACACCGACACGACCGAGAGCGTCGCGGTGGTCGAGGACTTCTTCGCGAGCCTGGAGGCCGGGAGGGCGAGCGACGCGGCGGCGCTCACCACGGTCGACCTCGACGAGGATCTCGTCGACGACGACTTCTACCGTGCCTCCGTGGCTCGGCCCACCGACGCACGCGTGGTGGCGTCCTCCGGCTCGTCGGCCGGCGCGAGCGTGACGGTCGAGTTCACCCTCGACGGCGTCGACGGCCCCGTGAGCCTGGAGGTCCGGACGACCCGCGACGGCGACCGCACGACGATCAGCGACCTGGGCACCGCCGACACGATCGGTGCGGGTCAGCCGGTGTCCGGCACGCTGACGGTCAACGGCCAGGTCGAGTACCCGGCGGCAGAGCTCACCCCCGTCACGTTGCTCCCCGGTGCTTATGCCGTCGAGTACACCGACCCGACCGGTCTCCTCGAAGGGTTGCGCCGGGGCTCGTCGTTCACGGCCTACGTGCCCGACGTCGTCCGGGAGGACGGGGTCGTGGCCGAGGGCTTCGCGTTCACCCCGACCTTGCGGCCCGACGTCGAGCCGGGGGTGGAGGAGGCGATCGAGGATCTGCGGGCCGCCTGCGAGGACGAGGGTCTCACCGGTCCGTCGTGCCCGTCGGAGCTCGTCGAGAACGCACGCGAGACCTCCCGCACGGAGTGGTTCGCCGAACCCGGGCCAGAGATCCGGTACGTCGAGGGGGCGTACCAGGCCACGGCGGAGTACACCGTCCTGCTCTGGGACGACGGCGACCTGCCCGCCGAGGTGCGCGCCTCGTACACCGGGACCGTCTCGCGCGACGCGGCGGGAAAGGTCACCTTCACACGGCCCTGAGGCGTACGCCCGGTCGGGTGCGGACCGGCCCGCCGTCCTGCCCCCGGTGGGAGCCCGGAGATGACCGCGTCTCTACCTCGGGGTACCGCAGCTCTACCGCGCGGGCAGGAGGCTCTGCAGGACGCGCGCCGCGCCGTCGTCCTCGATGGTGCCGGTCACCTCGTCGGCCGCCGCCTGCACGACGTCGTCCGCGTGGCCCATCGCGACGCCGCGCGACGCCCAGCGGAGCATCTCGACGTCGTTGCGGCCGTCGCCGACCGCGACGGTCCGGTGCGGCTGGACGTGCAGGGTGCGGCGCACGAGCTCCAGGCCGGTCGCCTTCGTGACGCCGAGGGGCGCGAGGTCCATCCACGCCGTCCAGCCCACGGCGTACGTGACGTCGTCGAGGCCGAGCCGCTCCACGAGCTCGTGGAACTGCTCGCTCGTCGACCCCGGCGCCCGCACGACGACGCGCGTCACCTCGCCGGACCACAGCTCGTCGAACTCGACCACGCGGTGCACGCCGTCGAGCTCGCCGTCGGGGAAGAGCTCGTTCATGCGGAACCCGACGCCGACGTCCTCGACGGCGTACCGCGCGTCGGGCAGGTGCTCGCGCAGGAGCCGCAGGGCCGGGCCCGGGTCGAACGTCACGACGTCCTCGAGGACGTACCCGTCGGGCTCGTCGGGGTCCAGCCGCGCGGTCACGGCGCCGTTGGACGCGACGACCCAGCCGCGGTCGATCCCGAGGATCTCCGCGACGGGCGTCATCGCGATGAGCGACCGTCCCGACGCGAGCACCACGTGGTGCCCCGCGGCGCGCAGGTCCGCGACGGCGTCGCGCACGTCGTCCGACAGCTCCTGGTCGTAGGACATGAGCGTGCCGTCGATGTCGAGCGCGACGAGCAGCGGCTCGGCCGCATCGGTGGTCTCCCGGGGGTCCGTCACGCCACCACCGGCTCGAGGACCTCGAGGCCGCCGAGGTACGGCCGCAGCCCCTCGGGCACGCGGACCGACCCGTCGGGCTGCTGGTGGTTCTCGAGGATCGCGACGATCCAGCGCGTCGTGCCGAGGGTGCCGTTCAGCGTGGCGACGGTCCGCGTCTCCGTCTTGCCGTCCGTCTCGACCCGCTCGCGCACGTTGAGGCGGCGCGCCTGGAACGTCGTGCAGTTCGACGTCGACGTGAGCTCCAGGTAGCGCTGCTGGGTGGGCAGCCACGCCTCGCAGTCGAACTTGCGCGCGGCGCTCGACCCGAGGTCGCCCGCCGCGGTGTCGATGACGCGGTACGGCAGGTCGACGAGGCGCAGCATCTGCTCCTCCCAGCCGAGCAGGCGCTGGTGCTCCGCGGCGGCGTCGGCCGGGTCGCAGTAGGAGAACATCTCGACCTTGTGGAACTGGTGCACGCGGATGATGCCGCGCACGTCCTTGCCGTGCGAGCCGGCCTCGCGGCGGTAGCAGGCGCTCCACCCGGCGTACCGGAGCGGGCCGCCCGACAGGTCGACGATCTCGTTCGCGTGGTAGCCCGCGAGCGCGACCTCGCTCGTGCCGACGAGGTAGAGGTCGTCCTTCTCCAGGCGGTAGATCTCGTCCGCGTGCGCGCCGAGGAACCCGGTGCCCTGCATGACCTCGGGCCGCACGAGGGTCGGCGTGATGACGGGCGTGAAGCCCGCCGCGACCGCCGTGTCCATCGCCGCGTTGAGCAGCGCGAGCTCGAGGCGCGCACCCACGCCCGTGAGGTAGTAGAACCGGGCGCCCGAGACCTTCGCACCGCGCTCGGTGTCGATCGCGCGCAGGCCCTCGCCCAGCTCCAGGTGGTCGCGCGGCGTGAACCCCTCGGCCGCGAAGTCGCGGATCGTGCCCTCCTCGCGCAGCACGACGTAGTCGTCCTCGCCCCCGGGAGGCGCCCCCTCGACGACGTTGGAGATGCGGAACAGCAGCCCGCGCAGCTCCTCCGCCGCGGCGTCCGCGTCGGCCTGGCGCGCCTTGACGTCGGCGGCGAGCTGCTTGGTGCGCGCGAGCAGCTCCTGCTTCTCCTCCCCCTGCGCCTGCGCGACCTGCTTGCCGAGGGACTTCTGCTCGGCGCGCAGGCTCTCGAACTCGCTCAGCGCGGCGCGGTGGCGCGCGTCGGCGTCGAGGGCGGCGTCCACCAGCGCGGGGTCGTCACCACGGGTGACCTGGCTGGCACGGACGATGTCGGGGTTGTCGCGCAGGAGGCGGAGGTCGATCACGCCAGCAGCCTAACGAACCCGGCGGCGCAGCGGTCGTGGTCCTCCACAGCCACGACCCCGCTACGGTGTCGCCATGGCCTGGACCCTCTGGGTCGCGATCGCGGCGCTCGCCGTCGCCGTCGTGGCCCTCGTCGTCGCGCTGGGGCTGCGCGCCCAGCAGTCGCGCCTGCGGCGCGCGCACGGTGCGGAACTCCCCGTCGAGGAGACGCCCCTCGACGACGACCCGCGCGAGCTCGTCGCGTTCGTCGCCAACCCGTCGAAGCCCGACGTCGTCGGGCTGGAGGCCGTGGTGCGCCGCGCCTTCGCCGACGCCGCGCTCCCGGACCCGCTGTGGTTCGAGACGACGGTCGCCGACCCGGGCGTCGGGCAGACCCGTGCCGCGCTCGCCCAGGGGGCGGACGTCGTCGTCGCCGTGGGCGGGGACGGCACCGTGCGGGCGGTCGCGGAGGGCATGGTCGGCAGCGGCCGAACGATGGGCCTCGTGCCCGTCGGCACCGGCAACCTCCTCGCGCGCAACCTCGACCTGCCCGTGGGCGACGCCCGCGCGGCGCTCGCCGTCGTGATCGCGGGGTCGGACCGCCCGATCGACGTCGGCTGGGTCACGGTCCTGCGGTACGCGGACCCCGCGGGCCCCGGGGACGTGGAGGGCACGACCCTCGACCCTGTCCGGGAGCCCGGCAAGGAGCACATCTTCCTCGTCATCGCGGGCCTCGGGTTCGACGCCGCGATGGTCGCCGACGCCGACGACGAGCTCAAGGCCAAGGTCGGGTGGGTCGCGTACTTCGTCGCCGGGATCCGCCACCTGCACGGCCGGCGCATGCGGGCCCGCATCCAGCTCGACGACTCGCCGCCCGTCGACGCGCGGCTGCGCTCCCTCATGATCGGCAACTGCGGGCGGCTCCCCGGCGGCATCACGCTCCTGCCCGACGCCGTGATCGACGACGGCGTGCTCGACGTCGCCGCGGTCGACACGCGCGGCGGCGTCGTGGGGTGGGCGCAGCTCTTCGGCGAGGTCGTCATGCAGGGCCTCGGCGTGCGGAACGACCTGCCCGCCAAGATCGGGCGCATCGACCACGCGCGCGCCCGGCGGGTCCGGGTGCGCGTCGAGGAGGGCGAGCAGGCGCAGGTCGACGGCGACGTGCTGGGCCTCGCCGTCGAGATCGAGACGCGCGTCGACCCGGGTGCGCTGGTGGTCCGCACGGCCTGACGCGCGGCGGCGGGCCACGGGCACGGCCGGCCCGCAGTCGGCGCCGCGCGGTCGGTCCACGCGGTCGGTCCACGCGGTCAGTCCGCGCGGGCCGTCTCCGCGTCGATCGCCGACCGCATGACCGCCGCCGGCGGGACGACCCGCTCCCCACCGACGCGAGTGAGGCCCGCGAGACCGACGCCGACCATGAGCAGGCGTCCCGCCGCCTCCCGACGTCGCGCGTCGCCGCGGTCGCCGAGGACGTCCGCCAGGACGTCGGTCAGGAGCCCGAGCGTCTCCACGTACGCCCGCGCGACGGCGGGCCGCAGCTGCGCGTGCGCCCCGGCCTCCGCCCACCGGGCGAGCGCCTGGCCGTCACCGCCGGGCCCGAGCAGGTCCTCGAAGAAGAGCTCGAGCGCGGCACGGGCGGAGCGGCCGCGGGCCGCCTCCTCGAAGGCGCCGATCTCGACGTCGGCGTACCGCCGCCACGCCTCGGCGACGAGCTCGTCCGTCGACGCGAAGTGGTGGTGGATCTGCCCCGGCGACCCGCCGAGCTCGTCGGCGACGACGCGCGCGGTGACGGCGCCGAGCCCGTCGCGGCGCACGACGGCCGCCGCTGCCGCGACGATGGAGTCCCGACGCTCCGCGCGCGGCAGGTAGGCCATCAACGACTCCTCGTCCGCGCCGTCGGGGCGCCGTCGGTCAGGGTGTGCAGGAACGCGACGGTACGCGCCCGCAGGCCCTCCCGACGAGTCCGCACGACCTCGTCGGGAGGGGGGTCGAGCGGACCGCCGGACCGGACGGTCCCGACGTTGCGATGGCAGTCGAGGTCGGTGCACAGCAGGAGGCCCACGCTGCTGAGCCGCTTCCGCGGGTCACGCGACGGCCGGTGCGCCGCGAACAGCGCGACCTCGTTGAAGCGCCGCGAGAAGCGGCACAGGGCGCACATCACGGCGCGCGACCCGGCCTCGGCGTGGCTCGGGCTCTGGCGCAGGAGCGCCCCGACCGCGCGCCCGTCGACGTCCGCGACGAGGAACGCGCGGGAGGGCGCGCGCGGGTCGCGCCACCCGAGGTAGTCGAGCTCCTCCCAGCGCAGCGCGTCGAAGTGGCCGGGCAGGCGGACCTTCCCCTCCGCCGGGTCGACGTTGACGATCGCGGACCGCGCCTCGGCGCGGGTCAGCGCACGCACCGTCGCTCCTTAAACTTGTACATGGATACAATTTGTACACGTTCCCAAGTCTGCCCGTCCAGAAGATTGCGCGCAGCCCCCGTGGAGGCCGCGTGAGCGTCGCGCGCGGACCTGCGCGGACGCGGCCGGGGCGGTCGGGGGCGGCGCGTCGCGCCCCCGTAGGCTGGTCCGGTGACGTTCCCGGCCGCCGCGCTCCCCCCTGCCCGCACCCAGCCCGTCCGCCGGGACCGGGGCCTCGGGCGGCGGACGGCGGCGCTCGCCACCGCCGTCGCGCTGCTGCTGACGCTCCTCGCGACGGCGGGCCCGGCAACGGCGACCACCGCGGCGGCGACGACCGGGGCGCCCCCGGCGGTCGCGTCGGGAGGCCCGGGCACAGCGGCCGGCGTCGCCGAGACCGCGAGCCCGCTCGCCGCCGCGCCGACGCACGACCCGCGGCCCGTCGTCCTGGTCGCGGTGGCCGGCCTGTACTGGAGCGACGTCTCCCCCACCGCGACGCCCACGCTGTGGTCGATGATCCGGACGGGGTCCGTCGCGTCGCTCAACCTCGGGCGCACGGTGTGCACGACCGACGCGTGGCTCACGCTGTCGGCGGGGCGCATGGTCTCGGCCCAGACGGCGGAGCAGCCCGCGGAGCCGCTCCCCGCCGACGCCGAGGAGCCGGCGAGCGGCTGCCTCCCCGTGCCCGTGCCCGCCGTCGCGACGACCGGCACGACCACGCCCGACGCACGCCCCGCGGACGTCCCCGGCTGGGCCGTCCTCACGGCGCCTGCCACGGAGGAGACGCCCGCGCAGGCGGCACGGCACGACCCCGGGACCGCCGCAGCCCGGATCGCCGGGACGGGCGTCTGCACGACCGCCGTCGGGCCGGGTGCCGCGGTGATGCTCGCGGACGCCGTCGGTCACGTCGAGCGGTACACGCCCTCGCTCGCCGCCCTCCCCGCCGGCGGCCTCGACGCGTGCGACGTGACGGTCGTCGACCAGGGCGAGATCGTCGACTCGGCCACCGGGCGCGGGGAGAGCCTCGACGAGCTCGACGAGGCCCTCGCCCGGATCATGGACGAGGTCGATCGGGGCACGCGCGTCGTCGTGGCCGGCGTGTCCGCCGGACCGGTCGGCGAGACGGGGCTCCAGGTCGTCGTCGACTGGCGCAAGGGGCAGCCGACGAGCCGGTGGCTCCACTCGCCGAGCACGCAGAAGGACGGCATCGTCCAGCTCACCGACCTGACGGCGACCGTCGTGGAGTCGGCGGGCGGCAGCACCGAAGGCCTTGAGGGCGCCGCCCTGGAGCAGGGCGAGGTCCGTCGCATGGACGTGGCCCGGACGGTCGAGAACCGGCAATACCTCAACGTCCTCACGAGCACCATCCCCACGCTCTACCCCGTGCTCGTGGGCCTCCTCGTCGCCACCCTGGTCCTCGCGCTCGGCGGCGTCCTGTGGGCGCGCCGCGCCGCCGTCCGCCGCGGCCGCGAGCCCGGCCCGGGGCCGCGCGGCCTGCGCGTGCTCTCCGCCGTGCTCATGGTGGTCGCGGCGGCTCCCGTCGCGGCGTCGCTCGCGAGCCTGTCCCGCTGGTGGGTGTGGAGCGCGCCCGCCCCGGCGCTCACGCTGGCGCTCGCGGTGAGCGCGGTCGTCGTCGCCCTCGTCGCGTGGGTCGTCTCACGTCTCCTCCCGCGGCGCCCCTGGGCGCTGCCGTCGGCCCTCGCGGGGGTGACGTGGCTCGTGCTCACCGTCGACGGCGCGACCGGCACGACGCTCCAGCAGGCGTCCCTGCTCGGGACGTCCGCCGTCGTGGGCTTCACGCGCTTCTACGGCTTCAACAACGTGACCTTCGCCGTGTACGCCGTCGCCGGCCTCGTGCTCGCGGGCGGCCTCGCGTCGGCCGCGACCGCCCGCGGACGGCGTCGGCTCGCGGCCTGGTCCGTCGTCGCCGTCGGGGTGGTCACGGTCGTCATCGACGGCTGGCCAGCCTTCGGCGCCGACTTCGGCGGCATCCTCGCCCTCGTCCCCGCGTTCGCCGTCCTCGCGCTCCTCGTGGGCCGCATCCGCATCACCTGGCTGCGCGCGCTCGTCGTCGCGCTCGCGACGGTGCTCGTGGTCGTGGTCGTCGCGGTCGTCGACTGGCTGCTGCCGGGTGGGCGGTCCCACCTCGGCGGGTTCGTCCAGACCGTCGTGGACGGCGCCGCGCTCGACGTGATCGGCCGCAAGGCGCTCGGCGCGTGGGCGACCCTCGCGAACCCGCTCGGCGCGGTCGCCGCGGTGCTCGTGGTCCTCGTGGCCGTCGCCGTGCTGCGCCCCGAGCGCTTCCGCCTCCCGGAGGTCGCGCGGGCCTACGAGACCTGGCCGGTGCTGCGCCCGCTCGTCGTCGCGCTCGTCGTCGTCGCGGGTGTCGGCTCCGTCCTCAACGACTCGGGCGTCATCATCGCCGTCATGGTCGTGGTGGTCGCGACCGCGATGATCGTCCCGGGGTTCCTCGCGCGCCCCGCGCCCCGGCAGACCGCGGGAGCCGTCCCCGAGCCGGGGATCCGGCGCATGCCAACGATGCTCGCGACGGTGGGAGGCGGGCTCCTGCTCGTCGTCCTGCTCGCCGCCACGGTGCTCGCCTCGACGGGGCTCCGACCGGCGGCCAGCGCCGCCCCGGCGGGCGGCGAGGCGTCGGTGACCCGTTCCGACGCGATCGCGACGGACCGGCCGGTCGTCGTCGTCGGGACCACGGGCGTCACGTGGAGCGACGTCACGTCGTCCGCCACCCCGAACCTCCACGCCCTGCTCACCGACGGCGCGGGCGCCGGCGGCGTCTCCCAGCCCACGGGCGCGGCGAGCCGCTGCACCGTCGGCGGCTGGCTCGCGCTCTCCGCCGGGCAGCTCGCCGAGGTCACGACCGAGCGCGCGCCCGACGGCGCGTGGGCGTGCCCGACGGTACAGCCCGCCCCCGACGGCGTGGACGGTGCGCGGGTCGAGGGGTGGGACGACCTGGTCGCGCTCCAGCGCGGCTCGGGCTACCAGGCGCGCCTCGGCGTCCTCGGCGACGCGCTCGCCGCAGCCGGCGCCGACGGCGCGGTGTGCGCGACGGCGGTGGGCCCCGGAGCCGCGGTCGCCCTCGCGGACTCCGCGGGCCAGGTCGCGCGCTACCGCGACCTCGCAGGCGCGACCGCACCCGGCTCCGACGCGTTCGCGTGCCCCGTGACCGTCGTCGACGCGGGCGACGCGACCCCGCCGCTCGTCGACCCCGACCTCCCGGCGGACGAGCGCGCCACGCTGCGCAGCACCCTGCGCGCCGACCGCCTCACCGCGGTCGACGCGACCGTCGGTGCCGTGCTCGACGCCGCTCCGAGCGGCACGACCGTGCTCGTCGTGGACGTCGCCGGGACGCCCGGCACGCGCCCGGCGCTCGGCACGGCGCTCGTGCGCCCGTCGTCCGACGGCCCCGACCAGTCGCGCTACCTGACGAGCGCCGCCACCCGGACCGACGGCGTCGCGCGCGTGCTCGACGTCCCCGCGACGGTGCTCGACGCCGCGGGCGCAGCCACCCCGGCGCGGATCCAGGACACGCCGCTGGCCTGGGGCTCGCCGCGCCCGGCCGACGCGACGTCGACCGCCGACGCCCTCGCCGACCTCACGACCCGCGACCACGTGCGCCGCGCCGTCTACACCGCGTTCGTCGACGTGCCGCTCTACGCGGGGCTCGCGATCGCCGGGCTCTGCCTCCTGCTCGCGCCGCGCGCCAGGCGAGCGACGGGCGACCGTGCGCGCGCCCGCTGGGCCCGGGCGGCGCACTGGGCCCGGGGTTCCGCGCTCGTCGTCGCCGCCGTGCCCACCGCCGCCTTCCTGGTGTCGCTCACGGGCTGGTGGCGGTTCGGGAACCAGACCCTCGCGATCGTCGTCTCCACGGTCCTCGCGACGGCGGCCGTCGCCGGCCTGGGCGCGCTCGCCCCGCGTCGGCCGGTGTGGCTCGGGCCCGGGATCGTCGCGGGCATCACGTTCGCCGTGCTCACGCTCGACGCGCTCGTCGGCACCCCGCTCAACCGGGCGAGCCCGCTCGGCTCGGCACCGACGTTCGGCGCCCGGTTCTACGGGTTCGGGAACCCGACGTTCTCCGTGTACGCGGTCGCGGCGCTCGTCGTCGCCGCGGCGCTCGCGCAGTGGCTCGTCGCGCGCGGCCACCGCTACGTCGCCGCCGCGACGGTGGGGGTCATCGGCCTCGTGACGATGGTCGTGGACGTGTGGCCGACGCTCGGCGCCGACCTCGGCGGCGGTCTCGTCGTCGTGCCCGCGTTCGCGGTGCTGGGCCTCGCCGCCTCGGGCGCGCGCGTCACGTGGCGCCGCTTCCTGCTCGTCGCCACGGCGGGCGTCGCGCTCGTCGCCGCCGTCGGCGTGCTCGACTGGCTGCGCCCGGCCGACGAGCGCTCGCACCTCGGGCGGTTCGTCGAGCAGGTGGTCGACGGGTCGGCGTGGGAGACGCTGCTCCGCAAGGCGGGCTACGCCGCGCGGTCCGTGCTGGGCGGGGTGCCCGTGTGGCTGACCATCGCCGTGCTCGTCGCGACCGCGCTGCTGCTCTTCTGGCCCCGGCGCTTCACGCCGCGCTGGTTCGCACGCACGGAGGCCGCGTGGCCGCTCGTGCGCCCGACCCTGCTCGCCCTGTGGATCGTGGCCGTCGCGGGCTCCCTCGTCAACGACTTCGGCGTGCGGATCGCGCTCGTCGCGCTCATCCCGGCGGTGCCGCTGCTCACCGTCGCCGCGCTCCATGCGGCGGACGACGCCGACGGCACGGCCGAGGGCGAGGGCGAGGACCCGGACGAGCGCACCGGGGCGGGCTCCGCGACGCGCGTCGAGAGCGCCGCGTCGTGACGCGCTAGACGAGCACGAGCTCCGTGCCGCCCGTGGCGTGGTCACCGAGGGCGACGCTCCGGATCGCCGGGTCCTCGTAGGTGTTCCAGTAGTACGTCGAGGTGCGGGACGAGAAGAGCCCGGTGTACACCGTGATCTCGAACTCGCCCGACCCCATCGCGGCGCAGCCGTCGACCATCGCGACCTGCTGCAGCGTGTGGAAGGCGCGGCTGACGTTCTCCTCCTCGGTGCCCTTCGTCGGGTAGTGGGAGTTGACGTACGCGGCCCGGACGAACCGGGACGGCGAGTAGTAGTCGCCGGGGACGCCGCGCATGTGCGAGCCCGAGCCGAACGGGGCGAGGTGGGCCCGGCCCACGACCGTGTCCTCGGGGAAGTCCGGCGAGACGTTGAGGTAGTTGCGCAGGTTCTCGTGGTGCCAGTCGAACCCGGGCTGGTTCGTGAGCACGTCGACGTCGTCCTGGAACACGTGCAGGCCGTCCGCCGTGTGCTCGAGCACGATCGCCCGCTGCGCGTCGGCGACGATCCAGTGCAGCAACGAGCTGGGGTACTTCTCGTTGATGGGACGGTCGACGACCACCACGTCCGCGAGGGCCGCCTCGACCTCGTCCACGCTCGCGAACTGCGCGCACACCCACAGCGGGAGCTCGAACGCGGCGACGTTGACCGCGCCGTCGACCGGCCCGGGCGCGTAGGCCGCGTAGCCCGGGAAGTTGAGCCCCGCGACGGCCAGGCCCGCGTCGTTGCCGCAGTCGAAGTAGAGCGGGGTGTCCTCCTCCACGATGCCCATGCCGATGACCGCGTGCTCGATCGAGCGCACGGCGCCGAACGGCGAGCGCGGCGCGTAGCCCGTGGGCGTCACCACGACCTGCTGCCCGTAGCCGCTCGTCCAGTCGAGGTTGCGTGCCAGGTACACGCTGCCCTGGTCGTCCGAGAACCTGATCCCTGTGCACATCGCGCTGCCCCCGTCGTCGTCGGCACGGCACGCGGGACCGCGCGCCGCCGGGTCACGACGTCGTGCCCCGTCCTCCCATGGTGCGTCCGGGCTCCGGATGGGGCCACCGGCAGGGGCGCGCCTCAGGGCTGCAGGTAGACGGCGATGTGCTCCTCGACCGCGCGCTCCGCGCGGTCCGGGTCGGCCGACCGCAGCGCCGCGAGCAGGTCCCGGTGCTGCTCGACGACGGCGTGCGGGTCCTCGTGGTGCGGCGCGTCGCGGACGAAGTACGCGCGGACGCGCGGCTGGATGAGCCGCCAGATCTGCAGCGACTGCGTGTGGCTCGCGGCGGCGATCACCGCCTCGTGGAACTCGAGGTCGAGGTCGGCGAGGCGACGGGCGTCAAGCGGGTCCGCCGCGCGCTCCATCGCCGCCACCGTGCGGTCGAGCGCGTCCAGGAGCGCGGGGTCCTGCGCACGCGCCGCCGAGCGGAACGCGACCTTCTCGATGACGGTCCGCACCGGGACGAGGATCTCGGCGATCTCCTCCTGGGAGATGTCCACCACGACGGCGCCGCGGTACGGGTGGGAGACGACGAGCCCTTCCTGCTCGAGCACCATGATCGCCTCGCGCACCGGGCCGCGGCTGATGCCGTAGGCGGCGGAGAGGTCGCGCTCGACGAGGCGGTCCCCGGCGGCCAGGTCGCCGGAGGCGATGCGTTCGCGCAGGTGACGCAGGACCCAGTCGCGCCGGGACTCGGGCGGCGATGCGGGCAGGACGGGCACGACGGCGACCTCTCACTCGGGAGGGCTCCACCCTAGTGGGTGGCCGATGGTTGACCATCTACCATCCAGCGACCTAGAGTCGCGGTCCACGGCACCGACGAGAGGACACCCATGAGGATCACCGCCATCACCGCCGCCGGGCTGCGCGGCGCCACCCCCGAGGGCGGCTGGCAGGAGGAGTTGCGGCAGGACGACGTCGTGCACACCCTCGTCGCCGTCCACACCGACGAGGGTCTCGTCGGCGTCGGCAGCGTGTTCACCACCGAGGACCTCGTGCGCGGCGCGCTCGACGTCCTGCGGCCCCTGCTCCTGGGGGCGAACGCGCTGGAGCCGGAGCGCACGAGCGAGCGGCTGCACCGCACGACGTTCTGGATGGGCCGCGGCGGGTCGATCACGCACGCGATCAGCGGCGTCGACACCGCGCTGTGGGACCTCCTCGGCCAGGCGACGGGCCAGCCCGTCGGGCGCCTGCTCGGCGGGCGGTACCGCGACCGGGTGCGCCCGTACGCGTCCCTGCTCATGGACCAGCCCGACGCGCTGCGCGACCACCTCACCGCGCTGCGCGCCGAGGGGTGGACCGCGTTCAAGATCGGCTGGGGTCCCTTCGGCCGGGTCGACGAGCGGCTCGACGAGCGCATCGTCGCCGCGGCGCGCGACGCCGTCGGCCCCGACGCGATGCTCATGGTCGACGCCGGTGGCAGCGACAGCGCGTGGAGCCAGGGCTACAAGTGGGCCCTGCGCACCGCGCGCATGCTCGACGCGTACGGCGTCGCGTGGTTCGAGGAGCCGCTCCCGCCGGACGCGATCGAGGACTACACGCACCTGCGCCGGCGCTCGCCCGTGCCGATCTCGGGCGGCGAGGTGCTCACGCGTCGGCAGGCGTTCCAGCCGTGGATCGAGGGCGGCGCCCTCGACATCGTGCAGCCCGACGTCACGAAGGTCGGGGGGACGAGCGAGCTGCGGCGCATCGCGTGGTCCGCGCACGACCACGGCGTCAAGCTCGTGCCGCACGGGTGGAACACCGCCGTCGGGCTCGCCACCGACCTCCAGCTCGCCTCCGCCCTGCCGGACACGGACCTCGTCGAGTACGTCACCGGCTCGCCCTACATCGACGACCTGACGACCGACCGCTGGACGCTCGACGCGGACGGGATGCTCCCGATCCCGGACGGCCCGGGCCTCGGCATCACGCTCGACCGCGACCGCCTCGCGCGCTACTGCGACGTCGACGCGCTGCTCGGGAGCGCGTCGTGAGCCCGCGGTCGCTCGTCGTGACGGGCGCGGCGTCGGGGATCGGCCGCGCGGTCGCCGTGGGCGCGGCGCGCGACGGCTGGTTCGTGCACGTGCTCGACCTCGACCCCGACGGCGCCGCGGCCACCGTGGACCTCGCCCGGCAGGCGGGCGGGGACGGGCGCGCGCACGTGCTCGACGTGACCGACGCCGCCGCCGTCGCGGCGGCGGTCGGCACGGCCGCGGAATCCGGACCGCCGCTGCGCGGCCTCTTCGCGGGCGCCGGGATCGACGTGGGCGGGGCGGCGCACGAGCTCGACCCGGCCACGTGGCGCCGCGTGCTCGACGTCAACGTGACGGGCACGTTCCTCGTCGTGCGCGAGGTGCTGCGCGCGATGATCGACGGCGACGGCGGGAGCGTCGTGCTGTGCGGCTCGCCCGCCGCGACGGTCGGCTTCGCGGCCGGGGGCGCGACGGCGTACGGCGCCTCGAAGGGCGCGGTGTCGTCCATGGTCCGCACCCTCGCGGTCGACTACGCGCGCCACGGGGTCCGGGTGAACGCGATCGTCCCCGGCCCGACGGAGACCCCCCTCATGTGGGCCAACGTGCCCGCCGACGAGATCGCCGCGACGCGCGCGCAGATCGAGCACGAGGTCCCGCTGGGTCGGCTCGCGCGGCCCGAGGAGATCGCCGAGCCCGTGCTCTGGCTGCTGTCGGACCGCTCGTCGTACACGACCGGGTCGCTCGTCGGGTGCGACGGCGGCGTCCTCGCTAAGTCGTCGATCAGCGTATGAGCGCGCCGGACGCCCCGGCACGTCGCCCCCGGGTCGGGGCGACGTGCTGGGCGATCGGCGACGGCTGGATCCCGCCGTACGGCACGGGCGACGACCCGACCCTCGCGAGCCACGAGAGCCTGTGCCTGCTCAACGCCGGCCCCGACGACGCGCGCGTCGAGATCCGGCTCTACTTCGCTGACCGCCCGCCGGCCGGCCCCTACGTCGTGGTGGTGCCCGCCGAGCGGGTGCGCCACGTGACGCTCAACGACCTCGACGACCCCGAGCCCGTGCCCCGCGGCACCGACTACTCGGCCGTCGTCGTCGCGTCGGCGCCCGTCGTCGTCCAGCACACGCGGCTCGACTCGCGGCAGGCCGCCAACGCCCTGTTCAGCACGATCGCCCACCCGGTCGACACCCTTCGAGAGGACCTCCGATGACGCAGACCTCCACCCCGACGACCTCCCGCCGGGGCACGCCGTGAACGCCGCGACGGGCCGGCTCGGCCACGGCGCCCTCACCCCGCTCGTCGTCGCGTCGACCGTCGGGGCGGCGCTGGGCGGGTTCATGTTCGGCTTCGACACGGCCGTGGTCAACGGCGCCGTCGACGCCCTCAAGGCCGAGCTCGGCGTCGGGAGCGCGCTCGTCGGGGTGATCGTCGCGAGCGCGCTGCTCGGCGCGGCCGTGGGCGCCTTCTCCGCGGGCACGATCGCGGACCGCTTCGGGCGACGGCGCCTCATGATGGTCGCCGGGACCCTGTTCGTCACCACGTCGGTGCTGTGCGCCGTCGCGCACGACGGCCCGACCCTCGCGCTGTGGCGCTTCCTGGGGGGCGTCGGGGTGGGGATGGCGTCCGTCGTCGCCCCGCTCTACATCGCCGAGATCGCCCCCGCCCGGCTGCGCGGGCGGCTCGCGACGGCGCAGCAGATGTCGATCGTCCTGGGCATCTTCGCCGCGCTCGTCTCGAACGCGTTCCTCGTCCGCGCGGCGGGCGGGGCCGAGGCGGAGCTGGCCCTCGGCCTGCCCGCCTGGCGGTGGATGTTCCTCGTCGCGGTCGTCCCGTCGGTGGCGTACGTGGTCGCGGCGGTCCTGCTGCCCGAGTCGCCGCGGTACCTCGTGATGCGCGGCGACCGGGACGGCGCCGCCCGCACGCTGCGCCGCCTCCACCGCGTCCCGGAGGGCGACGCGCTGCTGGGCGTCGCGACCATCGAGGGGACGCTCCACGAGGCGCGGCCGGCGTGGTCCCACCTGTTCTCCGGCCCGGGCCGCCTCAAGCCCATCGTCTGGCTGGGGATCGCGCTCGCCGCGCTCCAGGCGCTGGTCGGGATCGACGTCATCTTCTACTACTCGACGTCGCTCTGGGCACAGGTGGGCTTCGGCGAGCAGCAGGCCTTCTGGCTCTCGGCCCTCACGTCGCTCGTCAACGTCGCGGCGACCGTCGTCGCGATCTTCCTCGTCGACCGCGTGGGTCGGCGTCGCCTGCTGCTCGTGGGGTCGGTGGGCATGACGGTCGCCCTGGCCGTCATGGCGACCGGGTTCGCCCAGGCGCAGCAGACCGCGGACGGCGTCGCGTTCGTCGACGCGTGGGGCGTCGTGACCCTGGTCGCGGCGAACGTCTTCGTCGTGGCCTTCGCCGTCTCGTGGGGTCCGGTGGTGTGGATCCTCGTCGGGGAGATGTTCCCCAACCTGCTGCGCGCCCGCGCCGCGTCGCTCGCCGCCGCCGCGAACTGGGCGGCGGGCATCGCCGTCAACCTCACGTTCCCCTCGCTCCGGGACCTGTCGCTCCCCGGCAGCTACGCCCTCTACGCGGTGTTCGCGGCAGCGTCGTTCGTGCTCGTGCTCCGCGCGCTGCCCGAGACGGCGAACCGCCCGCTCGAGGAGATGCGGGAGGACACCGCGTCGGGTGGGCAGCAATCACTTTAGGAGTGTTAAAGTGATTGCATGATCCAGAACTCCATTACCCCGGAGCAGGCCCGTCGTCAGCTCGGCCAGGCGGAGGAGGTCGCCGCCCAGGCCCACCGCGCGACCCGCTGGTACCCCTGGCTCAGCGTCGGGCACGCCGTCGCCGCCCTCGCGTACACGATCGCGATCGACGCCCTCGACGCACCGTGGTGGCCCGCCACCACGGTGCTCGTGGTCGTCCTCGCGCTGCTGTGGTCCGCCGTCGCGCGGCACCACCGGACGGCGCCCCGGCACTGGGTGCGCGACATGGGCATCGCCCTCATCACCTGGGCGGTGCTGTACTTCGTGATGCTCGACCCGGCGCTCCAGCTCGTCGGCGCGACGTCGCCCGCCTGGTGGGTCGTCGCCGGCGTCGTCGCCGCGTCCCCGTTCGCGGCGTGCGCGTTCGCGAGCGCACGCCGGTGAGCCACCCGCGCAAGGGCCTGGACGCGCTCATCCACTCGCCCGTGCGCTTCTCGATCCTCGCCGCCCTGGCGAACGTCGAGAGCGCGGACTTCCGCTTCCTGGCCGACCTGGTCGAGCTGAGCGACTCGTCCCTCTCCCAGGCCCTCACCGCGCTCTCCGACGCGGGCCTCGTCGAGATCCGCAAGGAGGCCGCCGGACGTCGGACGCGCACCTGGGTCCGCATCAGCGACCGAGGGCTCGACGCGTTCCGGCAGCACGTGCGCACGCTCGAGCAGATCGCCCGCACCGGCGCGATCGAGCCCCAGCCCGACCCGACCCCGAGAGGCACCGCACCATGACGCCGACGTTCCGTCGAGCCACCGCCGCCGACGTCCCCGCCGCGGCCCGCACCCTCGCCGCCGCGTTCCACGACTACCCCTGGACCCGCTGGGCCGTCCCGGAGGACGACTACCCCGAGCGCCTCGCCGCGCTCCAGGAGATCTACCTCGAGCACGCCCTCGCGCACGGGATCGTGGTCGTCCACGACCCGGCGGACGCCGTCGTCGCGCTCATGCCGCCCGACGCCCCCGCTCCCCCCGGGGACGTCCAGGAGCGCGTCGCCGCGCTGCACGGCCCGCGCCTGCAGGCCGTGGCCGCTGCCGAGCTGCCGCCGCCCCCGCCGGACGCCTGGACGCTCGCGACGGTGGGGGTCCTGCCGTCGCTCCAGGGCACCGGGCGCGGCAGCGCGGTGTGCCGGGCCGCCCTGCGCGACCCCGCCCTCGGGGACGCGCCCGTCGCGCTCGAGACCTCCGACGCGCGCAACGTCACCTTCTACGAGCGGCTGGGCTTCGTGCGCACCGCGACCACGCAGGTGCACGACGGCCCCGTCGTGCACGGCATGGTCCGCACGCCGACGCCCTGAGCGCCGCCTCGGTCAGTGGTCGCCCGCGCGCACGCGGTCGACGGCGGAGCGCATCTTGCGCGCGTTCACCGCGAGCAGCACGTCGCGGTACTGGGCGGCGCGGTGGAGCTGACCCTTGAGGTCGTTCGACGACGCGCGGTGGCGCAGGTCGCACGGCACCTCGACCGCCACGTACCCCTTGCGGAGCAGGTCGATCGTCATGCCCGTCTCGACGCCCCAGCCGCGCGCGAGCGGCGTCGCGGCCTCGAACGCCTCGCGCGTGAGGCACCGCATCCCGGAGAGGGGCTGCGTCGGGGTCCACCCCGTGAGGGACTGGATCGCGCGGCGCGCGGCCCCCACGACGATCCCCCGGCCGCCCGCGCCCGGCTGCGGCGGGAGCAGCGCGATGGCGACGTCGGCGTACCCGTCGAGCACGGGCGCGACGAGCGGCGCGGTGTTCACCGCGGTCTCTCCGAGGTCGCCGTCGATGAAGAGCAGGAGGCGCGGCGGGCGGTCGGCCGCGTCGCGCATCGCGACGACGGCGGCGCCCGTCTCCATGGCCGCGGCCTTCCCGCGGTTGTGGGAGTGCCGCACGACGACGGCGCCCGCCTCGCGCGCGACGTGCTGGGTGTCGTCCTCGCTGCCGTCGTCGACGACGAGCACGAGGTCGACGTGCGGGATGGCCTTCGCGGCGCGCACGGTGGCGGCGATGCGGCGGGACTCGTCCTTCGCGGGGATGATCACCGCGACGCGCTGGCGGACGGCGCGACCCGTGCGGCCGTCGCCGGTCACGGGGCGCGGCGTGCGCGCCCGCGTGCCGGACGCCGACAGGTACGTCGGCGGCGTGCTCGCCGTGCTCGTGGGGGTACTCCCCGTGTTCTTCCCCGTATCGGTCGACCGATGGTCCGCGTTCACGCCGTCCAGCCTAGTAGTGCAAAGAGTTGGCCGCAGATGTGTCGTCGTTCCACCAGCGGATCCGCTCGGGATCTCCGCAGGACGACCGGGCTGCGTTCCCAGGTCTCCCGGATCCTACTCGACGCGAGAGCCCGCCGACAGGGGCGTCGGCGGGCTCTCGGCGTGGTCGCGCTCCCGCGTCGTGCGCTCACGCGCGGGGGCTGCGGATCAGCCTGCTCCGGGTCAGCGGAGCGTGACCTGCCGGGACACGATGCCTGCGCGCGCACGGCGCTCGTTCGCGTCGAGCGGCTCCGTGACCGCGAGCGCCTCGGTGAGCCGCGCGTCGAGCTCCGCGACCGGGCCCTCGAGCTCGTCCGCCTCCGTGCCGCGGGGCAGCTCCCAGACGGGGACGAGCAGGCCGCTCGACCGGAAGGCACCGACGAACTTGCCGCCCGCGAGGCCGGACTCGCGCTTCGCGTGCAGGCGCGAGATCGCGTCGATGAGGGCGTCCTCCGGCTCGGGGCGGGCCCAGCGCAAGAACTCGCGCGACATGCGGCACCAGTACGCCGACTCGACGGCGTCGAGCTTGACGGTGGGCACCATCGACTCGGCCGCCTGGTCGAGCGAGGCCCGCAGGTCGGGCGTGATCTCCGCCGACGGGTCGAGCCAGAACGCGAAGTCCTCGTGCACGGTGACGTCGAACGGGACGGAGAGGTCGAGCACGTCCTGCAGGCGCGGGCCGGCGTCGGGCAGGGCGCTCGTCTCGATGGACGTGCCGGGCTCGGCGTCGATCGCCTCGAGGAGCGCGGCGGCGAGGTCGCGGCTCGTGTCGCCCGAGCCGGCGAGGGTCTGGACGGCGAGGAGGATCGTGCCGTCCTGACGGTGCAGCGCGGCCCAGCCGGCGGGCAGGACCGTCACGACGAGGACGTCGCGCGCCCCGTGCTCGGCGGTCGTGCGCGCGGTCGCGGTGGCCGAGGGGACGACCTCGCGCATCGCGACCCAGTCGGTCTCGCCGGGGAGCCCCTCGAACGGGCGCAGCACGAAGTCGGGCGTGGTGTTCTTGGCCATGCGCGGCAGTCTACTGGCGCGGCCTACCGGCGCGGCGGCGTGGCGGGCCGGGTGCGCGGGCGCAGGCGGACGTCGGGCAGCGCGGGCGCGGGCAGGGGTCCGCCGTCGTACCCGACGACCTCACCGTAGCGGCGCTCGCGCGCGCCGTCGGCGTACCGGGTGCCGCCGCGGTTCGGACCCTGGTCCCCCGTGACGACGAGCTGGGCCTGCCAGTCCGCGCGGGCGCGCGCGACGTCGTCGTGCGAGCGGCCCACGAAGTTCCACCACATGACGATGTCCTCGCCGAACGGCTCGCCCCCCACGAGCACCACCCGCGCCGGGGCGTCCGGCCCTGCCTCGACGACGAGCGTCGTGCGGCCGGGCTCGACGTACCCCAGCGACGACGGCGGCACGGGCGAGCCCTCCAGCCGCACGGCGCCCTCGTCGACGAGGAGGCCGTGCTCGAACGTCGGGTCCACGTCGAGCGTGACGCGCGCGCCGGGCGCGAGGTCGAGCTGCGCCCCGACGATCGGCGTGTACGTCGTGGCGGGCGAGCGCAGGGCGGCGCCGCCCACGCGGAGCGCGCCGAGGAAGACCTGCACGCGCGCGCCGTCGACCGTGGCGACGGGGAGGTCGGCGTGGTGCTCGAACGCAGGCGGGTCCGCGAGACGGTCGCCCGGGAGCGCGACCCAGAGCTGGACGCCGTGCAGGACCGGGGGCCGTTCGCCGCGCGGCGACTCCTCCGAGTGGGAGATGCCGCGGCCCGCGGTCATGAGGTTGAGCTCGCCGGGCCGCACCGTCTGGAGCGACCCGACGGCGTCGCGGTGCAGGATCTCCCCGGCGAAGAGCCACGTGACCGTCTGGAGCCCGGTGTGGGGGTGCGGCGGCACCTGCATGCCGTCGGTGCCGTCGCCGATCGCGGGCAGCGGGTCGGGCCCGTAGTGGTCGAGGAAGCACCACGCGCCGACGAGCGACCGCGCGCGCTGCGGGATCGTGCGCCGCACCCGCATCGCCCGGGTGCCCCCGAGCGGGACGTCCCGGTGCTCGAGGATCTCGACCGCGGCGCGGGCGCCGTCGTCGTGGGGCGCGCCCGCCGAGCAGACGCGCTCCTCGGGCCGGGTCTCGAGGTTGCTCATGGCACGAGCGTAGGCGCGCGGGGCGGCGCCGTCCTGCGCCTGTGGACGGTCTTCGCGTCGGGCCGCGCCCGCGGGAGAATGGGGACGAGGCCCCTCGGAGCAGGATTCCGAGGGGCCTCGCCGTGTCCGCGCGACCCCGGGGCGGTCGGGCCGGGTGGCCCGTCGGGGCGCCGCTCGCGACGTGGCGGCCCGGCGCCCTCGCGTCGGCCCGGGTGCCCGGGCTGGTGCGGTGACGCCGATCGCGGTCGGCCTTCCGGGTCCGGTAGGAACCTGCGCCGTCGCGCGCAGCCCCGCAGCAGGGGGTGGCGGGTCGTCCACCGTTCTCCGGTCGGCCGTGCCCTCGCGTGCGCGGCGAGACGTCGTGCGGTCCTGGCGGGGCCGTCAGACCCCTGCGTGCTGCGTGCCGGAAACCCCGTCGTCCGTGTGCGCCCGTCCGGGCCGTTACGGACGTTTGTAGTCCTCGGTCCGGGGGTCTGCAAGAGTTCCCACCGTTGTCATTTGGGCCGCCCGGATGACCACAGGTTCGTCCACAGGACGTCCCGCGCCGTTTCCACGCCGCCCACAGGCCTGTGGATGAATTCTGTGGACAGACCTCGGCGCGGACCGGGCCCGTCCGACCCCGCGGCGCGGCCCGTGCGCACGCGCTCAGACCCAGAACCGCGCCGTGGGTGCCGCCGCCGGGGAGAGCCGCTCGTCGAGGTCGAGGTCGCGCACGACGAACCCGCCGTCGTCGACGAGCGTCCCCGCGAGCCGGCCCTGGAGCATCGCCGCGAGCCGGGCGAGCAGCACCCGGGCGCGCGAGCGCGCGATGACGTGCAGCCCCGAAGGTCGCTCGACCGCGAGCTCGTCCGGCTCGGTCGGCACCCACGTGAGGCGGTAGGCGTGCGGCCCGTGCTCGCGCCAGTCGAGGCCGTCGAGCGCGAGCGGGACCCGCGCGACGCGTCGGGCCTCGAGCCGCACCGCGCCGTCGTACGGGGTCTCGCCCGACAGCACGTACTCCGCGAGGCCGTCCGCGCCGGGCCGCACCGCGACGACCCCCGCGCCGGGGACCGTCGTGCGCAGGACGCCGAGCGCGTCGTCGGGCCCGAGCACGTGGGCGCTGTAGAGCGTGAGGTCGACGCCCGACGCCGGGTCGGGCGTGAGCACGGTCCGGCCGTCCGCGACGACCGCGCCGCCGACGCGCCGGGCCGCGGCGACGGCCCAGCCCAGCACGCGGAGCTCGAGCCCCTGCGGCAGGCCTGCCGGGAACGCGCGCACCAGCCCGTCGCGGTCGTCGGTCAGGGAGCCGGTCGACGTGCCGGTCGACGTGCCGGTCGACGTGCCGGTCGACGTGCCGGTCGACGTGCCGGTCGACGTGTCGGTCCAGGCGCCGGTCCGCGCGACGGGCGCGAGCCGCGCGTCGGGGTGGTCGACGTGCAGCGCGAACGCCTCGGCGCCCCCGCCCGCGAGGCCGAGCGCCTGGGTCTGCGGCGGCGTGAGCGCGAAGGGCCCGACGACGCGCGCCCCCTCGGCGAGGCGCAGCTCGCCCGGTGCGACGACGCCGTCGGGCACCACGCCACGGAACCGCGCGCCGGCCATGGGGCGCGCCGCTCCCCCGCCGCCCGGCGGGGTCGTCCAGGCCGCACCGGCGAACCAGGCGCGCGCGAGCGCGTCCACGGGCGTGCGGGCCGCGCCGCGCGAGCGGGGCGTCGCGAGCAGGTGCGCACCGGCGTGCGCGTCCGGCACCAGGCCGGCGACGGGGGCGTCCATGACCGGAACGTAGAGCGCCCCGGAGGCGACGGTGTTACGGCGGTGTCACGAGCGTGGGTCCGCTCACCGGGACCCCGGGGCGTCAGGCGACGACGTCGTGCAGGTGGTGGACGACGTCGTGCACGAAGTACTGCCCCAGCGTCCGGACGGTGAAGACCGAGCCGTTCGAGCGCCGGCCGGGGCGCTCCCACTGGTCGGGGGCGAGCGCGTCGAAGCGGCCCGCGACGCGGTCGCCCGCGATCCGGAGCTCGCGCGCGACGACGGCCGGGTCCTGGTGCGCGTAGTCCTCCGCGACCGCCGTCGCGTCCTGGTCCCAGTTGGCGAACTGCGGGTCGTCGCCCTCGACCATGGACTGCACGCGCACGTCGAACACGGAGAAGACGTCGCGGACGTGCGCGGCGTACTCGAGCACCGACCAGGTCGTCGGGTCGGGGCGGGTCCGCGCGTCGGGCCGACCCAGGGCCGCGACGTAGCGCGGGACGGCGTCGCGCACGGCGGCGCCCACGCGGTCGGGCGTGACCTCGCCTGCGACGAACCCGCACGCGGGGCACGGCCGCTCCATGACCCACGTCCAGTCCTTGGTGTCCGCGGGGACGGGCGGGAACTCCGGGTCCGGGGCGGCGGGGACGCCCTCGGGCGACGCGGTCGTGTCCATGGCGGCAGTGTGCCAGACGGCGCGGCGCCCTCCGCGGGCCGGTCGCCCGGGATTAGCGTTCTGACACGGACTGCCTATGATGTCAGCATGCCCAAGATCATCGGAGGGTCCCTCCACGAGCACCGCGCCCAGACCCGGCAGAAGCTCTTCGCGGCGCTCTCGACCCTCATGATGGACCGGGGCTTCGACGCCATCTCGCTCGCAGACATCGCCGCCGCCGCCGGGGTCGGCCGCACCGCGGTGTACAACCACTTCCCCGACAAGGAGGCCCTGCTCCTCGGGTTCATCACCCACGAGACGGAGCAGTACGTCGGGACGCTGGAGCGCGCGCTGGAGCACGTGGACGACCCGGTGGAGCAGCTGCGCACGTACATCCGCCAGCAGGCGCAGCTCAAGCGCATCTTCCACCTCGCCCCGGGGCCGGACCTGCGCACCGTGCTCTCGCGCACGACGCGCCAGCGGCTGCGCGAGCACGCCGAGCTCGTCGAGGCGATCCTGCGCCGCATCGTCCGGTCGGGGATCGAGGCGGGCGAGTTCCCCGCGCAGGACATCGACACGACCGTCCAGCTCGTCAACGCGTGCCTGTCCGGGCGGCTCGTGCCCGACGACCCGGCCGCGCGCGAGCAGGCGATCGAGGCGACGGAGGCGTTCGTGCTGCGCGCCGTGGGGGCCGACGCGACCTCGCCCGCGCTCGCGGGCTGACGCCCTGCCCGCTCGGCGGGGCCGGATGACGGACAGAGGATAGGCAAGCCTCACCTCCGTGGGTTACAGTTCCTGACGCATCGTCATGACACGGCGTCAGGACGTGCTGTCCCGCCCCGACGCACCCGCAGGAGCCACCCCGTGACTGCCCTCACCCACGACCTCCACCGCGCCGACGAGTCCGTCCCGCTGTCGCAGCGGCTGCGCGAGGGCACGCGCCCCGAGCACGAGCAGGCCGAGGGCTCCGGGTTCGTCGAGCGGCTCATGTCCGGGCGCCTCGACGTCGCCGCGTACGCCGACCTCGCCGCCCAGCAGTGGGCCGTCTACGGCGCGCTCGAGGACGCGAGCGCCGCCATGCGCGACGACGCCCAGGGCGCGAGCCTCGTGTTCGGCGAGCTGACGCGCACCCCCGAGATCGAGAAGGACCTCACGTTCCTCGTGGGCGCCGACTGGGCCGAGCGCGTGACGATCCATCCCGCGACCGAGCGCTACGTCGCGCGCCTGCGCACGGTCGGCGGGTCGCTGCCCGCGTACGCCGCGCACGCGTACACGCGCTACCTCGGGGACCTCTCGGGCGGGCAGATCATCAAGCGCATGCTCGAGCGGCACTACGGGCTCTCGGGCGACGGCCTCGCCTTCTACACGTTCGTCGAGATCCCCAAGTCCAAGCCGTTCAAGGACGTCTACCGCGAGCGCCTCGACGCCCTGGTCCTCACCCCCGAGCAGCTCGACGAGACCGTCGCCGAGGCCAAGCACGCCTTCCGCCTCAACAGCGACCTCTTCGCCGACCTCGGCGCCGCCCACCCCTGACCTGCCCCGCCCCCAACCCACCCCCGCCGCCGCCGACCATGCGGCTGCGGCCCGTCCCACCCAGCCGACGGGCCGCGTCGCCATGCTCGGCCGCGCGCCGGGGGGCGTTCGTGAGGTGAGTTACCTCAACGACGGTCGAGAAACGTCCGTGGGTCAGGTTAGGCTCGTCTTACCTGGTGGCGGCGGCCGTGGCGGCCGCGCCCTCGGACCGCTTCCTGGAGAACTCCCCATGCCTCACGCTGCCCGCCCTGCGCCGCACCCCGGCTCGTCGCCGCGCCGCCCGACGTCGCCCGCCGGCACGCCGGGTGCCGCACCCCGCCGCGCACGCCGGACCGTGACCGCGCTGGCCGGGGCGGGCGCCGTCGTCCTGCTGGGCCTGGTCGCCGCGTGCTCGCCGCTCCCCTACGAGGCGCCCGCGACGCCGTCGGCCGCGGCGAGCCAGGACGCCGCACCCGTCGAGGCGACCCCGGCCGAGACCCCGGGCACCGAGGCCGCCTGCACGACGCTCGAGGAGTCCCGGGCCGCGGGCGGCGGCTCCGACGTCGACCCCGCGTCGTTCCCCACCGGGCCCACGAGCGCGACGTTCACCGACGACGCGATCCACCCGGTCGCCGAGGCGCCCGCCCCGCAGCTCCCGGTGACGGTCGGGTCGGTCGACGGGCGCCAGGTCGAGATCACGGACGTGAGCCGCATCATCCCCGTCGACCTGTACGGGACGCTCGGCGAGATCGTCTACAGCCTGGGGCTGGGTGCGAACGTCGTGGGCCGCGACCTGCCGACCGGCTTCCCCGAGGCCGCGGACGTCCCCGTCGTCACGGGCGCCGGCCACGCGCTCGACGTCGAGGCGATCCTCGGGCTGGACCCCTCCGTGATCCTCACGGACGCGACGATCCTCACCGACGACGTGCGCGGCCAGCTCGAGAGCTCGGGCATCCCCGTCGTGTACTTCGACGAGGCCCGCACGCTCGACGGGGTCGACGACCGGATCCGCGCCGTCGCGACCGCGCTGGGCGTGCCCGAGCAGGGCGAGGCCCTCGTCGAGCGCACGGACCGGCAGATCTGCGCAGCCCTCGCCGCGGTGCCGCAGGACACCGGGACGCCCCGCGTCGCGTTCCTCTACCTGCGCGGGGCGAACATCAAGATGCTGTTCGGGCCCGGCTCCGGAGCCGACGACCTGATCCGCGAGATCGGCGGCGAGGACGCCGGGACCGCCATCGGCCTCACGCAGCAGTACGCGCCGGTCACGAGCGAGGCGATCATCAGCGCCGCGCCCGACGCCTACCTCGTCATGACCGACGGGCTCGAGTCGATGGGCGGCCTCGACGCCATGATGGCGATCCCCGGCCTCGCGCAGACGCCCGCGGGCGAGGCGCGCCGCGTCGTCGACATGGACGGCTCGCGCCTGCTCACGTTCGGCCCCCGCGCCGGCTCCACGATCGCGTCGCTCGTCGAGGCCTTCTACGGCGTGCCCGCGCCGGAGCTCCCGGCGTCGTGAGCGCGCCCGCCACCCGCCCCCTCGGCACGCCCGACGGCGCGCCCGGTCCCGAGGGCGTCGCCGCGCCCGACGGCGCCCCGCGCCCCGGTGGTCGGCCCGCCCGGGTGGGGCCCGCCGTCGGGCAGCAGCGCCGCCACGCCGCCCGGTGGCTGATGGTCGGGCTGGGCGTGGCGCTCGCGGTGCTCACCGTCGTGTCCGGCATGACGGGCCAGGTGCCCGTGTCGCCCGCGGAGGTGCTCGGCTCGCTCGCGCACCACGTCGGGCTCGACTGGGGACCCATGCCGTCGCACCCGCAGGGCGAGAACGCGCTGTGGGTCGTGCGGTTCCCGCGCGTCGTCCTGGCGATCGTCGTCGGCGCGGCGCTCGCGTGCTCGGGCGCCCTCATGCAGGGCGTGTTCGGCAACCCGCTCGCCGAGCCCGGCGTCATCGGGGTGTCCTCGGGCGCGGCCGTGGGCGCGTGCGCGGTCATCGTCACCGCGGGCGCGCTCGTGCCCGGCACGTGGGTCGCCGCGGCGGCGTTCGCCGGCGGGCTCGTCACGACGTTCGTCGTCTACGCGCTCGCGCGCGCCGGCGGTCGCACCGAGGTCGTGACGCTCGTGCTCACGGGCATCGCGGTCAACGCGTTCGCGGGCGGGATGCTCGCGTTCTTCACGTTCGTCGCCGACCCGGCCGCGCGCGAGCAGATCGTCTTCTGGCAGCTCGGGTCGCTCGGCGGCGCGACGTGGCAGTCCGTCGCGGTCGTCCTGCCGATCGCCGTCGTCGGCGTCACCGGCGCGATGCTCGTGCGCCGCAAGATGGACCTGCTCGCGCTCGGCGAGCGCGCCGCGCAGCACCTCGGGGTCGACGTCGAGCGGCTGCGCCAGCTCGTCATCGTCCTCGTCGCGCTCCTCGTCTCCGCCGGGGTCGCGTTCACGGGGATCATCGCGTTCGTCGGGCTCGTCGTGCCGCACCTCGTGCGCATGGTGTGCGGGCCGAGCCACCGCACGCTCGTCCCCGCGTCCGTGCTGGGCGGCGCCGTCGTGCTGCTCGCCGCCGACCTCCTCGCGCGCAGCACCGTCGCGAACGTCGAGCTGCCGCTCGGCATGATCACGTCGCTCGTCGGCGGGCCGTTCTTCTTCTACCTGCTGCGCCGCACGCGCTCGCGCCAGGGAGGCTGGGCATGAGCGACCTGCGCCACGAGGGGTCGTCGTTCCTCGGCGCGCTGCGCACCGCCGTCACCGGTGCCCGACGGCGGCCCCGCCTCCCCCGGCCGGCCGCGCCCGGCGACGTGGTCACCGCGGCGCACGGCGTGTCCCTCACCCTGGGCGAGGCACCGATCCTGCGGGACGTGTCGGTCGACGTGCGCGCGGGCGAGGTGCGCGCGCTGCTCGGCCCGAACGGGGCCGGGAAGTCGTCGCTGCTCGGTGTGCTCACCGGCGACCTGCGCCCCGAGGCCGGGGACGTCACCGTGGACGGCCGCCCGCTCGCCGCGTGGACCCCGACCGAGCTCGCCCTGCGCCGGTCGGTCATGCTCCAGCAGGTCTCGCTGAGCTTCCCGTTCACCGCCGTGGACGTCGTGCGCATGGGCCGCTCGCCGTGGCGTGGCACCCCGTTCGAGGACGACGACGCCGCCGCGGTCGCCGAGGCGCTCGCCGCGACCGACGTCGAGCACCTCGCCGACCGGCACTTCACGTCGCTGTCCGGCGGGGAGAAGGCCCGCGTCGCGCTCGCGCGCGTGCTCGCCCAGCGCACCGCGCTCCTCATGCTCGACGAGCCGACCGCCGCGCTCGACCTCAAGCACCAGGAGCTCGTGCTCCAGCTCGCCCGGGCGCACGCCGCCGCCGGCGGTGCGGTGGTCGTCGTCGTGCACGACCTCTCGCTCGCGGCCGCGTACGCCGACCAGGTCACCGTCCTCGCGGGCGGGCGCGTCGTCGCCGACGGCGGCCCGCGCGACGTCCTCACCGCCGAGCTGTTGAGCGGCGTCTACGACTATCCCGTCGAGGTCGTCGACCACCCCGGCGGCGGTGCGCCGATCGTCGTGCCGCGCCGCTGAGGACGACAGGGTCGTGAGCACGACATCCCCCACGCCTCTCCACGATGCGCAACCCGGGGGATCTTCTCTGCGCGGGGTCGAAGACCGTGGAGCACCGCCCGTCGAGAGGGCCCGGCCTAGCGACTCGCCCCGACGCCGCCCGGGAGCACCTCGTAGCGGTCGGGAGCGGCCGTGAACGACCCTCGCCCGCCGGTGATCGAGCGCAGGTCGAGGACGTAGCGGGTCAGCTCGGCCTCGGGCACGAGCGCGTCGACGCGCACGCGGCCGTCGGGCAGGGAGTCGGTCGCGGTGATGTGGCCGCGCCGCGCGGAGAGGTCGCCCATGACGTCGCCCTGCGCGTCGGGCGGGACGGTCACGGTCACCGCGGAGACGGGCTCGAGCACGACCGTCCCCGCCGTGGCGAGCGCCTCGCGCACCCCCACGCCGCCCGCGGTGCGAAACGCCATGTCGGACGAGTCGACGGAGTGCGCCTTGCCGTCGAGGACCTCGACGCGCAGGTCCACGACGGGATAGCCGTGCGGTCCGCCGCCCGCCATGGCCTCGCGGGCGCCGCGCTCGACCGCGGGCAGGTACTGGCGCGGCACCGACCCGCCGACGACGGAGCTGACGAACGCGAACCCCTCGCCGCGCGGGAGCGGGGAGACGCGCAGCTGCACGACGGCGAACTGCCCGTGCCCGCCGGACTGCTTCTTCACGCGGCCCTCGACCTCGACGGCGCGCGTGATCGTCTCCCGGTAGGCGACCTCGACGGGCTCGGTCGTGACGCGGACGCCGAAGGACCGTTCGAGCCGTTCGACGGCGACGGCGAGGTGCGTGTCCCCGAGACCGCCGAGGACCGCCTGGGAGCCCGTGAGGTCGACGTGCAGCGTCGCGTCCTCGGCGCGCAGCCGGGTGAGCGCGGCGGACAGCTTGTCGTCGTCGGACTGCGACACGGGCCGTAGCGCGAGCGTGTACACCGGGGGCCGGGGTGGCAGGTCCCGCGCAGCGACGGGCATCCGGCGGCCCGCGAGGAGCGTGCCGGTCGAGGCGGCGGAGAGCTTCGCGACGGCGGCGACGTCGCCCGCGACGACCCGGTCGACGGCCAGGTGCTCGCGGCCGCGCAGCCGGAAGAGCCCGTGGACGCGGTCGTCCGCGCCGGTCGCGGTGCTCACGAGCCGGTCGCCCGTCGCGACGGTCCCGGACAGCACCTTGAACACGGACACCTGCCCGACGAACGGGTCGACGACGGTCCGGAAGACGTGGACGAGCGCGTCGCCCGCGGGGTCGGCCACGACCTCGGACGTCACGGCCTCGCCCGACCCGGCGGCGTCGGGCAGCGCGACGACGGCCGGGCGGTCCGCGGGCGACGGCCCGAGCTCGCACACGAGGTCGAGGACCCGGTCCACGCCGACCCCGGTGACGGCGGACGCGAGCAGCACCGGCACGGCCTCGCCCGTCAGCACCTCGTGCGCGAGCGTGCGCTCCAGGTCGGCCGGGCCCAGTTCGTCGCCCCCGAGGTAGGCCTCGAGCTGGTCGTCGTCGTGCGTGACGATCTCCTCGACGACGTCGTCGTGCAGCGCGTGCTCCTCGTCGCGGACGTCGGCGGGGACCTCCTCGTCGTGCCCCTGCCAGGCCCCCTGCCCGCCGCCGTACTCGCGGGCGCGCTCGGTGAGGACGTCGGCGACGCCGTGCAGCGTCTGCTCCTCCCCGAGCGGGAGCTCGAGCGGCGCGAACGGCGCGTCGAACGCGGCCCGGAGCGCGGCGAGGACGGTGCGGAAGCTCGCCCGCGCGCGGTCCTCCTGGGAGACGACGACGAGGCGGGGGATCCCCGCCTCGTCGCACCGTCGCCAGACCTCCTCCGTGCCCGACTGCACCCCGTCGACGGCGCTCACCACCACGACCGCGAGGTCCGCCACCGCGAGCGCCGCGTCCACGGACCCCGCGAAGTCGGGCGAGCCGGGGGCGTCGAGCAGCGTGACCTGGTAGGTCGTGCCGTCGGGCGCGCGCCAGTCGAGGTGCGCGACGCCGAGGCTCACCGAGATGCCGCGCGCGACCTCCTCGGGCTCGTGGTCGCACACGGTCGTGCCCTCCGCGACGGAGCCCGGTCGCGGGACGGCGCCCGCACGGTGGAGGAACGCCTCGGCGAGCGTGGTCTTGCCCGATCCGCTGTGCCCGACGAGGGCGACGTTGCGGGTCGTGGCCGGGCCGGTGGACGTCGACGTCGTGGCCATGGCTGCCTCCTGGCGGCGGCGGGGCGCCATGTCCCGCCGGGGTTCCAGGCTAGTGACGTCGAACGGATCGTGCCCGGGCCGGAGGTCCCGGCCCGGGCACGGGGCTACAGGTGGGCGTCCGCGTAGACGCGCAGGGCGTCGCGCACGAGCGTCGCACCCTCGACGCCGCCGTAGTTCCTCGCGAACCGCTCGTCCGCGACGTACATCTCGCCGAGGCCGACGACGTACTCCTTGACCGGCGCCGCGCCGGCACCCGGGGTGCCGGGGATGCCGCCGAGCCACTCGACGTGGCGGCGCGCGAGCTCCTGCGCCGCGTCGGACGTCGGGTCGACGCCCCGGGCGGCCGCGGCGGCCCAGTCCGCGGCGAGCGCGCGCGTGCGGTCCTGCCAGGCGGCGCGGTCGTCGTCGGACATCCCGCGCCACCAGGTGTCGCTCCGCGCGTACGCGTCCTTCCCCCAGCGGGCCTCGACCTCGTCGCGGTGCTGCGTGTGGTCGAACCCGTCGAACATGTCGTCCGCCATGAGCTCGCCGCCTCCTTCCATCGTGGTGATCGTCCGTTCGACCGACGCGATCTGCCGCGCCAGCCGCTGCCGCTCCGCCCGCAGCCACCCGAGGTGGCCGCGCAGCGCCCGCACCTGGGCCTCCCGCCGGGCACTGTCCGACGGCGGCCCGTCACCCTGCCGGGCGGGCGGGCCGTCGAGCGCCTCGCGGATCGCGGGGAGCCCGAGACCGAGGTCGCGCAGGAGCAGGATCCGCTGGAGCCGGACGAGCGCGTCGGCGTCGTAGTGGCGGTAACCGTTCGCCGCGACCCGGCTCGGGGGCAGGAGCCCGACCGCGTCGTAGTGACGCAGCGTCCGGCTCGTCGTCCCGGCCAGGCGCGCGACCTCCTGGATGGACCAGTCGGCCGTGCGGGCGCCCGTCGTGCTCATCTCCCGCTCCTCCCGTGCGTCGGTGTGGTGCTCTCGTGCGGCACCGGGACCACGGTAGAAGTTGACGTCACGTCAAGGTCAACTGCTTCGGGCTCTCGGTGTTCTCGATGTTGCTCGCGGGGCCGGTCTCGGGGGCGTCCTCGGTCGCGCTCCCGGGGACGGTCGCGTGCACCACGTGGTGCCACCCGGCGTCGCGCGACGTCGCGGCGAGGAAGCACGCCCGGACGAACGCCACCTGGAGGAACAGGTCGTAGAGGAGCTCGGGCAGCACGAGCACGGCGAGCAGCCGACCCCGGGGCCCGTTCCGCCACACCGTGACCAGCCGTTCGAGCACGAGGACCCCGCCTACGGCGAGCCACGCCGGGACCACCCGGAACGTGCCCGCGACGACGGTCAGCGCCGTGAGCACGAGGAGGCTCGCGAGCATGAGCGTGCTCAGCACGAGCATCGCCTGCTGCCCGACGTACCGGGCGGTGACCCGCGTGAACCCGTACGCGCGCAGGTTGTCGAGCATCCCCTTGTACCAGCGCACGCGCTGGCGGTGCAGGTCGCGGCACGTCGGCATGAGCTCCGTCGTACAGGACATCCGCACCGGCGACGCGAGCTCGTAGCCGAGCGTGCGCAGCGCGAGGGTGAGCTCGGAGTCCTCGGTGATGGCGCCGACGTCGTACACGTCGCCGCGCCGCCCCGGGAGCCGGTCCCCGCGCGCGGCGGCGACCGCCCGCAGCGCCTCGGTCCGCACGAGCGCGGCCGTGCCCGTGAGGACGGACGTCCGCCCGGTCACGTCGATCTGCACGCCGTACCGCTCGTACTCGTCGGACTGGAGCTGCTCCAGCACCGAGCGCGGCGGTGTGCCGCGGAAGACGCCACCGACCGCGCCGAGCTCCGGGCGCGCGTCGAGCAGGGCGAGGCCGTCCTCGACGAACGTCGGGGCGATGGTCGTGTCCGCGTCGAGCACGAGGACGTTCTCCGCCTCCACCCCGCGCAGCGCCTGGTTCAGCGCCCCGGCCTTGCGTCCGGTGTTGCCGACCGTCTCGACGACGTCGGCGCCCAGGCGGCGCGCGGTCTCGACCGTCGCGTCGGTGCTGCGGTCGGACACGACGACGACCCGGTCGACCGGACGCGTCTGCGCCCGGACCGACGCGAGCGTCGTCGGCAGGGCCGCGGCCTCGTCGTGCGCCGGGACCACGACCACCACCCGTGGGAGCGTCGCCGCGCTCATCGGTGCTCCGCGAGCCGCTTGCGCAGGACGCGCGCCGTCATGACGAGCGCGAGCCCCGCCACGACGAGCGTCCAGGCTCCCACCACGTAGAAGCCCGCGATCGCTCCCGTCGTCGCGAGCACGGTCCCTGCCTGAGTCGTACCGAGCTGGTACACGATCCACCTCCTGTCGTCGTCGGTGGTTCCACCGTCCGTCGCACGGGCCGGTACCCATCCGGGCTCCGGCCGCGGTGGAGCACCGCCCGGGACGCCGGGTGAGTACGCGGGGCCCGCGGAGGAGCGCCCGGCGCTCAGGCGGTGGGTACACGACGACGCCCGGCCCCCGCGGCGTGCGGGACCGGGCGTCGGAGGTGGCGTGTCAGGCGGTCGGTGCCGTCCCGCCGTCGGACGGGGCGGAGCCGGGGCCGGGGCCGGGGCCAGGGCCGTCGGACGGTGCCGGCGAGGGCGCCGAGGTCTCCTGCGACGGGGCGGCGCGGCGCCGTCCGAGGACGAACCCGACCGCCCCGCCCACCAGCAGGGCTCCGGCTCCCGCGAGGAGCGCCGCGGCACCCGGCGGGTACGCGCCCACGGGGACGAACGTCGTCCCGGAGACCGGCGCGTACGCGAACCAGCCGAACGACGTCGGGCGGCTCGCGACCCAGAGCGCGGCGAGCAGCAGTCCCACCCCCAGCACGACGAGCGCCACCAGGACGACGGCGGCGCCGCGCGGACGGACCGGACGGGGCGCGGGCTGCTCGCGGGCGGTCACGTCCGCCATCGTCCCGGGCGGCGGCCCCCGCGGCAACCGACCGCGGCGCTACTCCCCCACGGTCCCGTCGATCGCCTCGCGCAGCAGGTCGGCGTGACCGTTGTGCCGCGCGTACTCCTCGACCAGGTGCACGAGGATCCAGCGCAGCGTCCAGCGCTCGCCCGTGTGCCGGTCGGCGCGAGCGCTCAGCCGGTCGAGCCCGCCGTCCGCGAGCGCCGCGTCGAGCACCGCGTCCGACGCCGCGACCGCACGGTCGAACAGCATGCGCAGCTCCTCCGGCGAGTCGCCCGCCGCGGAGGTCCAGTCCCAGTCGCGGTCGTCGGCCCAGTCCGCCGTGTCGAACGGGGGCATGAGCTCCTCGCCGCGGAACACCTGCGAGAACCACTGCGACTCGACGAACGCGAGGTGCTTGAGCAGCCCGCCCAGCGTCATCGACGACGGCCGCAGCCGGTGCGCGAGCTCCGCGGCGTCGAGCCCGGCCGTCTTCCAGCGGAGCGTGTCGCGGTGGAAGTCGAGGAAGCCGCGCAGCGTGGTCACCTCGTCGGCGGCGACGGGCGGGTCGGTGCGGTGGTCGGTCACGGCGCCACCCTAGCGACCGCGCCGGTGCGACCGCTCAGGGCAGGTCGGCCTCCCACGCGAGCCACTTCCGCCGCACCGCCGCCTCGACGTCGACACCCTGGGAGCGCGCGAGCAGGAGCAGGTGCGCCAGGACGTCGGCGACCTCGTCCGCGAGCGGCGAGGCTCCGCCGTCGGGCCCGGGCGTCCCTGCCCCTCCGCGCGGGCGGGTGCGCCCCGTCGCGGCGAGGAACGCCTGGGTCAGCTCGCCGACCTCCTCGGTGAGCTTGAGCATGAACCAGTCCGGGTCGCGGTCGACGCCGAACTTGCGCGCGTACAGCGCCGACACCGCCTCGACGCGCTCGCCGAGCGCGGGCAGGGTGAGGGGCGCGTCGTCGTCCATCGCGCCAGTGAACCACCTGGCACCTCCGACCGTTCGGCACCCACGGTCCGCGTTCGGCAGCACGAGGTGCCGAACCCCGCACGACCTGCCGAACAGCGGACCTACCGCACGACGAGCGCGACGACGAGCAGCAGCACCGTCGCGACGATCTCCCCGATCCCGACGGCCCGCGGGCTCAGCCGTCGGCCCGGCAGCACCGCCGCCCGGGCGGTCGCGGCCGCGAGGAACGCCGTCGCCCACCACCACGCGGGGTCGTGCACGACGGCGACGACGCCCGCCGCGACGGTGACCGCCGCGTGGTACGCGACCGAGGCGACGACGTACGACCGCACGCCGCGCTCGCGGATCATCGTCTTGACGTAGATCACCGTGCCGAACAGGTACGCGAGGAGCAGCGCGGCGACCAGCCAGACGACGGCCGGGACGGCGAGCACGGACGCACCCGCGGGCCGGCACGCTGCGTAGGCGACGACCGTCATGAGCGACGCCGCGACCGTCAGGGCGCCGCCCGCGGCGACGGACCGCTCGGTGCGTCGCGCCGACGCCCACAGCCCGAGCGCGAGGAACGGCACGAACGCGGGCGCCCAGGCCGCGAGCGCCGGGTCGAGCGCGAGCACGACCGTCCCGAGCACGGCCGCAGCCGCGCCGTACGTGAGCATCGGGCGCCGGTAGCGCGGTCGGCGGCGGGACTTCAGCCACAGCCCGGCCGCGGAGTAGGCGAGGTACCCGATGAGCCAGAGCGCGCCGAGCGCGAGGGTCACCGGACGGAGCCCGGCGTCCTGCACGCCGCGCACCGTGCCGACCACGAACGGCAGCAGGAGCATGGGCCACGCGCCGTGCTGGTTCGGCACCCAGCCGGGCGGACGTCGGGCCACCTCACGAGGCTAGCGCCGCAGGGGCCGGCTCCGGCCGCGCGGAGTCCCCCGTGCGCGCGGCCGCACGTCCCGGCCGCGCGGGACCTTCGCCCTGACCTTCGACGGCGTCCCGCGGCGCGCCGTCGTCCGTCGTCACGCGCGGTCGTCGGACTAGATATGGTGGCGCAGCCGTGATTCACACCCCACATGTTGGGGTACGGTCCGTCGCGCAACCTCTGCGTGCCGGCGAGAACCCGGTGGGCAGAGGGGACGAGCGATGACCGCCATCGAGCTCGACCAAGCAGCACCGCACCGCACGACCGCCACGCTGGAGGTCCTCAAGCGCGACGGCCGGCGACGGCCGTTCGACGACGCCCGCATCCGCGCCGCCGTGACGAAGGCGTTCGCGGAGGTGCACGGCGACCTCACGGCGACGCACCGCCGCCGCGTGGCGGAGGTCGTCGACCAGGTCGACGCGGAGATCGCCGCGCGGTTCGACGCGACCGTGAAGATCTACGAGATCCAGGGCGTCGTCGAGCACGTGCTCCTCGAGTCGCACGAGTACGACGTCGCACGCGCCTACATCGACTACCGCGTGCAGCGTGACTTCGCGCGCAGCCGGGCGACGGACCTCAACCACTCGATCGTGCGGCTGCTCGACAAGGACTCGACGGTCGTCAACGAGAACGCGAACAAGGACAGCGAGGTCTTCAACACCCAGCGCGACCTCACGGCCGGGACGGTGGGCAAGGCGATCGGGCTGCGGATGCTGCCGCCGCACGTCGCGAACGCGCACCAGAAGGGCGACCTGCACTACCACGACCTCGACTACCACCCCTACGCGCCCATGACGAACTGCTGCCTCATCGACTTCCGGTCGATGCTGTCGAGCGGCTTCCGGATCGGGAACGCGCAGGTCGAGCCGCCCCGTTCGATCCAGACCGCGACGGCGCAGATCAGCCAGATCATCGCGAACGTGTCCTCCAGCCAGTACGGCGGGTGCTCGGTCAACCGCATCGACGAGCTCCTCGCCCCGTACGCCGAGCGCAACCTGGAGAAGCACCTCGCGGACGCGCGCCGCTGGATCGCCGACGCCTCTGCGCACGAGGAGTACGCGCGCGAGAAGACGCGCAAGGACATCTACGACGCGATGCAGTCGCTGGAGTACGAGATCAACACCCTGTTCACGTCGAACGGGCAGACGCCGTTCACGTCGGTCGGGTTCGGGCTCGGCACGGGGTGGCTGGAGCGCGAGATCCAGCGCGCGATCCTCCAGATCCGCATCCGCGGCCTCGGCAGCGAGGGCCGCACCGCGATCTTCCCCAAGCTCATCTTCACGCTGCGCCGGGGGCTGAACCTCGACCCCGGCGACCCCAACCACGACCTCAAGCAGCTCGCCGTCGAGTGCGCGACGAAGCGCATGTACCCGGACGTGCTGTCGTACGACAAGATCGTCGAGCTCACGGGGTCGTTCAAGGTCCCGATGGGCTGCCGGTCGTTCCTCCAGGGGTGGCAGGACGAGCACGGCCGGGACGTCTCGGAGGGGCGCATGAACCTGGGCGTCGTGACGCTCAACCTGCCGCGCATCGCGCTCGAGGCCGACGGCGACCTCGACACGTTCTGGCGCCTGCTCGACGAGCGCCTGGAGACCGTGCACGACGCACTGGTCTTCCGCATCGAGCGCTGCAAGGAGGCGACGCCGGGCAACGCGCCGATCCTCTACGTCCACGGGGCGTTCGGGGAGCGCCTCGCTCCCGGCGACGACGTCGACCGGCTCTTCCGCGACGGCCGCGCCACGGTGTCGCTCGGGTACATCGGGCTGTACGAGGTCGCCGCCGCGTTCTTCGGCGGTGCCTGGGAGCACGACCCGCGGGCCAAGGAGCTCACGCTCGACGTGCTGCGGTCCCTGCACGCGCACGCCGCCGGGTGGACGGCGCGGCTCGGCTACCGGATCAGCGTCTACGCGACGCCGAGCGAGAGCCTGACCGACCGGTTCTGCCGCCTCGACCGGGAGCGGTTCGGCGCGGTGCCCGACATCACCGACAAGGACTACTACACGAACAGCTTCCACTACGACGTCCGCAAGAGCCCGACGCCCTTCGAGAAGCTCGACTTCGAGGCCGAGTACGCGCGGTACACGTCGGGCGGGTTCATCCACTACTGCGAGTACCCCGTGCTCCAGCAGAACCCGCGGGCGCTGGAGGCCGTCTGGGACTACGCGTACGACCGCGTGGGCTACCTCGGGACGAACACGCCCATCGACCGCTGCTACGCGTGCGGGTTCACGGGCGACTTCGACCCGACCGCGCGCGGCTTCGCGTGCCCGTCCTGCGGCAACGCCGACCCGCGCACGTGCGACGTCGTGAAGCGCACGTGCGGGTACCTCGGCAACCCGCAGCAGCGCCCCATGGTGCACGGCCGCCACGCGGAGATCTCCGCGCGTGTGAAGCACCTGCCGGACCCGGCGTCGGCGTGACCGTGGCGCGCACCCCCGGCCCCGGCTGGCGCTCGGACCGCGTCAGCCAGGGGTACGTCGCGGACTACAAGCCGTTCGTCATGGTCGACGGCGAGGGCGTGCGCTGCTCGTTGTACGTGAGCGGGTGCCTCTTCGCGTGCGAGGGCTGCTTCAACGAGGCCGCGTGGAGCTTCCGCTACGGGCGCCCGTACGACGACTCCCTGGAGGACCGCGTCCTCGCCGACCTCGCGCACCCCGCCGTGCAGGGCCTGTCCCTGCTCGGCGGGGAGCCGTTCCTCAACACGGGCGTGTGCCTGCGGCTCGTGCGCCGCCTGCGCGCCGAGCACGGCGACCGCCGGGACGTGTGGTGCTGGACGGGCTACACGTTCGAGGAGCTGCGCGCGGGGACCGCGGACCAGCGCGCGCTCCTCGCCGAGGTCGACGTGCTGGTCGACGGTCGGTTCGAGCTCGCGCGCCGCGACCTCACGCTCGCGTTCCGCGGCAGCACCAACCAGCGCGTGCTCGACGCGCGGGCCTCGCTCGCGACGGGGCGCGCCGTCCCGTGGGCGTCGGACCGCGCGACGACGAGCGCCTGACGACGGCAGCCCCGGGGCCGCCGGGATCACCGGGAAGCGCGGCGCCGGGGAGCGGGGTCGGGCTCGGCCGGGCGGCGGATGCTCCCGATCATCTCCCACGTCGCCGTCGTCATCCGGAAGGTTCCCCAGAGGAAGAGGACGAACCCGCAGAAGTAGAGGGCGGTGAGCGCGCCGCGCGGGACAGGTGTGGTGACGTCGGGAGCGTCCGGGGCGACGACGACGGCGGTGAGGAAGGAACCCACGGCGGCGGCACTGAAGAAGATCACGCAGGCGATCACCGCGAGCACGAGCCCGGAGACCGCCTTCTTCGCCGGCGTGGTCCACGACATGTCGTCCTCCTGGTGGTCGGTTGCGCTCGACGATCTCATGGACGACCCCCGCCCACCACGACCCGTGCGGCGTCCGGCCCGGCGTCGGTCGCCGCCCGTCAGGAGAGCGGACGATCGGGTACGTCTCCCGGACGATCGGGCACCCGCGGGCCGACGTCCGCGAGGAGGCTGGGCACGGCTGCTGCTCGACCGCCCCTCCCCCGCCCCCGCACCACCCGCCCGAGAGGAGACGACCCGTGCCGTCGTCCCGGCCCCACGCCGCCCCGGCCTCGCGCCACGCCGTCGCCGTCCGTCACGTGCACTTCGAGGACCTCGGGGTGCTCGCCCCGCTGCTCGAACGGCGCGGCTACCGGGTCTCGTACGTCGAGGCCCCGAGCGACCCCCTGCCCGTCGGGTCGCTCGACGACGCGGACCTCGTCGTCGTCCTCGGCGGCCCCGTCGGCATCGGCGACGCACCCGGCTACCCGTTCCTCTCCCGCGAGATCGCCGCCGTGCAGGCGCGTCTCGCGACCGGCCGCCCGACGCTCGGCGTCTGCCTCGGCGCGCAGTTCCTCGCCGCGGCGCTCGCCGCCGACGTCGCACCCACCGGGCGCACGGAGATCGGCTACGCACCGCTCGACCTCACCGACGACGGGCAGCGGTCCGTGCTGGCGCCCCTCGCGGGCGTCCCCGTCCTGCACTGGCACGGTGACGCCTTCGCGATACCGCAGGGCGCGAGGCGGCTGGCCGCGACGCCGGGGTTCCCCAACCAGGCCTTCTCCCACGGCCGCTCGACCCTCGGCCTCCAGTTCCACGTCGAGGCCGACCCTGCGCGGATCGAGCAGTGGCTCGTGGGCCACGCCCACGAGCTCGCCGGCGCGGGGATCGACCCGCGAGCGCTCCGCGAGGACGCCCGCCGGCACGGTGCGGCGCTCACGGCGGCGGCCACCGCCGTCCTCACGTCGTGGTTGGACGAGGTGGAGGACGACCGGTGAGGCGTCAGACGGTCTTGCGGGTACGGCGGATGCCGACCCACAGCCCGACGGCGCACGTCACCGCCGCGGCGACGAAGCCCCACAGCACGTCGGGGTCGGCGAACGACCCGGCGAGCAGCGCGCGCTCCGCGTCGACGATGTAGGTCAGCGGGTTGAAGAGCGCCGCGGTGCGCATCCACGCCGGTCCGGCCTCGAGCGGCAGCATCATGCCGGAGAGGATGAGCAGCGGGAACAGCAGCGACTGCTGCACTCCCCAGAACAGCCACTCGCGGTTCTTCGCGGCGAGCGCGAGCGCGATCGACAGCGCGCCCACCCCGATGCCGAACAGCCCGAGCAGCAGCAGCCCGACGAGCAGGTGCAGCGGGTAGAGCGTGAAGCCGAACGGCACGCACACGAGCGCGATGAGCAGCCCCTGCACGACGAGCGGCGCGAACTCCTTGAGCGAGCGCCCGACGAGGATCGCGGAGCGGTCGAGCGGCGTCGCGAGCACGCGCTCGTAGGAGCCGGTCATCATCTCGTAGAGCAGGTTCGACCCGCTCATGGACGTGCCGAACAGCGAGATCATGACGATCACGCCCGGGACGAACCACTGCAGCGTCTCGGCCGTCGACCCGCCGCCCCCGGGCGCGCCGCCACCGAACCCGCCGACCGCGCCCGTGAGGAGCGGGCCGAAGAGACCGAGGAAGATCAGCGGCTGCAGCAGCGAGAAGATCAGCGTGAACGGGTCGCGCAGCACGAGCAGGATCTCGCGCGTGAAGACGGCCCACGTGTCCCCGACGAACTTCGCGACGCCGGTCCGCATCGACGTGTCGGCACCGGCGGCCGGTGCCCCGACGCGCGCGCCCGCCAGGTCGGTCCGCGTGCTCATGCGGCCTCCTCTCGCAGGCTGCGGCCGGTGAGGTTGAGGAAGACGTCGTCGAGGCTCGCCTGCTTGAGCTCCGCCGAGCGCACGGCCAGCCCCGCGACGCGCAGCGCCTCGATGGCCTCCGGGAGACGGTCGGCGCCGTGCGTCGTCGAGATGCGGACCGTCACGACGCCGTCCGGGCCGTTCGTGGTCGCGACCTCGCCCGCGTCCTCGGCGAGGGACGCGCGGACGCGGCCGACGACGTCGGGCACCGTTCCCGGCGACGCCTCTCCCCGGGCGCCGCCACCGGGCGCCGGGACCACGGCGAGCGTGATGACGTCGTCCGCGTGGTCGTGCTTGAGGGAGTCCGGGGTGGCGTCGGCGATGATCTCCCCGTGGTCGATGACGACGACGCGCTCCGCCATGCTGTCAGCCTCGTCGAGGTAGTGGGTCGTGAGCACGATCGTCATGCCGTAGCGCTCGCGCATCGCCGCGATGTGCTCCCAGAGGTTCGCGCGGGCGTGGGGGTCGAGGCCCGTGGTCGGCTCGTCGAGGAAGAGCAGCGGCGGGTGGTTCATCAGCCCCAGCGCGACGTCGAGGCGACGGCGCTGGCCGCCGGACAGCGACTGGACGGTCCGCTTCTCGAGCCCGCCGAGGTCGAGGGCGTCGAGGAGCTCGGCGGCGCGCCGCGTGTACTCGGTGGGCGCCAGCCCGTAGAAGCGGCCCTGGTTGTGGAGCTCGTCGAGCACGCGGTAGGAGAACCCGCCGCCGTTGCCCTGGCCGATGAAGCCGATGCGCGAGCGGACCCGCGCCGGGTCGCGCGCGACGTCGTACCCGGCGACCTCCGCGGTCCCGGCGGTCGGTGCGAGGAGGCTCGTCAGCATCCTCAAGGTCGTGGACTTGCCGGCCCCGTTCGGGCCGAGGAAGGCGACGAGTTCGCCCTCCCGGACGTCGACGTCGATGCCCTTGACGGCCTCGACGGTCTCTTTCTTGCGGTGGAAGGTCTTGGTCAGGCCGCGGGCTCGGATCACCGGAGCCACCCTCTCGTACGCCGTACTGAAATGGAGCGACCACGCTAGCATACGGTGTACGGGAAAAGGCAAGCCTTCGGCGCGCGACGGCGCCGAAGGCGAGATCCCGCGGGAAGTCGGGGAGGATACGGACGTGACGACCGACCCGACCGACGCCCGCGCGGCCGACCGTGCGCCGTCGGCCACCGCGCCGACCCCGCCCGCGACCCCGGACCCCGAGGGTTCCGAGCGTCCGCGCGGCGTCGCGGCCGCCGCGGACGCCGGGGTCGCCTCCGCGGTGCAGGCGGCCGAGCACGCGCGCGCCCAGTTCACCGAGATCGTCCGCACCCCCGAGATCACGCGCCGCCTCGCGCTCCTGTGGGACCCGCCTGCCCCCGCGACTCGCGGCCGCAAGCCGCGCCTCACGCTCGACGACGTCGTGCGGGCGGGGATCGCCGTCGCGCAGGAGGGCGGGCTCGACGCGCTGTCCATGCGCCGCGTCGCGACCGAGCTCGGCGTCGGGGCGATGTCGCTCTACACCTACGTGCCCGGCCGCACCGAGCTCGTCGACCTCATGATCGACCGCGCGTACGCCGAGCTCGACCTCCCCGCCGCGGGAGCCCCGTGGCGGCCCGCGCTCGCGCAGTACGCGCACGAGCTGTGGAACCTCTACCTGCGCCACCCGTGGATCCTCCAGACCAACATGTGGCGCGCCCCGCTCGCGCCGCACGTGCTCGACGCCCAGGAGGCCGGGCTGCGGACCATCGTCGACACCGGTCTCTCCGAGCTCCAGGTCGTCGACACGCTCGGCCTCGTCGACAACTACGTCCAGGGCCTCGCGCGCGCCACGATCGCCGAGCGGACCGAGCGCGACGCGACCGGCGTGGGCAACGACGAGTACTGGACGACCCTCGGCAGCTTCTGGGAGGACTGGTTCGACGTCGAGCGCTACCCCGTCATGACGCGCGTCTACGTCGCGGGCGGCTTCGACGCGCCGCAGGGGCCCTTCGACGCGAGCCTCGACCGTCTGCTCGACGCCGTCGAGCTGGCCATCGACAGCGCGAGCGCCGACCGGTCCGACGACCCCGCGGCCGCGCCGGAGGACCCCCACCCCGCAGGCTAGGGAGGTCGTGCCGAAGGTCCCGCGCCACGACGTCCGTCCCGGCTGACGTGCGGGCGCCACCCCTGGCAGGATCGACCCATGGATCCCCGCGCCGGCATGCCCGCCCAGCCCAGCGACCTCATCGACGTCGACGCCGTGGTCGGCGCCTACTACGACCTCGCGCCCGACGTCGACGACCCCGCCCAGAAGGTCGTGTTCGGCACGTCGGGCCACCGGGGGTCGAGCCTGGATCACGCGTTCAACGAGGCGCACATCATCGCGATCACGGCCGCGATCGTCGAGTACCGGCGCTCGCAGGGCACCGACGGGCCGCTGTTCATCGGGCGCGACACGCACGCGCTGTCGCTCCCGGCGTGGCAGACCGCACTTGAGGTCCTCGTCGCGGCGGGCGTCCAGACGTACGTCGACGCGCGCGACTCGTTCACCCCGACCCCCGCCGTCTCGCAGTCGATCCTCCTGCACAACGAGGCGACGACGGTCGACGGCGTCCGCACCACCGGCCCCGGCCTCGCCGACGGGATCGTCGTCACGCCCTCGCACAACCCCCCGCGCGACGGCGGCTTCAAGTACAACCCGCCGCACGGCGGCCCCGCCGGGTCCGAGGCGACCGGCTGGATCGCGGACCGCGCGAACGAGATCCTGCGCACCGGCGTCGGCAGCGTGCCGCGCGTGCCGCTGACCCAGGCGCTCACGTCCGAGCACGTGCACAAGCACGACTTTCTCACCACGTACGTCGACGACCTGGCGAACGTCCTCGACCTCGACGTGATCCGCGACTCCGGCGTGCGGATCGGCGCCGACCCGCTGGGCGGCGCGTCGGTCGAGTACTGGGGCGAGATCGGCGAGCGGTACGGGCTCGACCTCACGGTCGTCAACCCGCAGGTCGACCCTCGCTGGGCGTTCATGACGCTCGACTGGGACGGCAAGATCCGCATGGACTGCTCCTCGCCGTACGCGATGGCGTCCCTCGTCGCGGGCATGACCGGGGAGTCCGGGAACGCCGAGGGTGGCGCACCGTTCGACGTCGCCACCGGGAACGACGCCGACTCCGACCGCCACGGGATCGTCACGCCCGACGCCGGGCTCATGAACCCCAACCACTACCTGGCCGTCGCGATCCAGTACCTCTACGGCGGCGCGCGCGAGGGCTGGCGCGACGACGCCGCGATCGGCAAGACGCTCGTGTCGTCCGCGCTCATCGACCGCGTCGCGGGCGGGCTCGGCCGTCGGCTCGTCGAGGTCCCCGTCGGGTTCAAGTGGTTCGTGCCCGGCCTGCTCGACGGCTCGGTCGGGTTCGGCGGCGAGGAGTCCGCGGGGGCGTCGTTCCTCCGCAAGGACGGCCGCGTCTGGTCCACGGACAAGGACGGCCTGCTCCTCGCGCTGCTCGCGTCGGAGATCATCGCGACGACGGGCCGTACGCCGTCCGAGCACCACCGCGACCTCGTCGAGCGCTACGGCGAGTCCTGGTACGCGCGCGTCGACGCGCCGGCGACCCTCGAGGAGAAGGCGACGCTCGGCAAGCTCTCGCCCGAGCAGGTCACCGCGACCGAGCTCGCGGGCGAGCCGATCACCGCGAAGCTCACGAACGCCCCCGGCAACGACGCCCCGATCGGCGGGCTCAAGGTGACGACCGAGAACGCGTGGTTCGCGGCCCGGCCGTCGGGCACGGAGAACGTCTACAAGATCTACGCCGAGTCGTTCGTCTCCGCCGAGCACCTGACCCAGGTCCAGGCCGAGGCGAAGGACGTCGTCTCCGCGGCCCTCGGGAGCTGACGACCCCGCCGAGGTAGAGGCGTGGTCACCACCACGCCTCTACCTCGCGGGACCGGGGCTCTACCTCGCGGGACCTCGCCTCTACCTCGCGGGACCAGGGCTCTCCCTCGCGAGAGGGGCTACGTCGTCCGACGGCGCTCGCGGGCGTCCCACGTGTCCGTCGCGACGCGCTGGGCGTCGCGGAGCGCGCGGGCCGGGTCGACGCCCTTCGGGCAGACCTGCGTGCACGCCCCGACCTGGATGCACGGCCAGGCGCCGAACTCGGTGTCGAGGACGTCGGCGCGGTCGAGCTCGCCCGCGTCGCGCGAGTCCTCGTCCCAGCGGCGCGCCGTCGCGACGACGGCCGGGCCGAGGAAGTCGGGCGCGACGTCGAGCTGCGGGCACGCCGCGTAGCAGAGCATGCAGTCGATGCACTCGGCGAAGCCCTTGAAGGCGGCGAGCTCGCCCGGCGTCTGCCGGTGGCCCGACGCCGGCCCGACCGCCCGCAGCACGTCGCCACCGTCCGGCGTCGGCGAGCCGTCGACGTCCTCGCCCACCTCGCCCCCGGCGCCGGCCCCCGCCCCGGCGCCGGCTTCAGCCCCGACCCCCGCTGCGGGCGGGTCGACGAGCGGGAGGCGCGTGGCGCCGTCGGGCACGAGCCAGGGCTGCACGGTGGCGAGCTTGCCGAGGAACGTGTCGGTGTCGACGACGAGGTCGCGGAGCACCTCGGCGTGCGCGAGCGGCTCGACGACGAGGCCGGACGTGCGGTAGCCGCGCACGAACGTCTCGCACCCGAGCACCGGGCGTCCGTTGACCATGACGCCGCAGCTCCCGCAGACCGCCATCTTGCACGACCACCGGAACGTCAGCGTGGGGTCGGCGTGGTCCTTGACCCACTGGAGCGCGTCGAGCACGGACGTGCGGTCGTCGTAGGGCACGTCGAACACGTCCCGCCCGCCGGTGCTCGCGCCGTCGGGCGACGTGCGCGCGACCTCCAGCCGCACCGTCTGCTCGCTCACGCGCCCTCTCCCTCCTTCGCCGAGAACGACGTTGTCGTCGTCTCCGGACCCTTCCCGACGGCAACCCCGTGCTCGGCGGGGGTCCCGGCACCCACCGGGACGTGCGCCACCTCGATGGTGCCGCCCGCGCCGAGGCGGACCTCGGAGTGGCGCGCCACCGCGTCCGGCGCCGGGAAGTCCAGCCGCTGGTGGGCGCCGCGCGACTCCTCCCGCGCGAGCGCGGCGGCGACGGTCGCGTGCGCGACGAGCAGCGTCGCGCCGAGCTCGACGGTCGTCGCCCAGTCGGTGTTGAGCACGGCGCTCGTGTCGGCGACGCGCACGTCGTCGTACCGGGCCCGCAGGTCCTCGACGGCCCCGAGCGCCCGCCGCAGGCCGTCGGCGTCGCGGTAGATCCCGGCGTCGGCGTCGAGGACGCGCCCGAGCTCGGCCCGGATCGCGGCGGGCGGCTCGGTCCCCCGGCCGCGCATCGCGAGGTAGCCGTCGGCGATCTCGGCGGCCCGGTCCACGACGGCGGGACCCGTCGGGAGGGCCGAGGGCCCGCCGTCGGCCCCGGGCGGGCCCATCTCCCGCGACCACACGAGCGCCGCCTCGCCCGCCGCGCGCCCGACGACGAGCGTCTCGACGAGCGAGTTGGACCCGAGCCGGTTGGCGCCGTGCAGGCCGGTGGAGGCGCACTCCCCCGCGGCGAACAGCCCGGCGACGCCGGTCGTGCCGCGCGCGTCGGTACGGATGCCGCCCATCGTGTAGTGCGCCGTCGGGCGGACGGGGACGGGCTCGGCCGCCGGGTCGACGCCCGCGAACTGCTTGGCCAGGCCGGTCACGAGCGGCAGCCGCTCGGCGAGCCGCTCCTTGCCGAGGTGCCGCAGGTCGAGCAGGACGACGCCGCCGTCGGGCGTGGGGATCGTGCGGCCGTCGCGGTCGGCGTGCCAGAACGCTTGCGACAGGCGGTCGCGCGGCCCGAGCTCCATGGTGCGCGGCACGGGCGCCCCGACGGGCGACTCGGGCCCGAGCCCGTAGTCGGCGAGGTAGCGGCGGCCGTCGGCGTCGAGCAGCACCCCGCCCTCGCCGCGCGCGGCCTCGGTGAGCAGGATGCCGCTGCCCGGGAGGCCGGTCGGGTGGAACTGGAGGAACTCCAGGTCGCGCAGCGGCACGCCCGCCCGCAGCGCCATCGCGGTGCCGTCGCCCGTGCAGATGCCCGCGTTCGTGCTGGTCCCCCACGCGCGCGCCGAGCCACCCGTCGCGAGGACCACGGCGGGCGCCTCCAGGAGCAGCGGCTCGCCGCGGTGCAGGTCGTGCACGACGACGCCGCGCACCCGCGCGTCCGGCCCGCCCGGGTCGTCGACCACGAGGTCGAGCACGTGGTGCTCGTCGTACCGGCGGACGGGACCGTCGGCGCCGGAGTGCCGCAGCGACGTCTGGAACAGGGTGTGCAGGAGGTGGAAGCCGGTCTTGTCGGCGGCGAACCAGGTGCGCGCGCGGCTCATGCCGCCGAACCGGCGGACGGCCACGTCGCCGGCGTCGGTGCGCGACCACGGCAGCCCCCACCGCTCGAGCCGGTAGAGCTCGCCGGCCGCGCGCTCCACGACGAACCGGACGGCGTCGTCCTCGCACAGCCCCGCGCCGCCCGCGAGCGTGTCGGCGACGTGCTGCTCGAGCGAGTCGTCGTCCCCCACGACGCCCGCCGCGCCTCCCTCGGCGGCGACCGTGTGCGAGCGCATCGGGTACACCTTCGACACGAGCGCGACCACGGGGGCGCGACCGACGTCGCGGGCCGCTGCCTCGGCGACGGCGAGCGCCGCGCTCAGCCCGGCGGCGCCGCCCCCGACCACCACCACGTCGGCGCGCTCGACGCGCAGCGCGGTCACCGGCGTCCTCGGGGCGTGCGGGAGGGGCCGGCCGGTCCGGGGCGTGCAGGGCGGAGCGGGGGGAGAGCGTGCCGAGGCATAGGGGAAGGGTCCCCGCGCCGCCGGGGCAGCGCAACAGGCGAAGGTCCCGGTCCGGGGCCCCATGGGCACCGCTCCCCATCGAGCCCGCGGCCCGTCTGTGGGTAAGGTCCGTGCGGAACCCCTCCCCGAACCACCGGAGCACTCATGCGTCCCGCCCGTACCGCCGCCCGCCTGACCGTCGCCGCCGCGCTCGCGCTCGGCCTCACCGCGTGCACCGTCGCCGTCGACGGCGGGGACGCCCCGAAGACGTCGGCCCCCGAGGAGACGACGACGGAGGAGTCCGCGCCCGCCGAGGACGCCGAGGAGACCGACGACGCGGCGGCGGAGACCGGCTCGGACGGCGAGCTCCCCGACTGGGCCAACCCCGTCGCGACGCCGGGCGAGCAGATCTCGACGTTCAACGTCGGCGACGTGCGCGTCGACGTCTACCAGGTGGGCGTCACCCAGGCCTCGAAGGACGGCCTGTTCGTCGACCCCGAGACCAACCAGCCGCTCATCGCCGCGGGCGACGACATCGTCTTCATCAACTACGTCATCACGAACGAGGGCGACCCGATCGACCTCGGCTCGAGCCTCGTGAGCATCGACGAGCGCTACGACGACTGGCCGTACATGCAGGGCATGGACACGATCGTCGACGACGCGCTGTACGAGGCGCAGGGCGTGCACGACGACGCGATGCACAACCAGGCGTACCGCGAGCCGTCGGTGTACCCGTTCACGACGGGCCAGTCGTACTCGTACGCGACGAACTTCCGCTACCAGCCCGGCTCGCCGATCACGTTCGACGCCGTGATCACGCCCGTGGACGCGGAGGGCGAGCTCCTGCACGACGAGCGCATCGAGGGCGAGGGCACCGGCACGATCTCCTGACGCCGCCCGCGCCTGCCGCGAGAGCCCCGGTCCCGACGGACCGGGGCTCTTGTGCGCTCAGCGCCGGGTCAGGTCCTCGTACTCCGGGTGCCGCTCGACGTACGCGCGGATGAAGGGGCACAGCGCGACGACGCGCTCGCCCGACTCCCGCACGCTGTCGAGCGCGCCGGCGGCGAGCGCGGACCCGACGCCGCGCCCCTCGAACGCGGGGTCGACCTCGGTGTGCGTGAAGATCACCGCGCCCGGCTCCCGCACGTAGGCGGCGAAGCCGGCGACGACGCCGTCGTCGGTGCGGGCCTCGAAGCGGTCGCCCTCGTCGGTGACGGTGACGGTGGGCGTGCGGGGTGCGGGGCTGTCGGTCATGCCGCCATCGTCGTCGGCCCGGCGCCCCCCGGACAACCACGGCGCGACCCCTGAGACGGCGGTCACGTCGGGCGTGGCGACACGGATTCGCTACCGGCCGGACGGCTTCCGGGTGCGACACTGGGACGGTGGTCCAGGATTCCCCGTCGCGCGCTGACGACCCCGAGAACCCCGAGCACCGGCGGGACGACCTGACGACCGAGGGGACGACGTCGGGCACCGCGCCCGACGCCGAGGTCCGGGCCTCCCGCAACCCCTACCGCGCCGTGCTCACGCTGCCCGGCGCGTGGCGGTTCTCCGCCGCGGCGCTCGTCGCGCGCCTGCCGATGTCGATGGTCGGCATCGGCACGATCCTCATGATCCAGGGCATCTACGGCGAGTACGCGCTCGCGGGACGCGTCGCGGCCGCGCTCGTCGTGGCGCAGGCGGTCGTGTCGCCGCAGATCGCGCGCCTCGTGGACCGCACGGGGCAGCGCGTCGTCATGCTGCCGCTGCTCGCCGCCGCGACGCTCGGGCTCGGCGGGCTCATCCTGTGCGCCGTGCTCCGCGCGCCCGAGTGGACGCTCTACGTGTTCGCCGCCGTCTCCGGCGCGACGCAGGGGTCGTACGGCTCGATGGTCCGCGCGCGCTGGACGCACGTCGTGCCCGACGCGCGGCGCCTGCACACCGCGTACTCGCTCGAGTCCGCGCTCGACGAGCTCGTGTTCGTCGTCGGGCCCGTGCTCGCGACCGTGCTCGCCACGAGCGTGTCGCCGTCGGCGGGCCTGATCGTCCCCCTGGTCGCGGCCGTCGTGGGCGGGCTGTGGTTCCTGTCCCAGCGCGCGACCGAGCCGCCCGTCGTCGTGCCCGAGGCCGGCGTCAAGCAGCGCTCGGCCATGCGGTCGACGGGGATGGTCGTGCTCGCCGTGATCTTCGTGGCGATGGGCATCGTGTTCGGCGCGACCGACGTCTCGACCATCGCGTTCGCCGAGGAGGAGGGCCAGAAGGGCGCCGCCGGCGTCATCCTCGCCGTGTTCGCCCTGGGATCGCTCATCTCCGGCCTCGTCTACGGCGCCCGCCACTGGGTGTCCCCGCTGTGGCGCCGGTTCGTCATCGGGATCGTCGCGCTCGCCGCGGGCGTCTCGCTGTTCTTCTTCGTCACGTCGATCCCCGTCCTCGCGGCGGTCATGTTCGTCACCGGGTTCGCCATCGCGCCGACGCTCATCAACGGCAACAACCTCGTGCAGAACCTCGTGGCGCCGACCCAGCTCACCGAGGGCCTCGCGTGGGTCGGGACGTCGCTCGGCGTCGGGGTGTCGATCGGTTCGTCCGTCGCCGGGTCGCGCATCGACGCGGGTGGCGCCCACGCCGGGTTCGAGGTCGTCGTCGCCGCGGCCGCGCTCGCCGTCGTGCTGGTGCTCGTGGCCCTGCGGTCGCTGCGACGCAGCGCCGACCGCGAGGCTGTCGAAGACGGCACGCCGACCCGCTGATGCGGTCCTCACCGGATGCATAGGCGTGCGGGGCGCTTCTCGTCTCGGCCTGCTGCCGGAATATCACCCTCATCGGCCGTCGCTCACCAAGCGGCGGTCCCGTAATCTACGCGGGTGAGCGCCGTCGACACGACCTACGTGCACATGGGTGAGTACGTACGCATACTGCTCGCGGGCCAGCAGACTCATGTGATCACTGGGACCGTGCTACAAGTAAGTCCGCACGCAGTCCAAGTGCGCCAGGACGGCACCGAGAAGAGCTATACCTTTCCAACGACAGCAATCGTCACGATCGAAGTGCAGCTACAGTCGCATCCAGGCTGGACGGCAGCGACCATGCCCCCTCGGCTGGGCGACCTGCTAGCGCCCTTCAACACCGCGTTCCTCACAGGCACAGGCGCCATCCCCCGAGACTTACAGCGCCAACAGATTGACCAACTTATCGCAAAATGTGACGACGCAGAACGTGCACTAATCGACTTCGACATCCGAGACCTCACCGCGAATCTGCGAGACGCGATTGTCCAGTTTGCCAAAATGCGCGAAAGCGACGATTTTTCAAAGGTAGACCACTGTCGGTCAGTAATAAAGTCCAAAACTGAACAGATTAAGCGACACTCCAGCAGTGAGACACTCCCTCTTGGAGTGGCGGCAGAGCACCTAAGGCGCATAACAGAAGAGCATTGGCGGTCGACGCTCCAGAAGTTCGACCCACGACCTCGATTCACGGTGAAAAAGTCCGCAACCCGCGTAGCCATTTCGCGAACCGGCGAGGTCGAGCTGCCCCTCAGAGTCCAGATAGAAGCCGGCCTAGCACCAGCTAGCTCAATCGAGGTTGTTTTTGACGACTCAGAGAAAATCCAGCACTTGACGGGGGCTCCGCTCATTTCGCGGCAAGAGGCTGGCGAAACACGGACGGTCCGCAGCGTCGCCGTGCTGGATCACACTCTGACATTTGGTGAGTCGCAACTCAGCATTCGTGCTCAACTGCGATATAAGACCCTAACGGGCGAAACGCGACTCTCACCCATACAGACGATTCTCTATAATCTTGTTCCGGAATCTCACTTTGAGGCGATACCGAATCCCTACCGGGCATACGCTGGCGGCACCGCAGTCGAAGACCCCCAGATGTTCTTTGGGCGGACGGAACTGCTCACGGATCTCGTAGACCAGCTACGGAATGGGCCACTCGGGACCGGGTTCGCCCTCTACGGGCAGAAGCGAAGCGGGAAAACAAGTCTAATTGAACAAGTAAGGCGACTCTGCTCCGCGAAGCCTGCTATTGTGACTTCCGTATCCGTGGGGATTCTCGACCGAGATAATCTGACAGTTTCATTTGTGCGAAGTGTGCTTGATCAAATCCGCCTTCGCATGCTGGAGAATCTCGACGGAACCAGTTTTGATCAACTCATGCGCCTTTGGCCGGCAGAAGACAAGATCGACTCTCGTCCGCTGGAAAGCCTGCAGTCAGCACTCGCTGCTGGCAGGGCAATGCTCTCGCGCACCGCCAGCTGGCCTCGAGTTCGATACATATTCCTCTTCGACGAGTTCACATATCTCTTCGAGGTCCTCAGGGGCCGCGACTATCAGGACAAGGCCCGCGAGGACATCCGGGAGTTCATGCGGCAATGGAAGGCTCTTCTTGAGTCACGAGCGTTCTCAAGTTTGATTATTGGCCAAGACACCATGCCGCTGTTTATGCAGCGATTTCCAAACGAATTCTCGAGCATGGCGCCCGTTCGACTAGGATATCTTGCCCTCGATGAGACGCGCAGTCTCGCGGACAAGCCGATCTTGGAATCGGACGGAAGCTCTCGATACACCGGATACTCGCTTGAGTCGATATATGAGCACACGCGCGGACATCCCTTCTTTACGCAGGTGCTGTGCGATCGCATCGTGCGTTTAGCAAACCAACGTCGGAAGCCCCAGATTACTGAGGTCGACGTGGACGATGCCGTTGAATCCCTGGTTTCAGGTCCAGAGAAGCTGGACCCCTTCCGATTTGACTGCTTGCTTACGGCGGACAACACGGGACTTGTAGCTTTGGAGGGTGACGGCGAGACCGCCGAGCGTTTCGATCCCGACGCTGAGTACCCTTTCACCGTCCTAGCGCGAATCGCGGCCCTCGCTGGCGCAGGTAATCAAGTGGTCGACGTGTCGGATGTCGTCGAAGGGGCCGACGACCAACTTGTCATAAACGATCTCTTAAAGAGAGACGTCCTCGAGTGGGACAACGGCGTTCGGATCAAGATGCCGCTCTTCGCCGAGTATCTTCGGCAGGGCTTATGACGCCAATCGAGACCTTTTGCGACCGCGTATCTGATCAACTCCGCAGCGGCGGCAACTGTTCCGTGGTTGGCCCACCGGGTTCAGGAAAGACCTGGATTCTGGAACGGGTTCGCGAGTCAATTTCCAGCGGTTCCATGGACGCCGCCCGTGTGGACCTTCAAAGTTGTCGCTCTGGTTCAGACGCTATAAGAGCGCTCCTTGGAGCGATCGTTGGTGGCACGGCCGAGATCCCGAGCCTGGTCGGCTGGCGAGATCTTCGCACACGGCTCGACCTAGCGCCAGCGCCAATCTTGATCGTCGACGAGTTCGATGCAGTCGAGCGCTTTCCGGATGGCGCTGATTTTCTTCGCAACCTACGCGAGCAGGTTCAGTATGGTGGCGCGAGAGGGCTACGGCTCCTCGTGGCCTCTAGACGCCCCCTCCGCTTGCTCGAGGAGCGACTTCGTGGGATCTCTACCCTCGATAGCGTGTTCGCGCCGTTCCACGCCCCACTTCTTGAGCGCTCCGATATTCGACTTTTATGGCCAACAGTTGCAACCTCCGGTCGGAGGGTTTCCGCCGTGCTGGATTGGTCCGGCGGCGTCGCACATCTCTGCAAGTTGTACTGTGACGCGGTTGCAGGTGGGGCGGACCCCTCGTCCGTCGACGTTGCGAGATCGTCATGGGCAAGCCGCATGGCTGACTACCTAGAGGCGATCGGGCTTTGGGAAACGGTGTCACAATACGCCCTCGGGCCTGTGCTGAAGGAGGCCCCGCTAGATCGCGCCAGACTCGTAGCGATGCACGTGATACCAAGCGACTGGCGAGACGGTGGTCGAGGATTGTGGGACTTTGAGCCCCTCGTGGACGAGATTCGGCATCGAAACCTGTTCTTCGAGTCGTGGGGTGACGTTGGACGCCACGAGGTGGCTGGTCGTCGTCTCGCCGTGGAGCTGCTAGACCAGACTAGTTGGCGTAACGGGGATCATCCGGCCTACGCGATACTTGCCCAGAGTACCGCGCGAGCACGAGAGGCAGGCGTGGATAACCCCTCTCTTGCCGACGCGATCGGGTATCTGGAGGAGGGGCAGGTGTGGGCGGTGGTCTCCAGGTCATGGGGACTTCCTCAGCGACGGCTAGAACCCGACGATCCGAAATACTGGCGATCCAGGTTTTCGCATATTGGAGGTGTTGGATCGCTCCGGGGCGTGCGCCGAAATTTTGATGCTTCTCTCTGTTGCAGTTACGCCGAAGAGATGATCGAGCAGCGACGGCTGCTTGGGGCACAAGCGCCGTCATCCGGTAATCTGTCTGGTCGACGGTTAGCTGAACCGCTTGATGGTGTCGAACTGGAACTCCGCGAAGCGCCGGCTAAGAGACGCCGCCTTGCGCGGCGGCTCGGGGCCGTCCTGGGTGCGGCCGCCGCTATCGCTACGATTGTCCAGGTTGTGCGCGAGATTCTCTAATCACTAGTCGAGATTGCACTCCTCTTTTCCCCGGATAGCGGCGCGTACTGACGGCTCCTGCGGGGCGCTCATCGTCTAGGATTCATGGTGGGCGCGCTCGCCCTCCTGGTCGAAAATCGTCAGGATTTCGACCGGGCCGTCGTGCGCGCCGAACGAGTGCGGCACCATCGTCGAGAACTCCGCCGCCTGGCCCTCGTGGACGAGGATCCGGCGGTCCGCGAGGTAGACGACGGCCGTCCCGGACAGCACGGTGAACCACTCGTGCCCCGGGTGGACGCGCTGGTGCTCCGGCCCGACGGCGCGCTCGGGCGTCAGGCGCATCTTCGCGACCATCGTCCCGGTCCGCTCGCGCGACAGCAGCCACGTGGTCTCCCCCGGGCGGCGCTGCGGCTCGGGCCGGATCACGACGTCCTCGTCGTCGACGGGCTCGACGAGCTGGTCGAGGGTCGTGCCGAGCGCGCGGGCGATCGGCACGAGCTGGTCGAGCGCGATGCGCCGGTGCCCGGTCTCGATCCGGCTGAGCGTGGACGGGCTGAGGAAGCAGCGCGCGGCGAGCGCGTCGAGCGTCCAGCCGCGCGCGAGCCGCAGCCCGCGGATGCGCTGCCGCACGACGGCGTCGAGGTCCGGTTCTTGCGTCATGAGCAAGATCCTATGCTCGCCGCGCACGGTCGTCCTACGGTGGAGCCATGGACCTCCCCGCCCCCGGGCGCCCCGCGCCCACCCCCGACGCCGCCGTCGCGGTCTCCCCGCACCGCGACGGTCACGCCCCGGGGCACCCCGCTGAGCACGGTCACACCCCCGGCAACGCGCTCGAGCACGGCCACACCCACGCCCACGGCCCGCACGACGGCGCCGGGCTGGCCGAGCTGCTCGAGCTCGACGCGCTCGTCTTCGGGCATCTCCTCGACGAGGCCGTGGCGGTCGCCGTCGGGCACGCCCCGGACCCGACGCGCGCCGTGGTCGACCTCGGTGCGGGGACCGGCACCGGCACCCGGGCGCTCGCGCGGGCGTTCCCGGAGGCCGAGGTCGCCGCCGTCGACGCGGACGCCGCGATGCTCGACCGCCTGCGCGCCCGGCTCGCCGGGACCGGTCTCGCGGACCGCGTGCGCACCGTCGAGGCCGACCTCGACGCCGGGTGGCCGCCCGTCGGCGTCGCGGACGTCGTGTGGGCGTCGGCCTCGCTGCACCACGTCGCCGACCCGGCGCGCGTCCTGCACGACGCCCGCGACGCGCTCGCCCCGGGCGGCCTGCTCGTCGTCGTCGAGATGACCGCGAGGTCGCCCGTCCTGCCCGACGGCGCGGACCACACCGACCTCGCCGCGCACCTCGAGAGCGCCATGGCGCACGCCGGCTGGAACCGCTACCCCGACTGGACCCCGTACCTGACCGACGCCGGGCTGGAGGTGGTGGACCGGCGCGAGCCAAGCGCCGTCGTGCCGCCGGGGCCGGACACGTCCCGCTGGGCGCACGCCACCGCGCTGCGCCAGCGCGAGCACCTGGCGGACCAGCTGGAGCCCGCCGACCTCGCCGCGCTCGACGCCGTGCTCGCCGCGACCGCGCCCGGCACCACCGACCACACCGTCCGCGCCCGGGGCGGCCGCGTCGTCTGGGCCGCCCGCCGCCCCCGCTGAGTGCATCGAACAGTCGCCGTCCGGGCCGATCCCCGCGACTGTTTCACGCACTCAGCGGTGGACCCCCGTCCCCTGCCGAGGAGAGTCATGGACACCCCCACCGAGAAGAACGCCCCCTACGACGTCGCGATCGTCGGCGGCGGGCCCGCCGGGCTGAGCGCGGCGGTCACGCTCGCGCGGTCGCTGCGGTCCGTCGTCGTGCTCGACGCCGGCGAGCCCCGCAACGCGCCCGCGGAGGGCGCGCACAACCTGCTCGGGCGCGAGGGCGTGCCGCCGCGCGAGCTGCTCGCCACCGGCCGCGCCGAGGCCGAGGGTTACGGCGCCGAGGTCCGCGACGCGCGCGTCGCCCGCGCCGACGGCGACGCCGGCTCCGGCTTCACGCTCACGCTCGACGACGGCGGGACGGTCCGCGCGCGCCGCGTGCTGCTCGCGACCGGTCTCGTCGACGAGCTGCCCGACGTCCCCGGGGTCCGCGAGGGCTGGGGGTCGAGCGTGCTGCACTGCCCGTTCTGCCACGGGTGGGAGGTGCGCGGCCAGCGGATCGCGGTGCTCGCGACCGGGCCCGCCGCGGCGCACCAGGTGCTGCTGTTCCGCCAGCTCACCCCCCACGTCACGCTGTTCCAGCACACCGCCCCCGAGCCCGACGACGCCACGTGGGAACAGCTCTCGGCGCTCGGCGTGCGCGTGGTCGAGGGGGAGGTCGCGCGGCTCGACGTCGACGGCCGGTCCGTGCGGTCGGTCGTGCTCGCCGACGGGACGTCGTTCCCGGTGGACGCGGTCGTCGTCGGGCCGCGGTTCGTCGCGCGCGGCGAGCTGTTCGAGCAGCTCGGTGGCACGCTCGAGGAGCAGCCCCTCGGGCGGTTCGTGCCCGCCGACCCGCGCGGCCAGACCGCCGTCCCGGGCGTGTGGGCCGCAGGCAACTCGAGCGACCTCATGGCGCAGGTCGGCGCGTCGGCGGCGGCCGGGGTCATGGCCGGCGCGGGGATCCACGGGGAGCTCGCGCAGGCCGACGCGGCGGCGGCCGTCGCGCGCCGCCGGACGCCGTTCGCGGCGCACGCCGAGCCCGCAATCTGAGGGGGCGACCCCAGGCACCCGGGCCGGGCTCGCGGTCGAGAGCGACCGCGCGCCCGGCCGCGCGGAGGGTGACGCACGAGACGCCCGCTCGCGCTGCGCGGCCGGGCGGCCCGTCGCACGATGGAGGACGACCCCAGCCCACCGTGGAGGTACGTCATGCCGTTCGGAATCGGTCGCTCCCCGCAGGACAAGCGCAACCGCACGGTCGCCGACCTGCTCGTCGCGCAGCTCATCGAGGCGGGGGTGCGCCGGATCTACGGCATCGTCGGCGACAGCCTCAATCCCGTGGTCGACGCCGTGCACCGGTCCAACGCGGGCGAGAACGCGGGCAAGGGGATCGAGTGGATCCACGTGCGCCACGAGGAGGCCGCCGCGTTCGCCGCGGCTGCCGAGGCCGAGGTCACGGGCAACCTCGCGGTGTGCGCGGGGTCGTGCGGGCCGGGGAACCTCCACCTCATCAACGGCCTGTACGACGCCAACCGGTCGCGCGTGCCGGTGCTCGCCATCGCGAGCCACATCCCGAGCAAGCAGATCGGCACCGGGTTCTTCCAGGAGACCCACCCCGACCGCTTGTTCACCGAGTGCTCCGTCTACTCGGAGATGATCTCGAGCGCCGAGCAGGCGCCGCGCGTCATCAACTCCGCGATCCACCACGCGTACGGCGCCCGCGGCGTCTCCGTCCTCACGCTCCCGGGCGACGTCGCCGACCTCGACGCCCCGGCCGCCGTGCCCGACGTCGCGTGCCGGCCCGCGCCCCCGCGCGTCGTCCCCGACGCGACCGCCGTCCAGCAGCTCGCGGACGCGATCGACGCCGCGAAGAAGGTCACGATCTTCGCCGGCGCGGGCGTGCGCGGCGCGCACGACGACGTGATCGCGCTCGCCGACAAGATCGCCGCGCCCGTGGGCCACTCGCTGCGCGGCAAGGAGTTCATCCAGTACGACAACCCGTTCGACGTCGGCATGTCCGGACTCCTCGGCTACGGCGCCGCGTTCGACGCCATGCACGACTGCGACCTCCTCGTGCTGCTCGGCACCGACTTCCCGTACGACCAGTTCCTCCCGGAGTCGGTCCGCACGGCGCAGGTCGACGTCGACCCGACCCACCTCGGGCGGCGCACGCGCCTCGACCTCGCCGTCGTGGGCGACGTCGGCGAGACGGTGCGCGCGCTCCTGCCGCTCGTGAAGAAGGCGCGGTCGCGCAAGTTCCTCGACTCGATGGTCGCCAAGCACGAGAAGGCGATGACCGGCGTCGTCGGGGCGTACACCAAGAAGGTCGAGCGCACGACGCCGATCCACCCCGAGTTCGTCGCGGACACGCTCGACCAGGTCGCCGCCGACGACGCGGTGTTCACCGTCGACACGGGCATGTGCAACGTGTGGGCCGCGCGGTACATCACGCCCAACGGGAAGCGCCGCGTCATCGGGTCGTTCATCCACGGCTCGATGGCCAACGCGCTCCCCCACGCCATCGGCGCCGCGGCCGCCGGGCGTGCAGGGGGCCGTGAACGTCAGGTCGTCGCCATGGCCGGTGACGGCGGCCTCTCGATGCTTCTCGGCGAGCTCGTGACGCTCAAGCACTACGACCTGCCGGTCAAGGTCGTCCTGTTCGACAACGCGAGCCTCGGCATGGTGCGCCTCGAGATGCTCGTCGACGGCCTGCCGATGTTCGGCACCGAGTCGCCGCCCGTGGACTACGCCGCGGTCGCGAACGCGATCGGCATCCCGGCGGTGCGCGTCGAGAAGCCGAAGGACCTGCGCCGCGCCCTCCAGGAGGCGCTGAACCGGCCGGGGCCGGCACTCGTCGACGTCGTCACCGACCCCCGGGCACTCTCGATCCCGCCGAACATCACCGCGGGCCAGGTCCGCGGGTTCGCGGTCGCGATGAGCAAGGAGGTCCTCGGCGGCGGCATGGGCGAGGTCGTCTCGATGGCCCGCGCCAACCTGCGCAACGTGCCCCGCCCGTGACCGACGAGCCCACCCTCGCCGACGTCCGCGACACCGCCCGGGAGGTCTTCGGCTACCGCGACCTGCGCCCCGGGCAGCGCGAGGCGATCACCGCGCTCCTCGACGGCCGCGACGTCCTGCTCGTGCTGCCCACGGGGGCCGGCAAGTCCGCGGTCTACCAGCTCCCCGGCCTCGAGCTGCCCGGGCCGACGCTCGTCGTCTCGCCGCTCATCGCGCTCCAGCAGGACCAGGTGCGCTCCCTGCTCGAGCTCGGCGACGACGACGCGCGGGCCGCCGCCGTGAGCTCGGCCGTGCCCGCGTCCGAGCGCCGCGCCGCGCTCGAGGCCGCCGCCGCGGGCGAGCTGGAGTTCCTCTTCCTCTCGCCCGAGCAGCTCGCCAACGAGGAGGTGCTCGACGCCGTCCGCGCGGCCCGGCCCAGCCTCGTCGCGGTCGACGAGGCGCACTGCGTCTCGACCTGGGGGCACGACTTCCGGCCCGAGTACCTGCGCGTCGGCGAGCGCCTCGACACGCTCGACCCGCGACCGCCCGTGCTCGCGCTCACCGCGACGGCGTCCCCGCCCGTGCGCGAGGACGTCGCCGAGCGCCTGCACCTGCGCGACGCCGCGGTGATCGTCCGCGGGTTCGCCCGCCCGGGGATCGCGCTGGAGGTCGTGCGCACGGTCGAGGCGGCGGACAAGGACCGCGCGGTCGTCGAGCGGGTGCGCGCGGAGGCCGAGCACGGCGTGGGAATCGTCTACGTGGGCACGCGACGTCGCACGACCGAGGTCGCCGACGCGCTCGCGGAGGCGGGCCTGCGCACCGCGGCCTACCACGGCGGGCTGCGGCGGGCCGAGCGCGACGAGGCCCAGCGGCGTTTCACGGACGACGAGGTGGACGTCGTGGTCGCGACGTCCGCGTTCGGCATGGGCATCGACAAGCCGGACGTGCGGTTCGTCGTGCACGCGGACGTCCCCGGTTCCCCGGACGCCTACTACCAGGAGGTCGGCCGCGCGGGCCGCGACGGCGAGCCCGCCGTCGCGGTGCTCTTCTACCGGCCGGAGGACCTGGGCCTCCAGCGCTACTTCGCGGTCGGCGTGCCCGACCGCGACGACCTCCGCGAGGTCGCGCGCGCCCTGGGCCGGGGCGGCCCGGCGTCGGGCACGTCGTCGTCAGGAGGGCGGGCCCGGCTGCCGCGGCGTCTCGCACGCCTGCGCGCGCTCGTGGAGGACGCGCGGGCGCTCGCCGGCGAGGACGCGCGCCCGGGTGCGGTGGCCGACGTCGCGCACGAGCTCGCGGAGGCCCGGCGCCGGGTCGACGACTCGCGCCTGCAGATGATGCGCGCGTACGCCGAGACCCCGCAGTGCCGCCGCCAGTTCCTGCTCGCCTACCTCGGCGAGGAGCTGCCCGAGCCGTGCGGGCGCTGCGACAGCTGCTGGGCCGGGACCGCGGAGGAGAGGGCCGCCGACGACGCGTCCGCGCCGTGGTCGACGGGCACGACGGTGCGTCACCCGGAGTTCGGCGAGGGGACCGTCATGGGCTACGAGGGCGACGACCGCGTGACGGTGCTCTTCGAGACCCACGGGTACCGGACCCTGAGCCTCGACGCGGTGACGGACCAGGGCCTGCTCACGGCGTCCTGACCCGCGGCCGGTGGCCGGCGCGGGCGCGCGTCCGGCGCCGCCTGCCCGGGCGGTAGCATCGCCGCGTGCTCACCAGGACGACGGTCACGGACGACCAGCTCGCGGCGCTCGTGGCGCCGCTCGGCGACGCGCTGCGGTCCGAGCCGCTGAGCGGCGGGATGTTCGCGAGCGTCTTCGCGGTCGACCTCGCCCCGCGGCCCGGCGTGACGCCCGACGACGTCCCGGGCCGCGTCGTCGTCAAGGTCACGGGCGCCGACACGTCCCGGCTCCTGCGCTACGAGCACGGCATCCCCGGCACCGAGGCGGCGGCCTACCGGGCCGCCCACGCCGCGGGCCTGCCCGTCCCGCAGGTGCTGCACGCCGACCTCACGCGCGAGCACGTGGACGGCGACGCGCTCGTCGTGACGTTCCTCGACGGGACCCTGTGGAGCGCGCGCGAGGACGACGCGGCGGAGTCCGCCGCCGTCCGCCGTGGGCTCGGGTCGTTCATGGCGCGGCTGCACCGGATCGCGGGCGACCGGTTCGGCTACCCGGCCCCCGCGTCGGGCCTCGCGGCCGCGACCTGGCCCGACGCGCTGGCCCGCATGGTCGACGCCGTGCTCGACGACGCGCGCACGTGGGGGGTCGAGCTCCCGGAGGCCCGGGTGCGCGACGCCGTCGCCCGGCACCGCGAGGTCCTCGCCCGCGTCGAGGTCCCCCGGCTCGTGCACGCGGACCTGTGGCCGGGGAACGTGCTGCTCGCGCCGGACACCCCGCGGATCGTCGGCGTGCTCGACGCCGAGCGGTCGCTCTGGGGCGACCCGCTGTTCGAGCTCGCGGGCGCCGACCAGCTCGGTGCCGGGCCCGTCGACGCGGACCTCCTCGCGGGCTACGCCGCCGAGGGCGGCGACCTGGGCCTCGGCGACGGCACGCCCGGCAGCGGCGACCCCGCCGCGTGGACGCGCCTGCGCCTGTACCGCACCTACCTGTCGTGCCTCCTCGCGGTCGAGGTGGTGCCGCGGGGCTACGAGGGCGACTGGGTCGAGGGGTACGCCGGCACGGCCCGCGCCAACCTGCTGCGGATGCTGGACGAGCTGGGCGTCTGAGACTCCCCCGTGGGGAGTCCTCCCCATGTGACGTACCCCCGGATCGCCCCACGGCACGGTCGGGTCACGGTAAGGTGTGCGTACGTTCACGACAACTCCACACGCCACTCCCGCGCCGTGGCCACCCGTCCGAGGGGACCTCGCATGATCGCGTTCATCGTCATCGGCATCGCCGGACTCGCCCTCCTGCTCCTCTCGCTGCTCGTCGGCGAGATCGTCGACCTGGGTGACGGCGCGGTGTCCGGGACGACGCTCGGCGTCGGTGGCGTGGTGTTCGGCGCCGTCGGCGTGATCGTGGCCTCCAACGACCTGCCGACGTGGCTCGCGTACGTCGGGTCCCTCGTCGTGGCGCTCGTCGTCATGGCCCTCGTCCAGCTGCTGGTCAAGAACCTGCGCGCGTCGGAGGACGGCGTCCCCGTGTCCCTCGTGGGCGTCCAGGGCACCGCGACCACCGCGATCGACCCCGCGCGCGGCGAGGTCTCGCTCGACGCGGCGCACGAGCTCGAGCGCCGCCTCGCGTGGTCCGACGAACCGATCCCGGAGGGCGCGCGCGTCGTCGTGCTCGAGCAGTCCGGGAGCCGCGTGCGCGTCCAGCGGCACTACCCCAACGACTGAGGTCCGACGGACCGACCACGACGCCCCGCGCGTCGTCCCGTGGGTGCTGCGCACCCGCACGACTGCCGCACGTCCTGACCTGCCCGCACCCACGGAAGGAGACGCGCCCCGGCGCGGACCATGTTCGACGACACGAACCTCATCACGACCCTGGCGATCGTCGCCCTGGTCATCGCGTTCTTCGCGGTGGTCATCTTCATCAGCAAGCGCATCCGCCGCGTCCCGCCGAACGAGGCCCTGGTCATCGTGGGCCGCGGCGCGGGCCGCAAGGAGGCCGGGGGCAGCGGGCAGAAGGTCGTCGTCGGCGGCCGCACGTTCGTCTGGCCGATCCTCCAGCAGGGCTTCTCCATCTCGCTCGAGCAGCGCCAGATCGGCATCACGGTCGAGGGCGTGGACAAGAACCGCATCAAGATCGCCATCAAGGCGTCGATCAACTTCAAGGTGCGGGGCGACGAGGAGGGCGTGCGCCGCGCGGCCCAGCGCTTCCTCTCCCAGCAGGGCACGCTCACCGAGATCATCAAGGAGTCCCTCGAGGGCTCGCTGCGCTCCATCGTCGGCGACATGACGATCGAGCAGATCATCTCCGACCGCAAGGGCCTGTCCGACCGCGTCGTCGAGTCCACGAAGGCCGACCTCTCGGAGCAGGGCCTCCAGGTCGACCTGCTCAACATCTCCGACATCTCGACGCCGGGGTCGGACTACCTCGCGAACCTCGGGCGCGCCGAGTCGGCCCGCGCCCGCCAGGTCGCCGAGGTCTCCGAGGCCGAGGCGCAGCGCGCCTCGGAGTTCGCCGTCATCGAGGCGGCCGAGCAGATCGCCGAGCGCCAGAAGGCCCTCGACCTCAAGCGCGCCGCGATCAAGGCCGACACCGACCGCGCCAACGCCGAGGCCGAGGCCGCGGGCCAGCTCGCGCGCGCCGAGCAGGACCGCCTCGTCGCGCAGCAGGAGCGCGAGGCGCTCGCCGAGCAGGCACGCGTGACGCAGGAGCGCCTCGACATCGAGGTCCGCAAGCCCGCCGAGGCCAAGGCGTACGCGGAGGTCCAGGAGGCCAACGCGCGTCGTGACGCCGCGAACGCCGCCACCGAGGCCGACGCGTACAAGCGCACCGTCATCGCCGAGGCCAACAAGACCGCGGCCATCCAGGACGCCGAGGCGTCCGCGCAGGCCGTGCGTCGTGCCGGTGAGGCCGAGCGCGACCGCCAGGTCGCCCTCGCGGCCGGTATCCGGGCCGAGGGTGAGGCCCGCGCCGCGGCGATCGAGGCCGAGGGTCGCGCCGAGGCGGCGGCGACCGACGCCAAGGCCGACGCGCTCCAGAAGTACGGCGAGGCGGCGCTCGTCCAGGAGCTCATCGAGCGCCTGCCCGAGATCGTGCGGGCCGCGGCCGAGCCGATCGGCAACATCCAGGGCATGACCGTCGTCTCGACCGACGGCGCGTCCGCGCTCACGAAGAACGTCGCGTCCGTCCTGGGCGAGGGCCAGGGCGTCATCAAGCAGCTCACCGGCGTCGACATCAACCAGCTCATCGCCAACCTCGCGGGCACGCAGCTCGCGGGCTCGGGCGACGCGCCGACCAACGGCACGTCGCACTGACCCACCCCGCCGAGCATGCGGCCATGGCCCGTCCGGAGCTCCGGGCGGGCCACAGCCGCATGGTCGGCGAGCCGGCCGGCAGAACCGGGGCCGGTCAGGCCCAGCCGAGGCGCCCGAACGCGTTGAGCGCGAGCAGCACGCCGAGCGCCCCGAGCACCCAGCCCGTCATGTCCGTCGCGTTCTTCGTGAGCCACCGGTCGAGACGGTGCAGCACCGGGTCGACCGCACGCGCCGCAACGAGCCGGCCGAGCAGCAGCAGGAGCGCGGGCGCGACCATGACGACGCAGTACGCGGCGAGGATCGCAGCGTTCCCGGGCCAGCCGACGTCGGACGTCGTGACGATCCCGATCGCGGCGAGGTACGGCAGCATCGTCCCCACCTCGATCGCGACGGCACCGAGGGCCAGCCCCATGAGCGGCAGCACCGACGAGCGCGTCCGGACCACCCCGGTCCCGACGGCGTCCGCCTCGATCCCGAGCGCACGCTCGCGCCACCGCGAGAGCCTCCCCGGACGCGGGGGCGCCGACGGCGCCCCTGGTCCGGCGGTCCCGGCACCGGCACCGGTCCACGGGCTGGGCCCCACGGCGTCGGGCCGGCCGGCGGCGGACGGGGCGGCGTCGGACTGCGCGGCCTTGCGCGCCGCGCGCTTGCTGTCGAACCGGAAGCTCAGCGCGAACAGCCCGATGCCCAGGAGCAGCTGCACGATCGCGGCGGCGCGTGTGTCGAGCGCGTCGCCGAACCGGTCGAGGAACGCGCCCGCGCCGAGCAGCACGACGATCCCGACGGCGAGGTAGAACCCCGCCACCGTGCCGAGGTACACGAGCACGCGCCCCGCACGCAGCCGCCCGGGCGCGAGCAGGAGCCACACGGGGATGAGCAGCGTGCCGAAGCTCGTGGAGTCGATGAGCGCCAGCACGACGAGCACGCCGGCCATCGCGGCCAGGCCGAGGCCCGGACCGCCGACGGCGTCGAGGTCGAGGGGGAGGTCCATGGCCCGAGCCTCCCGTCCGGGCGCGCGCGCGTCGTCCGGCGAACGACCGACCCGCGCGCCGCACCGCGGGCCGCGGAGGAGCGAGACGGGCGCAGTTCCGGGGAGCGGGCGCGGGCGTCGTACACCGTTCGACCGATCCGCTGCCCGGCGGGCTGTGCTGGGATGGGGGCGTGAGCACGCACGACGGCGGGACGCAGGACGCGCGCGCGGCCGCGCCCGGGCGCACCGGGCGCTGGCGCGCGGCGGCCGGTTCCCTGCGCGGCGTGTGGCGCATCGAGGACCGGCGCAACGACCTGTTCTCCGCCGTGACGACGTTCGTCCTCGGGTGGGTGCTGCTCGAGGTCGGGCTCGTCGGCATCGTCCGCGCGTCGTTCGTCGTGGAGCCCCCGCACGCCTGGTGGCGCGTCGCGCTGCTCGGCGTCGGGTGCCTCCTCATCCTCGTCAAGCGCGCGCACCCGATCCTCGCGCTCCTCGGCGGGGTCGTCGTCACCGCCGTCGACCTGCGGTGGGGCGGGAGCCTCGCCCTCATGCTCGTGCTGTGGGACCTGCTCTACGCCGCGGCGCTCTGGTCGCGGCCCCGGGCGCGCGCGTGGCTCTGGGGCGTCGCGGCGACGGTCGTGGCGGTGGGCGCCGTCGGGGCGGGCGAGGCCACGCGGGACGTGCGGGAGTTCGTGTACATGGGGCTCCAGCTCAGCGCGCTGCTCCTCGTGCCGATGTGGTGGGCCACCAACGTGCGCACCACGAGCGAGCTCGCCGAGGTCGCGAGCGAGCGCGCCGACCTCGCCGCGCGCGAGGCCGAGGCGTCGGCCCGCACGGCCGACCTGGAGCGCCAGCGCGCGAGCGACCTCGAGCGCATCGCGCAGCTCGACCGGCACGAGGCCGTCCGCGCGGAGCGGGCCGCGATGGCGCGCGACCTGCACGACGTCATCGCGTCGCACCTGTCGACCATCGCCATCCATTCCGGCGCCGCGCTCGCCCTCCCGCCCGACGCCGCGAAGGACCGCGCCGCGCTCGAGCAGGTGCGCGCGAGCGCCGTCGCGTCGCTCGACGAGATGCGGTCCATGATCCTGCTGCTGCGCACGGAGGGGCGACGCGAGGACGGCGGTGCGTCCGACGCCGTCGTCGCCCCCGGCCGCCTCGCCGGCCTCGACACGCTCCTCGCCGCCGCACGCGCGACGACGACCGTCACGCTCCACGACCCGGACGGTGTCGCCGCGTCGCCCCTGCCCGCGGCGGCGGACCAGGCGCTGTTCCGCATCGCGCAGGAGGCCGTGACGAACGCGCTCAAGCACGCGCCCGGCGCCCCGGTCGTCGTCGAGCTCTCCCGGCACGGGGCGGCCGTCGTGCTGGAGGTGCGCGACGACGGCGCCCCCGGCTCCGGGACGGTCGAGGCGCCGCTGAGCGCCGGCACCGGCCTGCTCACGATGCGTGAGCGCGCCGACGGTCTCGGCGGCACGTGCAGCGCCGGCCCGCTGCCCGCGGGCGGGTGGTCCGTGCGCGCCGAGATCCCCGTGGCCGGGCTGCCCGTCGAGAGGCAGGACGCGTGACGCGACGACCGGTCCGGGTGCTCCTCGCCGACGACCACGCCGCCATCCGGGCGGGCCTGCGCCTCCTGCTCGACGCCGCGCCCGACGTCGAGGTGGTCGGCGAGGCCGCGGACGGCACCGCCGCGGTCACGAACGCCCGGGCGCTCCGGCCCGACGTCGTGCTCATGGACCTGCGGATGCCGGGCGTCGACGGCATCGAGGCGACACGCGTCATCACCGGCGAGCGCCTCGCCGAGGTCCTCGTGCTCACGACGTTCGACCTCGACGAGTACGTGGACGGGGCGCTGCGCGCCGGGGCCGCGGGGTTCCTGCTCAAGTCCGCCGAGCCCGCCGCGCTCATCGACGCCGTGCGGCGCGTCGCCGACGGAGACGGCGTCCTCGCACCCGAGGTCACCCGCCGGCTCCTCGCCGCGTTCGCGCGCGACCCCGTGCCCGACGCCGCCCCCCGGCCCCACTCGGGATCGCGCCCGGGCGGCGCGGACGGTCCCGGGGACCCCGCGGCGTCGGGCGGCGGGGGCGTCGTCGACGACCGGCCCGACCCGCGGCTCGTCGACCTCACGCCGCGCGAGGTCGACGTGCTCGCGGCGCTCGGCCGGGGCCTGTCCAACCAGGGCATCGCGACCGACCTCTACATCACCGAGGCCACGGCCAAGACGCACGTCTCACGCGTGCTCGCGAAGCTGGGCGTCGCGACCCGCATGCAGGCGGCGATCGTCGCGCGGGACTCCGGCCTCGCCTGACCGCCCCTTGCACCCGACCGCCGACCACGCGCCCGACGCCCGCCCGAGCACGGGGTTACCGACCGGAACCCGCCCGATCCGGTCGCCGACCCCGTGCTCGACGGGTGGGCGGGGGCGGGGCGTGGGCGGCGGGCCGGGGTCGGCGCCGGGGCGGGGCAGGCGAGGGGTCGGGTCGTCAGGGCTGGTCAGGCCGGGGCGAGGTCCGGGCTCTGCACGACGAGGGCGGCGTGCCGGGCGCCCGCCCGCATCGCCTCCTCGACGCCCGCACCGCGCAGGTGAGCGTCGAGGAACCCGGCGAAGAAGCCGTCGCCGGCGCCGTTCGTGTCGACGACGTGCGGCACGGGCTGTGCCGGGACCTCGACGAAGCCGCCCTCCGGCGTGAGCGCGACTGCGCCGCGCGAGCCGTGCGTGCAGACCACCAGGCGCGCGCCCGCCGCGACCCGGGCGGCCATGAAGCCGCGCCAGTCGTCGAGCCGGTCCCCGCTGAGGAACACGTGCGTGCCCGCGTCGACCCAGGGCCGGTGGAAGGCGGACTCGCCGTCGTAGTCGTGCAGGTCGACCCAGACGTCGCGGCCTCGGGCCACCGCGAGGTCGAGCACCGGGAGGGCGGGCAGTGCCAGGTCGACGACGACGGCCCGCGCCACGTCGAGCGCGGCGACCGTGGCGTCCCACGCCTCGCCCTGGGCCGGGACCTCGCCCGGTGCGCGCAGGTAGACCGAGACGCGGCCGCCGCCGTCGTCCATGAGGTTGAGGTGGCTCTCGGTGCGGCCGTCGGGCGAGGGCTCCGCGAGCACCCGCACGCCCGCGCCCTCGAGAAGGGACCGGACGCGCGCGCCGTCGTCGTCCGCCCCGAGCACGGTGCGCAGGAGCACCGACCGGCCGAGGCGCGCGAGGTTGAGCGCCTTGCCCGCGGACGTGCCGCCGACCGTGTGCCGGTGCGACCGCGCGAACACGGTGTGGGGCGTGGGAGCGGGCAGCTCGTCGAGCTGGACGAGGAGGTTCCACGACGCCGGCCCGGCCACGAGGACCTCGGCCTGCGGGGCCGCCATCAGTCCGTCACCGTGATGCCGAGGCTGTGGGCGAACGTCGCGGCCAGGCGGGCGAGCTGCATCGAGTCGATGGTCGAGCCGCGCAGCGACTCGATGCCACCGAGCTCGTCGATCTCGGCACCGCGCAGGTCCACGTGGGCGAGCGTGGCGCCCTGCACGTCGAGCCGGCGCACGCGCGTGCCCTCGAACGCGACGCGCAGCGCGTCGGACGCGACGAGGTCGAGCTCGTCGATCGTGCAGTCGGTGAACACCACGTCGCGCAGCGACGCGCCGCGCAGGTTGACGAACCCGAGCTTGCACCCGACGAACCGCACCCCGGCCCACGACGACTCGTAGAGCTCGGCGGACCCGAGGCGCGCGCCCCGCACCTCGACCTCGCGCCACCGGCCGCGCGTCCCGCGCACCACCGGGACGTCGAGGCGCCCCAGCACGACCTCCGTGAGCGTCACCGCCCCCAGGTCTGCCTCGTCGGCGCGCACCTGGTCGAGCCGCGTGGAGAACACCGTCGCGCCGTGCAGGTCGAGCCGGTCGAGACGGAGGTCCGTGATCTCGAACCCCTCGAGATCGGCCTCCGCCTCGAGGTCGTAGGCGTCACCGGGCTGGAGGTCGTCCAGGACGACCGGGTCGATCGCGGGTGGTTCGGTCGTCGGCTTCTTCGGGGGCACGCCCCGAGCCTAGGACTCTCCACCGACGCCCTGCGCCGCGGGCGTCCGCGCCTTGACGACCTCGAAGATCGCCGTCCAGCCGTCCCGCCCGTGCCCGGCGGCGAGCGTGCGCTCGTAGTGCGACAGCACGGCGCGCGGCAGCACGTCGTCGACTCCCAGCTCCTCGCTCGCTCCGAGGACGTGCGCCGCGGTCGCGCCCATCATCGTCGCGGTGCTGAGGTGGCCCGGGTGGACGCCGGTCTCGAACTCCGCGCCCGGCGGGCCGTCGCCCGCGATCATCGCGGGCGTCTCGACGAGCGTCCGCAGCGCCTCCGGGACGAAGTTCGTGGGTGCGACCCCGGCCGCCTGCGCGAGCGCGGCCGCGTGCGCGACGCCCGACAGCGCGGTGAGGAACACGTCGAGCTGCGCTTGGTACAGGAGCTGCGCGAGCCCCGGGTCATCGCCGAGGTAGCGGGGTGCGCCCAGCAGCGCGAGCGTGGTCTCGTGCGCACGGAACGCCGCCTCCGGACCGCTGTAGTACACGTACGCGTCGGCGCCCCCGACACCTGGTGGGGGCGTCATGACGCCGCCCGTGACGAGCGTCGCGCCGTGCTCGTCCGCCCACCGGGCCGCGGTGCGGGTCTCTCCGGGGGTGCCCGAGCCGAGGTTGACGACCGTCCGACCGCGCAGGACCTCCGTCGCGGCGTCCAGGACGTCGTGCATCGCGGCGTAGTCCGTCAGGCTCAGCAGGACGAGGTCGCTCGCCGCCACGGCCTGGGCCGCCGTCGTGGCGAGGACCGCGCCTTCGGCCACGAGCGCGTCGGCGCGCGCCGGCGTCCGGTTCCACACGGTGACGGGGTGGCCCGCGGCGAGCAGCGTGCGGACCATCGCCTGGCCCATCGGGCCCAGGCCGATCAGGGTGACGGGGGCGGGTGTGCTCATCGTGCTCCTCCTGCGAGGGCGGTGCCGACGGGGGTGCGGACCGGGTCTCGGAGGCTCTCGACGGCGCGCGCGAAGCCGTCGGCGCCGTGGCCTGCCTCGATCTGACGGCGGACCAGCGCCTGGACGGCGGCGACGACGTCGGTCGCGAGCCCGGCCTCCGCGCTCGCCCGGACCATGTCGGACAGGTCCGAGAACTCGAGGCTCTGCTGGCCAGGGCCCGCGTAGTCACGGCGGTCGATGACGTCGGCGTAGCCGGCGAGCTCCGACGTCATCGCCGCGATCCAGGGCGCGGCACGGCGTGCGAAGTCGCGCGCGCTCACACCCGCCGTCCCCACCATCGCGACGCCGTGGAAGAAGCCCGCGAACATCGCGTACATGCCCGCGAGCAGCGCCAGGTCGTAGAGCGGCGCGAGGCCCGGGTCCTCGCCGAACCACGTGCTCGCGCCCCACGTGTCGAGCACGGGGCGGGAGTCGTCGAACGCCGCGCGCGACCCGCTGTACAGGATCTCGGCCCCCGCCCCGCCGATCATGCCGGGGACGGCCATGATGCCGCCGTCCAGGTAGGCCGCCCCGTGGGAGCCCGCCCACGCGGCGAGCTCGCGCGACTCCTCGGGCGTCGTCGTCACGAGGTTGACGAGCGTCCGGCCCGCGAGCTCCTCCGCCACCGGGTCCAGCGTCTGGTGCACCGACGCGTGGTCGAGGAGGACCGCGACGACGAGCGGCGAGGCGGTGACGGCGTCGCGCACCGACGCCGCTTCGCGCGCGCCGGCCGCGACGAGCACGTCCGCACGTCCGGGCGTGCGGTTCCACACCGTGGTGGGGTGACCGACGGCGACGGTCCCGGCGGCGAGGGCGCGGCCCATCGCCCCGAGGCCGAGCACGGTGACGGGCCGCGTGGCGGCTGCTGGGGCGGGTGACTGGTCGGACATCGTTCCTCCGGGTCGGGTCGTGGGTCCTGGGGCGGCCGGCGGCGCGGCGTGCCCTCGCGGTCCACCCTCCCCGGCGTGCGGTCCCCCGGGAAGAACGCACTTCGAGGTGGGGTTCTCACCTCTGGGTGAGCGTGCAGGTCAGGGCGTCCCCCGGAACGGAACGGGTCTGCGACGAAGGAGCGAACGATGACGACGACGGTCCGCACCTCCCCCGGCACGGGGACGCCCACCGGCACGTCCACCGGCACCGCGCGGCGCGGGCCCTACGTCTGCGGGCTCGACGCCGCGATGGACGTCGTGAGCGGGAAGTGGAAGTCGCTCATCCTCTGGGAGCTCGAGGACCACGGCGTGCGCCGGTACGCCGCGCTCAAGCGCAGCCTGCCCGGGGTGAGCGACAAGGTGCTCGCGCAGCAGCTCCGCGAGATGGAGGCGGACGGCTTGCTCGTGCGCGAGGTGTTCCCGGAGGTGCCGCCGCGCGTCGAGTACTCCCTCACCGAGCACGGCAGCACGCTCAACGCGGCGCTCGAGTCCCTCGGGGACTGGGGTCGTGACCGCATCGAGCGGATCGGCGCCGCACGCCTCGGCTGAGCCGGGGCCTCAGGGCTCCGGGTGCAGGGCGTCGTAGCGCCAGAACCGGCGCTGGGCCCGCACGACGAGCCACAGCACGACGACGCACGCGACACCGCCCGCGACGGCGGCCCACGCCTCCCCCACCCAGGTGGCCTGCGCGCCGAGGACGAGCTCGCCGAGGCGGGGCCCGCCCGCGACGACGACGATGAACACGCCCTGGAGGCGGCCGCGCATGTCGTCGGGCGTCGCGGTCTGGAGGATCGTCTGGCGGAACACCGCGCTCACGGCGTCGGACGCGCCCGCGAGCGCCAGCGCGACGCTCGCCGCGACGACGCCGCCCACGAGGACGGTCGTCGGGGTGGTCGCGTCCACGCCGAGGAGCACGACGCCGAACAGCACGATCGACAGCCCGTAGGCCGTGATCGCCCACACGATGACGCGGCCCTGCCACCGCACGCGCGACAGGCCCCCGGAGAACACGCCCGCGAGCACCGCCCCGACGGCGAACGCCGCGGTGAGGACGCCCGTCGTCGCCTCGCCGCCCCCGAGGAACACGACCCCGGCGGCGGGCAGGAGCACGCGCGGCGAGGCGAGCACCATCGCGGCGAGGTCGACGAGGAACGTCGTGCGGACGTTGGGCTGGGTCGCGAGGTACCGCAGGCCGTCGACGACGGACCGCCACCCCACGACGCGGCGCCGGCGCCCCGCGGGGGCGGCGGCGACCGCGGCCGGGGCGCCGGGCCCGGCGGGCAGAGGCGGGATGTCGGGGAGCCGCCACACGGCCCACAGCGCGGCCGTGAACAGGACGGCGTCGATCGTGTACGCGACCTGGTAGCCCCACAGCGCGACGAGGAACGCGCCGCCCAGCGGGCCGACGGTGAGCGCGACGTTCCACGCGATCGTCTGGAGCGCGTTCGCCGCGGGCAGGAGCCGCGGCTCGACGAGGCGCGGGATGATCGCGGAGCGCGCCGGGTTGTTGATCGCGAACGCCGCGGACTGCGCCGCGACGAGCGCGTAGAGCACCCCGACCGAGTTCAGGTGCAGCCACGCCTGGACGGCGATGAGCGCGGTGACCACCCACAGCGCCGTCGAGGCCGCGAGCGCGACCTTGCGGCGGTCGTACGCGTCGACGAGCGCGCCGCCGTAGAGCCCGAGCACCACCAGCGGGACGAGCGCGCAGAGGCCGAGCACGCCGACCGCGAGCGACGAGCCCGTGAGCGCGTACACCTGCAGGCCGACGGCGACGACCGTGAGCTGCGAGCCGAGGTTGGAGATGCCGAGCCCCCACCACAGGCGGCGGAACGGCGGGGAGATGCGCAGCGGGGTCGTGTCGGCGAGAAGACCGTTGACTCGAGCCACGACCGCCGAGCCTACGTCAGCCCGCAGGCCGCGCGGGCAGACCGGCCGCGCGGGCCGGCCGGGCGCGGGACGCCCGGGAGTCGGCGGTGGCATCCTGGGCGATCCCTGCGAGCTCCCGGACAAAGGTGGAACCCGTGGCACCCTCCGCTGCGTCTAGCAGTCGTGAGGAACCGACGTCGGCCGAGGCGCCGACCGCAGCAGGGGGGCGGTCGGCCATGACGGACGTCACGACCGAGCGGTGGGGCGGCGCGCCCGAGGTGCAGGTCGTGCGCGTCGGCCTGACCGCCGAGGAGCGCTTCACCGAGTTCGCCCGGACGAGCTCCGCCGACCTGTACCGGTACGCGTACCTGCTGTGCGGGGACGCGCACCGGGCGCACGACCTGGTGCAGCTCGCGCTCGAACGGACGTTCCGCGCGTGGACGCGCGTGGGCGACGGGCAGCCGTTCGCCTACGCGCGCCGCGTCGTGGTGACGGCTCGCATCGACTCGTGGCGGCGCACCCGGAGGGAGGTCTCCGTGGAGCACGACACCCTCGTGGGTCTCGACGTCCCGGCGACGGGCGACTCGTCCGGGATCGAGGACCGGGACCGGGTCGTGCGGGCCCTGCTCGCCCTCCCCGTCAAGCAGCGGCGGGTCGTCCTGCTGCGCTACGTCCTCGACCGGTCCGAGGCCGAGACCGCCGCAGAGCTCGGGATCGCGGTCGGCACCGTGAAGTCGACCGGGTCCCGGGCCCTGGCCCGCCTGCGCACCCTGATCGCACCCGAGCACGGGACGGAGACCGAGCGATGAGCACGACGCCGGAACGCAGGACCCCGGACGACGAGGACCTCGTGGAGCGGGTGCGCGCCGCGCAGACCGCCGTCGAGGTGCCGCCCACGCTGGACCCGGACGCTCTGGCGCGCCGCGCGGTCCGGCGCGTGCGGGCACGACGGCGCGTGGTCGCCGCGAGCGGGTCGGCCGTCGCCGTGGCGGCGCTGGTCGCGGTCGCGGCGCTCCTCCCCGGGGCCCTGTCCCGCGGGTCGGCGCCGCCGCCCGCGCTCGCGGCGGCCCCCGCGCGGACCACCGCACCGGCGTCGGAGGGAGCGGCCCCCGCTCCCGCGGCGCCACCGCAGGAGCCCGCACGCTACCTGCCGGTGGGCGACGGCGAGCTGCCGGAGCTGCCGGGTGTCGAGCACGGCGTCGTCGGCACGCACCACGGGGACTACACCGTGCAGGGCGGGCTCACGTACACGCTGCCCCCCGGGGGGTGGGAGGTCGAGGGCGAGGCGTCCGGCGAGCCCGCGTCGGTCCGCTGGAAGGGCCCGGAGCACTGGGCCCCTCCGGGGTCGGAGATCCCCGCGGACGCGGTCCCGCCGCCCATGGTCGACTCCGGCGCCACGGTGAGCATCGACGTCGACCCCGGGGCCGCGTCGTGGGTCGTGCCGGCCCGGGACTCCGGGGCCTGGACGGTCGAGGTCCCCGGCTCGGACTTCGTCGTGGTGACGCGGGGCCCGGCCGACGACCCGGACCTCGCCCGCTGGGAGGCCCGGGTCCGGTACGGCGGAACGGGCTGGACGATCCGCCTCGACTTCACGGACGACGCCGTGGGCGACGAGCTCGCCCGCGACTTCCTCGGCAACCTGTGGTTAGCGGCCGAGGGCGCGCCGGAGTGGTTCAGCCCGACGTACACGTACCCGGAGATCGGCCCGCTCACCACGGGCACGCCCGCCGGGTGGCAGACGGCAACGACCGGCACCCTCTCCTACGCCGTGCCGCCGGGCTGGACCGTCGCCGACGTCGAGGGCAACTACGGTCCCGGCGTGGAGTGGACGGGCCCGTTCGCCACGAACCCCGGGCCTGTCCAGGACGGCACGTCCCCCGACGTGCACTGGAACATGTTCGTCCAGCGAGGCGGCTCCGGGGCGCGCGCGTTCGACTACTCCGGCGAGGGGTGGCACGGGCAGCGGATCGAGGTCCCGGGCGCCGACTTCGCCGAGGTGCTCCTGCACCAGGGGCCGTTCTGGGCGGACGACGGGATCTCGGCGCTCAGCGCGGACGTCCGGGTCCACGGCGCGGACGGCGGAGAGAACCTCATGCTGATGATCTCGCTGCCCGGTGACGACGCGGGGCTCGAGACGCTGCGCGGGATCCTCGGCTCGCTACGGTTCTGACGCTCCGCCGTCAGCCGGTGCCGGCGCTGCCCGCGGCGTCCTCCGCCGCCGCTATCTCGCGCGCCTCCGCCTCGCCCCACGCGTCGACGTGGCGGTGCGGAGGTCCGGGCGGTGGCGAGTACCCGGGGTGCGGCCCGGGCGTGAGGTAGGTGCGCGCGAAGAACAGCGAGGCGGCGAGGTCCTCGCGCCGCTCGGCCGCGGTGCGGGCGCGCCGCGTCGAGATCTCGACGACGACGTCCCCCTCCCAGCCGCGGCGCACGAGCTCGGCGAGGACGAGGTCGCACGGCTGGTCGCCGCGCCCGGGGACGAGGTGCTCGTCCGTGATGGACGACGACCCGTCCGCGAGGTGCACGTGCGCGAGGCGGCCGTCGAACACCTCGAGCAGCGCGAGCGCGTCCTGCTGCGCGACGGCGGCGTGCGACAGGTCGAGCGTGACGTGCTCGTAGCCGTGCTCGGACGGGTCCCAGCCGGGCAGGTACGCCTGCATCTCGCGCTTGCGGCTGCGCCACGGGTACATGTTCTCGACCGCGATGGTGACGCCCTCGGTCTCGTCGAGCTCGCCGACGAGGTCCTCGAACTCGCGCGCGTACCGGTACTGCCAGCGGAACGGCGGGTGCACGACGACGGTGCTCGCCCCGACCTCCTGCGCCAGCTCGACGCTGCGCCGCAGCTTGGGGCCGGGCGACCGTCCCCACACGCGCTGGCTCACGAGGAGCGTGGGCGCGTGGATGCTGCGGATCGGCACGTCGTGCTCGGCGGAGAGCCGGCGCAGCGCCGCGGCGTCCTGCGTCGTCTCGTCGGACCACACCATGACCTCGACGCCGTCGTACCCGAGGTCGGCCGCCGCCTCGAAGGCGTACTGGGCCTTGCGCGGGTAGACGCTCGCCGTGGACAGCGTGACGTGGATGCGCGGCTGCTCCCCCGGTGACCGGGGGGCGTCTCGCGGCGTCGTCGCGTCTGACATGCCGGTCACCCTAGACCCGTCCGCTGTGGCCCACACCAGCGGACGGGCGGCGCCGACGACGCCGCGCCGCGCGAAGGGCTTCCGACCCTCCCCTTTCCGGGCCGGATCGCCTAGGATGCACTGGTCCAGACCACTTGTCTGCCGGAGGAACACCATGGACCGTGCCGTCGTCGTCGCGATCACCGAGGGCCTGCACGCCCGCCCGGCCGCGCTCTTCGTCAAGACTGCCGCCGCCCAGCCCGCGCCCGTGCGCATCGCCAAGCCCGGCGGCGACGCCGTCGAGGCGGCGAGCATCCTCGGGGTCATGACGCTCGGCGTCTCGGCCGGGGACGAGGTCGTGCTCTCCACCGACGCCGACGGCGACGAAGCGAGCGCGTCGATCGACGCGCTCGTCGCCTTCCTGGAGCAGACCGAGGTCGCCTGACGCGGTGCCCGGCCCCGCGGGCGCGGGGCCGGGCACGGCGCTCGTCACAGACCCAGCTCGTCGAGCACGGGGAGCCGGGCGCGCACTGCTGCGCGCGCGGCGTCGGGCGTGGGCTGCTGGAGCGCGAGGAACGCGAGCTCCTCACACTCCCCCGACGTCGTGGCCGCCAGCACCGCGGCGACGTCCGGGAGCGCGCGCGGCGTCATGGACAACGACGTCACGCCGAGCCCGACGAGCACCGGGGCGAGCACCGGGTCGGCCGCCGCCTCCCCGCACACGCCGAGCGGTCGCCCGTTGAGCGCCGCCCCCGAGCCCGTGGCCCCGACGAGCGCGAGGACCGTCGGCTGCCACGCGGTGGACAGGCGCGCGAGGTCGGAGACCTCGCGGTCGGCCGCCATCGTGTACTGCGTGAGGTCGTTCGTGCCGATGCTCGCGAACGCCGCCCTGGCCAGCACCCAGCGCGCGCCGAGGGCCGCGGCCGGCACCTCGATCATCACGCCCGCCGTCGCGAGGCCGTGGTCCGCGCACAGCGCGACGAAAGACTCCGCCTCGTCCGGCGTCGCGATCATCGGCGCCATGACCCACACGTCGGCCGCCTCCGCCTCCGCCGCGCGCGCGACGGCCGTGAGCTGGCGGTCGAGCACGTCGGGGTGGCGGCGCGCGGTCCGCAGGCCGCGCACCCCGAGCGCGGGGTTCGGCTCGGCGTCGGGGGTGACGAACGGGAGCGGCTTGTCGGCGCCCGCGTCGAGCGTGCGCACGACGACCTTGCGGCCCGGGAACGCGGCGAGCACCTCCCGATAGGCCGCGACCTGCTCGTCGACCGTCGGCTCGACGGTGCGACCGAGGAAGCAGACCTCGGTGCGGAACAGCCCGACACCCTCCGCGCCCGCCTCGGCGGCGGCGCGCGCGTCCGCGCCGTCCGCGACGTTGGCGAGCAGCTCCACGCGGCGGCCGTCCGCCGTCCGCCCCGGGCCGTCGAGGCGCCGCCGGACGCGGCGCGTACCCCGGGCCGCGACGACCGCCGCCACGTCGTGCTCCGACGGGTCGCGCTCCACCGTGCCGAGGCCGCCGTCCACGAGCACGGTCTCACCGTCGTGCAGCGCGAGCGCGCCCTCGACCGCGACGACGGCCGGGATGCCCAGGGCGCGCGCGAGGATCGCGGTGTGCGACGTCGGCCCACCACCCCGCGTGACGACCGCGAGCACGCGCTCGGGATCGAGCTGTGCCGTGTCCGCGGGCGCGAGGTCGTCGGCCACGAGCACGAACGGGTGGCCCGGATCGGGCACGCCGGGTACGGGGAGGCCGAGCAGGGTCGCGACGATCCGGTCGCGCACGTCCCGCACGTCGCGCGCCCGCTCGGCGAGGAGGCCGCCCAGCGCCTCGAGCCGCCCGACGACGACCCCCGCCGCGTCCCACACGGCCCGGGCCGGGGTGGCCCGCTGCTCGCGCACCCGCCCGACGGCGTCGCGCGCCAGGGCGGGGTCGGCCGCCATCGCGGCGGTCACCCCCAGGACCTCCGCCGCGGTGCCCTCGGCCCGCGCTGCGCGGGCCGTGAGGTCTTCCTGGACCGTCGTCACCGCCGCGAGGACCTGCGTCACCGCGAGGTCGACGTCGGCGCCCGACGCGGCGGCGGACAGCGGAGCCGGGTCCGGCTCCGCGACCGAGCCGGGCATCCGGGCCACCGGCCCCGCCCCCCGCCCGGGGCTGACCGGCACGCCGGTCAGCCCCGGGTCGGCGGCCCGCGCCGGGGCGCGCGTCACGTCGTCGGCGAGCGTCACGCCGTGCCCCCGCCGCCGGACGCGCCCGTCCGGCTCGGGGTGCCTGCCTCCGCGGTGTCAGCGGCCGCGCGCCGCACCGACGCGGCCTCGGCCGCCGAGGCGTCCGGCCGGGCGTCGTCGGTGGTGTCCACGGCGCCCGTCGCCTGGACGGCGCCCTCCGCGTCGTCGTCCTCACGACCCGGCGTCCGCAGGTTCCAGCGGGTGATGACGAAGCGGAAGAGGACGTAGTAGAGCACCGCGTACCCGAGCCCGATGGGGATGAGAAGCAGCGGCATCTCGGCGATCCGGAAGTTCAGCAGGTAGTCGATCGCGCCCGCGGAGAAGCCGAACCCGTCGCGGATGCCGAGCGCGTTGACGAGCGCCATCGACGTGCCGGTGAGCACCGCGTGGATGACGTACAGCGGGTAGGCGACGAACACGAACGCGAACTCGAGCGGCTCGGTGACGCCCGTGACGAACGAGACGAGCGCGGCCGAGCCCATGATGCCCGCGACGACCTTGCGCTGCGCCGGCTTGGCGGTGTGGACGATCGCGAGCGCGGCGGCCGGGAGCGCGAACATCATGATGGGGAAGAACCCGGTGAGGAAGGTGCCCGCGGTGGGGTCGCCCGCGAGGAACCGGAAGATGTCGCCCTGCGCGACCGTGCCGTCGGCGGCGGTGTACTCGCCGAACTGGAACCACGGCAGCGAGTTGAGCAGGTGGTGCAGGCCGATGGGCACGAGGAGGCGGTTGAGCGTGCCGAAGACGAACGCGCCGAGGATGGTCGAGCCCGTGACGAACCCGCCGATCTGCTCGTTGATGAGCCAGTCGAACGCGGGGTAGATCAGCGCGCCCACCACGGCGATGAGCACCGAGACGCCCGCCGTGACGATCGGCACGAACCGCCGACCGCCGAAGAACGCGAGGTACTGCGGCAGCTTGATCCGGTAGTACTTCTGGTACAGGAGCGCGGCCGTCAGGCCGATGACGATGCCGCCGAGCACGCCGTAGTTGATGAGCGCCTGCGTCTCGCCCTCCGCCGCCTCGCCGAGCACGTAGGGCGAGAGCGAGTCGCTGACGCCCTTGAAGACGAGGTAGCCGATGAGGGCGGCGAGCCCCGTCGTGCCGTCCGACTTCTTCGCGTACCCGACCGCGACGCCGAGGGCGAAGATGATCGGGAGGTTGCTGAACAGCGCGTTCCCGGCGGCGCCGAGGACGTCGGCGACGGGCTGCATCCACGCGAAGGTGCCGGCGACGCCGTCGGCCCCGAGCATGTCCGGCTGGCCGAGGCGCAGCAGCAGCGCGGCGGCGGGCAGCGACGCGATGGGCAGCATGAGCGAGCGCCCGACGCGCTGGAGCTGCGCGAAGCCGGGCACCCCCCTCTTGGTCCTCGTCGGTTCGGCGACGGTCGTCATGTCCTTCTCCTCCTGGGCAGGCCTGGGGCGCAGGCGAGGTGCGTCGTGCGGCGGCTGTGGCGCGACGTCGAGCGGCGTCGTTGCCGGTCCCGGGGCGCGACGAGAAGACCTGGGGTCGTCGTGCCCGGGCTGTCGGTCCAGGTTGTCTGGACCACTTGCAGGAAGAGTGGTCTAGACCTCATGATGTGTCAACCCCCGAGGGTGACCCGGGACACACGGCGGGCCCCGCGGGGCGCGTCGCCGCAGGTCGCACCACGGCCGGGCAACGAGAATGCAGCCGTGGAGAACGCGGCACCGGAGCAGGACGGTCGGCGACGACCGGGACCAGGGACGGCACGAGGACGAGGACGCGGCACGACGATGAGCAGGTCACGATCGCAGGCGAGCGAGCACAAGTACCTCACGGTGCGCGCCTACCTCGCCGACCTCGTGGCGAGCGAGCTCTCCGTCGGCGACGCGGTGCCGTCCGAGCGCAGCCTCACCGAGAAGTTCGGCGTCTCGCGCATGACCGTGCGCCAGGCCGTCGACGCGCTCGTCACGGAGGGCGTGCTGGAGCGCGCGCAGGGGCGGGGCACCTTCGTCGCTCCGCCGCGCGCCGACTTCGAGATGCGCCTCACGACGTTCGGCGAGGAGGCACGACGGCGCGGCATGGAGCCGGGCACCGAGGTGCTGGAGGTCGGGACCGTCCCCGCGCCCGCCTCCGTCGCCGAGTCGCTCGGCCGCGCGACCGGCGACCCGATGCACCACGTCGTGCGCCTGCGCACCGCGGACGGGTCGCCCATGAGCGTCGAGGAGGCCTGGATCCCCGTGGACCTCGCCCCCGACCTGCTCGACGACGGCGTGCCCGAGAGCCTGTACGGCGCCCTGCGCGAGCGCGGCCTCGCGCCGACGTGGGGCGAGGACACGATCACCGCGTCCGACGCCACCGTCCAGGAGCAGAAGCTGCTCGGGCTCCGCGCCTCGCGCGCCGTCATGCGCACCGTGCGACGCACGTTCGCGGGCGACTCGCCCCTCATGTACTCCCGGTCCAGCTACCGCGGCGACCGGTACAGCGTCTTCGTCCCGCTGCGCGAGGCGCGCCCGACGCTCGTGCCGCGCAGCACCACCGCCGACGACGCCGCCGCCGCGGACGGGGGCGCCGTCACCGACGACGCGCCGACCGACCAGCTCGCCCCCGTGCCGGTGCCGGCACGGGCGACCGAAGGGAACGACCGATGACACAGTCCGACGCGGAACGCGCCGCGACGATCCTCGCCGGCCTCGGCGGGGTGGGGAACATCGAGGAGATCGACCCGTGCACCACGCGGCTCCGGTCGCTCGTCAAGGACCCCGCACTCGTCGACGCCGCGCTCCTGCGCCGCGCCGGCGCGTTCGGCGTCATGGTGAACGGGCGGGTCGTGCAGGTGGTGGTCGGCCCGCAGGTCGACACCATCGCGTCCGACCTCGCCGACCTCATGTGAGGAACCCGGCCCGGGCGCGACCCGGGCCACCGCCCTTCTCCAGCGCACCCCGCGCACCCCGACCGGCACGGCTGCCGGCCGGGCCCCCCGACCCGGCCCCGGCCGGACCCCGACCACGAGGAGCACCCGTGAGCAAGGCAGAGCAGATCCTCCGAGGCCTCGGCGGCGACGCGAACGTCCTCGACCTGGAGGCGTGCATCACGCGCCTGCGCGTCGAGGTCGAGGATCCGGCGCTCGTCGACGACGCCACGCTGACCGCGGCCGGGGCGATCGCCGTCGTGCGGTCGGGCGCCGCGATCCAGGTCATCGTCGGCCCCGAGGCGGACAACATCGCCTCCGACATCGAGGACCTCCGCTGATGGCGGCGCCGCTCACGGTGCTCGTCCCCGTCACGGGCACGGTCGTGGACGTCGGCGACGTCGACGACCCCGTCTTCTCCGCCGGGCTCGTCGGCCCCGGGCTCGCGGTCGAGCCCGACGACGCGCAGGGCGGCGAGGCCGTCGCGCCCATCACGGGCACGGTCGTCAAGCTGCACCCGCACGCGTTCGTCGTCCAGCACGACGACGGCCGCGCGGTCCTCGTGCACCTCGGCATCAACACCGTCCAGCTCGGCGGCGAGGGCTTCACGACGCACGTCGCGCAGGGCGACCACGTCCAGCGCGGCACGGTGCTCGTCACGTGGGACCCGAAGGCCGTGCGCGCCGGCGGCCGCTCGGCCGTGTGCCCCGTGGTCGCGCTCGAGGCGGCGCCCGACGACGTGACCTCGCTCGCCGAGGTCGGTGCGTGGGCCGCCCACGGCGAGGAGCTGCTCACCTGGGGCTGATGCGTCGGGCCCCCGATCGGCCGGGAGGGCCACGGCGAGCGATTGTGCGGACCCCTTCCATATGCGAGCCTTCGATACTGACGCCACGTCCACAGGGGGCGAGCACGGCGTCAGGATGCTCGCGCATCACACCCGATGAAGGGGGAACGATGAAGTTCAAGAAGCTCGTCGCCGTCGTCGCCGCCGCTGCGGCGCTGGCCCTCGCCACGCCGACCGTCGCGAACGCGGCGGAGACACGGACGTACACCAACACGTTCGGCAGCTGCCGGGTCCTCGTGATCTCCTACGCCAACGCCGGCGGGGCGAAGACGACGGCCACCTACCGGCTCCTGGGCGGGCAGTCCAAGACCTTCAGCACCGCGGGCCACATCCTCGGCCACTCCTGGACCGCCTGCTGACGATCATGCGTCACCGGGGTCGGGCTCCGTCGGAGCCCGACCCCGCGCACGTCCACCGACGGCCCCGGTGAGGACCGTGGTCTAGCCGCGCAGCGGGAGGGTGAGGGACGGGACGTCCCCCGGCTCGCCGCGGTCGACCACGCGGACCGGCACGCCCCAGTCCTGCTGCGCGAGGTGGCACGCGGGGAACACGTCCGGGTCGGGCTCGCCGTCCGGGCCGAGGGGGACGACGTCGCACGACGCCGCCCGGGCCGTCACGTGCAGGACGCCCTCCCCGACCGCGGGGTTGATGACCAGGTCGCGCCCGAGCTCGACGCCGACGCCCTCCCCGGACAGCAGGAGCTCGGGCGGCGTCGCGCTCACGCGCAGCTCCGTCGACGGACCGAACCGGTCGTCGAGCTTCTGCCCCGGCGCCGGGACGAACGGCACGTCGAGCCACAGCGGCCCGGCCCCGATGTCGGTGACGGGGCGCTGCGTGCGGTGCGCGCCGCCGTCGAGCACCTCGCCCGCGAGCGACGCCGGGAGCGCGACGCGCGTCAGGCGGTGCGCCGCGGACTCCACGACGAGCAGGTGGACCTGCGGCTCGCCGTCCGGCCCCTCGCCCACCTGCACGACGACGCCGCTCGGCTCCGCGAGGCCCGTCGCCAGGGTCGTGACCTCGCCGGCGAGGCGGGTTCCGGAGGTGTCGTCCCCGACGCTCCCGGCGTCACCGGCCGCGGGCGCGAACCGGCGCAGCGCGCCGTCGTAGGTGTCGGCGACGACGACGCTCCCGTCGGGCAGCGTCGCGACCCCGAGCGGGTGCTGCATCAGCGCCTGCTCGGCCGGGCCGTCGCGGTGGCCGAAGTCAAACAGCCCTTGCCCGACGGCGGTCCGCACCTCGACATCTCCACCGGTGACCGCGGTCACGCGGCGCAGCGCCGAGGTCTCGGCGTCGGCGACCCAGACGGCGCCGTCGGATGCGACGGCCAGCCCGGACGGCTGGGCGAACCAGGCCGACGCTCCCGGCCCGTCCTCCAGACCCTCGTTCATGGTCCCGGCGAGGTGCGTCATCGAGCCCTGCTCGCCGTCGAACGCCCACAGCGTGTGGTTCCCGGCCATCGCGACGACGAACGCAGCGAGGTCCTGCGACCAGGCCACGTCCCACGGCGACGAGAGGCGCACGTCGAGCGGCGCGTACTGCCCGCCCGCCTCGGCAGGACCGTGGCCCGTGACGTCGGCGCCCCGTCCCTCCCGCAGCACGACGTTCTCGACCCCGCCGACCATGAACTGCTCGCCCGTCCCCGCGACGGTGGTCACGTGGCCGTCCTCGAGGCGGACCCCGCGCAGGACGTGGTTGGCCGTGTCCGCGACGACGACGTCGTACCCGAGCCACGGCCGGAGCTCGACCGGGACCAGGCACAGCCCGTTCGGCTCGGCGAACCGCGCGTCCTCGGGGCCGCCGTCGGCGAGCCCGCGCTCGCCGGACCCGATGCGCCGGACGAGGGTCTCGCCGTCGGGCAGGAGCTCGGCGAGCGCGTGGTGCCCGGCGTCCGCGACGAGGATGTTGCCACCGGGCAGCTCGATCGCCTTCGCGGGGAAGCGCAGCGTGCCCGACGACGGCTCGGGCGCCACGTACGGGCCGTCGCCCCGGTGCAGCGTGCCCTTCGCGTCGTGCTCCGCGACGAGCTCCTCGACGAGCGCGGCGATCGCGGACGCGTGCCCCTCCCCCGCCATCTGCGCGACGACGTAGCCCTCGGGGTCGACGACCACGAGCGTCGGCCAGGCGCGCGCCGCGTACGCGGACCAGGTGACGAGCTCCGGGTCGTCGAGCACGGGATGGTGGACCTCGTACCGCTCGACCGCGGCCGCGAGCGCCGCCGGGTCCGCCTCGTGCTCGAACTTCGGCGAGTGCACGCCGACGACGACCAGCACGTCTCGGTGCCGCTCCTCGAGCTCGCGCAGCTCGTCGAGGACGTGCAGGCAGTTGACGCAGCAGAAGGTCCAGAAGTCGACCAGGACGATCTTGCCGCGCAGGTCGGCGAGGGTCAGGTCGCGGCCGCCGGTGTTGAGCCAGCCGCGCCCGACGAGCTCGGACGCGCGGACACGGGGAAGTCGCTCGGTGGTCACGCGGCCATTCTCGCGCGCCGGCGCGCTGTGGACCGACGACGCCTCAGGGGCGGCGCAGGTCTCGGCGCAGCGCGTGGAGCTCCCGCGTCGCGCCGAGGCCGACCACGGCGACCAGGTCGCCCCCGACACGCAGCTCGGTGAGCAGCCCGCCGCCGTCGAGCGTGCGGTGCTCCGGGGTCGCGCCGGGCACGGCGACGCCGAACCCGGCGACCTGGGCGCCGTGCAGCACGAGGGAGAAACCGGCGTCGGGCACGTACGGGCCGGGGTCCGGGCCGCCGACGAGACGGCGCAGGACGGCGCGCGCCGCGAGGGCGCCCTGCGCGACGGCGGCGTCCCAGTGGTCGGTCCGGAACCGTCGTCCGTGCCGGTCCCGGTGGACGGCGACCGCCCCGGCGGCGAACAGGCCGGGCGCGGCGGGGACGGCGAGGCGGTCGTCGACGTCGACGCCGCCGCCGGTGCCGGGTGCGGCGGGCGCGGTGCCGTGCGCGACGACCGCGAGGTCGGACTCCAGGGTCGTCCCGCCCACGAGGCGCACGGTGACGCCGCCCGGGCGCTCGGTCACCGCCTCGACCCGGCGGCCGAGGTGGGCGTCGAGGTGCTCCTCGTGACGCAGGGCGACGGCGCGTGCGACCGCGGTCCCGAGCGCCCTCGCGAGCGGGAGCCGGGAGCGGGCGACGAGGTGGACGGTCGCGCCGACCTCGGCGAGCCAGGCGGCGGTCTCGGAACCGACGAACCCGGCGCCGAGCACGGTGACCGTGCGCCGCGCGGGATCGGGGCCGAGCAGGGCACGCAGCCGCTCGGCGTCCCGCGCGGTGTGCAGGTGCACCACGCGGGGCTCCCCGCCGTCGGCGCCCGCGAGCGCCGGGACGCGGTCCACGGCCGGCCCGGGGCGAGGCACCGCGCCGGTCGCGAGGACGACGGCGGCGGCGGTGAGCTCGCGACCGTCCGCGAGGACGACGGCCCGCCGCTGGGGGTCCAGGCCGATCACGTGCGCCCGTACGAGCTCGACGTCGAGCGGCACCGGCAGGGCGGCCTGCTCCGCGGTGAGCAGGCCTTGGAGGATCGCCTTGTCGACGAGGGTGCGCAGGTAGGGCTCCCCCTCCTCGCCGTGCACGAGGACGACGCGACCGTCGAACCCCTCGCCGCGCAGCGTCGTCACGGCGGCGTGCCCGGCGGCTCCGCCGCCGACCACCACCACGTCCGGCCTGTCCACGTCGCCCATCTCTCCTCCTTGACCTAGATACCCCCTGTGGGTATATTCGCCATCCTAGCCATACCCCATGGGGGTATCAGCACGGAGGAGGAACGTCGTGAGCATCGTCGAGATCGAGTACCAGGTGACCGGGATGACGTGCGGCCACTGCGAGATGTCGGTGCGCGAGGAGGTCGGGCAGGTGCCCGGCGTCACCGCGATCGACGTGAGCGCGACCACCGGTCGGCTGGTCGTCACGGCCGACCAGCCCCTCGACGACGCCGCGGTCCTCGCCGCCGTCGACGAGGCCGGCTACACGGCGGAGCGGACGCGATGAGAGCCCCCGCCCGGATCGCGCTCTACGTCGCCGGGCTCGGGGTCGTGTTCGTGGCCTCGGCCGCCGTCGCGGGCGCCGTCGTCCCCGAGGGCGCGCTGGCGGAGCCGCCCGCCGCGCACGCGCCGGAGCAGCACGCCGCCACGAGCGACGACCCCCCGCAGGAGACCACGAGAGGAGCGGAGATGGTCGGCGGACTGTCCCTGGAGCAGGGCGGCTACACGCTCGGCGAGATCGAGGCGCCGCAGTCGCCGGGCACGCCCGGCGAGCTCGCCTTCACCCTCGCCGACCCGATGGGCGCGCCGGTGACCGACTTCGCCGTCGCGCACGAGCAGCGCCTGCACCTCGTCGTCGTGCGCTCCGACGGCGCGCACTACCGCCACGCCCACCCCGAGCTGGACGACGCCGGCCGCTGGTCGGTGCCCTGGACGTGGGACGCCGCGGGCACCTACCGCGTGTACGCCGACGCCGTCCCCACCGGCGGCGACCCGATCACCCTGAGCCGCACCGTCGAGGTCGCGGGCGACGTCGTGCCCGGCCGGGCGGGAGCCCCCACGACCACGGCGTCCGTCGACGGGTACGACGTCACGCTCGACGGGAGCCTCCAGGTCGGCACGGCCTCGCGCCTGACGCTCGAGGTCACGCGGGACGGCGAGCCGGTCACGACGCTCGAGCCGTACCTCGGCGCGTTCGGCCACCTCGTCGCGCTCCGCGACGGCGACCTCGCCTACCTGCACGCCCACCCCGAGGGCGCGGAGGCCGCGCCCGGCGAGGTCTCGGGCCCGACCGTGGCGTTCGCCGTCGAGGCACCGACCGCGGGCCGGTACCTCCTGTACCTCGACTTCCAGGTCGAGGGCCAGGTGCGCACCGCGGCCTTCACCGTCGAGGCCACCGGCGCCACGGCGACCCCGGCCGACGCCCCGGCCGACGCCCCCGCCGACGACGACCCCGCCGCGCACGACGACCACTGACCACCCTGCACCGGGCAGCCCGCTGCCCGGCCGGAAGGAGAACCTCATGACGGCATCGGCCGCCCCGTCGCCGGGGACGTTCGTCGAGCTCGAGATCGGGGGGATGACCTGCGCCTCGTGCGCCATGCGGATCGAGAAGAAGCTCAACCGGCTCGACGGCGTCACCGCGACCGTGAACTACGCGACCGAGAAGGCGAGGGTCACCGTCCCGGACGGCGTCGACGCGGCCACGCTCATCGCGGAGGTCGAGAAGACGGGCTACACGGCGCAGGTCCCGCGCGCCGAGGCCCCCGCCTCCGAGGAGGACGCGGGCACGGACGCGGACGACCCCGAGCTCACCGCGCTGCGGCACCGGCTGATCGGCGCCGTCATGCTGTCGGTCCCGGTCATCGCCATGGCGATGGTCCCCGCGCTCCAGTTCACGTACTGGCAGTGGGCGAGCCTCGTGCTCACCGCGCCCGTCGTGGTGTGGGCGGCGTGGCCGTTCCACCGCGCCGCGTGGACCAACCTGCGCTACGGCGCGGCCACCATGGACACCCTGATCTCCGTCGGGACCAGCGCCGCGTTCCTCTGGTCGCTGTACGCGCTCTTCCTCGGCACGGCCGGGGAGCCGGGCATGACGCACCCGTTCACGCTCTCGGTCGCCCGGACCGACGGCGCGGCGAACATCTACCTCGAGGTCGCCGCGGGCGTCACGACGTTCATCCTCGCGGGCCGCTACTTCGAGAAGCGGTCCAAGCGGCAGGCGGGCGCCGCGCTGCGCGCCCTGCTGGAGCTCGGCGCGAAGGACGTCGCGGTGCTGCGCGACGGCGTGGAGACCCGCATCCCGATCACCGACCTCGCCGTGGGCGACGAGTTCGTCGTGCGCCCGGGCGAGAAGATCGCGACGGACGGCACCATCGTGGCCGGCACGTCCGCCGTCGACGCCTCGATGCTCACGGGCGAGTCCGTGCCCGTCGAGGTCGGGGAGGGCGACGCCGTCACCGGGGCGACCGTGAACGCCGGCGGGCGGCTCGTCGTCCGCGCGACGCGCGTCGGCGGCGACACCCAGCTCGCGCAGATGGCGCGCCTCGTCGAGGACGCGCAGTCCGGCAAGGCGCAGGTCCAGCGCCTCGCCGACCGGGTCTCCGCGATCTTCGTCCCCATCGCCATCGCGATCGCCGTCGGCGCGCTGGGCGCGTGGCTCGGGGCGGGTGCGCCGGCCTCGGCGGCGTTCACCGCCGCCGTCGCGGTCCTCATCATCGCGTGCCCGTGCGCCCTGGGCCTCGCGACCCCGACGGCGCTGCTCGTCGGGACGGGACGCGGCGCGCAGATGGGGGTCCTCATCAAAGGGCCGGAGGTCCTGGAGTCCACGCGCTCCGTGGACACCGTCGTGCTCGACAAGACGGGCACCGTGACGACGGGCGTCATGACGCTCACCGAGGTCGTCACCGGGACGGGCACCGACCGCGCGGAGCTCCTGCGCCTCGCGGGCGCGCTCGAGGACGCCTCCGAGCACCCCGTCGCCCGGGCGATCGCCCGCGGCGCGGTCCAGGAGGTCGGCCCGCTGCCCGTGCTCACGGAGTTCACCAACGTCGAGGGCAAGGGCGTGCAGGGCGTCGTGGACGGGCACGCCGTGCTCGTCGGCCGCGAGTCGCTCCTCGCCGAGTGGGCGCAGCACCTCCCGCGCGAGCTCGCCGACGCCAAGGCGCGCGCCGAGGAGCAGGGCGGCACGGCCGTCGTCGTCGGCTGGGACGGGCAGGCCCGCGGCATCCTCGTGGTGGCCGACGCGGTCAAGCCCACGAGCGCCGAGGCGATCCGCCAGCTCCGCGCGCTCGGCCTCACCCCGGTGCTCCTCACCGGGGACAACGCGACCGTCGCCCGACGGATCGCGGCCGAGGTCGGCATCGACGAGGTCATCGCGGAGGTCATGCCGCGCGACAAGGTCGACGTCGTCAGCCGGCTCCAGGGCGAGGGCAAGGTCGTCGCGATGGTCGGCGACGGCGTGAACGACGCCGCCGCGCTCGCCCAGGCGGACCTGGGCCTCGCCATGGGGACGGGCACGGACGTCGCGATCGAGGCCGCCGACATCACGCTCGTGCGGGGCGACCTCCGCTCCGCGGCCGACGCGATCCGGCTCGCGCGTCGGACGCTCGGGACGATCAAGGTGAACCTCTTCTGGGCCTTCGCCTACAACGTCGCCGCGATCCCGCTCGCCGCGCTCGGCCTGCTCAACCCCATGCTCGCCGGTGCCGCGATGGCGTTCTCGAGCGTCTTCGTGGTGGGCAACAGCCTGCGGCTGCGCTCGTTCTCCAGCCGCGCGACCGGCGCGCACCCCGGCACGCCCGCCGCGACCGCGCCGACGGCCCGGCTCGCCGGCGTCTGACCCCGACCCCGACCCCGACTGACGACCCTCCAGGAGGACCCCGCATGTGCCAGCACCACGACGACACCCACCCCGGCCACGACGACCACCCGCACGACGGCGGGCACCACGGTGCGCACGACGCGGCGCACCACCACGCGCCCGCGACCGCCGCGGGGGTCGCGCCAGCGACGAGTGAGGCGGCGGACGACGACCTCGCCGAGTGCCCCGTGATGCGCGGGAGCATGGTCGCGAAGGCCCACGCCGAGGCGGCCGGGCTCGTGCGCGACCACGAGGGCGTGCGCTACTGGCTGTGCTGCTCGTCGTGCGGGCCGCTGTTCGACGCCGACCCGGCCCGGTACGCGCGCGCCGCCTGACCGCACGGATCACCGGCCGCGTCGTCCCGGCGCCCTCGTGCCCGGTGCCGCACCCTCCCGGTGCGGTGCCGGGCACGCGTCGTGCGACGGACGGGTCGTGCGGCAGAGGCTCAGGCGCGCGACGCCGTCACGTCGCCGACGACGCGCACCTCCACGTCCACGCCGTCCACGGTCTCGGGGACCGCGACGTCGTCGGACGTCACGTTCACGCGCAGCAGCCAGTCGTCGCCGACGCCGGACGTCCCCGCACCGCGCACCGGGCCGCCGGTCAGGTCGGCGCGCGCGATGCCGACGCCGGTCACGCCGTCGAGGCCCGCGAGCTCGTCGCGCAGCGCGGCCTTGGCCTCCCGGGCTCGTTCGAGGGTCGCCACGGCAACCACCTCCCGCACCCATTGTGCGCCCGACGGCGGCCGGAAGGCAGGGCCGACCGCCCCACCCTCCGGGGATCGGGCGAGCAGACCCGTCCGGACGGCCCGAGCAGCGTCGTGCCGGTTCAGCCGAGCAGCGTCGCACCCAGCCGATCGAGCACGGTCCCGATGGGGTTGCAGTACGTGAGCCCGGTGCCGTTCGCACCCCCGGTCTCCGACCCCGCGAACAGCAGCCCCAGCGCCACGCCGTCCTCGCGGTACACGAGCGACCCGGAGTCGCCGCCGCGCGAGAAGGGCCCGTCTCCCGTGGACTCGACCTCGATCTGGTCGTCGAAGCGCAGCGCGCCGAGCCCGTCGCCGTACCCGACGACGACGTCGTCGAGCTCGATCGCCGTGACCCGCCCCGCGGTCACCCCCGTGGTCCGGCCCGACTTGCCCACGACCTCGCCGCCCAGCGCGACCGCCGTCGTCGTGATCCTGCCGACCGGGTACTCCGGGTCGACGTCCGGGTCGTCGAGGAGCGCGACCGCGGCGTCCACGGTCTGCGTGATCCCGGCCTCGAGCGGGACCAGCCCGGCGAGGGTGCCCACGCGGTCGTCGGGCGCGCGACCGCCGTCGGCCGGGCCGGGCTGCACGACGACGTCCCCCACCCGGGCGGCCGGCGAGCCGACGAGCACGTGCCAGTTGGACAGCGCGTAGACCGAGGCCTCGTCGGCGCCGTCGACCGCTGGCGGCGCGACGCGCACGAACGCCCCGAGCGTCCCCGCGGTGACGTCGACGTGCGCGACGGAGACCCCGGGCCGCAGCGGCCGGACGCGGCCGGTCTCGCCGGTCGCGTACGCGGTGACGACGGGCGGGCGCACGCCCGGGCCGTCGCCGCGGGCACGCCCGGCGCCCGGCGCGGCGGCGAGCGGACGGATGCGTCCCGTGCGCCGCACGTCCACCGTGTCGCCCGCCTCCGAGGCGACCTTGCGCGCGATGCTGCGCGCGGTGGGCACCCCGAGGCGGTACCGGACCGCGATCGCGTACCCGCCGTCGTCGTGCGGGGCGAGCCCGATCGCGAGCGTGGGGGCGCGCACGACCTCCGCGGCGTCGGGCACGTCGCGCGCCTCGATCGCCGTGTCCGACCGGCCCGGCAGGCCCGACCGCTCGGCGAGCTCGCGCGCGTAGTCCGCGAGCTGCGACTTGATCTCCCGTGCCTTCTGCTGGTCCATCGGTGCACCGTCCCCTCGCCCGGCGGACGGCTCCCGCCGCCCGCGTCCTGCCGAGCGAGTCTGGCGGCAGCCGCCCACACGCGCACCGCGGCGCGCCGCACCCGCGTCAGGCGCGCAGGAGCTGCTCCACCCGGACGGACCGGCGGCGCGCGACGACGAGCGTCGTCACCGCGACGGACACGAGGCCCCACAGGACCAGGGCCACGGCGTCGCCCGCTCCCCCGGCCGCGCCGGGGTCGACGATCGACGTGAGCAGGCGGAGCGCCGAGCCCACCGGCAGGACGTCCCGCAGGCTCGTGAGCGCGGCCGGGACGGTCGCGACGATGCCGGTCGCGACGAGCAGCACCGCCACGAGCAGGCCGATCGCGCGCCCCACGTTCCCGAGGAGCGCGGCGAGCGCCTGGTTGAGCGCGACGAACACGACCGACGCGAGCGCCCCGGACGCGAGCAGACCGATCCAGCCGCCCACGCTCGCACCCTCGACCGCGGCGAGGACGCCGCCGACCACGAGACCGGTCGCCGCGGCGATCCCGGCCGGGAGCGCGAGCGCCGCGAGCGCGAGCCGGCCGGGGCCGCGCGTCGACCCCAGGAGCCGTGCCGGGACCGGCGGGAACGCGACGAAGATCGCGAGCGCGCCCAGCCACAGCGCGAGCACCGCGAACAGCGGGCCGGTCGAGCCGGTCCCTAGGTCGTCGACACCGGGCGCGGCCACGGGGTCGGCCACGACGCTCGCGAGGTTCTCGCGCTCCGCGTCGGTGTACGAGGGGATCTGCCCGGTCGCCTCGCCCAGACCGTCGGCGAGGTCGGACGTGCCGCCCGCGAGCTGCCCGACGCCGCCCGCGAGGTCGCCCGCGCCCGTCGCCAGCTCCTGGGTGCCGGTCGCGAGCTGGTCCGCGCCGGTCCCGAGGGCGCCGACGCCGTCGGCGAGCCGGTCCGCGCCGCTGCCGAGCGCCCCGACCCCGGCGGCCAGGCCGTCGGCCCCGGTGGACAGCCGGCCCGCGCCGCCGGAGAGCTGCGCCGCGCCGTCGGCGACCTGGTCCGCCCCGGGCGCGAGCTGCCCGAGCCCTGCGGAGAGCGCAGCCGCGCCCTGGGCCACGCCGGCGGCCCCGGTCGACGCCTGCGCCGCGCCTGCGGACAGGTCGTCGGCGCCCGTGGCGAGCCGGTCGACGCCCGCCGCGAGCGCGTACAGACCGGTCGGGGCACCACCCTGGCCCGACGGCGAGCCCGCCAGGGCCGCGTTCCCCACGGCGACGCCCGCCGCGTCGGCGGCGAGCGGGCTCAGTACCTCGAGCTGCTGGTCGAGCACCCCGCACGTGGGGTCCGTCGCCCCGTCGACGCACCCCGCCGCGACCCGCTGCTGCTCGAGACCGGCCACGACCTGGGCGAGGCCGCCCGCCACGTCGCGCGAGCCCGTCGCGAGCGCGGTCGCGGTCTCCGGGAGCGACCGGCCGGTCGACGTGCCGTCGGGCAGCCGCACGTCCGCGATCGAGGCGTCGAGCGCGCCGAGCCCGCTCGCGAGGTCCGACGCCCCGGTGGACAGCGCACCCACGCCGCCCGCGAGGCTCTGCGCCCCGGCGGCCAGCTGCCCCGCGCCCGCGGCGCTCTGGTCGACGCCGTCCGCCACCTGCCGCGACCCCGCAGCGAGACCCTGGGCGCCGCTCGCGACGCCCTGCGCGCCCGACGCGAGCTGGTCCGCGCCGCTGCCGAGCTCCCCGACCCCGGCGACCAGGCCGTCCGCGCCCGTGCCGAGCTCGCCGACGCCGGACGCGAGCGCGCCCGCCCCGGTGGCGACCTCGCCCGCGCCCGACGCGAGCTGCGTCGCCCCGTCGCTCGCCTGGGCGGCGCCGTCGGCGAGCTGGTCCGCGCCGTCGGCCGCCTCGCCGAGCTGGTCGTGGAGCGTCGTGAAGCCGGTGAGGACGCCGTCCACGTAGTTCTCGGTGAGCGTCGTGCCGAGCACCGACGTCGCGGTCGTGGTGACGATGCGCGCGAGCGCCTCGTCGACGACCCGCCCGCCGGGCGTCGTCTTGACGGACAGCGTGGCCTGCGTCGCGGCCGACGGGTCGCCGCCGAACGACGTGGCCGCCGCGGAGAAGTTCTCCGGGATCGTCACGACGGCCGCGTACGTGCCGTCGGCGAGACCGGCCGCGGCGTCGTCCGCGTCGGTGATGACCCAGTCGTAGTTCGTCGTCCCCGGGTCGGGCTGCACGGCGACCGCGCCGGTGTCGGTCGAGGCGGCGCCCCCGCTGACGAGCCCGGCGGTGAGCTGACGGCCGAGCGGGACGGTCTGGCCGTCCACCTCGACCGGCTCGTCGAGGTTCACGACCGCGGCCTTGACCGTGTCCAGCCGCTCCTGCGGGTTCCACAGCGCCCACAGGAGCAGGCCGAGGACGGCGAGGGGCAGCGCGACGGCGGCGGCCACGGTCCACGCGCGCCGGGCGTCGACGCGGCGGGGGCGCGCCCCGCCGGTCGGCGCCCCTGGGGACGTCGGGTCGGCGGTCGGGTCGGTCGGGACCGGCTCGGGCGGGAAGACGCTCATGCGGGCACCTCCTCGGTGCGCGGGCCGACGACGGGCGCGGCGGGGACGGTGCGGTCGGGGTGGTGCGGGTCGTGCAGGTCGAGAACGGGCGTGCCGGGCGGGGCGAGGTCCGTCGGTGCCGGGCCGACGGCGCCGAGCACCACCGCCGTGCCGCGCCCCGCCGCGTCGGCGAGCACCTCGGCCAGCGCGGCCCGCTCGGCGGGCGACGTGACGGCGTCGGTCCCGACCACCGCCAGGAGCCGGGGCCGCTCGCGCAGGACCTCGGCGACGCTCGCCGCCGCCGGCACGCGGTGCGCCGCGGGCGCCGGGGCGTCGCCGGGGAGCGCGGCGACGTCCGCCGCGAGGTCCACGAGCGCGACGCGGCGCCGCACGGTCAGCGCACGCTCCGGCAGCACCAGGCCCGTGACCTTGAGCGCCCCGCTCGTCGGGCGCAGGCGCCCCGCGAGCGCGAGCACGACCCCGGACACCGCCGCGGGCGACTCCCCGTGCACGACGAGCGACCCGCCGTCGGGCACCCGGACCGTGACCGGCTCGGCCAGCGGGCCGCGCGCGCCGGCGACGACGAGGTCGTGCGCGACGACCGCGTCCGTGCTGCCCGGCTCCGGCCAGTCCGCGAGCGCGAGCTCCTTCGACAGCCCCTCACCCTCGACGTCGAACGACGGCAGCACCCGGTCGAGCCAGCGCGGCATCCACCACGCCTTGTCGCCGAGCAGGGCGAGCACGGCCGGGACGAGCGTCATGCGCACGACGAACGCGTCGACGAGCACGCCGACCGCGAGGCCGAGCGCGATGGGTTTGAGGCTCATGTCGCCCTCGGGCACGAACGCCACGAACACGGCGAACATGATGACCGCGGCCGCGGTGACGACCTTCGCCGACGCCTGGAACCCCGTGAAGATCGACCGCCGGGCCTGGCCCGAGTGCACGTAGTCCTCGCGGATGCGCGCCACGAGGAACACCTCGTAGTCCATCGCGAGGCCGAACAGCACGCCCATGAGGACGATCGGCATGAACGAGATGACCGGCCCGAGCCGTGTCACGTGCAGCGCGTCCGCGAGGAACCCGTGCTCGAACACGAGCGTCACGACGCCGAACGCCGCGCCGACCGAGAACAGGTAGCCGAGCGTCGCCTTGATCGGCACCGCGACCGACCGGAACACCATCGTCAGCAGCACGAGGGACAGGCCGACGACGACGAACGCGAACGGCAGCAGCGCCGCTCCGAGCTTCGCCGAGACGTCGATCCCGACCGCCGTGAAGCCCGTGACCGCGAGGTCGACGCCGTACTCGTCGAGGAAGTGGTCGTGCTGCGCGCGGATCTCCGTGACGAGGTCCTTCGTCTCCTCCGAGTCCGGCGCGCCGGTCGGGACGACCTGCACGATGCCCGTGTCCGCCGTGAGGTTCGGCGTCGCGAGCGGCACGTCCGCCACGCCCGGGAGGTCCGCGATCTCGTCGCCCAGGTCGTTCATGAGACCGACGGGGTCCGTGGACGTGACGATCGTGCCCGTGACGATGAGAGGCCCGTTGAAGCCCGGGCCGAAGTGCTCCGACACGAGGTCGTACGTGACGCGCGCCTGGTTGTCCTCGGGCAGCGTCCCCGCGTCGGGAAGCGCGAGCTGCAGGTCGCGCGCCGGCAGCGTGAGCAGCACGATCGCGGCGACGACGAGCCCGATGGTCAGCAGCGGGATCCGCGTGACGGCGCGCACCCACCCCGCGAAGAACCGGTTGCGGTGCTCGGTCGTGGTCGGGTCGGAGAGGTCCCTGGTCGGGTCCGCGGTGGGGGCGCCCTCGGTGCTCGGGGCTGCCGCGCCGTCACCCGGTTCGTCCGGGCGGGGGTTCACGAGCGCGGCTTGACGCCCTCTCGCATCCGAGGCCGCCCCCACCGCTCGTCCGGCCCGTCGCCCGCGCGACCCGGTCGCCCCGGTCGCCCTTCCGCCGTCCGCTCCCGCGGTCGCACGGCGTCGCCCGCGCCCACGAGGGCGCGGTGCCTTCGGGCGGAGGCGCTCGCCCGCGAAGCCCAGCATGGCGGGCAGCAGCGTGATCGAGACGAGGACGGCGAGCCCGACCCCGACGGCGGCGGCGACGCCCATGACGGTGAGGAACGGGATGCCGGCGACGCCGAGGCCGACGAGCGCGATCATGACGGTGAGGCCCGCGAAGATGACGGCCGAGCCGGCGGTCGCGACGGCCCGCGCCGTGGCCTCCTCGACGCTGAGGCCGGTCGCGAGCTCGTCGCGCTGCCGGGACACGATGAACAGCGCGTAGTCGATGCCGACGGCGAGGCCGAGCATGACGGCGAGCATCGGGGTCGTGGAGTTGATCTGCGCGACGGCGGTCGCGGCGAACAGGAGTCCCATGCTCACGCCGACCCCGACGACGGCGTTGAGGAGCGGCAGCCCGGCCGCGACGAACGAGCCGAACGTGAGCACGAGCACGACGAGCGCGACGAGGAGGCCGAGCGCCTCGGTGACGGTGAGGGTCGGGAACTCGGTGCTGAAGAGCTGGCCGCCGAGGGCGGCCTGCGCGCCGTCGGGCAGGGCCGCGGCGAGGTCGTCGACGACGTCGCCGAGCGCGTCCTTCGTGGCGTCGGTGACCTCGCTCTGGCCCTCGTCGAGCTGGACGGTCATGAGGGTCGCGACGTCGTCGTCGCTGACCGACGCGGGCATGGTGTCGTCGTAGGGGGAGGTGACGGCGGCGACGCCGTCGACGTCGCCGAGCGCGGTGACGGCGTCCTCCACGGGGCCGCGGACCGCGTCGTCCTCGATGGTCGAGCCGTCGGGAGCGACGACGACGACCTGCGCGGACGCCCCGCTGACCTGCGGGAACGTGGCGGCGAGACGGTCGAGCGCGGCCTGCGACTCGGTGCCGGGGATGGTCACCTCGTCGTCGAGGCCCTGGCCGACGAGACCGGCGAGCCCTCCGGCCAGCACGAGGATGCCGATCCAGGCCACGAGGACGAGCCGGCGCGCCCCGACCGCCCAACGGCCGAGCGAGTACAGCGCTGAGGACACGGGCGGCCTCCCGGGGAGAGTGCAGACGGATTCGAGGATACGCCGCTGTATCCGATGCGCGAACGTATCGGATACACTCGTGCATCGCAAGGCCGCCCGGTTCGGGCGGCGCCGTCCGACAGTGGGAGCATGTCCGGCGTGACGACGGACCTCGACCCGACCCGAGTCGACCGCGCGGAGAACGACGCGCCGCTCTCGCGACGCCGCGAGCGCACGCGCGAGCGCCTGCTCGACGCCGCCTACGGCCTCTTCGCCGAGCACGGCATCAACGGCACCTCGATCGAGGCGGTGTGCGAGGCCGCGGGCTTCACCCGCGGCGCGTTCTACTCGAACTTCGAGTCGAAGGAGTCGCTGTTCCTCGCCCTCACAGAGCGCGAGATTCGGACGCGCATGCGCAACCTCGAGGCCGCCGTCGAGCACCTGCCCGACGACCCGGTCCGCGACGGCGTCATCGCGCCCGACACGATCGCCGCGATCGTCGCGGCCGTCATGGCCGACCCGCGCGACGAGCGCCGCTGGTGCCTCATGAGCGCGGAGCTCGAGCTGCTCGCGCTGCGCGACCCGCAGGTCGCGGCGCGGTTCGCGGACCAGGAGGAGTCGTTCCGCGCCGAGCTCGCGGGCATCCTCACCCGCGTGCTCACCGAGGTCGGCATGCGGTTCGCGATCGACCCGGCGGCCGCGACGCGCGTGCTCATCAGCGCGTACACGTGCGCGGCGCGCGACGCGTTCCTCAGCCCCGCGGGCGACGACGCCGTGCAGCGCGCCCAGAGCGCGGACTGGCTCCCGGCGCTCGTCGGCCGGCTCGTCGAGCCGCTGCCCGCCGCGGACTGAGAACCGCCCCCGGCGTGGGTGGCGCACGTCACACTGGCGCCATGACACTCACCTTCAGCGGCGCCGTGGTCGACTGCGCCGACCCCGCCGCCGTGGCGGACTTCTGGCAGGCCGCGCTCGGGTGGACGGGGTGCGAGACCGGGCCGCACGGCGAGGCCGTGCTCTTCCCGCGCGACGGCGAGACGATCCTCGGACCGCCGAGCCTCGTCTTCCAGCGCGTCCCCGAGGGCAAGACGGTGAAGAACCGCCTCCACCTCGACTTCTCGTCGTCGACGCAGGCCGCCGACGTCGCACGGCTCGAAGGGCTCGGCGCACGCCGCGTCGACGTCGGGCAGGGCGAGCACGAGACGTTCGTCGTCCTGGCGGACGTCGAGGGCAACGAGTTCTGCGTCCTGCGCGGCGACTGACCCCTCCACGTCAGGCGGGGTCGGGGCGGTACACCGCGGCAGAGCCCGGGGGCGGCTCCCCCACGTCCGCGACGGGGCGCGGGTCGTACGCCTCCGCGGTGAGGTCCGCGCGCTCGACGCGCGAGAGCCGGAACCAGCGGATCGCCTCGCGCGTGCGGCACCACGCGACGAGGTACCAGCGGCCGTCGGTGTGCGCGAGCAGCACGGGCTCGACGCGACGCGCCGACGTCGCCCCGCGCACGTCCCGGTACCGGATCGCCAGCACGCGCCCGCCCGCGATCGACTGCTCGACCGCGCGCAGCACCCCGAGGTGGGTCCGCGCGCGCCCGACGACGTCACCCCGGCCCGGCGGGGTCGTGTCGCCGTACGGCTCTCCCGGGTGGACGGCGTCGGCCGGGACGGCGGGCGGGCCTGCTGCGGGCGGGACGACGTCGGGCGGGCTCGCGGGCGGGACGGCGTCGGGCGGGCTCTCGGGCGGGACGGCGTCGGGCCGGTCCGGGTCCGGCACGGCGTGACGGACCCACACGCGCGCGGCGAGCGCCTCGGCCCGTGCGCGGTCGCCCGCGCCGAGCGCGTCCCACACCTTGCCACGGGCGGCGAGGGCGTCGACCGCGAACGGGCTCCCGGGCGGGAGCGTCGCGAGCGCGACGGCCACGGCGACGGCCTGGCCGGGCGTGAAGTTCACCGGCGGGAGCGACGCGCTCGGGTCGAGCACGTACCCGCCCCCGGGCCCCGCCTGCGCCCAGATCGTGAGCCCGGCCTGCTGGAGCGCGGCGACGTCGCGCTTGATCGTCCGCTCGCTCACCTCGAGCGCCGCGGCGAGGCGCGGCCCCGTCGTACCCGTCCGGCCCGCGCGGCGCAGCTCCTCCGCGAGCGCGTAGAGGCGCTCCGTCCTGTTCACCCCAGAATGGTGACAGACAGGTGTCACCGACACCCTGCGAGGGTGGCTGCATGAGCACCCACGGAACACCCGAGCAGCCCGTCCACGTCGTCCTCGTCCCCGGCTTCTGGCTCGGCGCGTGGGCCTGGGACGACGTCGTCCCCCACCTCGAGGCCGCCGGCCTCGTCCCCCACCCGGTGACCCTGCCGGGCCTGGACCCCGGCGCGACCGCGGCCGACCGCGCGCACGTCACGCGCGCGGACCACGTCGCCGCGGTCACGGATCTCGTGGACGGGCTCGACGGCCGCGTCGTGCTCGTGGGGCACAGCGGCGGCGGGCCGGTCGTGCAGGAGGCCCTCGACCGGGGCCCCGCGCGCATCGAGCGCGTCGTCTACGTCGACACGGGCCCGCTCGTCGACGGCGCGGCGCTGTCGCCGGGCCTCCCGGCCGACGCCGCGGAGGTCCCGCTCCCGACGTGGGAGGAGCTCGCCGAGGCCGGGTCGAGCCTCGACGGGCTGGACGAGGCCGCGCTGGCGCGGTTCCGCGAGCGGGCGGTGCCCACCCCCGGGCCCGTCGCGCGGGGGGCGGTGCGGGTGTCGGACCCGGGCCGCCTGAAGGTGCCCGCGACCGCCGTCTGCTCGTCGATCCCGTCCGCCGTCCTCGCCGAGATGGCGCACCCGGGGCCGCCCCTGCACACCGAGCTGGGCGAGGTCGAGGACGTCACCTACGTCGACCTCCCGACCGGCCACTGGCCGATGTTCTCCCGCCCGCGGGACCTCGCGGCCGTGATCGTCGACGCCGTCTCCTGACCTCCGGGTGAGACATCGTGCACGTTCCGGAAAAAAGTCTCCGAAGTCGCGTCACAGACGGAGACTTCTGCCGTCTCCTCGTGTGGACGGCCGACCGGCCGCCGCAGAACGACGGACGACGAGACGGACCATGCACGACACCCTGCCCTCCGCCCCCTCGCGCACCGAGGTGCGCACCGCCCTGCTCTGGGCGCTCGAGAACGACCGCGACGCGCTCCTCGAGCACCGCGAGACGACCCAGCACTGCCTGTGGGCGGCCGCGCGCGGCGCCGCCGACCGGCGCCTCGTGCGGCGCTGGCGCGCGGCGGCCGCGGGGCTCCCGTCGACCGTCGCCTGACGGCGGTCTGATGACGGCCGTCAGACGGCGGTCGACGGACTGAGCCCTGCGGGCCGCCGCCCGCGGGCGGCGACCCGGTCAGCCGAGCGTCGTCGGCAGCGCGGCGTCGCCCTCGCCCGGGGTGGCCCCCAGCACGTGCTCCGCGAGGAAGGCCAGGACCACCTGGTACCAGACCTTCGCGTGCTGCGGCTGGAGGATCCAGTGGTTCTCGTCCGGGTAGAAGAGGAACCGGTGCACCGTGTCGCCGTCCGGACCGGCGGGCAGCCCGGAGGACGCGAGCAGCTCGTACCAGAGCCGCAGGCCCTCGCCGATCGGCACGCGGTAGTCCTTGTCGCCGTGGATGACGAGCATCGGCGTCACGATGTCCTGGACGAACCGGTGCGGGCTGTTCTCCAGCGCCATCTCGTCCGTCATCTCCCGCGCCCAGTAGTAGGCGTGGTCGGTCGTCGGGCCGAACTGGTCGAGCGCCCACAGGCTCGCGTGCGTGACGATCGCGCGGAAGCGGTCCGTGTGGCCCGCGACCCAGTTCGCCATGTACCCGCCGAAGGACCCGCCCATCGCGGCCGTCCGGGTGGCGTCGATCTCCGGGCGCGCCTCCACGGCGTCCGTGATCGCGAGCAGGTCCGTGTACGGGGCCTTGCCCCACGCGCCCCACCCGCGCTGCACGAAGTCCTGCCCGTACCCGGTCGACAGCGCCGGGTCCGGCAGCAGCACCGCGTAGCCCTGCGCGACCATCAGCCACGGGTTCCAGCGCCAGCTCCACGCGTTCCACGACCCGAGCGGGCCGCCGTGGATCCACAGCAGCAGCGGTGCCGGGTCCTCCGCGGACGCACCGTGCGGCAGCGCGAGCCAGCCCCGCACGCGCACGTCGTCCCCCGCCGCCGTCTCGACGTCGACGAGCGTGCCCGGCAGGTCGGGCGTCGCGACCGGGCCGCGCAGCGGCGTCGCGGGCACCGGCGTGCGGCCACCCGGCGTGCCGGAGTCGAGGAACGCGCCGAGGTCGACGCGCACCGGGTGCGCGGGCTCCAGGTAGCTCGTCCGCAGCGCGTAGAGCGTCCGGCCGTCGGGCGCGACCTGCACGTCCGTGAACGTCGCGTCGTCGCTCGTCACGCGCTCCGCCGTGCCGTGCTCGGCCGCGCCGTTGCCCGCGGGGTCGAAGGGGACGAGGAAGACCGGGCCGCGGCCGTCGTCGTCCGCGGTGACGAGCAGGCCCGAGCCGTCGGGCAGCCAGCGCAGCGACGTCGGCCAGCGGTCCCAGTGCGGCACGAGCGTGCGCGGCGACGCGTGGTTCTCGGCGCGCGTCGTCGCCGAGTCGTCGTGGCCCTCAGCCGTCCCGGCGGGCCCGTCCGGCGCGTGCAGCGGCACGACGGCGAGGCTCTCCTCCGGCGCCTGGTGCGGCGTCGAGATCGTCTCGCGCACGAACGCGACCCACGCGCCGTCGGGCGAGATGCGGGGCGAGTGCGCCTCCGCGCGCGGCTCGTCGACGAGCGTGCGGCGCGCGCCCGTCGCCGTGTCGATCGCGACGAGCGTGCTGCGCACCTGCGGGCCGGGACCCGGCACCTGCCACGTCGTGACGAGCGTCGTGCCGTCGGCGGACAGGTCCGCCGAGTGCTCGTGCAGCGCGCGCCCCGGCGCCGTGCCGTCGTGCCCGACGCCGCGGCTCACGTCGCGCAGGTCGAGCAGCCGCGCGTCGTGCTCGGCTGCGGCGTGCTCGGCGGCGTGCTCCGCGGCGGTGCCCTGCGCTCCCACGGCGAGCGGCGCGGCGGCGAGCGGCGCGGTGCTGCCCGAGGGCGCGGGCGCGTCGGTCGGGGCGGCCGGGGCGGGGAGGGGCTGCGCGGGCGCGTCGACCAGCGTCGTGAGGTCGCCGACGAACCGGTGCGCCTCGTCGGGGCCGCGGTCGTGGTCCCACTGCCGCACGGGGTAGGCGCTGTGCAGGATCGCCGCGACCTTCGCGTCCTTGCGCGCCGACCGGAGCTCGGCGTCGTGCGCGAGGTCGCGCGCGCTCGGCAGCACCGACGCCGCGACCGACACGACCGGCGCGTCCGTCGCCGCGAGCGGCCCGCTGACGCCCGCGGGCGCCGTGGCGACCACGCGCGCCTCCCCGCCCGACGCCGGCAGCAGCCACAGCGCCGACGTCGCGTCGTCGTCGGAGCCGCCGTCCGGGTCGGGCCGCGCCGACGTGAACAGCACGTCGCCCGCGCCGGTGAACGTCGCGCTCGACTCGCCCTTCGTGCTGCGCGTCAGCCGACGCGCGGGCGCCTCCCCCGCCGGGTCGACCTCCCACAGCGCCGCCCGGTACCCGGTGCGCTGCGGGTCGAGCGTCTGGACGGTCGTGACGAGGCGCGTCCCGTCGGGCGAGAGCGCGAGGCCCCCGACGCGCGGGATCGCGAGATATCGGTCGAGATCGTGGAACGGTCCCACGGTCGGGTCGGGTGTACCGGGCGTGCCAGCCAGATTGCTCACCCGTACGTCCTATCACGCCCCTCCCCCGGAAACGGCTCCCGCCGAACACGGGGTCAGAGACCGGAATCCGCGGATTCGGGTCGCCACCCCCGTTCTCGACGGTCGCTTCTCCCGTGTTCGGGCGGTCTGGCCGCGGGGAGGGCGCCGCGGTGGCCGAGGAAGGTTCGTACCGCGGGGCCGACGCCGCCCGGCACGTCACGACTCGTGAACCGGAGCAGCTCGATCGTGCCCGAGGCGGCGAGACGGTTCTGGCGCGTGCGATCGGCGTACACGGCCTGAGGGTCGGAGTGCACGTCCGCTCCGTCCATCTCCGCCACCAGCCACCGCCCGCCACCGAGACGCCAACCCATGTCTCCCCGCGCGACGACGCGACCGTCCGCGTCGAGCACCGGTAGCTGGAGGACGTCAGGCGGCACGCCCACATCCACGCAGTCGAGCCGTCCGAAGGACTCCAACGGCGACTCCGCGCGGCCGTCCGCCATTCCCCAGAGCGCGTGCGTGGCGGCGACGCCACGACGCCCGCGTGCCAGGTCGTGCGCCCTCGCGAGCCCGTCGGGGTCGGTCGACCGCCGGTGCAGCGCGGAGTCGAGGACGGCCAGCGCGTGGGCGCGAGGCAGCTCGGGCACCGCCTGGGCGAGGGCGCGCTCGACGGTCGCGACGGCTCGCCCACCGATCTGGACGGTGGTCATCCCGTCGTCGAACTGCCGCAGGCGGATGCCGTCGCGCGTGGTGCGGTCGCTCGCACGGGGCAGGGCGACCTCCGGGGCGACCCCGACGGGGATCCCCTGGACGCCGTGCAGCACGAGCGCCGTCGTCCCGACGGCGATGGCCTCCGGGCCGAAGGCGAGCAGGCCCGCCCACGCCGATCTCCGCCGTCGATGGTCCCAGCCCCAGCGCTGACCGGCCGGCGGCCAGAGGTCGTAGACACCACGCGTGACGCGCGCCCAGGCACCCGAGTCGACGCGACGACGAGCGACGCGCGAGGAGACCCCTGCGGCGAGCAGCTGGTCGATCGACACGAGCCCGGCCTGCGCAGCGACGAGCCGGTCCAGCTCCGGTGAGAACGCCATGGCCGGCATGGCACCACGACACCCTCGTCCACTGCGGCACGAGCCTTCGCCCCCTGTGGACACCCGGCCCGGCACCGACCCTGTGCACAACAAGAGTCGCCCTCAAACCCCCATCACCGCCCCGCGAGCACGCGATCAGCGACCGAAATCCCGGATTCTCGGTCTCCAACCCCGTGTTCGGCGGAGACGGGGGGCGGGGCGAGAGGGGGCGGAACGGGGGCTCGGTCAGTCGTTCCGCTTCGACATTTCCGCGAGCATGTCGTTGTACTCCTGGAGCTCGGCGTCGCCGTCGCGGTCGGCCTGGCGGTCGCGGCGCTTGGCCTCGCGCTCGTCGGAGCGCGTCCACATGACGGCGACGACGATCGCGAGGATGAGGGTCGGCAGCTCGCCGATGCCCCACGCGACGGCGCCGCCGCGCTGCTGGTCGGCGATGGCGCTCGGGCCCCACTCACGGCCGAGGAGGCCGAACCACTCGGGCACGAGCAGCTCCTCGCCCGAGGTGAGCGCGACGCCGAAGAACGCGTGGAACGCCATGGTCGCGAACAGCAGGAGCAGACGCTGCGGGTAGGGCGGGCGGTGCGGGCCGGGGTCGATCCCGACGAGCGCGTTCGCGAACAGGTACCCCGCGAGCGTGAAGTGCACCAGCATGACGAGGTGGCCGGCGTACGTCGTGAGCGCGTACTCGAACGCGGGCGTGTAGTAGAAGACGATCATCGAACCGGCGAAGTTCACCGCCGCGACGACCGGGTTCGCGAAGAACTGGCCCACGCGCGACGTGACGAGGGCGAGCACCCACTCGCGCGGTCCCCGCGACCCGTCCTTGCGCGGCGGCACCGCGCGCACCAGGAGCGTCACGGGGGCGGCGAGCACGAGGAAGATCGGCACGACCATCGCGAGGATCATGTGCTGGACCATGTGCGCGCTGAACAGCACGTGGCCGTACATCGCCGGGCCGCCGGACGTGACCCAGAACAGGACGAGGATCCCCAGGCACCAGGAGACGGTGCGCCCCACCGACCACGAGTCGCCGCGCCGCGCGAGGCGGCGCACCCAGCGCAGGTACACGACGATCGCCGCGACGCACGCGAACGCGGGCAGCAGGTCCCAGCGCCACTCGGTGAACCAGCGGGCGAGCGTCGGCTCCGGCGGGAGCGCGTGCCCCGTCACCTGGTACGCGGCGGAGGTGTCGAGCGGCTCCTCCTGCGGCACGGGCGGGGCGGTGGACCCGAGCGCGACGGCGACGCCGGACACGGCGCCCATGATCGCGAGCTCGACCGCGACGAGGCGCCAGAACAGCCAGCGCGTGCCCTCCGCGGCCGCGGCCCGTGCGCCCGTGGACGACGACGTCCCGCCCGTCCCGGCACCGCTCGCCGGGGCGCCGTCCCCGGCCGGGCGAGCGGCCGCCGTCGGGCCGGCGAGGCGACGCACGACGAGCTCGCGGTGCGCGAACCCGACCGCGCCGAGGACGAGCAGGAGCGCGAGCTTGGTGAGCAGGAGGATGCCGTAGTCGGTGGTCAGGCCGGCGAGGGAGTCGACCCGGATGCTCGCGTTCGCGATGCCCGAGACGGCGACGGCGACGTAGCACCACAGCGCGATCGCGGAGTACCGCGCGACGGACGACGCGAAGTCCGCGCGGCCCAGCCCGCCGCGCACGCGCACGACGGCGAGCGTCCCGAGCCCGCCGACCCACAGCGCGGCGCCGGCCAGGTGCAGGAACATCGACGAGACGGCGAGCTCGTGGCTCACCGCACCGGCTGCGTGGCCGGTGTTGGCCTGCATCCCGAGGGCGAGGAGCGCCAGGGCCGCGGTCCACATCGCCCCGGTCGCGCTGCGCACGGCGAGCGCGACGGCGGACGTCAGGGCCGCGACGACGACGATCGCGAGGTAGTTCCGGCCGAGGCTGACCTGCGAGACGAAGAGGCCGAGCTGGTCGCCGAACGTCGGGTTGGTGACCGGCGTGCTCGAGATGGAGGAGTAGCGCAGCACGACCTGCAGGACGGTGAGCACCGCCCACGTGGCCGACGCCGCCCCCGCGACGCCGAGCGCCTTGCGCACGGGCGTCCCTGCGGGCAGCACGCACGCCGCGAGGACGAGCGAGCCGAGCGTGAGCGCGACGGCGAGCTCGGTGAGCACCGTGACGACCGGGGTGCCGAGGCGCGCGAGGGCGCCCGGGTCCGGGAAGCCGGCGGGGACGGTGAACGCGGCCGAGAACGCGCCGGCGGCGAGGACGGCGACGACCGCGACGACGACGGCGAACGGCCCGGCGACGACGAGCCACCACGGGTTCGCGGGTCGGGCGTCCGAGGGCGCGCGGCGCAGGGCAGTGGTGGTCACCCCACCAGGGTATCGACCGCGCGGGCCCCTCCGGTCACGGCTCAGCGCCGGGACAGGCGGGCCATCCCGTAGACCTTGGTCGCGCGCACGCGCAGCACCTGGCGGCGGTCCGCGACCATGGCGCGCCGGAACTCCTCCCAGTCCGGGTGCTCGCCCCCGGTAGCCGCGCGGTAGGTCTCGACCAGCTCGTCGGCGGCGGCGTCGTGGGGGTCGAGCGCGACGGCGCTCAGCTCGGCGTCGCCCTCGACGACGGCGTAGCCCGCGAAGTCCTCCGCGCTCACATGGAGCGAGACGCGCGGGTCGCGCGCCGCGTTGCGGGTCTTCGCGCGGTCGGCGGTGACGGAGACGCGCGCGAGCCCGTCCTCCGGGTCCCAGACGTAGAGCACGTTGGAGAGCTGGGGCCGCCCGTCCTTCTTCACGGTCGCGAGGACACCCTGGCGGCGCGCGGCGACGAGGTCGAGCAGCGCGGGGTCCCCGAGCGGGGCGCGCGGCCCGCGGCCGGGGACGTCGCGGACGGTGTCACGGGAGATGTCACGGGCGTCGGTGCTCATGCCGGGGCAACCGTCGCCAGCCCGCGGGGCATTCCCGGCGCACCGCACGTGGGGACCTCTCCCCACCCGAACCTGTGGACGACGCCCGGTCCGGCGGGGTCCGCGCTGGCATACTGGGCCGGGTTCGCCGGGGGCTCGCGAGGCTCCGTCCGCCCTCCGGCCGCGCACGGGACCACACCACCCGCACCACCCGGAGGACGACCGATGGCCGCAGGGCACGGCAGCATCTCGACGCAGGACCTCGACCGCGCGAGCCACCTGCTCAAGCGCGTCGGCCAGGTCTTCGACCAGCGCGTCGTCGGGCAGGAGGCCCTGCGCACCGCGCTCGTGAGCACGCTGCTCGCGGGCGGGCACATCCTGCTCGAGTCGGTCCCGGGCCTCGCCAAGACGACCGCTGCGCAGACGCTCGCCGCGGCGGTCGACGGCTCGTTCCACCGCATCCAGTGCACGCCGGACCTCATGCCGAACGACATCGTCGGCACGCAGATCTTCAACTACGCGACCGGCCAGTTCACGACCCAGCTCGGCCCGGTGCACGCGAACGTCGTCCTGCTCGACGAGATCAACCGCTCGTCGGCCAAGACGCAGTCGGCGATGCTCGAGGCGATGCAGGAGAAGCAGACGTCGATCGGCGGCGAGAACTACGCGCTCCCCGACCCGTTCATGGTGCTCGCGACGCAGAACCCCATCGAGGAGGAGGGCACGTACGTGCTCCCCGAGGCCCAGATGGACCGCTTCCTCATGAAGGAGGTGCTCACGTACCCGACGCCGCCGCAGGAGCTCGAGATCCTTCAGCGCATCGCGACCGGGCAGATGACGCGCCCCCTCACGGCGCAGCCGATCTCGCTCGACGACGTGCGCTTCCTGCGCGGCCTCGTCGACGACGTGTACGTGGACGACTCGATCAAGCGCTACGTCGTCGACCTCATCAACACGACGCGGTTCTCGGGTCCCCGCCCGGTGCCGGGCCTGGAGCGCCACGTGCGCGTGGGCGCGTCGCCGCGCGGCGGCATCGCGCTCATGCGCGTGGGCCAGGCGCTCGCGATCCTCGCGGGCCGGGCGTACGTCATCCCGGACGACATCAAGGCGGTGCGGTACTCGGTGCTGCGCCACCGCCTCGTGCGCACGTTCGACGCGCTCGCCAACAACGTGCCGCCGGAGCAGCTCGTGGACGCGGTGTTCGACGCCGTCCCCACGCCCTGACCGGTCCGCCCACCGTCCCGAGAGAGCACCACGTGCCCGACGTCTCCCGTCTCGCCCAGGTCCGGGCCCGGCTCGACCTGCCGGTCGCGCGCCGGGCGTCCGGCCTGCTCGAGGGCCGGCACCGCTCGGTGTTCAAGGGGCACGGGCAGGACTTCGACGACCTGCACCTGTACGCGCCGGGCGAGGACGTCGGCGACATCGACTGGAAGTCCTCGGCTCGCGCCGGGCTGCCGATCATCCGCCGGTTCGTGCGCGAGTCGAACCTCAACCTCGTGCTCGTCGTGGACACGGGGCGCACCATGGGCGCGACGGCGCCGAGCGGGGAGACGAAGGCGGAGATCGCGAGCTTCTGCTGCGCGCTCGTCGCGTATCTCGCCCGCGACCGGGGCGACCGCGTCGCGCTCGTCGCGGGCGACGCCGAGCGCCTGGTCCAGCTCCCGCCGCGCGCGAGCACGCGCGACCTCGAGGTGCTGCTGCGCACCGTGGAGGGGCTGTGGCGCCCGGACGCCCCGGGGAGCGACCTGTCCCGGCCGCTCGACCGCGCGCAGACGGCGTTCCGGCGCCGATCGCTCGTGGTCGTCGTCACGGACGAGGCCCGCCCGGCTGCCGAGCACGAGCAGCTGCTGCGCTCGCTGCGCGTGCGTCACGAGGTGATGGTCGTGCAGGTCGCGGACCTCTCGCCGGTGGGCGCCGGGACCGGGGAGGTGGCCGACGTCGACGGGACGCTGCGCCTGCCGCCGTTCCTGCGCGGCCGGGCCGCGCTCGCGGCGCCCGCCGCCGAGGCGCTCGCCGCGCGGCGCGCCGAGGTGGCCGAGCGGCTGCGCGCCCTCCAGGTCGAGGGCGTGCTCGTCGAGGGGTCCGACGACGTCCTGCAACGCTTCGTCGAGCTCCTGGGGAGGCAGAAGCGTGCCCGTCGATGAGCTCGTCGACCCCGTCGGCTACTCGGGGTGGTGGACGGCCCTGGGGATCGTCCTGGTCCTCGCGGCCGCCGTGGTCGTGTTCCTCGTGATCTGGCTGACGCGCGCCAGCGCGGAGGAGAAGAACGCCCCGCGCCCCGCCCCGCTGCTCCCCACGGGCCCGCACGACCCGTACGCGTCGCTGCGGGCGGAGTACGAGCGGCGCCTCGACGCCGTCGCCGAGCAGTTCCGCGCGGGCGAGCTCGACGAGCGCACCCTGCACCTCGCCCTCTCGGCGGAGATGCGCGGCTTCGCGACCGGACGGCTCGGCCAGGACGCGTCGTCCATGACGCTCTCGGAGATCCAGCAGCTCGCCGAGGCCGGGCGGCTCACGCAGCTCATCGCGCGCTACTACCGGCCGTCGTTCGCGGACCACGACAACGACCCGGCGGCGCGCTCGACGGACGGCGAGGACTCGATCGACCGTGCCCGGGCGGTGGTGCGCGGATGGTGAATCGCTCCGTCGCGGCGAGCACCGCCGTCGTCCCGGGGCCGCAGGGCCCGTCGATCCTGTGGCCGTGGCTGTGGGTCGTCCTCGTCGTCGCGGTGCTCGCGGCGGCGGCGGTGGCGTGGTGGCTCGCGCGGCGGCGCCGGGCGCGCGACGCTGACGCGGGCGTGCTCTGGGTCGCGAACTCCGACTACCTCGCGCGCGTCCCGGCGTTCGCCGCGTGGGTGCGCCGCTACCGCGTGCTGCAGGGCCTCACCGCGGCGGGGCTGCTCGTGGCGGTCGTCGGGGCGGGCGCGGTAGCGGCCCGCCCGGTGGAGACGGACGTCGTCGTCGACCGCCTCGGCACGCGCGACATCGTGCTGTGCCTCGACGTGTCGGGCTCGATGATCGAGTACGACGGCGCGGTGCTCAAGGTGTTCCAGGAGCTCGTCGACAACTTCGAGGGCGAGCGGATCGCGCTGTCGATCTTCAACTCGTCGTCGCGCACGGTCTTCCCGCTCACGGACGACTACACGCTCGTCCAGGAGGAGCTCCAGGCCGGGATCGCCGCGCTCGACCAGGACCCGGCGACGTTCGACTACACGGGCGGCACCGACGACGCGGAGATCCTCGAGTACGCGCAGTTCACGGCGGGCACGACCGCGAACCTCTCGGGCGCGAGCCTCATCGGCGACGGGCTCGCGAGCTGCGCGCTCCAGTTCGACGCGGAGGACACCGAGCGCTCGCGCTCGATCATCCTGGCCACGGACAACTACGTCTCCGGCGAGCCGATCTACACGCTCCCGCAGGCGGCGGACCTCGTCGCGTCGCGCGACATCACGCTGCACGGCATCTTCGGCGGGTCCCAGCGCTACGAGGGCACGCCCGAGGAGACCGAGTACCGCGAGACCGTCGAGTCGGGCGGCGGCCTGTACTTCCTCGCGGACGACCCGGCCGCGGTGCAGGGCATGGTCGACGACGTCGTCGCGCAGCAGGCCGTCGAGCTCGACGCGTCCCCCGAGGTGGTCGTCACGGACCGGCCCGCGGGCTGGTTCCTCGTCGCGGTCCTCGGCGTCGCGCTGCTGCTCGTCGTCGCGTGGCGGGTGAAGGAGTGACGCGCCGATGAACCTCGCCGGACTCACGTTCCAGCCGCTCGTGCCCCTGTGGGCGCTGGCGCTGCTCGTGCTGCCGCTGCTCGGCCTCGCCGGGTGGCAGGCGGTCGTGGCCGGGCGCCCGGGGCCCGACGGCGCCCCCCGCCCCGGCGCCCCGCGAGCGGCCTGGGTGCGACGGGCCGGGGCGGTCGCGCTGCTCGGGATCATCGGGATCGCGCCGTCGGTCGCATCGACGGACCGCGACACGTCGGTCGCGAACGTCGACATGTTCTTCGTCGTCGACCGCACGGGGTCGATGGCGGCCGAGGACTACGGGCCCGAGGGCGGCCAGGAGCGCCTCGACGGCGTGCGGCACGACATCACGAGCCTCACGGAGGCGATCCCCGGGGCGCGGTACTCGATCATCTCGTTCGACTCGCAGGCGTCGCGCCAGCTCCCGCTGACGACGGACGCGCGCGCGATCACGTCCTGGGCCGACACGTTCCACCGCGAGATCACGCGGTACTCGCAGGGGTCCCTCACGGACCGGCCGCTCGACGAGCTGCGGTCCGCGCTCGAGGGCTCGGCGGAGCAGCACCCGGCCAACGTGCGGCTCGTCTTCTTCCTCACCGACGGCGAGCAGACGGCGGAGGGCGAGCCGCGGTCGTTCGCCGACCTCGCACCGCTCGTCGACGGCGGAGCGGTGCTCGGCTACGGGACCGCCGAGGGAGGCCGCATGAAGGAGTACGACCCGGACGTGGACCCCGAGGACGCGGAGTACCTCGTCGACTGGTCGAAGCCGAGCGACGGCGGCGAGCCCGTCGAGGCGCTGTCCGTGCTGGACGAGGCGACGCTCACCGCGCTCGCCGACCAGCTCGGCGTGCCGTACGTGCACCGGCAGGAGCCGTCGGAGACGGCGTCGCTCGTCGCGGGCGTCGACCCGCAGCAGGTCGCGGCGGACGGCCGCCGCGACGTCACGGCGTACCGGCCGGTCGTGTGGCCGTTCGCCCTCGCGCTCGTGGCGCTGCTCGGGGTCGAGGCGTGGTTCTGGGCGCGCTCGGCGAGCCGCTCGCTCGTGCGCCCGACGGCGCCCGACCGGGCGGAGGTGCGCCGATGACCTGGACCCCTCCCCCGGCACCCCCGCCCGGCGCCCGCGCGCCCCGGCCCACGGGCGCCGCCGCCCTGCGTGCGGCGCGGCAGCGCCGGCGCCGGTGGTGGCTCCTCGGGACCCTGCCCGTCGTGCTCGTGCTCCTCGTGCTGGGGGTCACGCTCGCCCTGCGCGCCCCGGTCGCCTCGCTCGCGAAGGACCGCTACGACGCCGGCGACACCGAGGGCGCGGCGAGCGCGTACGGCCTCCAGCGCACGCTCAACCTCGTCGAGCCGTGGAAGGCGCACTACAACCACGGGACGGCGCTCGCGCGGACCGAGGACTCGTGGTCGCTGTACGACGCGATCCGGTCCCTCGACCGCGCCTACGACCTCGCGGAGAACGCGTCTCCCGAGGAACGGTGCATGATCCAGACCAACCTCTCGCTGACGTACGAGATCCAGGGCGACGGCGACATGGCCTACGCCGACCGCAAGGCGGCGGAGCTCGCCCTCGTCGAGGAGGCGATCGCCGCCCGCGACGCGGGCCTGCCGTACGACGAGGGGGTGCTCGACCCGTACGGGGACGGCACCGAGCTCGACCCGGCGGAGCTGCGCCAGGACGTCCAGGACTGGTACGAGTACGCCGAGCAGGAGTACGCGACGGCCGAGCAGATCCGCGGCTGGCCCGACTGCGGGGAGTCCGAGCAGACCCCCGAGCAGCAGGAGCAGGACGCGGCCGCACAGCAGCGCCTCCAGGACAAGCAGCAGGAGGCGCAGGACGCGCAGCCCGAGAACCAGGACGGTGGCGACACCTCGGAGGGCGAGGGCGACGGCTCCGAGGGCGACGAGCAGTCGGACGCCTCGGGCGGGGACGGCGCGCAGGGCGAGGACCAGCAGAGCCAGGCCGAGCGCGAGGAGCAGCAGCGCCAGGAGCAGCTCGAGCAGCAGGGCTCCGAGGCGCGCGACGAGCAGGAGCGCCTCGAGCAGGAGTACCGCGACCTCTACGGGGACCAGCCGGGCACCGGCAGCGACCCGGGCGACAGCAGCGGGGGCGGCACCAAGAACTGGTGAGCGCCGGCTGCGCCGCGGCCGATCCGCCGTCGCCCGTCGGCCGCTCCGGCGACCGCCTGCTCTCCACGCCGGCCGGTGGAGCCGGACGCGTCGCAGGGGTGCCCAGCCTGCGAGACGACGGGCACGACCCGAGGACGCGTCGCTCACCCGCCCGTACCCTCGGCGACCGTGACCACACCCGAGGACCTGCCCGTCCTGCGCGCGCTCCACTCGACGCCGTCGCGCCGCTACCTCTCGCCCGACCCGGTGCCCGACGACGTGCTCGACGCGATCCTCGACGCCGCGGTCCGCGGGCCCAGCGGAGGCAACCGGCAGCGGTGGGCGTGGGTCGTCGTGCAGGACCCCGCGACGAAGGCGCAGATCGCCGCCTGGTACCGCGAGGGGTGGCGCGCGGCGTACGGGGACCGCCGCGACGCCGTCCTCGGTGCCGCGACCGACGACATCGGCGTGAGCGAGGCGGGCTTCCGCGCCGTCGAGCACCTCGCGCTGCACCTGGAGGAGGCTCCGGTGTGGGTCGTGCCGGTGCTGCGGGACGCGGCGCGCTCGACCGACCCCCGGCTCGGCGCCTCGATCTACGGCGCGGTGCAGAACCTCGTCCTCGCGGCCCGGGCCTACGGGATCGGGACGACGCTCACGACCTTCCACACCGTCCGGGAGGGCGACGTCGCCGCGCTGCTCGGTCTGCCCGACGACGCGCTGACGATGGGCCTGCTCCCCCTCGGGTACCCGACCCGAGGCCGCTGGTCGGAGCCGCGGCGGCGTCCGCTCGCGGAGGTCGTGCACCGGGACCGGTGGCACGGCTGAGCGCGCCGGGAAGAGGAGACCGCCCGGACGCGTTCGCCCCGGAGGACACGCACGGCCTGACGGCCGCGACGACGGCACGGCACCCGGGCGACCGGGCGAGGAGGAGCAGCATGACCGCGACGAGCACGGGGCCCGGCGCCACCGGCGTCGACCACCTGGTCCTGGACAACCCGTCGTGGAGCGCGCTCACCGGCGCGCACGCGCACCTCGCCGAGGGCGACGACCTGGCGCGACGCTACCCGGCCGACGTCTCCCCGATCACGGGCGTGCGCTCGTGGACCGACCCGGGCGTGTGGGACGCGATCGCCGCGCTCGTCGGCCCGGGCGGGCACTTCTCGGCGCCGCCGGCCGGGGTCGAGCCGCCGCGCGGCTGGACGGTCGAGGCCCGCGTCGAGGGCGTCCAGCTCGTCGAGACCGAGCGCCTCGTCACCCGGCCCGACCCGGAGGCTGTCGTGCTCGGCGCGGACGACGTCCCGGAGATGCTGGCGCTGGTCGAGCGCAGCCGACCGGGTCCTTTCGAGGCGCGGACCTACCTGCTCGGCCGGTACGTCGGGTTCCGCGACGGCGACGGCCGTCTCGTCGCCATGGCGGGCGAGCGCCTGCGGCCCGCGGGGTGGACCGAGATCAGCGCCGTGGCGACCGACCCCGACCACCGCGGGCGCGGCCTCGCCTCGCGTCTGGTGCGCGACGTCGCGTTCCACGTCCAGGAGCGCGGCGACCGCGCGTTCCTGCACGCCGCGGCGCAGAACGTCGGCGCGATCGGCGTCTACGAGCGGCTCGGGTTCGCGCTGCGCCACCACCCGACGTTCGGGTCGCTGCGCGCGCCGGGCTGACGGCCTCGTCGCCGGGCCCGCCCCACGCTCCGGCCACGCGACCACGCGGCCGATCGGACGCTCGGCGCCGTGCGGCTCAGTCCTCGATCCCCTCGACGAGCAGCGTGCGGGGCCCGGGGCCCTCGTCGGCGAGCGCGTCGTGGGGGTTGACGAGGACGCACCGGCGCAGCGAGAGGCACCCGCAGCCGATGCAGTCCGTGAGGTGGTCGCGCAGGCGCGTGAGCTGTTCGATGCGCGCGTCGAGGTCGGCGTGCCACCCGGCCGAGAGCCGGTGCCAGTCCTTGGCCGTGGGCGTGCGGTCGCCGGGGAGCGTCGCGAGCGCGGCGCGGATGCGCGCGAGCGGGATGCCCACGCGCTGCGACGCGCGCACGAACGCGACGCGGCGCAACGTCTCGCGCGTGAAGCGCCGCTGGTTGCCGGGCGTCCGACGGCTCGTGATGAGCCCCTCGCGCTCGTAGAAGTGCAGCGCGGACACGGCGACGCCGCTGCGCGCCGCGAGCTGGCCGACGGTGAGCTCGTCGCTCGGGGCCGGGGCGGTGTCGGGCACGGTGGTACCTCCACGCAGACGGGCCTGACGGCCGACGCGGCGGACGCGACCGGTCACCCCTCGGCCCGGGGCACTTGACCTGAACAATTGTTGAGGTTCGAGACTAGCAGGGCGCGCCCGTCAGGCAGCGCGGCCCGGACCGTGCGACGGCCCAGAGGGGCCGTGCACCACGCGGCCCGCCCACAGCACCGCGCACGACCGCCCTGCACGACCCGATCCCGAAGGAGCACCCGTGGACGCCATCCGCCTGCACGCGTTCGGACCACCCGAGAACCTCGTGCTGGACCAGGTCCCCGACCCGGTCCCCGGCCCCGGCCAGGTACGCGTCGCCGTGCGCGCGCACGGCGTCCACCTGCTCGACACGGCGCTGCGCCGCGGCGAGGTCGCGGGACCGCTGCCGCTGCCCACCCTGCCCACGGTTCCCGGGCGCGAGGTCGCCGGGGTGGTGGACGTCGTCGGGCCGGGCGTGGACGCCGCATGGCGCGGGCGACGCGTCGCGGCCCACCTCGGCGCCACGCCCGACGGGGGCGGGTACGCGCGACTGGCGGTCGTGCCCGTCGAGGCGCTGCACCGCATCCCCGACCACGTCACCGCGCCCGACGCGCTGGCCATGATCGGCACCGGGCGGACCGCCGTCGGCATCCTCGACCTGGCGGGACTCGCCGCGACGGACACCGTCGTCGTCACGGCCGCGGCCGGCGGGCTCGGCACGTTGCTGGTCCAGAGCGCGCTCGCGGCAGGGGCGCGCGTCGTCGCGCTCGCCGGCGGCCCGGAGAAGGTCGCCCTCGTGCGGTCGCTCGCCGGGCAGGCGCAGGAGGACCGCCTCGCCGCCGTCGACTACCGGGCCGACGGCTGGCTCGACGAGGCGCGGACCGCCGTCGGGCAGCACGCCCCGGAGGGCGCGACCGTGCTCCTCGACGGCGTCGGCGGCGACGCGGGCACCGACGCCGCGAGCCTCGTCGCGCCGACCGGTCGCCTCGTGCTCTACGGCTGGGCGTCGGGGGCGCCGAACCGGGCCGGTGACGTCGACCACCCGGGCGGCAAAACAGGGGCCCACGGCGGCACGCCGGACGTACGGTGGGCGGTGGGACCCCGGGCCCGACCCTGGGGAGACCTGTCCGCGCTGCAGGAGCGCGCGCTCGCGCTCGCGGCGGACGGGACGTGGCGGGTCGTCACGCACCAGATCCCCCTCGCGGAGGCCGCGCGCGCCCACCGCGAGCTCGAAGCGCGCGCCACCACCGGAAAGGTCGTTCTCGTATGACGGCGGACCCCCGCACCGACGCCGACGCACCGGCGTACGGCTCCCCCGCACCCGGCGCGGGCGAGGCCGGCACGGGAGACGTCGGCGTACCCACGACCGCCCCCGCGACCGGCCCGACCGAGGCGGGCACGCTCTCGCCCGGGACGCAGCGCACGGTGCTGTTCGGCATGGTCGCGTTCGTGTTCCTCGGCGCGTTCGAGGCGCTGGCCGTCGCGACCGCCATGCCGACGGTCGCCGTCGAGCTCGACGGGCTCACGCTGTACACGCTCGCCTTCGCCGCGTCGCTCGCGTCGAGCGTCGTCGGCATGGTGGCGTCCGGCCGCTGGAGCGACCGCGCCGGCCCGACCACCCCGCTGTGGACCGGCATCGGGCTCTTCCTTGCCGGGCTGCTCGTCGCCGGGCTCGCGCAGGACATGCTCGTGCTCGTCGCGGGCCGCGTGCTCCAGGGCGTCGGGACGGGCCTGTACATCGTCGCGCTGTACGTGCTCGTCGCGCGCGTCTTCCCCACCGACCGGCGCCCGAAGGTCTTCGCGGCGTTCGCGGCGGCCTGGGTGATCCCGTCGATCGTCGGGCCCGCCATCGCGGGGCTCGTGGTCGAGCACGTCGGTTGGCGCTGGGTGTTCCTCGCCGTCCCGGTCCTCGCGGTGCCCGCGCTGTTCCTCATGCGCCCGGGGATGCGTGCCGCCCGCGGCTCGGCCCCCGAGCCCGCCCCGGCGTCCACCCCGCTGTCCGGGGACCGGCCCGACGACGCCGAGTCGCCGCTCGACCGGACCGCGCGCCAGGCGTCGCTCACCTGGGCCGTCGTCGCCGCCGTCGGGATCGGGGCGCTCAACTACGCGGGCCAGCTGCGCGGGGTGGGGCTCGCGGCCCTGCTCGTGGCGTCGCTCGCGGCCGTCGCGCTCGCCGTCCCGCGACTGCTCCCCCGCGGCACGACCCGCGCGGCCCGCGGCCTGCCGAGCGTCATCGCGATCCGCGGCCTCGTCGCGGCCGCGTTCACCGGTGCCGAGGTGCTGCTCCCGCTCCTGCTGTCGCACGAGCGCGGCCTCTCGCCGTCGCTCGCGGGCGCCGTGCTGACGTTCGGCGCCGTCGGCTGGTCGACGGGGTCGTGGCTCCGCGGCCGGGCGACCTGGGGTCTCCAGCACGCGGGCTACGTGCGCCTCGGCGGGACGCTCGTCGCGCTCGGGATCGGCGGCGCCGCGCTCCTCGCCTGGACCGCCGTGCCGCCCGTGGTCGGGATGGTCGCGTGGACCCTCGCCGGGCTCGGCATGGGCATGACGCACCCGACGCTGTCCGTGCTCACGCTCGAGCTCTCGCCCGTCGCCGAGCAGGGCGCGAACTCGTCCGCGCTCCAGGTGTCCGACGCCGTCGCGGCCGCGACCGCGCTCGCCGTCACCGGGTCGCTCCTGTGGGCCCTGCACCCCACGCTCGGCCTGGCGTCGTACGTCGTGTGCTTCGGGGTCACGGTGCTGCTCGCGGCGGGCGTCGCCCTCCTCGCACCGCGCACGCGCCCGGTCCTCAGGGCGTAGCGCGCAGCCCGGCGGCGGCGTCGGCGTACCGGTCGAGCACGATCGCGGTGAGCCGCGGGTCGGGCGCGAGCGGGCCGGTCACGACGTCGGCGCCCGCCTCCAGCACCCGGTCGTAGAAGAAGCCGGGCGCGAGGAGGTAGGCCGCGACGACGACCCGCCCGCCCGGGGCGAGGCTTGCGCGGGCGGCGGCGACGGCGTCGGGCACCGTGGGCGTCGCCATGGCGCCGTAGCCGACGGAGACCGGGCCGGGGACGCGCTCGCGGAGCCCGGCGGCGAGCGTCTCGACGTCGCGCGCGGCGCCCGGGCGGCTCGACCCCGCGGCGGCGATCACGACGGCGTCGCCGTCGCGCAGCCCGGCCTCCGCGAGCCGCTCGGCGAGCAGGTCCACGAGGCGCGGGTCGGGACCGAGCGGCCCCGACGCGGCAGCGGCCCCGGTGCCGGGGCCGCGGTCCTCGACGGCCGCGGCGACGTCCACGCTCACGTGGAACCCGGCGGAGAGCAGGAGCGGCACCACCACGGCGTCGCCGGGCGCCCCGCCGTCGGACGGGGCGACGACGGCGGTCACGACGTCCGCCACCTCGGGCTGCTGCACGTCCACGAACGCCTCGCGCACGTCGAGGTCGGGGCGGGCGGCGCGCACGTCGTCCAGGAGGGCGCGGACCACCCCGCGCCCCGCGAGGTCGTCGGTGCCGTGGGAGCAGCCGACGAGCACGGGTGCCGCGGCGCGCGGGCCGGTCGGATCGCCGTCGAGGGAGGTGGGGCTGTCCGGGCTCATGCGGGCTCCCGTCGTGGTCCGGTCCGGCGACGGTCGTGGTCGCCCCTGGGGCCACCAGGGTAGCCACGCCGCGCCGTCAGCCCTCGACGCCGGTCGCCTCGTGGGACGAGCCCACCGGCTTGGACTCGGGCGACCCGCGCTCGCGCAGGTAGATCGCGAGGACGACCATGCTGAGGACGGCCAGCATCTCGGACTGCCAGTTCTGGAACGTACGGCTCCAGAAGTCCGGCATGGACAGGTACTCCGTCCACGGCACGGGGTCCTGGAGGTCGCGCAGCTGCTCCTCGCTGAACGCGACCGCGCCTGCCGCCGACTGCGCGGCCCACGACCCGAGGAAGATCGCGCCCATGACGAGCGACAGGGAGCGCGAGTAGACGGCGAGCCGCCAGCCCCGGGCGCGGGCCCACGCCGGGGAGTCGGCGGTCGCGTGCTCGCCGACCTTCTGGTCCTCGTCGGACTCGCGGCCCGCCTGGTCGAGCTTCTTCGACTCGGGCGAGCCCCGCTGCACGAACCACACCGTCGCGGTGATGAAGAGGAGGAACTGCAGGTACTCGGACTGCCAGTTCTCCGTGACGTCGACCCAGAACGCCGACGACAGCACGTACTGGCCGAACGTCACCGGGTCGAGGCCCGCCGCCCGCTGGTCGGTGTTGAAGACGGCGACGCCGCTCACGGCCTGCGCGACGAGCGACGCGAGGAACGCGAGCGCGAAGAACAGGCTCAGCGAGCTCGCGCGCAGGCCACCGAGGACGCCGCCCTTCCCGCTGCCGGCGCTCATCGGTGCACCGCCGCCAGCACGAACGTGACCGCGAGGCCCGCGACGACGAGCACGAGCGTGGCCCAGAACATCAGCCGTGGGACCCTCATGCCTCCACCTCGCAGTCGTAGGGGCGGTCGTCGCGGGGCGTGCAGCCCGCCGCGGTGACCACCCACGCGTCACCGGAGAGCGCGAGGAAGACGGTGTCGGTCGCCGTCACGACCTGCGCCTGACGTCCCGCGACGTGGACGTCCTCGACGACGACGGCGGGTCCGGCCGCGGCCAGCCCGGCGAGCGGGCCGTCCGGCGCGGTGACGACGTCCGCGCACGGCTCGCCCTCGTCGGCGGCGAGCGCGTCGGCGGCGTCGGGCAGGATCAGGGCGCACGCCGCGTCACCGTCCCCCGTGGCGAGCGCGCCCGCGAGGTCCTCGACGACGTCCCGCGCCTCCGCCGCGCCGGGTCCCGCGCACCCCGCGAGCGTGGCGGTCACGAGCGCGAGGGCCGCGAGCCCGACGCCCGGACCCGTCCGTGACCGCCGACCAGCACTCCCGAGCACACGACCCTCCCGTGGCGACGCCGCGCCGACCGTGTCGCCGGCGCTGAGCCTCATGCTCGCGGTTCTGGGTGTGCTCGCAAGCAGTGGCCCGGGCACGGTTCGGCACGGAGCGCGCCCGCTCGGCACCTCGAGGTGCCGAGCGGCGCAGCGAGTGCCGACGCACGTCCCGCGTGCCGACGGGTGGGCTCAGCCCCAGACGAGTCCGCGCGCCGGGTCCTCGAGGATCCGCGCGACGTCGGCCAGCACGCGCGCGCCGAGCTCGCCGTCGACGAGGCGGTGGTCGAAGCTCAGCGCGAGCTGCGTGACCCAGCGCTTGCGGATCTTCCCCTTGTGGACCCAGGGCTGCTCGCGGATCGCGCCGAACGCGAGGATCGCGGCCTCGCCGGGGTTGAGGATCGGCGTCCCCGTGTCGATGCCGAACACCCCGACGTTGGTGATCGTGATCGTGCCGTCGGACATGTCGGTGGGCGACGTGCGCCCGGCCCGCGCGGTCGCGGTGAGGTCCGCGATCCCGCCGGCGAGGCCGTGCAGGTCGAGACGGTGCGCGTCCTTGATGTTCGGCACGACGAGCCCGCGCGGCGTCGCCGCCGCGATCCCCAGGTTCACGTAGTGCTTGTAGACGATCTCCTGCGCGGCGTCGTCCCAGCTCGCGTTGATCTCCGGGTGGCGGCGCACCGCGAGGAGCAGCGCCTTGGCGGTGACGAGCAGGGGCGTGACGCGCACGTCCGCGAACTCGCGGTCCTCCCGCAGGGTTCGGACGAGCTTCATGGTGCGCGTGACGTCGACCGTGTGGAAGACCGTCACGTGGGGGGCGGTGAACGCGCTCGTGACCATCGCCTCGGCCGTGCGCTTGCGCACCGACTTCACCGGCACGCGCGTCTGGCGGCCGTCGGCCGTGACGGCGCCCGTCGCGAGCCACGGCTGGTCGTCGTCGGCGTACGTCGCGAGCGGCTGCGCCTTCGCCTGCTCGTGGTAGGCCTGCACGTCCTCGCGCGTGACGATCCCGCCCGGGCCGGTGCCCGCGACGCTCGCCAGGTCGACGCCCAGGTCCTTCGCGAGCTTGCGCACCGGCGGCTTGGCCAGCACCGGCAGGGTCGCGTGCCCGACGGCGGCCGGCGCGCTCGCCGGCGGGGCGGGGGCCGGGGCCGGGGTCGACGCCGCGGTGCTCGCCGCCGGGGCCGTCCGGACCGGGGTCGCCGGGCCGGGGCGGTCGGTCGTGCCGGGCCGTGCGGCCCCGGCCCCGGTGGGCGCAGCGGGCGCGGCAGCGGTGGGCGCGGCGGCGGGCTCGGCCGCGCGGCGCCGACGCCGGGCCGTGCCCGGCTCGACGGTGCCGTACCCGACGAGCACCGAGCCGGAACCCTCGCTCGCGGCGGGCGTCGCGTCGCCGGTGCCCGCCTGCGGTGCCGCGGCCGCTGCGGGTGCGTCCGCGCCGTCGGGCACGACGCCGGCCGGTGCGGTCGGCGCCGGGGCGGTGCCGCCCGGGTCCGTGTCCACGACGATGATCGGCACGCCGACCTCGACCGTCGTGCCCTCGGGCGTGAGGATCTCCGTGACGACGCCCGAGTACGGCGACGGCAGCTCGACGAGCGACTTCGCCGTCTCGATCTCGACGATCGTCTGGTTGACCGTGACGGCGTCGCCGACGGCGACGTGCCAGTGCACGATCTCGGCCTCGGTGAGGCCCTCGCCCGCGTCGGGGAGGTTGAACTTCTCGAAGGTGGGCACTGCGTGGTCCTCCTGGTGGTCCCGGTCGGCGCTGTCGAGGTCGCGGACGCGCGTCAGTACGCGAACGCGCGGTCGACGGCGTCGAGCACGCGGTCGAGGCTCGGCAGGTAGTCGTGCTCGATCTTCGCGACGGGGTACGGCGTGTGGAAGCCGCCGACGCGCAGCACGGGCGCCTCGAGCGAGTAGAAGCACTCCTCGGTCACGCGGGCCGCGACCTCGGCGCCCGAGCCGAGGTAGGTCGGGGCCTCGTGCACGACGACGCAGCGTCCTGTCCGACGGACGGACTCGACGACGGTCGCGGTGTCGAGCGGCGAGATGCTGCGCAGGTCCACGACCTCGATGCTGCGGCCCTCCTGCTCGGCCGCCGCGGCGACGCGGAGCGCGGTCGCGACGGTCGGACCGTAGGCGACGAGCGTGAGGTCCGTGCCGGGGCGGACGACCCGCGCCCGGTCGAGCACGGTCGCGCCCTCGCCGCGGCCCGCGACGTCGACCGGCCCCTTCTCCCAGTAGCGGCCCTTGGGCTCGAAGAAGAGCACCGGGTCCGGCGAGGCGACGGCCTCCTGGATCATCGTGTACGCGTCCTGCGGCGTGGACGGCGACACGACGCGCAGGCCGGCCGTGTGCGCGAACAGCGCCTCGGGGCTCTCGCTGTGGTGCTCGACCGCCCCGATCCCGCCGCCGTACGGCACGCGGATCACGACGGGCACCTGGAGCTTCCCGCCCGAGCGGTAGCCCATCTTCGCGAGCTGGGTCGTGATCTGGTCGTACGCGGGGAAGATGAACCCGTCGAACTGGATCTCGCACACCGGCCGGTAGCCGCGCAGCGCGAGACCGATCGCCGTGCCGAGGATGCCGGACTCCGCGAGCGGCGTGTCGACGACGCGGTCCTCGCCGAAGTCCTTCTGCAGGCCGTCCGTCACGCGGAAGACGCCGCCGAGCGCGCCGATGTCCTCGCCCATGAGCAGGACCTTGGGGTCGTTCTCCAGCGACCGGCGCAGCCCCTCGTTGATGGCGCGGGCCAGGGTCAGGGTCTTGCTGTCGCTCATCGCGCCACCTCCGCGGTCGGCTCCTCGAAGGACTGCTGGTACTCGGCGAACCACGCCTTCTCGCGCTCGACCACGGCGTTCGGGGTCGCGTAGACGTGGTCGAACATGCTCGCCGGGTCCGGCGCGGCGAGCGCGCGGACCTCCTCGCGCAGCCGCTCGCCCAGCGCGTCGGCCTCGGCGGCCAGGTCGGCGGCGAACGCGTCGTCCCACGCGCCCTCGGCGCGGAGCAGGTTCTCGAGCCGGTCGATCGGGTCCCGGCGGCGCCAGTAGTCCTCCTGGGCGCGCGACCGGTACTTCGTCGGGTCGTCGGACGTCGTGTGCGCGCCCATGCGGTAGGTGAATGCCTCGACGAACGTCGGGCCGCCGCCGGAGCGGGCGCGCTCGAGCGCCTCCGCGGTCACGGCGTAGCACGCGAGCACGTCGTTGCCGTCGACCCGCACGCTGGGGATGCCGAACCCGCCGCCGCGGCGGTAGAGCGGCACGCGGGTCTGCCGGGTCGTCGGCTCCGAGATCGCCCACTGGTTGTTCTGGCAGAAGAAGACGACCGGCGCGTTGTTCACGGCCGCGAAGACGAGCGCCTCGTTCACGTCGCCCTGCGACGTCGCGCCGTCGCCGAAGTACGTGACGACGGCCGCGTCGCGCTCCGGGTCGCCCGACCCGACGAGGCCGTCACGCTGGACGCCCATGGCGTACCCCGTCGCGTGCAGCGCGTGCGACCCGATGACGAGCGTGTACAGGTGGACGTTGTGCGCCGTCGGGTCCCACCCGCCGTGGTCCACGCCGCGGAAGAGGCGCAGGCGCGCCGTCGGGTCGATGCCGCGCACGTGCGAGACGCCGTGCTCGCGGTACGACGGGAAGACGTAGTCCTGGGGGGCGAGCGCGCGGCCCGAGCCGATCTGCGCGGCCTCCTGGCCCTTCGCCTGCGCGAACAGGCCGAGCTCGCCCTGGCGCTGGAGCGACGTCGCCTCGTCGTCGAAGCGGCGCGTGAGCACCATGTCTCGGTAGAGCCCGCGCAGCGCCGCGGCGTCGAGGTGGGCGACGCGCTCGCGGTAGCCGTCGGTCTCCGGGGTCGTGACGCGGGCGCCCGCAGGTGTCACGAGCTGGAGCAGGGGTGCGTCGTCGGGACCGCCCGCGACGTCGGGGAGGTCGGGGTGCGTGCTCGCAGCGTCCCGCACGCCGGTTCTCGCGTCGTTCTCGGTCACGCGACTCTCCTTCGGTGCGGCCCGACCGTGCGGCCGGCCCGCTCGGGGGCAGGAGGCGCCCGGTGCGGGGCGCCGTCGGAACCTACGTCTCCGTAGCCTACGCAAGCGTAGGCTACGACCCCGTAGGTAGCGCCTCCGACGTGTCGCCCAACGTCCGTCACGACCGGCTGTAGGGAACCTCCAATCCCCACCGGCGCACCCCCGGCCCCGGGAGGGCTGCCCCTACCGCGGGTAGACGCCGCCCGAGCGCAGCGCGTCGCGCTCGCGCAGGACCGGCCAGCGCGAGAACGCGAACACGAGGAACATGACGACGTTGAGGATCGGCACGAGGCCCACGAGCACCCACCAGCCGGAGTAGCCGGCCTTCTGGATGATCCGGACGTAGGCGATGAAGAAGATCACCGCGACCGCGACGTAGAGGACCAGGGCCGCGCCCCCGAAGAGCCAGCCGTTGTCCTCGACGAACTGCTCCCACTCCTGGTTGTCCATGCCGCGAGTCTTCTCGCGTGACCAGGACCCGGCAACCGCGCCGCGGGCGCCCGCCGCTACGGCGTGCCGTCGTCGTCCGCGCCGACGAGCGCGCGCGCCACGTGCTGGGTCGTGGCGCCGAGCTCGAGGACGGTGTCGCAGGCCTGCTCGACGCGCGGGTTGTGCGTCGCGACGACCACGGCACGCCCCTCGTCCGCGAGCTCGCGCAGGAGCCCGACGATCGCGTCGGCGTTCCCCTCGTCGAGCGCCCCGGTGGGCTCGTCGGCGAGCACGACGCGCGGCCGCTTGAGGAGCAGCCGCGCCACGGCGACGCGCTGCTGCTCGCCGCCCGACAGCTCGTAGACCGCCGCGCGCTCGTAGCCGCCGAGCCCCACGCGCTCGAGCACCTCCTCGCGCCGGCGCGCGCGGTCCGCCCGCCGGACGCCCCGGCTCACGAACGCGACGTCGAGGTTCGCCGCCACCGTCGCGTTGTCGATGAGCGCGTAGTTCTGGAACAGGTACCCGAGCTCGTCCCGTCGGAACAGGCGCCGTCCGTGCGGGCTCAGCGCGGTGACGTCGCGCCCGTCCACGAACAGCGTCCCCGCGTCCAGCCGGTCGAGCAGGCCCACGCAGTTGAGCAGCGTCGTCTTCCCCGAGCCGCTCGACCCCACGAGGCCCGCCATCGAGCCCGCCTCCACGCTCAGCGTGAGGCCCGTCCAGACCGTCCGCGCCCCGTAGAACTTGGCCGCACCCACGACCTCGATCATCGCCATCCCCCTTCGTTCAGCTGTCACTGGATCGCGTCCGCAGGAGCCTGCGCTGGGCCACCGCGAGCGCGGTCACCAGCAGGGCGGACGACACGAGGCACACCGCCACCGCGACGAGCGGCTCCGCTCCCGCGAGCAGCCGCGGCGCGGCGGCCGCGACGACGGCGCCGAGGGCCGGCGGCGTGCGCGGCGGGTTCGCCGCCACGTACGCGACGAGCAGCACCGCCGAGGCAGCCTCGGCGAGGAACGCCGCGCGGTACCGCGCCGCGAACGACCACCCCGCGATGTAGCGGACGAACACGCTCTGCGCGTACCGCCGCGTGTACGCGCTCGACACGACGACCGCGGTGAGGAGCACGACGCCGGCCGCCGCCGCGATGTTCGCGAGCCCGAGCCGGAAGCTCCGGACGAGCTTCTGGTACTCCTCGGCCGCGGCGTCGGCGATCGGCGTGACCGAGAGGACGTAGTCGCGGATGCCCGCCGCGCGGCTCTCCTCCAGCACGTACGCCGGGTCGAGGAAGACGACGTCCCCCGTCGAGGTGTACGCGCCGTACCCGTCGGCGCTCACGACCTCCGAGGCCGGGTCCACGACGAGCACGACCGGCTCGTCCACGAGCGGCGACGCGCTCGGGTCCGCCGCGTTGCCGTAGTCGAACAGCGTGCTGCCCTCGGCGAGCGGCGCACCGCGCTCGACGGCGCACGTCGCACCGAAGTAGTCCGCCCACGAGCCGACGGCGGCCACGACGTCGTCCTGCTGGTCCACCCGCAGCGTGGCGGGCAGGTGGATCGTGAGGCACGACCCCGGCGCCGGGACGAGCCGCGACCCGGCCGCGTCGCGGACGTCCTGCTCCTCCAGGTACGAGGGGCTGACGAGGAGGACCGGCTGGTCCTCGGGCACGACCGTCACCGTGCCGAACGCCGAGACGGGCTGCCGCGCGGCGAGCACCGCCTCGCGGTCGTCGAGCGCCCGCACGACGACCTCGCCGAGGCGCTGCGCGAACTCGCCCGCCCGGGCCTGGTCGTCGCCGCCCACGCCCACGGAGGTCGCGCCGCCCGCGCTCTGCCAGGCGGAGCGGGCGGCCTGCTGGCCCGCGATGAGCTGGCCCGCGTGCACGGCGGAGAAGATCGACGCGACGAGGATGACGAGGGCGCAGAACCGCACGCCGAACGCGGCGGGGACGACCCAGGCCCCGACGGACTCGCCCTTGATCGCGGCGGCGAGCGGGATGCGCTGCGCGGCGGCCGTCGAGACGGCGTGGGCGGTCACGGTGACGAGCAGCAGCCCGGCGAGGACGGCGGCGGCCAGACCGAGGAACGTCGTCGCCTGCGCGAACCCGTTGTAGGCGCCGAGCACGATCGCGCACACGACGGCAGCACCACCCAGGTGGAGGGCGAGGCGTCGGCCGATCGGGGCGAGGTCGCGCCGCAGGATGCTGGAGAACGGCGCGCCCTGGAGGCGCTGGACCGCGTACGCCCGGGCGTTGAGGAGCGCGCCGCACCCCGCGAGGAGCACGACGGCGACCGCCGCGATGGCGTAGCCCGCCGGGATCGGCGTGCCCGCGAGGTAGCGGTGCCACGAGAGGATCGTCGGGTAGGAGTCGGCCGACGCCGTCACCCCGGCCTCCCGCAGCGCGGCGGCCAGCGCCTCGGCCTCCGCCGGGCCGCACGAGAGCCCGTAGGAGCCCACCGGGCTCGTGGCCCCGAGCTCGGCACCCGGGTGCACCTGCGTGGTGACGCCGCGGCTGAAGTCGGCCACACCGTGGTCGAGCCACCGCCCGCCCGGGTCGGCCGAGCCGTCACCGAGGACGGAGAGGTGTCGCGTCGAGACGTCGGTGAGGTCGAAGGTCACCTTGGCGACGGTGCAGTCGCGGGAGGTCGCGAAGGTCGCGATCGTGCCGTACACCTCGGCGCTCGACGCGGTCGTGCCGAGGGAGTCGACGCGGAGCTGGGCGTCGAACCCGCGGACCGCGAACTCGCTGTACGCCTGCACCGTGAAGAAGGCGAGGAAGAGGCTGACGACCACCGCGAGGGCGTAGGCCAGGCTGAGGCTTCTGTTCGGCATGGAGGCTCCGCGCCGGACCGGGCAGGGGCGGCACGGCGCCGCCCCTGCCCTGCGTCCGTGCTACGCGCACGTGTGCCAGTAGGCGTGGTCCACGCGCATGGGCCAGTCCTTGGCGTGCACCTTCGCCCAGACCCCGGGCTTGATGTTGGTCACCCGGTAGAGCTTCCCGTTGTGCACGGACGCCCCGTGGCACTGGGTGTTGTGCAGGTAGTGCGAGTAGATCGCCCCGGAGCTGGTCCCGTAGTTCCAGATCCCGCCGCCCACGAGCTGCGAGCCGGCGAACGCCGCTGCGGGCGTGAGAGCCAGGACACCGGCGACCATCGCCGTCGTCAGTACTCGACCAAACTTCATATCTCCCCCTTCGGAAGTGATTGCTACGTAAAAGTAGCAATCCGGAGACGCGAGCACCAGGGGCTGGGCCGATCTGGGAAAGTTCTGTTGCCGGAACGCCGGGGAGCGTCGAGGAGGGGTTACAGCCAGGTCGCGCTGACGCGCAGGAAGAGGTCGGTCGCCTCGGGCTCGCCCACGCTCACGCGCAGGCCCTCGCCCGCGAACGGGCGCACGATCGCGCCGGCGGCACGCGCCTCCTCGGCGCGCTGCGCCGTGCGGTCCCCCAGGTCGAACCACACGAAGTTCGCCTGCGACTCCGGCAGGGACCAGCCCTGGTCGCGCAGCCCTTCGACGAGGCGGGTGCGGTCCGCCACGAGGTGCTCGACCCGCTGCAGGAGCTCGTCCCGCGCCCCGAGCGACGCGATCGCGGCACGCTGCGCGACGTGCGAGACCCCGAACGGCGTGGAGACGGCACGGATGCCCGCCGCGAGGCGCGGACGCCCGACGGCGTACCCGACGCGCAGGCCCGCGAGGCCGTACGCCTTGGAGAACGTGCGCAGCAGCACGACGTTCGGGTGCTGCGCGTACACCGCGAGACCGTCGGGGGCCTCCGGGTCGCGCACGAACTCGAGGTACGCCTCGTCGAGCACCACGAGCACGTCCGACGGCACCGCCGCGAGGAACGTCTCGAGCTCGTCGCGGTGCACCGCCGGACCGGTCGGGTTGTTGGGCGTGCACACCATGACGACGCGCGTGCGCTCGGTGACCGCCGCGGCCATCGCGGGCAGGTCGAGGCGCCCGCGGTGCTCCCCCGTCCGGAGCGGGACCCGCACCGACGTGCCGCCCGCGACCGCGACCGCGATCGGGTACGCCTCGAACGAGCGCCACGGGTAGACGACCTCGTCGCCCGGCTCGACGACCGCCTGGAGGACGTGCGCGAGCACCGCGACCGAGCCGTTGCCCACGACGACCTCGTCGGCCCCCACCCCGAGGTCCGCCGCGAGCGCCTCGGTGAGCTCGGTCGCGTACATGTCGGGGTAGCGGTTCGCGTCCGCCGCGGCGTCGGCGATCGCCGCCACGACCGAGGGCAGGGGCGGGTACGGGTTCTCGTTCGAGGAGAGCTTGAACGCCGCCGCACCCGGGGCGACGCGCGCCCCCGGGACGTAGGCCGGCAGGGCGGCGACGGCAGGACGCAGGGGGACGCGGGGTTCGTGGGCCACGGTCCTCGATCATGCCACCCGTGCGGCGTCGTCCGTGGCGCGCGACGACGCGCCGCACGCCGCCCTCGTGCCGCACGACCGCCCGGATGGCAGGATGCCGGATATGAGCTTCGTCGTCCGCGTCCTCATCACCGGTCTCGCGATCTGGCTCACGAGCCTGTTCATGGACGAGCACTTCCAGATCGTCGGCTCCGACACGGCCGGCGGCAAGGTCGTGATCGTCCTCGTCGTGGCGCTGCTCTACTCGCTCGTGAACGCGGTGATCAAGCCGATCGTGCAGGTCCTCTCGATCCCGCTCTACATCCTCACGCTGGGGCTGTTCTCGCTCGTCGTCAACGCGCTCATGCTGATGCTCACCGCGTGGATCACCGAGCAGACGGACTGGGGCATCCGCATCATCGGCGGGTTCTGGTGGGCGCTGCTCGCGGCCCTCATCATCGCGGTCATCAACTTCCTCGTCTCGGCCGTCGTGCCGAAGGCCCAGGACCGCTGACCCGAGCGCTCTGCCGCGCGCGCCGCCGCTCACCCTCCCGACCGGCCCGCCGGGAGGCGGCACCGGGCCGTCACCGCGCATCGTCCTCGCCACCACCCGCCCCGGCGCCCCCGAGCGTGCCCGTGCCGCCGAGCGTGCCGGAGCCGCCCGCCGTCCCGGACGTCCCCGGCGTGCCGAGGGACGGGCCCGGCGTGCCGAGAGACGGGCCCGGCGCCGTCACGACGCCGTCCGGTGCCTGCCACGGGGGCCACGGCGGCCTCGGCACCGCGAGCTCACCGACGCAGAACGTCGTCTCGGGGTCCGGGACGAGACGTGCCTCGTAGACGAGCGGGTCCTCCGCCTCCCCGTCGAGCCAGTGCTCCACGTCGGCGAGGTGCTCCTCGAGGCCGCGGTCGCCCACCTCGACCGCGGCGTCGAGCACGTCCTGGTGGTAGCCGACGGAGTGCGGCACGTCGAGCGGCGGCCCGCCGCCGGGCGCGAAGACGGTACCGGTCACCGTCACGCGCTCAGGCGTCGCCGGGTTCGGCTTCCCGTCGAGGCCGGAGACCCCCTCCCCGCTGGTCTCGAGGTGCGTGGCGCGCACGCCGGGCGGGAGGCCGTGCCCCCCGACCGGTGACCCGGCGGTCACGACGTGGCGCACCTGGTAGGTCCCGACCGTCGCCGCCGCGATCGTGGCCGCGACCATGCCGCCCTGGCTGTGCCCGACGAGCACGACGTCGTCCTCGGGCCCGATGCCCGACTGGCCCATCGCGTCGAGCACCGCCCGCACGCTGTCCGCCCGCGCGCGCTGGGACTCGTCGTCGGACATGAGGTCGTAGTTGGACGTCATGTTCCACACCGTCCGGAGGTTGCCGGGCTGGGTGCCCGGGATCGCGACGACCCACGTGGGCGTCCCGCCGTCCTTGACGATGCGCTGGACGCTCAGCACCGAGTCCGTGCTCCCGAGCGCCGCCACGGCGCCGAGGGCGGACCGCGTGTCCGTGGGGGTCGGCAGGTCGTAGGGCGCAGCGTCGACCCGCCGCACCTCCGGGTCGGGCAGGAACCGGTCGCGCAGCGGCTGGACGGACGCCCGCAGCACCGCCGCCGCGTTCCCGACCGTCGGCACGGCGTACCAGGGGCGGTCCGGGTCGAGCATGCCGATCGTGCGACCCAGCGCGCGGACGGTCGCGGGGTGCAGCGCCTCGCCCGTCGTGACGAGCCGACCGAGAGCGGGCCCTCCGTGCAGCAGCGACTGCGCGAGCCCGGCGAGGCCCTGCGCGACGATCATCCCGAGCCCGGCGGCGCCCGCCCCCGCCAGCCCGTAGTGCCGTCCCACCACGACCAGCGCGGTGTCGGACCACCCGGCGGCGGCCGCGGCGTCCGCGTCGTCGTACACCCGGACCGCCTGGTGCAGCCGCCCGGCGAGCCCGCGCAACCGCTGCTCCTCCTGCCCGGTGTGCAGGGCCGCCGCGTCGAGGTCGTCGAGGAGAGCCGCGCGCGCGGCCCGGACCTCCGCCGACCAGAACGGCGTCGTCGTCAGGTTCGCACCTGCGGCCGACCCGAGCGGCTCGGCCGGGACGAGCCGCCCGGCGTACGCCGTCGGCGTGGCCGTCGTGACCTCCACCGCGTGCCGCGCGTCCCGCAGCGCCCCTGCCGCTCCCGCAAGGAGGTCCGCCCGGGCCGCGAGCACCGCGGCCTGCGCGACGACCCCCGCCGTCTCGACGACCGTCGGCTCCGTCCCGCCACGGATCACGACGGACGGACCGGGCGGCGACCCGCTCATCAGCCACCTCCCGCGGCGAGCCCCGCGGCCAGCCCCGCCCGCAGGCTCGTGACGTCGGCCTCCGCGAGCACGGTGAGCGCGTCCAGCCGCACGAGGCACGTGCCGAGCGTCTCGTCGAGCCGGAGCAGGGCTGCCCGACCCTCCGCCGTCGCGTCGTCGTACGCGTGCCGCGCCTGCCCGGCCCACGGGAGGTCGGGGGTCTCCAGGGCGGCGCCGGCGCGCGCGGCGTCGTCGGTCGCCGTGCGGACCTTGTCGCGGGCACGGGTGATCCCGAAGGGTGCGGCGAGGCACGGCGGTGGTGGCGGGGTCGGCATGGCGGCGACCGTACGGAGCCCCGCCGGCCGACGGCGCGGCAGGTCGCCAGGCTGTGGACCGAACCCTCGCGCCCGGACGCTGGGGACGGCCACGGGCCGCGCGACGGCTCCGTTGCCCGGACTGCGGGCGGCACCGACCGCCGTCGGGCACGCGTGGGAGAATCAGGGGCGTGCCCGAGAACCCTGCCGCAGCCGCCCCTGCCCGCGTGAGCCTCGCCGAGGTGACCCCGCCGATCGCGCTCGGCCCGCTCGACGGCCGCTACCGCGCCGCGGTCGCCCCGCTCGTCGACCACCTCAGCGAGGCAGCGCTCAACCGCGAGCGCATCCACGTCGAGGTCGAGTGGCTCATCACGCTGTGCAACGGCGTCCAGGCGGTCGACGAGAACGCGGTCCGCCCGGTCGTGCCCGGCGCGCCCCAGCTCTCCGACGCCGAGGTCGCCTACCTGCGCCGCATCCCCGCGACGTTCGGGGGCGACGAGATCGCCGAGCTCGCCGCGATCGAGCGCGAGACGGTGCACGACGTCAAGGCGGTCGAGTACTTCGTCAAGCGCCGCCTCGCCGCGGCGCCCGACACGCTGGGCCCCGACACGGTGCTGCCCGGCGTCGGCGAGCTCGTGCACTTCGCGTGCACGAGCGAGGACGTCAACAACCTGTCCTACGCGCTCATGGTGCGCGGCGCCGTCGAGCACGTGTGGCTGCCCGCCGCGACGGCGCTCGCCGACCAGCTCGCGGACATGGCGCGCGAGCACGCGGGCGTGCCGATGCTCTCCCGCACGCACGGCCAGCCCGCGACGCCGACGACGCTCGGCAAGGAGCTCGCCGTCCTCGCGCACCGGCTGCGCCGCCAGCTCCGCCGCGTCGGCGCGGCCGAGTACCTGGGCAAGCTCAACGGCGCGACGGGCACGTACGGCGCGCACACCGTCGCCGTCCCGGGCGTGGACTGGCCGTCGGTCTCGAAGCACTTCGTCGAGGGCCTCGGTCTCACGTGGAACCCGCTGACGACGCAGATCGAGTCGCACGACTGGCAGGCCGAGCTGTACGCGGACGTCGCGCGGTTCAACCGGATCCTCCACAACCTCGCGACCGACGTGTGGACGTACATCTCGCTCGGGTTCTTCACGCAGATCCCCGTGCCGGGCGCGACCGGGTCGTCGACCATGCCGCACAAGGTCAACCCGATCCGGTTCGAGAACGCCGAGGCGAACCTCGAGATCTCGTCCGCGCTGCTCGACACGCTCGGCGCGACGCTCGTGACGTCGCGCCTCCAGCGCGACCTCACGGACTCGACGACGCAGCGCAACGTCGGCCCCGCGTTCGGTCACTCGCTCCTCGCGATCGACAACGTGCGCCGCGGCCTGAAGGCCCTCGCCGCGAACGCCGACCTCATGGCGGCGGACCTCGACGAGAACTGGGAGGTGCTCGGCGAGCCCATCCAGTCGGCCATGCGCGCGGCGTCGGTCGCGGGCGTCCCCGGCATGGAGAACCCGTACGAGCGCCTCAAGGACCTCACGCGCGGCCAGCGCGTCGACGCGGCGCGGCTCCGCGAGTTCGTCGCGGGCCTCGGCCTGCCCGACGACGTCGCACAGCGCCTCTCGGACCTCACCCCCGCGACGTACACGGGCCTCGCCTCCCGCCTGGTCGAGACCTACCTGGACTGACCGGCCGGTGCCGAGCACGGGGTCGGCGACCGAATCCTCGGGATCTCGGTCGCCGACCCCGTTCTCGTCCGCACCCCGCGTCGTGCTCGACGGCGCCCGGGTCAGACGGCGGTCGGCTCGCCCGGGCGGGGGCCGCCCCGGCCCGGCATCCCACCCGCGGCGGCGAGCCGGGCGCGGTGCGCCGCGCGCACCTCGGCGAGCTCGTCGAGGCGGTTGACGACCCAGGTCAGGACGAGCGTCGCGGCGGCCGCGAGCGCGAGCAGCCCGAGCACGTCGCCGAGGTCCGCGGTCTGGACCTTCACGGTCCCCGACCAGAAGAAGGTCGAGCGGCTCAGCACGCCTGCGAGGGCGAGACCGCCGAGCACCGGGACGGCCGGCCGCGTCCGGCGCCACGGCAGCGCGACCCCGAGGAGCAGAACGACCGGCGCAGCCAGCGCGGGAGGCGTCCACGGGCTCAGCGCGACACCCGACCACCACGGCACCCCGAAGCTCGCCGCGTCGGCAGCGGTCGCCGCGGCGAACCCGCCGACGGCCAGAGCCATCGCCCCGAGGGTCACGGCCCGGACCGTCCACGGCTCGGGCCCGACCCGGCACGCCCGACGTGCGGCGAGCACGCCCGCGTAGACGGACACCGCCGCGACCCACGGCGCGTCGAGGTACGCCGCATAGCTGCTCCCCGCGCCGAGCGAGACCGCGAGCCCGCCCATCCCGGCGACGGCGGCGAGCACCGCAGCAGCGAGGCCGACGCGCTGCGCCCCGGCGAGCGTGAGGGCCACCGCCGCGAGCCAGAGGGTCCACATCGACGCCGCCGGGACGGTCGTCAGGAGCGGTGCGTGCCCGCTCGGGCCGAGCACGGCCCCGACGATCGCCGCGGCGAACGCGAGGACGCGCGCGGCCATGACCACGAGCACGGCGGGCAGGACCACGAGCAGGAGCCCCGTCGCCGCGCGCCGCTGCCGCGGGGACGAACCCAGCGGCGCGAGCAGCCACTCGCGCGCGGCGGCGCGCAGCAGGTCCCACCGCTCGGCCCGCGTCGGCCGCGACTGCCCGGACCGCGCGCCGTCGACCAGGTGCCCGAGCATCTCGGCCTCGTGCGCCCGCCGGTAGGTGCACGGGAACAGGCGCAGCAGCCGCCGGTAGTCCCGCACGAGGACCGGCGCCACCGGCAGGAGCGGGTCCGCGGGCGATGCCGCCACCCCGGTCACGCGGCAGCCGCCGTGCCGTCGGCCGCCGCCGCCAGGAACGCGCGGTGCGCGGCGCGGGCGGCGGCGAGCTCGTCGAGACGGTTGACGACCCAGCGGGTCGCGAGGGTCAGCGCCACCGAGATCCCGACCACCCCCAGGACGTTGCCGAGGTTCACGGCCGTCGTGTCGAGCGCGCCGGACCAGAAGACGTCCGACCGGCTCAGGGTCATGGCCAGGAGCGCGCCGCCGAGGACGGGAGCGGCCTGCCGGACCGGGCGGACGAGCACGAGCAGCGCCACGGTGCTCAACCAGAGCACCACGACGGCGTTGGCCGAGAAGAAGGAGTTCGGCGCCACCCAGACGTGCTCCTGCGAGACCGCCGACGCACCGCCCCGTGCCGAGAGCGCGAGGGTGGCCGCCGTCATCCAGAACGCCACCGCTCCCGCTCGCGCGCCGAAGACGGGCGCCTCCTGCCGTGCCCGCGCGACGAGGGTCAGGAGGAAGGCCAGGAGGACGACGACCCAGCCGACCGCCTGGAACGCGACGAACGCCCGTTCCACCGAGACGAGGGCCCCGACGGCTACGACTCCCGCCGTCGCGGCGAGCGCGACGAGCACGAGCGCCGTCCGCCGTGCTCCCACGGCGACGGCGACGAGCGCGGAGAGCCACGCCAGCCAGGCCGGCGCGAGGGGCGCCGCGACCAGTGCCGCCACGGTCGCCATCAGCACCGGTGAGGAGAGCGACCCGAGCGCCTCTCGCGCCGCGTCGTCCGTCACCGCCTGGACGGCGCGCAGGAGGTCGTACGCCGCGGGGACCGCGAGCACGGCGGTCAGCACGACCAGCACGACCACCGAGGCGGAGGCGCGCTGGCGCTCCGTCGGGCCCAGCGGTGCGAGCAGCCACTCGCGCGCGGCGGCGCGCAGCAGGTCCCACCGCTCGGCCCGCGTCGGGCTCGACTGCCCGGGCCGCGCGCCGTCGACCAGGTGCCCGAGCATCTCGGCCTCGTGCGCCCGACGGTAGGTGTACGGGAACAGGCGCAGCAGCCGCCGGTAGTCCCGCACGAGGACCGGCGCCACGAGCACCGAGCCGACGGCGTCCGGCTCGGGGTGGCCGTCGTGGCCGCTCATGCCGGCACCGCCCCGCCGTCGACGACTCCCCCGCCGATCCCCCGCGCGGGCCGGGCCGCGGTGCGGTCGCCCGCCGGGGCGGCCGTGCGGCGTCGGGCACCGAGACGTTCGAGCGCGCGGCGCGCCTGCGCCTCGGCGCGCTCGGCCTCGGCGGCGAGGCGCGATCCGCCCTCGGTGGTGAGCCGGTAGTACCGGCGCAGCCGCGAGTCGACGACCTCCTCGTGGTCGACCTCGACGAGCCCGGCGGCGACGAGCCGGTCGATCGCGCCGTAGAGCGTGCCGGCGCGCAGGGTGACGCGTCCGTCGGAGCTGGACTCGACGTCCTGCGCGATGCCGTACCCGTGCAGCGGCCCGGCGGCGAGCGCGGACAGCACGAGGAACGCGGGTTCCTGGAGCGGTTTCGATGCCATGGCGGCGACCATACTCTCGCCGCGAAGGCATGTGCAGGACCCGCACCGCACGGCGCGTCGCGGCCCGCCGGGCACAGGCCGGGAGGGTCCACCACGGTCGAGAACCTCGATCTCGGCGCCTCTGGCGTCCCGCACCGCGCCGGACCCGCGAGCGCCGACGACCCCACGCGCGGCGCCGCCGCCAGGAACGCGTGGCGCAAACCTTCACAGACACGATGTTCTGTGAAACTATCTGCCACATACTCGACGACCCGGAGGATCAGCAATGACGCTCGACGGCTCCCCCACGTCTCCCGCCCCGGCTCCGGCCGGCGTCGGACGACGACAGTTCCTCACCCTCGCCACGGCGGGCGTCGCGGCGAGCACGCTCACCGTGACGGTCGGCTCGCTCACCCCGGCCGCCGCGCTCACCACCCCCGGCGCGACCCACGCCGCACCGACCGCGGCCCCGGCGCCCCGCAAGCGCGAGCTGCGCGCGATGTGGATCTCGAGCGTCGTGAACATCGACTGGCCGTCGGCGTCCGGGCTCTCGGCGGAGCAGCAGCAGGCCGAGCTCCTCGGCTGGCTCGACGTCGCGCGCGACTTCCGTCTCAACGCCGTGTTCGTCCAGGTCCGCCCGACGGCCGACGCGTTCTGGCCCAGCCCCTACGAGCCGTGGTCGCAGTACCTCACGGGCGTGCAGGGCCAGGACCCCGGCTACGACCCCCTCGCGTTCGTCGTCGAGGAGTGCCACCGGCGCAACCTGGAGATCCACGCCTGGTACAACCCGTACCGCGTGTCGATGCAGGCCGACCCGGCGCGGCTCGTCCCCGAGCACCCCGCGCGGCAGCACCCGGAGTGGGTGTGGGCCTACGGGGGAAAGCTCTACTTCGACCCCGGCCTGCCCGCGGCGCAGGAGCACATCAAGAGCGCGATCCTGCACAGCGTCGAGAACTACGACATCGACGGCGTGCACTTCGACGACTACTTCTACCCCTACGCCGTCGCGGGCGAGACGATCCCGGACGCCGCGACCTTCGCGACCCACGGCGCCGGCTTCGACCGGGTCGAGGACTGGCGGCGCCACAACGTCGACACGTTCGTGCAGTCCATCTCGCAGCGCATCAAGCAGGCGAAGCCGTGGGTCAAGTTCGGCATCAGCCCGTTCGGCATCTGGCGCAACGCCTCCACGGACCCGCGCGGCTCGCAGACGGGCGGCTCGCAGTCGTACGACATGCAGTTCGCCGACACGCGCAAGTGGGTCCTCGAGGGCTGGCTCGACTACATCAACCCGCAGATCTACTGGCAGCTGGGGCTCGCCGTCGCGGACTACGCGAAGCTCGCCCCGTGGTGGGCCGACGTCGCCGCGCAGTCCGGCACGCACCTGTACATCGGCGAGGCGCTGTACAAGGTGACGTCGGGCGTCTTCACGGACCCGGCCGAGCTGTCGAACCACCTGACGTTCTGCCAGGAGCAGGAGCACCCTGTGCACGGCAACGTCTACTTCTCGGCCAAGCACGTCCCGGCCGACCCGCAGGGCTCGATGACGCGCGTGCGCGACGACCACTACCGGTACCCGGCGCTCGTCCCGGCCATGCCGCACCTCCCGGGCACGAAGGTCCGCACGCCCGTGCTCGCGTGGGCCGGCTGGCGCGACGACGGCGTCCGCGTGCACTGGACCGACGCCGGCGGCCGCCGGTTCGCGGCGACGTCGTTCGCGATCTACCGTGCCGACGGGTGGGTGCAGCACGTGGACACCGAGAACCCGGCGAACCTCGTCGCGACGCAGCGGGCCGAGGGCCGGGTGGTCCAGGACTTCCTCGACCCGACCGCCGTGCGCGGGCGCCGGTACACGTACGCCGTGACCGCGCTCGACCGCGTCTGGAACGAGTCCGCACCGAGCAGGGTCCGCTGGTCGGTGTGACGATCGTCGTGCCGGGCCTCGGCCCGGCACGATCGCCCTTCGCCGGAACTGGGGCCGCGCGAGGGGCAGCCCGACGGCGCGTGGTTCGCTGGGTGCGCCACGCGCCGTCGGGGTTTCCCGGCCCCGCCGTGGGTGGCGGGTGGCACAGTGGGACGCGTGAGCACGCCCGACCTCCGCCCCGCCGACCCCTCGACCGCCGGAGCGTCGGCCCCGCCGTCCGACCTCCCGCCCCTGCGCACCGTCGGGTGGGTGAACGTCCGCGACGGACGCCTGCTCGCGGTGCGGACGACCGGGAAGGACCGCTTCTTCATGCCGGGCGGCAAGGTCGAGCCCGGCGAGACGGACAGCGAGGCGCTGGTGCGCGAGATCCACGAGGAGCTCGGCGTGCGCCTGGACCCGGGGACGGTCCGGCCCGCGTTCGTCGCCGAGGCCCCGGGGCACGGGCTGGGCGGGCGCGTCGTGCGGATGCACTGCCTGTACGCCGAGCCGCTGCCCGGGTCTCCCGAGCCGGCGCCGAACGCCGAGATCGCCGAGCTCGCGTGGCTCACGCCGGCCGACGCGGACCGCGTCCCGCCCGCCGGCCGCATCGTCCTCGAACGCCTCGCGGACGTCCTCTCGGCCTGACCGCGCGCCCCCAGGCAGGCCGCTCGGACGCGGCATGGGGACCTCGCCCCATGGGCACCCCGAGACGCGGGGGCGCCCGTCCACGTACGCTCCGGAAGCACGATCCGCCGCGACAGAGGGACGACCATGGGGTTCTACGGTGCCGACATCGGCGAGCTGCGCAGGCTCGCGCAGAGCCTGACGACGGCGTCGGAGTCGCTCGAGACGACGCGCGCCGGCCTCCAGTCCACGGTGAGCGGAGCCCGCTGGGCCGGTCCGGACGGCGACGAGCTGCGCGGCCGCTGGACCTCCGAGCTCGGCCCCGCGCTCGCCGCGGCCGCGGTGACGCTGCGCGACGCTGCCGACAAGGTGCGCACGAACGCCGACCAGCAGGAGAGCGCCAGCTCCGACGGCACGGGCGGGGGTGCCGGCGGGGCTGGCGGGTCGGGCGGGTCCGGGTCGGGGTCCGGCGGCTCGGGCTCCGGAGGGTCGGGCGACGGCGGCCCGGGCGAGAGCGGCGACGGCCCCGGCGGCCCGACGGTCTCGGTGAAGGGCAGCCAGAGCGGCGGCTCCGACAACGGCGGCCTCGGGAGCCCCGCGACGGAGGGCACGGACTCGAAGGTCGGCTTCGGCGTCTCCCACGACCCGGACAGCGGCGAGACGACGTACTCCGGCAGCGGGTCGCTCGCCGACTGGTTCAAGACGACCGACGGCTCCAAGGTCTCGTTCGGCGTCAACGGCGGCGCCGAGTACACGGTCGGGGAGAAGTCGGAGGACGGCTTCACCACCTACACGTCGAAGTCGGACGTCTCGATCGGCGTCGAGGGCGGCGTCTCGAAGGGCGGCACGGGCGTCAGCGGCGGGTACACGACCGGCGTCACGTCCGAGTACACCCTGAAGATGCCCGACGGCACCGACGTCGACCCCGGGTCCGTCAACCCGTTCGACCCGCGGAGCATGCCGGTCGGCTCGTCCGTGACGATGGACGGCGGGAGCTACTCCAAGACCGAGCTCGACGCCGCGTTCCGGCACATCGCGCTGGAGTCGTCCGTCAAGGACTCCGAGGGCGTGAGCAGCCTCATCGAGCGCACGGGCGACGACACCGTCCGCGTCACCGCGGGCCCGACGGAGGCGATCGCGAACCATGCGGGCCTCGGCCTCGACTTCGACGCGGTCAAGGTCATGCTCGGCAACACGACGTCGCTCGACGGCGCGTCCCTGCGCAGCGCCGAGTTCGACCTGTCCACGCCCGAGGGCCAGGCCGCCTACGACACCTACCTCGTCACCGGCGAGATCCCCGGCGACCCGTCGACCGGGATCTCCGGCACGACGACCATCGAGCGCGTCAACTACGACTCGACGTCGACCGTCGGCTTCGACACGCCCGTCGGCGGGGCCGAGTGGCAGCTCGGCCAGAACACGGGCTCGCTCGTCGCGACGACCTACCCCGACGGCAGCACCGAGCAGCTCATGACCGCGACGTACGGCGACCGGGGCGACTTCCGCCTGTCGCAGTCGTTCGACGCGTCCGGCACGGAGGACCTGTCGGCGCGCACGTACTCGTTCGACGTCACGGCCGACGACATGTCGTCGCAGTACTTCAACACGCGCGACTTCTCCGGCTTCTCGCCGTCCGGCGAGGTGTCGCCCGGCCAGCAGGTGACGATGACGCTCACCGAGTCGCAGATGAACCGCCTCGCCGACAGCGTGCGGACCGCCGTCGAGAACGACGCCCTCGGCATGCAGACGCGGGCGATCGTCACCGACTACGACATGAAGCCGCTCTCGGACCCGTACCAGCTCGCCACGAGCCTCGCCCGGGCGGCCGACTCCGACCTGGACCTCGTCATGATGATCAGCGAGATCAACGCCGCGGGCGACGGCTCGGTCACGGACCGGTCCGCCGCCCGGTTCCCCGGCACGGTGACGCTGGGGAACTGACGCCGCGCCCCCGGAGGGGCGCGGCGCGGAGATCGGCTCAGCGGGGCTTCTGCGCCGAGAGGTACGCGGTGGAGACGAAGCCCGTCCTGCCCCCGGCGGTCACCTTGAGCCACCCCTTCGAGGCGGTGCCCACGTGCGTCACCACGGTGCCGCGCCCGAGCCGCGCGACGACCTTGGACGAGGTCGACGCCGACGCCCGCAGGTTGAGGCTCGAGGCGGTGACGTACGACGTCCCGGCCTGGGGCGTCGCCGGGGCAGGGGTCGGCGTCGCGGGCGCCGACGGGGCGCCCGTCGAGGTGTACTGGGCGGAAACCCAGCCGGTCCGGCCGTTCGCGGTGACCTTGAGCCAGCCGCCCGACGTGGTCGCGACGGAGAGCGTCGTGCCCTTCGGGAGCCGTGCGACCACGGCCGAGGCCGTCGTCGCCGACGCCCGGAGGTTGAGCGACGCGGCCGTGACGTACCGGGTCGCCTGCTGAGGTGCCGACGGCTGGGGCGCCGGGGGCTGGGATGCGGGCGGCTGGGGTGCCGGGGGTGTGCCGATCGGCGCGGGCCTGGTCGGCCCGATGCTCGCCGCAGGGACCCAGCCCGTCGCCTGCCCCGACGTGACCCGGCGCCACGAACCGCTCTCGTCCCCGGGGGCGCCGACGACGGTCGCCCCGTGCGGGATCCGGGCGACGACGGCGGAGCCGGTGGCCGCCCCGGCCCGGAGGTCGACGACGGCGTTCGTGTAGTAGGTGCACGACGTCGCGGTCGACCTGGCGGCCACCCGTGTCGCGTCGCGCCCGAGGTCGACGCCCTGGCCCGTGAGGTAGGCGAGCGGGTCGGTGTGCGACGCGCCCGATCCGTAGGTGCCGTTCCAGACCTCGAGGTGCAGGTGGGGGGACGTGGACAAGCCGCTGGACCCGACGTCGGCGATGCGCTGCCCGGCCTTGACCGTCTGCCCGGCCTTGACGTACTTGTCGCCGTCGATGACGTGCCCGTACACGCTCGAGACCGTCCTCCCGCCGATGGTGTGCCGCAGGACGACCCACTGCCCGAACCCGGTGACGCTGCCCGCGCGCAGGACGGTGCCGTCGGCGATGGCGTTGATCCGGGTGCCGGAGGCCGCGCCGAGGTCCTGCCCGAGGTGCCACGCCGACGCACCGGCGACGGGCATGCAGCGCGGGCCGTAGTAGGAGGAGACCGAGTAGGTGCGCGCGCCCAGCGGCGCCACGACGGCGCCCGCCGCGCTCGCGCTCGGAGCGACGAGCAGACCGCCGAGCCCCGTGGCGAGCGCCGTCGCCATCGCCACGCCCGCCACGCCCGACCAGCGCCTCGCGTTCCGAACCATCTGCTGCCCCCTGAAGAGATCCGACATGCCCGGCGTGTCGGGTTGACACGCCTCAGGAACGCTAAGTCCCGTCCGCGCGGACCGCCAGATGGACGACCGTCCAACAGCGCCCGAGGCTCGACGACGCGGGGCGTACCGTCGTGCCATGACCGACGGGACGGGACACGCGGACGACCTCCTCGCCGCGACGCTGCCCGTGCTGGGCCTCGCGCTCGCGTCGGTCGCGGCCGTGCGCGACGCCGCGGCGCGGGCGGGCGGGTTCGACCCCGGACCGGCCCCGGACCCCGAGCGCGTCGCGGCGGCGTTCGCGAGCGACCGGCTGCTGCGGGTCGACGGCGCTCCGGTGGACGGGTTCGCGCCGCTGTCCGGCTTCTTCCGCGCGGCGGACGGCTGGGTTCGCACGCACGCGAACTACCCGCACCACCGCGCGCGGCTGCTTGCGCTCCTCGACCTGCCCGCCACGGTCGCGGACCACCCGTCCCGGGACGACGTCGCGACGGCGCTCGCCGCGCGGTCCGCCCAGGAGGTCGAGGACCTCGCGGCCTCGGTCGGCGCGATCGCCGTGCGCGTGCGCTCCGCGGACGAGTGGCGCGCGTCCGCGCCGGGCCGGGCCGCGGCGTCAGGCCCTCCCGTGCGGACCGCGGTGCGCGACGACGCCGCTCCCCCGCGCCCGCTCGCCGTCGGGCCCCGGCCGCTCGTCGGCCTCCGCGTCCTGGACCTGACCCGGGTCATCGCCGGGCCCGTCGCGACCCGGACGCTCGCCCTGCTCGGCGCGGACGTCCTGCGCGTCGACCCGCCGGGGCTGCCCGAGATCGAGGTCCAGCACCTCGACACGGGGCAGGGCAAGCGCTCCGCGCTGCTCGACCTCGCGACCCCCGACGGCCGGGCCCGGGCCCAGGAGCTGCTCGACGCGGCCGACGTCCTCGTGACGGGCTACCGCCCGGGTGCGGTCGAGGCGTTCGGCCTGCGCCTGCCGGGCGGCGCGGTGCACGCGCGCGTCAGCGCGTGGGGCGACGACGGCCCGTGGGCCCCGCGCCGCGGCTTCGACTCGATCGTGCAGGCGGCCAGCGGGATCGCGCTCGTGGAGGGCACGCGGGACGGGACCGTGGGCGGCGCCTCGACCGCCGCGCCCGGCGCCCTGCCCGCCCAGGCGCTCGACCACGCGACGGGCTACCTCCTGGCCGCGGCCGTCGTGGACGCCCTCGCCGACCGCGCGGCCGACGGCCGCGGGCGCGACGTCGACGGCGCGCTCGCCCGCACCGCGCACGCGCTGCTCGCCGCGCCCGGGCGCGACCCCGCGCACGGGCCGCCGCGGACGCCGGGGGCGCGGTGCGTCGTCGGGCACAGGGTGCGCCTCGACGGCCGGGACGTCGAGGCGACGACGACCCGGCCCGCGCTCGACCGCCTCGCGGGCGAGCCCGTCGACGACTACCCCGCGCCGGCCCGGCCGTGGGGCGCGGACGCGCCGCGGTGGGCGAACCCGCCCGGCGCGCGCGGAGCCGACGGCTGAGCCGCTCGCCGGGCGTCAGGCGTGGTCGAGGCGGCGGAGGATCGCGCCCTCGCGCAGCGCCCACGGGCAGATCTCGACCTCGTCCACGCCGAGCGCGCGCATCGTCTCGACCGCGACCACCCCGCCCGCGACGATCTGGAACGTGCGCTCCGGCGTGATGCCCGGGAGCGCGGTGCGGCCCTCGGCCGTGATGCGCGCGAGCCGCGGCACCCAGTCCGCGAGCTGCGCGCGGCGCATCCGCCACCGGTCGTCAGGACCGACCGCCTCGGTCTGCATGCCCGCGAGCCGGGCGAGCGAGCGGAACGTCTTGGACGTCGCGACGACGTGGTCCGGGCGCGGGAGCCGGGCGAACCGCGCGACCGCGGGCGCGAGCGTCGTGCGCACGTGCTCGCGCAGCGCCTCGACGTGCTCGGGCGCGGGCGGGTCGTCGGGCAGGAAGGCCATGGTCATGCGCCCCGCGCCGAGCGGGAGGGACACGGCGAGGTCGGGCTCCTCGTCGACGCCCGACGCGATCTCGAGCGACCCGCCGCCGATGTCGAGGACGAGCAGCCGGCCCGCGGCCCAGCCGTGCCAGCGGCGCGCGGCGAGGAACGTCAGGCGCGACTCGTCCTCGCCGGAGAGCACGTGGACCGGCTGCCCGACGCGCTCGCCGATCGCGGCGAGCACCTCGGGCCCGTTGGTCGCGTCCCGCAGCGCCGACGTCGCCATGGGCAGCATCTCGTCGACGGCCGACTCGCGCGCGAGCGCCATCGCGTCGTCGACGGCGGCCAGCATCGCCGCGACCCCTTCCGGGGACAGCGACCCGTCGGGCCGGAGGTAGCGCATGATGCGCACGACCGTGCGCGCCCCCGCGGCCTGCACGGGACGCGCCGCGTACGCGGCGTCGACGACGGCGAGGTGCACGGTGTTCGAGCCGATGTCGAGGACGCCGAGGCGCGTAGTGGTGCTCACGCGGCGAGCCTAGCGGCGCGGCGAGGGCCGCCGTCGGGCGTCCTGCCCGACGACGGCCCTCGTCCGGTGCGCGGCGCGCACCCGCGGTGACGCGGCGGTCAGCCGCAGGCCAGCGCGTCGTACGCCGCGTCGACCGTCGTGGTCGTGCCGTCCGCGGCGACGACCGTGACGGTCGCCGTCCCGGCCTCGACGGACGTCGCGCGCGTCGTGAACGACTGGTAGGCGCTCCTGCCCGGCTGCACGTGCCGGACCGTCCGCTCGCCGAACGGCGTCGTGAGGGTCACGTCCACCGGCGCGTCGGCCGTGCTGGTCGCGCGGACCGCGACGAACGCCCGACCGCCGAGGCAGCGCGCGCTCGCCTCGACCTCGACCGGCGCGGGCGGGGCGACGGCGGAGACCGACGGGATGCGGTCGGCCGCCGCGGTGCCCCACGTCAGTCCGGCGCTCGTGTCGGACAGGTCGAAGTCGAGCGTGCCGCCGTCCTGCAGCGCCGCGACGTCGAGCCACGCGGCGGTGTGCGCGACGCCGTCGACCTCCAGGCCGGCGACGTAGCTCGGGAGCTTCTCGTTCGCGCCCGCCGCGTCGATGCGCAGCGTCGCCCCGGCGTCGGTCGTGAGCGTCGCGGCCTGCACCTTCGGCGCGTTGAGCGCGAGGATCCCCGAGCCCGGCATGACGGGCTCGAACCCGAGCGACGCCATGACGTACCAGGCGGCGAGCGTGCCGAGGTCGTCGTTCCCGACGCCGCCGCCCGGGGTGTCCGGGAAGCGGTTGAGGTTCGCGGCGAGGACGTCGTTCGTCTTCCACGGCTGGCCCACGTAGCCGTAGAGCCACGCGTTCATGATCGTCGGCTCGTTGCCCGGGTTGTAGCGGATGGTCGTGTAGTACGAGCTGCCGCCCTTGGCCCACGTGCTCGGCGAGACGCCGGGGTTCGCGGCGAGCGCCGGCTGGTCGAAGTAGTAGTCGAGACGCTCGACGAAGCCGCCCTCGCCGCCCATGACCTCCTGGAGGCCCGTGACGTCCTGCGGCACCATCCACTGGTACTGCCACGGCACGCCCTCGTGGAAGCCGGAGCGCGTGACGTCCGTCAGCTCGGGCAGGGTGACGAAATCGCCCGTCGGGCGCTTCGCGTTGACCATGCCCTGGAAGCCGCCCGAGAGCTGGACGTCCGGGTTCCAGAGGTTGCGCCAGTTGCGACCCTTGTCGAGGAACGCCTGGCTGCCCTCGCGGCCCGTGCGCTCGGCCGCGGCGCCGAGGCTCGCGTCGGCGAGCGCGAGCTCGAGCGTCGCCGAGCCGCCGTGGCGGTACTCCTCGAACTGGCCGCCGAGGCCGCCCTCGTTCTCGGGGTAGAACGGCACGTGGCCGTGCTCGGCGTAGAACTCGGTGCTGCGCCGCCCGACGGACGCGACGTCGTCCGGCGGGGTCGTCGTGGCGTTCTCCACGAGGTAGTCCCACAGCTCGTCGGCGATGTCGTCGGGGACGGTGCCGAGCGCGAAGTTCTCCGCGAGCCACGGCGTCACGGGGTCGCCCGCCATGATGTTGGTCTCCAGCGCGCCGAGCGACCAGCGCGGCAGCCAGCCGCCCTCGACGCGGTGCTGGTACATCGAGCGCACGATGTCCTGCGCGCGCTCGGGCAGCAGGAGGGCGTGCAGCGTCGCCTGCGTGCGGTACGTGTCCCAGAGCGAGAAGTTCTGGTAGTAGTCCCAGCCGTCGGCCTGGTGGACCTCGAGGTCCATGCCGCGGTACCGGCCGTCGACGTCGCTGCCGATCGTCGGGGACAGCAGGGTCTTGTAGAGCTGGGTGTAGAAGATCCGGCGCTGGTCGGGCGACGCGTCGATCGCGGCACGGCCCAGCTCGGCGTTCCACGCGTCGCGGGCCTCCTCGCGCACGGTGTCGAACGCGACCTGCCCGCCCTCGTCGGTGGCCTCGGCCTCGCGGTTGGCGCGCGCGCCGTCGACGCTCACGAACGACACGCCCACGCTCACCTCGACGTCGCGGTCGGTCGTGGTGTCGAACACCGCGACGGCGCCGTTGTTGCCGCCCGCGACCTCGCTCGTCGTGGAGCCCGCGACGTAGCGCGCGTCGGTGCCCCACGTGCCGCTCGACGCGACCGGGCGGTCGAACGTCGCGCTGAAGAAGTACCGCTGCTTGTCCGGCGTGCCGCCGCAGAAGCCGCCGTTGTCGACCCAGCCCTCGAGCGTGCGGTCGTCGACCCACGTCACCGAGCTCGCGCCCGCGTCGCGCAGGGTCTGGCCCACGTTGAACGACAGGTGCGACGTCGTCGACGCGGGGAACGTGTAGCGGTGCGCGCCGACGCGCGTGGTCGCGGTGAGCTCGGCGCGCACGTCGTTCGCGAGCGTCACCTCGTAGAACCCGGCCGACGCGCGCTCGGTGCTCTTCTGGTCCTTGATCGCGATGAAGGAGCGCGACGTGCGCGGGGTGGTGCTCGTGTCCGGCGTGACGAGCAGCTCGCCCGCCGCGGGGCAGCCCGCGCTGTTCACGTGCCGGTGGCTGAAGCCCCACACGCGCCCGGCGTTCGTGCTGTACGACGTCGAGGCGTAGGAGTTGGTGTTGTCCGGGCTGAGCTGGACCATGCCGAACGGCACGGTCGCGCCCGGGTAGGCGTTGCCCTCGCTCTCGGTGCCGACGAACGGGTTGACCTCGAGCGTGAGGTCGTCGCTCGCGGCGGCTGTGACGGTGCCCTCGTCGGCGGGGGCGGCGCCCGCGGCGGCGGGCAGCAGCGTGCCCGGCGCGACGGCGAGCGCGAGCCCTGCGGCGAGCAGGGCGAGTCGTGGTCGTCTCATGCCATGTCCTCTTCGACGTGCGACCGGGCGTCGTCGCCCGGGGCGCCCCGGGGCCGTCGGTCAGGTGCCGCCCGGGCCGCTCGTGGCGGGGCGACGGTGCTCCTGGTCGACGACGGGCGTCCGTCGGCCACCCTCTCCCGGCTATGACTGCGCTGTCAATCGCGTGCCTGAGGCAGCGGGTCCGTCCAGCGGACAGTGCTCAGCGTGCGGCGGCGGCCTCGTGGACGAGCGCCTGGGCGTCCGCGACGACCGCACGCTCCTCGGCCTGCGCCGCGGCGACGGCCTCCGCGCGGGCCGCGACGATCGCGCGGTGCAGGTCGGCGTGCACGCGGCGCCGCACGCCGCGCGCGATCTCGTCGGCCTCGTCCGGCTCCACCGGGTCGCCGTCCGCCTCGCGCAGCGCGACGACGTCGGCCACCTCGAGCGCGACGCGCCGCTCGGCGTCGGCCAGCAGGGCGACGACCGCGGTGTCCGCCGCCCGGCCGAGGCGCGTCTCCTCGAACGCCCGCGTGGCCTCGTCGACGATCGCGCGGGCCTGGGTCACGAGCTCGGACGCGATCGACGGCGAGTGCGCCGCGAGCGTCGCGAGGTCGTACAGGAGCACGCCCTCGACGTCGGCCACCCGCGGGTCGACGTCGCGGTGCAGCGCGAGGTCGAGCACGACCGTGGGGCGCGCGACGGGCTCCTCGCCCGCCCGCACCGCGGCCCGCTCGCGCGCCCGCACCACGGCGGCGGCGTCGAGCACGTGCTCGATCGCCTGCTCGCGCCGCTCGGGGCCCGGGCGCGCGGCGTCCGCCGCGAGCGCCCGACCGCGCGCGCCGCTGCACGACACCACGAGGTCCGCGTCCTCGAGCGCCGCGACGAGGTCCGTCACGGCCTCCACGCCGCGCGCGGCGGCGAACTCCTCGGCGCGGCCGGACTGCGAGTAGACCCGCACGTCGTCGCACCCGAGCGCCCGCAGCGCGGCGAGGCTCGCGCCCGCGTACGACCCGGTGCCGATGAGGACGGCGCGGACCTGCGGCCACGGCGGCAGCTCGGCCGCGGCGAGGTCGAGCCCGAGCGCGACGACGGAGCGACCGGCCCCGCCGAGCGTCGTCTGCGTGCTGACCTTCTTGGAGGTGCGCGACGCCGTCTGGAAGAGGAGCTCGAGCGTCGAGGACGTGACGCCGTCGGCGTGCGCGGTCTCCAGCGCCCGCTTCACCTGGCCGGCGATCTCGCGCTCTCCCACGACCATCGAGTCCAGGCCCGACGCGACGGCGAACAGGTGCTCGGCGACCTCGGTCCCGGCGCGCGTGCGGAACGACGCGAGCGCCTCGGCCACCTCCACGCCCGACGCGTCGGCGACCATGCGCGCGACGTGCTCGGTCGCGTGCTGCACGCCGGTGCCGTCGAGGGGGGCGTCCACGTCGAGGTACAGCTCGAACCGGTTGCACGTCGCGAGGACGACCGCACCGGTGATGACGTCGCACGCCGCGACCGCGGAGCCGCCGATCGAGTGGGCCCCGGTGGAGAGTCGTTCCAGGGCGTCGAGGTCCAGCTCGTGGTGGCTGGCCGTGAGGGAGAGAAGAGCCACAGTGCCTCCGATTTAATCATTCCCCCGGGAGAGAGGCAGAATCGGTAGCTGTGATTCCTGTCGCCCTTTCCCCGGGCCATCCCCTGACCGACGGCCGCACGGACCGTTCCCCGCTCGTGCAGGCCCTGCGCGCGGGCACGACCGGAAAGCGCCCGGAAATCACACCCGTGTGGTTCATGCGCCAGGCCGGCCGCTCGCTGCCGGAGTACCGCGCCGCGCGCGAGGGCGTGAGCATGCTCGACTCGTGCCTGCGCCCCGACCTCGCGTCCGAGATCACGCTCCAGCCGGTGCGCCGGCACCGCGTGGACGCGGGCATCTTCTTCTCGGACATCGTGGTCCCGCTGCGGCTCGCGGGCGTCGAGGTGGAGATCGCGCCGGGCGTCGGCCCCGTCATGGGCCAGGCGTACCGCACGCCCGACGACGTCGCCCGGCTCGTGGAGAGCGAGCTCACCGAGGACGCGCTCGCCCCTATCCGCGAGGCCGTCGCGCTGACGGTCGACGCGCTCGGCACGACGCCCCTCATCGGGTTCGCCGGGGCGCCGTTCACCCTCGCCGCCTACCTCGTGGAGGGCCGGCCGTCGCGCGACCACCTCGCGGCGCGCGCCCTGCTGCGCGGCGACCCGGAGACGTGGCAGCGCCTCGTCGACTGGGCGGCCGACATCACCGGCACGTTCCTGCGCACGCAGGTCGAGGCGGGCGCGAGCGCGGCGCAGCTCTTCGACTCGTGGGCCGGCTCGCTCTCGCTCGCGGACTACGCGGCCGGCGCCGCCCCGGCGAGCACGCGCGCGCTCACCCACGTCGCGGACCTCGGCGTGCCCGTCGTCCACTTCGGCACGGGCACGGGCCACCTGCTCCCCGCGATGCGCGACGCCGTCACCGCGGCCGGGGTGCAGGACGTCGCCGTGGGCGTCGACTACCGCACGCCGCTCGACGACGCCGCCCGGCTCCTCGCCGAGGGCCACGCCCCCGTGCCGGTGCAGGGCAACATCGACCCCGCGCTGCTCGCCGCGCCGTGGGACGTGCTCGAGGCGCACGTCCGGGAGGTCGTGCGCCGCGGCCGCACGGCCCCGGGGCACGTGGTCAACCTCGGCCACGGCGTCCCGCCGGACACCGACCCCGACGTGCTGACGCGCGTCGTCGCGCTCGTCCACGCGCTCGCGGACGACGCTCCCGGCAGCGCCGCCGACACCGCCACCGAGGAGGCGACCCGACGGTGAGCACCGAGCCGACGACGCCCCGTCCGCCCGCACCCCCCGCACCGGAGGGGGTCGAGACCGCGGACGCGGTCGTCGTCGGCGCGGGCGTCGCCGGGCTCACCGCCGCGCGGACGCTGCGCGCGCAGGGGCTGCGCGTCGTCGTGCTGGACGCCGCCGAGGTGCCCGGCGGGCCCGTCCGCGGCGGGGACCTGCCCGGCCTCGACGGCGTGCGCGTCGACCTCGGGGCCGAGTCGTTCGCAGCCCGGGGCACCGCCGTCGGCGACCTCGTGCGCGAGCTGGGGCTCGACGTCGTCGAGCCGTCGGGCGCGGGCGCGTGGGGCTACGCCGCCGGGCACGCCTACCCCCTGCCGCGCGCGGGCGTCCTCGGCATCCCCGCGGACCCGTGGTCGCGCGACGTGCGCCGCGCCGTCGGCCTCGGCGGGTCGCTGCGCGCGAGCCTCGACCGGGTGCTGCCCCGCCGGTTCACCGATCTGCGGACGCTCGAGACGTTCGCGCGGTCCCGCATGGGGGCGCGCGTGACCGAGCGGCTCGTCGCGCCGGTCGCCTCCGGCGTGCACTCCGCCCCGCTCGACCGGCTGGACGTCGCGGCGGTCGCGCCCGGGCTGCGCGAGGCGTTCGAGCGCGAGGGGTCGCTCGCGCGCGCCGTCGCGTCGATGCGCGCCCTCGCCCCCGCCGGGTCGGCCGTGCGCGGCATCGACGGCGGGATGCACCGGCTCGTCGAGGGGCTCGCCGCGGGGACCGACGTCCGGCTGCGCCACGAGGTCACGGGGATCTCGCGCGCCGCGGCCCCGGACGGCGGCCCCGGGACCTGGCTCGTGCGCGCCGAGACCCCGAGCGGCTCGGTCGACCTCGCCGCGCCGCGCCTCGTCGTGACGACCCCGGCGCTCGTCGACGCGCTCGGCCCGCTCGTCGGGACGGCGGCCGACCTCCTGCCGGACCCGGAGCCCGGCGCGGACGTGCGGCTCGTGACGCTCCTGCTGCGCGCGCCCGAGCTCGACGACGCCCCGCGCGGGACCGGCCTGCTCGTCGCCCCGCCGCACCGCGACGCCGGGCGTGCGGCGCCGCCGTCGGACGTCGAGGCCAAGGCGCTCACGCACTCGACCGCCAAGTGGCCCTGGCTGCGCGACCGCGTCCGCGCCGCCGCCGGGCCGGGGCACCACGTGGTGCGCCTCAGCTACGGGCGCATCGGCGCGACGACGGCGCCGGACCTCGACCGCGTCATCCTGGACGCGTCGCGCCTCTTCGGCGTCGACCTGCACGGGCGCGTCCTCGGCCACGTCGTCACGCGGTGGAACGGCGCGCTGCCCCCGCCCACGCCCGCGTTCCGGCGCGAGGTCGCGGCGTTCGTCGCGCGCGTGGACGCCGTGCCCGGGCTGGCCGTGACCGGCGGCTGGATCGCCGGGACGGGGCTCGCGTCGATCGTCGGCCACGCGCAGGAATGTGCCCGCGGCCTCGCGGCGGCGGGGTGAGGGAATCCTCACCGGATTGCACGCCGGAATAGTCCCGAGAATTCCGCGTGAAATGACCTGACACATTGTCCGCAACTTCCTGACCGGGCGTCAGGACCACGTCACTCCCCGCATCATTCCCGCGCCGTGACGTGCACATTTTCGTGGAATGCCGAAGTGGGGAGAGACTGGTTCCGTGAGTCCTGCAGGTACGACGCCCCTCCGCGTGGGCACGCGCGGCAGCGCCCTCGCGACGACCCAGACCGGCCACGTCGCCCGCCGCCTCGAAGAGCTGACCGGCCGCGACGTCGAGATCGTGCGCATCCGCACCGACGGCGACGTGCTCACCGGCTCGCTCGCCCAGATGGGCGGCACGGGCGTCTTCGTGACCGCGCTCCGCGAGGCGCTGCTCGACGGCCGGTGCGACGTCGCGGTGCACTCCCTCAAGGACCTCCCGACCGAGCCCGCACCGGGGCTCACCGTCGTCACGCCCGAGCGCGAGAACCCGCGCGACGTCCTGTGCGCGCGCGGCGGCCTGACCATCACGACGCTCCGGCGCGGCGCGCGCGTCGGCACCGGGTCGCCGCGGCGCGCCGCGCAGCTCCGGTCCGTCCGGCCCGACCTCGACGTCGTCGACATCCGCGGCAACGTCGACACGCGCCTCGCTCGGGCGCTCGGCGAGGAGGCGGACCTCGACGCCGTCGTGCTCGCGTACGCGGGGCTCGCCCGCCTCGGCCGGCTCGAGGCCGTGTCCGAGGTGATCGACACCGCGATCATGGCGCCCGCCGCCGGGCAGGGCGCGCTCGCCGTCGAGGTGCGCACGTCGGCGCTCGACGACCCGGTCCTCGCCCGCGCCCTGCACGACCTCGACCACGAGCCCACGCGCCTCGCCGTGCTCGCCGAGCGCGCGCTCCTCGGCCGGCTCGAGGCCGGGTGCGCGGCCCCCGTCGGCGCGCACGCCGTCGTGGAGGACGGCGACGTGGCGCTGACGGCCGTCGTCGCGCGGGTCGACGGCGCCGAGCAGCTCACGCACTCCGCGCGCGCCGCGCTCCCCCCGAGCGCCGGATCGCTCGCCGCGGCCGCGACCGCCCGGGACGACGTCGCGCGCGGGCTGGGTGCCCGCGTCGCCGACGCGCTCCTCGCCGACGGCGCCGCGCGCCTCGCGCCGCTGCGCGAGACCGGGGCGGGCACCCCTGTCCTCGACGCCCCGGCCGCGGAGGCCCCGGCGACCGACCGCGCCGTGGAGGCTGCCCGCGAGCAGCTCCGCGACGGCGGCTACCGCGGCGCGGCGGAATGAGCCCCGGACCGCTGCGCGACCCGTCGCGGGGGCCCGCGCCCGTGGTGCCCCCGCTCCCGGCGCGTGGCACGGCGGGCGCGGTGGACCCTGGTGCCCCGGTGGACGCTGGGTACCCCGTGGACGCCGTGGGGCCGGTGGACGACCTGGACGCGGCCCGCCGGGCCGACGCGCTCGCCGGTCGGACCGTCCTGGTCCCGCGTGCGCCCGAGCGCGCCGCGGGCCTCGCGGCGACGCTCCGCGGCGCGGGCGCCCACGTCCTCGTCAGCCCGGCGATCGAGCGCGCGCCCGTCGAGGACACCGCGCCCGTCGACGGTGCCCTCGCCCGCCTGGTCCACGGCGACTTCGCGTGGGTCGTCGTGACGAGCGTCAACGCGATCGACGAGCTCCTCGCGAGCGCCGCCCGCCAGGGCGTCGACCTCGGCGACGCCGCGCGCCGGGCCCGCTGGGCCGCCGTCGGGCCCGCGACGCGCCGCGCCCTGGAGGCGGTCGGCGTCACCGTCGAGCTCGAGCCCGACGAGAACTCCGCCCACGGCCTCGTCGCCGCGTTCGCCGCCCTCCCCCCGTCGGACCAGGCCTCTACCCCGGCGGACCGCGGCTCTACCTCGGGGAACCAGGGCTCTACCTCGGGGGACCAGGGCTCTACCTCGCGAGGTAGAGGTGTGGTCCTGCTGCCGCAGGGGGACCTCGCGGCGCCGACGATGCACGACGGCCTGCACGACCTCGGGTACGTCCCGCACGTCGTCACCGTCTACCGCACCGTCACGCACACGCTCGCGCCGGACGTCGTCGCGGCGTGGCGCGCGGGCGCGGTGGACGCCGTCGTGCTCACCTCGGGGAGCGTCGCGCGCGAGGTCGCGCGGCAGCTCGGCCCGCGCGACGACGTCGTGGGCGTCGCGATCGGCGACCCGACCGCCCGGGCCGCGCGCGACGTCGGGCTGCGGCTCGATGCCGTCGCGGAGCGCCCGACCGACGCCGCGCTGGCCGCCGCGCTCGTCGGCGCGATCGCCGCCACCCGCACCACCGCCGGCTCCGCCGCCCTGCCCGACGACCCGGCCGCTCCCCCGGCCGCCGGCACGACCGGCGTCGACCCGACTCCCGAAGGAGACCCCTCGTGACCCACCAGCTCCCCGTCGGGCACCACCGGCCGCGCCGCCTGCGCACGAGCCCGCGCGTGCGACGGCTCGTCCGCGAGACGCGCGTGCACGCGTCCGACCTCGTGCTCCCCCTGTTCGTCAAGGAGGGCCTCGACGCCCCGCGCCCCATCTCGTCGATGCCGGGCGTCGTGCAGCACACCGAGGCGACGCTCGCGGACGCCGTGCGCGACGCCGCGCGCGCCGGGGTCGGCGGCGTCATGCTCTTCGGCATCCCGGCCGAGCGCGACGCGACCGGCACCCAGGCGGACGCCGAGGACGGCATCCTGCAGCGCGGCATCCGGGTCGCGGTCGAGGCGGCGCGTGAGCACGCGGGCGGCGGGCCGGTCGTCATGGCGGACACGTGCCTCGACGAGTTCACCGACCACGGGCACTGCGGCGTGCTGGCCGAGGGCCGGGACGGGGGCGTCGTCGTCGACAACGACGCGACGCTCGACCGCTACGCCTCGATGGCCGTCGCGCAGGCGCGGGCGGGCGCGGACGTCGTCGCGCCGTCGGGCATGATGGACGGCCAGGTCGCCGTGATCCGCGAGGCGCTCGACGCCGCCGGGTTCGACGACGTCGGCATCCTCGCGTACTCCGCGAAGTACGCGAGCGCGTTCTACGGGCCGTTCCGGGAGGCCGTGGACTCGGCGCTCCAGGGCGACCGCCGCACTTACCAGATGGACGCGGGCAACGCCCGGGAGGGCCTGCGCGAGGCCGACCTCGACCTCGCCGAGGGTGCGGACATGGTCATGGTGAAGCCCGCCGGGTCGTACCTCGACGTGCTCGCGGCGGTCGCGGAGATGTCGGCGGTGCCCGTCGCGGCGTACCAGGTGTCGGGCGAGTACGCGATGATCGAGGCGGCCGCGGCGAACGGCTGGATCGACCGGCGCGCCGCCGTCACGGAGTCGGTGCTCGGCATCAAGCGCGCCGGCGCGGACGTGATCCTCACCTACTGGGCGACGGAGCTCGCGGGCTGGCTGGACGAGAACGACGGAAGGACGCGGGCATGACGGACACGGGCGGTTTCGGGACGGCGGAGGCCGTGCAGGCGCAGGACGCGGCGCTGTTCGGCGCGCCGGGCGCGGGCGGGGCGGACAACCACGCCGCGTTCGTGCGCGCGCAGGGCGTGCTCCCGGGCGGCGTGAGCTCGCCCGTGCGCGCCTACGGGTCCGTAGGCGGCGACCCGCGGTTCCTCGCCTCGGCGCGCGGTCCGTACGTGACCGACGTCGCGGGCCGCGAGTACGTCGACCTCGTGTGCTCGTGGGGCCCGGCGCTGCTCGGGCACGCGCACCCCGACGTCGTCGCCGCGGTCCAGGAGGCGGCGGCCCGCGGGCTGTCGTTCGGCGCGCCGACGCTCGGCGAGGTCGAGCTCGGGGAGGAGATCCGCCGCCGGGTGCCCGCCGCGGAGCGCGTGCGCCTCGTGTCCACGGGCACGGAGGCCACGATGACCGCGATCCGGCTCGCGCGCGGCGTGACCGGGCGCGACGTCGTCGTGAAGTTCGCCGGCTGCTACCACGGGCACGTGGACGCGCTGCTCGCCGAGGCGGGGTCCGGCGTCGCGACGCTCGCCCTGCCCGGCTCGGCCGGGGTCACCGAGGCGACGGCGGCCGAGACGCTCGTGCTCCCGTACAACGACCTCGCGGCGGTCGAGGCGGCGTTCGCGGAGCGCGGCTCCGAGATCGCGGCCGTCATCACCGAGGCGTCGCCCGCGAACATGGGCGTCGTCCCGCCCGCGGAGGGCTTCAACGAGGGCCTGCGCCGCATCACGGCGGCGCACGGCGCGCTGCTGATCCTCGACGAGGTGCTCACGGGCTTCCGCGTCGGGCCGAGCGGCTGGTGGGGCCTCGAGAACGCGGTGCTGCGCGGCCAGGGCGCGGACGGCTACACGCCCGACCTGTTCACCTTCGGCAAGGTCGTGGGCGGCGGGATGCCCGTCGCCGCGGTCGGCGGGCCGGCGAGCGTCATGGACCAGCTCGCGCCGCTCGGCCCCGTCTACCAGGCGGGCACGCTCTCGGGGAACCCCGTCGCGGTCGCGGCGGGTCTCGCGACGCTGCGGCTCGCCGACGAGACCGTGTACGCGCGCGTGGACGAGGTCGCGGGCGTGCTGTCGGCGGCGGTGAGCTCCGCGCTCGACGCCGCGGGCGTGCCGCACCGCGTGCAGCGCGCGGGCTCGCTCTTCTCCGTGATGTTCGGCGAGCTCGCCGCGACCGCGGGCGTGCGCGACTACGCGCAGGCCCAGGCGCAGGAGACGTTCCGGTACCGCGCGTTCTTCCACGCGATGCTCGACGCCGGGGTCAGCCTGCCGCCGTCGGTGTTCGAGGCGTGGTTCGTCTCGGCCGCCCACGACGACACCGCCGTCGCCCGCATCCTCGACGCGTTCCCCGCCGCCGCCCGCGCGGCCGCGGAGGCCCGCCCCGCCTGACGCGTCCGGCCGGAGCATCCCACCCGTCGAGCACGGGGTTGCTGTCGTTCTGGCGCTCAGAACGACAGCAACCCCGTGGTCGGCGGGGCGGTGGCGACGTCTGAGACGGCCTGTCGCCGCGTCAGAGGCGGGGATCGGCGCGACGCACCGCGTCGACGCGCGACGTCGTGTCGATCCACCACCCCAGCCGCGGCTCGACGAGCTCCGCGAGCGAGATGATCCCCTGGTACTCGCGAGGGATGTCCAGGCCGAGCAGCGGCTCGTGGTGCGCGATCCGGTTGCGCAGGTCGCTCACGGCCGTCAGCTGCGCGTGGAGCGCGGTCCGCTGCGCCGTGGGAAAGGCTCTCTTCAGCGCAGGCTGCCACAGCGTGCGGTTGTAGTTGTCGGCGAACAGGTACGGCCAGAAGCCGAACGTGATCTCCGCGATGACGTGACCGTGCGTGGGCACCCTGCCATTCCGGGACGCGAACTCCCGCGCCCTGGCGATCCTCGCCCTCGTCCCCCCGTTGAACGGCACGGTGGGCGGTGAGTCGAGCCAGTCCACCCCGGCTCCTGCACGCTGCGTCAGCGCGTCGTCGATCCGGTTGCGGACCGCGACCTCCAGGTAGTGGATCGCCTCGAACAGCGCCATCGAGATGTCCAGATTCCACCTGTACAGGTCGACCGCGGCCGGCACGTCGCCCCCGGACGCCTGCTCGTACGTGGACATCCGTGGTCGTGACAGCAGCCCGACCATCGTGCGTTGGACGGGCGGGTACATCGACATCCGTGGGCCCCCTGTTGAGCGACGTGCGTGCGAGTCGCTAGACTGTAGCCAACAGAGAGCCCCGGGAATCATGGCGACTCACTTCGGTGAGAGACCCCCCGGGGCCTTGTTGTCTCCCGGCACGGACAGTCGCTCGCGATACGGCCCTCCACCCCGCCTCCGCAGGACGAGAGTCTCTGCGATCGCGCCTGATCCGGTCGACGCGAGCGCGTCAGCAGGCCTGCCGACGGCGAGCCACCCGGCGCGCTCACCCGCGGGAAGCCGCCCGATCGCGACGACCGGCGCAGCGGTCGTGAGACACGCGGTCGCTCTTGCCGCCACGACGCCCGCTCGACCGGAGCGCGCCTGCCTCGTCGCGAGCCGGTCGGGTCAGTACGTGCCGGGGGTGGCCGCGCGTCCGGCCTGTCGGCCGAGCGAGCGGATCTGGATGCCGAACGCGATGAGCATGACGCCCCAGACGATCGCGAAGAGCGCGAGCAGCCACACGATCGACACCAGGCCGGCGTTGACGTTGAACAGCACGAGCAGACCGAAGACGATGCCGAGCAGGCCGGCGACGACGCCCCAGCCCCACCCGCTCCCGGGCACCTTGCGCAGGTCGAGGCTCGCGACCGTCTGGAACAGGCCGTAGACCACGGCCCAGAACCCGACGATCCAGGTGAGCACGATCGCGGTCTTGCCCGGCCACACGAGCAGCACGACGCCGACCGCGAGGCTCAGGACGCCCATCGTCACGAGCAACGCGGTGCCGCTGCCCGTGCCGCGGCGCCGGACGCCCTCGACGATCTCGACGATGCCGTCGACGACGGCGAAGATGCCGATCACCCAGATGACGACGGCCGCCGTCTTGTCCGGCCACGCGAGCGCGATGATGCCGAAGAGGATGGCGAGCACGCCGCGGATCACCGGCCAGTACCAGACCTGCTTCGCGGTGCGCGAGAAGGCGGTGAGGATCGGGTCCTGGATCGTCATGGTCACTCCCCTGCCGAGGTGACGGGCCGGCTCCCGACGGCCTGGGCCCGGGCGCCTCCCGCTTCGCCTCCATGGAACACCCGGCGGTGCCGCGTGTCGCGGCGAACCGCGCGTCTCGCCCGTCCGGGGTGACCCGGGCAGCGGGCCGGGTCGCGTCGCTCAGGCGCGCGCGGGGTGCGGCGCGAGGGCGGGCGAGGGCGCGCGGCGTCGTCGGCCTCGCCAGACGACGAGCGCCGCGAGCGCGAGCACGCCGGCGAACGCGAGGACGGGCCCGGCGAAGAACGGCCCGATCCGCTTCTCGGCGACCACGGCGTACGTCGGGGTGAAGGCGACGTCCGCGGCGGCGGGGGCGAAGGAGAAGTCGGAGACGATCTGCGTCGCCGGCGCGGTGAACACCTGCTCGTGGGCCGTGACGAAGCCGCCGCCGGCGAGCAGCGCGGCGAGCTCCTGCGACACGACGTCCGCCGGGTCGAGACGCCCGGCGAAGCGCACGGTCGGCTCCTGCGCCTCGGCGGTCGGGTCGACGCGGTCGACGCGGTGGTCGGCCAGCACGTACGTGCGCGTGCTCTGGGTGTCCTCCGCGACGGCGGACATGCGCATGGGGTAGACGAGCGAGCCGCTCGGGAACGTGACCCGGAGCGGCTGGAGCGTGCCGTCGAACGCGGCCGCCTCCTCGGGCGCGAGCCGGGCCGCGACGAACGACCAGCCCTCGCCGACGTAGGGGGCGAGGGCCGTCCGGATCGTCTCGGGGAGCTGGAACCCGCGCTCGGTGAGCCAGGCGTCGAGCGCGCCGGCGTCGCTCGCGCCGAGCGTCGTGACGTCGAGCGGCCCGAGGCGGACCTCCTCGAGCACCGTGACGCCCGCGCCCGCCACGGCGTCCGCCCCGCTCCCGAAGCCGAGCTCGGGCCACCACCGGGTGTCGGAGACGACGGCGCGCGGCTGGGTGAGCTCGTCGAGCTCGCGGAACACCTGCGGGTCGGCGAGCGCGACCTGCGCCGGTGCGGGCGTGGGCAGCAGCAGGCCGACCTCGGGCGCGTTCGACAGCGTGGAGAGCTCGACGAGCATCGTCTCGGTGGTCCCGTCCCACTGGAGGACCGCGGTCTCGTGGGAGACCGCCGTGTCGTACGCGGGCCCGTCGACGAGGCCGCCGCACGCGCACGCGCCCGCGGGCGGCGCCGCGACGACGCCCGTCCCCGCGAGCGCGACCGACACCACCGCCACGCGCAGCGCGCGTCGTGCTCCGGCTCCCGTGCCCATGCTTGGGAGGGTAGGTGCGCACCCGGGGCACCGCGCGGCGGGCGACGAATCGTGATCCCGTCGTGACGGCGTCGTGATCGGCCGTCAGCCGACGGCGGCGCTCACCCCGAGGTGCACGACGACGCCCAGCACGAGCGCCCAGGCGGCGACCGCCACGACTCCCCACGCGAAGACGCGGGCACGCGGAGCCCCGAACCCGACCATCGCCGCGGCGGTGACGTGGCTCGGCAGGAGCAGCGGCCCGAGGAGGCTGACGCCGGGCACGCCGTAGCGGTCGAACACCTGCCGCATCCGCTGGCGCTTGGGCGTGGTCTCGACGGTCCGTCCGCGCGTGATCCCGCTGCGCGCGGCACCGATGACCCAGACGACCAGGGCGAGCGCGATCGCGTTGCCGACGATCGCGACCGGGATGGCGACGAACGGGTTGACGCCCGCCACGACCCCGAGGACCGCCGCGCCCTCGGCCTCGACGTAGGGGATCGCGCCGGCGAGCAGGACCCCGACCCAGCGCAGGAAGGGCGGCAGGCCCTGCGTGAGGTCCTGGAGCCCGGTGACGATGTCGGTCATGGTGCGCCTCTCGTTGGTGGTGCCTCCAGCCTCGCGCCGGTACGGCGCCTGCGGCAGTGCGGCCCGTCACCGGACGGGGTGGAGTCCTCACCCGACGGGCATGACACGTGTCACGGCCCAGGAGGCGTTCGGCGAGCCTCCCCGCGGATACCTCACGGGGGTATTATGGGGCGTACCCTGACGGGGTATCACCGCCGCACCACCCGCGCGGCGGGCGCGCTATCGCGTCCTGGACGAGGAGGAGAGCATGACCGACACGACCGAGGCGACGGCCGTCGAGCAGGAGCAGGCGGTCCACACCGGTCCGCACGGCTACGCGTCCGACAAGGAGGCGTACCTCAAGCGCATGCGCCGCATCGAGGGCCAGGTGCGCGGCATCGCCCGCATGATCGACGAGGACGTCTACTGCATCGACATCCTCACGCAGGTCTCCGCCGTCACCAAGGCGCTCCAGGCCGTGAGCATCGGCCTCGTCGAGGACCACCTGGGCCACTGCGTCGTGGACGCGGCCCGCCAGTCGGAGGCGGAGGGCGCGGCCAAGGTCAAGGAGGCCGCCGACGCCATCGCCCGCCTCGTCCGCAGCTGACCACCCCACCACCCGAGGAGCACCATGAGCACCGTCACGACCCTGGGCGTCACCGGCATGACCTGCGGCAACTGCGTCGCCCACGTCACGAAGGACCTCGAGGCCGTCGCCGGCGTCGAGAACGTGAGCGTCGAGCTCCGCGTCGGCAGCACGTCCGAGGTCACGGTCTTCTCCGACGACCCGCTCGACGAGGCCGCGCTGCGCGAGGCCGTCGACGAGGCCGGGTACGAGGTCGCGTCGGTCGAGGTCCAGCAGGACGCGCTCGCCGCCCAGTACGCCGAGCAGGCGGCCGACAAGCAGGAGGCGCACGCCTGCGCGTGCGGCTGCGGCACCGAGCCGGCCGCGGACGCCGCCCCCGCGACGAAGACGTACGACCTCCAGGTCCCGCCCCGCGCCTGACCGTTCCCGGTCCGCACCTCCCCGGCGCCCGACGGCGGGACGCGCCTCGACCGCACGAGGCCGCGACCGTCGTCGGGCACCCCGGGTCCCGGTCGCCACCGCGACCCCCCCCCCCCCCCCCGCGCGCACGAGCAGCGCCGCGCACGCCGCGACGGCCACCACGCCGGACCACCGCGGCGACCTCGCCCCGCACCCCGTCGAGGAGCCCCACCGATGACCGCACAGCCCGCGCCCACGCCGACCGCCGCACCCGGCGGAGCCGCGGAGGCCCGGCCCGTCGCCGAGGTCGACCTCGCGATCGGCGGCATGACGTGCGCGTCGTGCGTCGCGCGCGTCGAGAAGCGCCTCAACCGCGTCGAGGGCGTCACCGCGACGGTCAACCTCCCGCTGGAGACCGCGCACGTCGTCCTCGCGGCGGACGTCACCGACGCCGACCTCGTCGAGGCCGTCGAGAAGGCCGGCTACACGGCCCGCGTCACGACCCGCCGCGCAGCCGCCACGGCCGACCGGGGCACTCCCCCGGCGGACCAGGGCGAGACGACCGCCGAGGAGGCGGCGCGGCCGGAGGCCCCGGAGCCGGGCCCGCGCACCCCCGCCGACCCCGCCACCGAGCCGGCCCCCGCCATCGAGCCCGACCGCGCCGTCGGGCCTGACCGCGCCACCGCCGCACCCGACGACGGCGCCGCCCCGACCGACCGCGGCGCCGTGCTGGCGCAGCGCCTGCGCGTCGCGGCGGTGCTCACCGTGCCGGTCGTCGCGCTGTCGATGGTCCCGGCGCTGCAGTTCACCGGCTGGCAGTGGGTCGTCGCGGCGCTCTCGCTGCCCGTCGTCACGTGGGCCGCGTGGCCGTTCCACGCGGCGGCGTTCCGCGCGGCCCGGCACGGCGCGTCGACGATGGACACGCTCGTGTCGCTCGGCGTGGTCGCCGCGACGCTCTGGTCGCTGTGGGCGCTGCTGCTGGGCGGCGCAGGCGCGCTCGGGATGCGCATGGAGCCGACGCTCGTCCCGTCGCGCGGCCACGCGGGCGCCGCGCCCGAGCTCTACTTCGAGGTCGCGGCCGTCGTCACGACGTTCCTGCTCGCGGGCCGGTACGCCGAGCACCGCTCGAAGCGGCGCGCGGGCGACGCGCTGCGGTCGCTGCTCGCGCTGGGCGCGAAGGACGCGGAGCGCGTGCTGCTCGCCCCCGACGGCACCCCGCGCACCGGGCCCGACGGCGCGCGCGTCACCGAGCGCGTGCCCGTCGCCGACCTCGCGGTGGGCGACGTGTTCCTCGTGCGGCCGGGCGACAAGGTCGCGACGGACGGCGTCGTGCTCGAGGGGTCGAGCGCCGTCGACACGTCGCTGCTCACGGGCGAGCCGGTGCCGGTCGACGTCGGACCCGGCGACGCCGTGACCGGCGCGACGGTGAACGCGGCGGGCGCTCTCCTGGTGCGCGCGACGCGCGTGGGCGAGGAGACGACGCTCGCGCAGATCGGCCGCCTCGTCACGCAGGCCCAGACGGGCAAGGCGCCGGTGCAGCGGCTCGCGGACCGTATCTCCGCGGTGTTCGTGCCGGTCGTGCTCGTGCTCGCGGTGGGGACCCTGGCCGCGTGGCTCCTCGCGGGCGCCGGGACGCAGCTCGCGTTCACCGCCGCGGTCGCGGTCCTCATCATCGCGTGCCCGTGCGCGCTGGGGCTCGCGACGCCGACGGCCCTGCTCGTCGGCACGGGCCGGGGCGCGCAGCTCGGCGTCCTCATCAAGGGCCCGGATATCCTCGAGTCGACGCGCCGCGTCGACACGGTGGTGCTCGACAAGACGGGCACGGTCACCCAGGGCGCGATGGCGCTCGAGGCGGTCGTCACGCCGTCGGGCCGCGCGCCGCTCGACAGGCTCGTGGCCGACGACCCCGCGGCTGCGGACGCGCGCGACGCCCTGCGCCACGCGGGCGCGGTCGAGGCCCTCAGCGAGCACCCGATCGCCAGCGCGATCACCGCGGCCGCGCGCGACCTGCCCGCGGGCGCCCCGGCGTCGGACGACGGCCCCCGGGTCGGGGCCGACGGCGTCGCGGTGGGATCGCTGCAGGCGTTCGACTTCCGCAGCGCCCCGGGCGGCGGGGTCGAGGCCGTCGTCCGGACCGCGCACTCGGGCCTCTCGCGGGGCGCCGGGGCCGCGGGGCTCACCGCGCGCCGGGTGCTCGTCGGGCAGCCCGCGTGGCTCGCGCGCGAGGGCGTGACCCCGGAGCCGGTCCTCGACGACGCGTTCGCGGCGGCCGAGGCGTCGGGGGCGAGCGCCGTCGTCGTCGCGTGGGACGGCCGGGCGCGCGCGGTGCTCGTGCTGCGCGACCCGGTGAAGCCCACGTCGGCCGAGGCCGTGCGCGAGCTCCGGGAGCTCGGCCTGCGGCCGTACCTGCTCACGGGCGACGGCGAGGGCGCGGCCCTCGAGGCGGCGCGCGCCGTCGGCATCGCGGAGACGGACGTCGTCGCGCGCGTCCTCCCCGACGAGAAGGTCGACGTCGTGGCCCGGCTCCAGCGCGAGGGCCGCGTCGTCGCGATGGTCGGGGACGGCGTGAACGACGCCGCCGCGCTCGCGACGGCTGACCTCGGGCTCGCGATGGGGACCGGCACGGACGTCGCGATCGAGGCGAGCGACCTCACGCTCGTCCGCGGCGACCTGCGCAGCGCGGCGACCGCGATCCGGCTGTCGCGCCGCACGCTGCGCGTCATCCAGCAGAACCTCTTCTGGGCCTTCGCCTACAACGTGGCGGCGATCCCGCTCGCCGCGGCCGGCCTGCTCAACCCGATGATCGCGGGCGCGGCGATGGCCGCGAGCTCGGTGCTCGTCGTCGGCAACTCCCTCCGCCTCCGCCGCGCTGCCTGACACTCGTCGACGGGATCGCCCGGCGAGCACGGGATCCGCGACCGGAATCGCTCAGATCTGGTCGCCAATCCCGTGCTCGGCGGGAGGGGTGGGGGACGGAGTCCCAGGGTCAGCGGAAGCGGCGGCCCTCGTCGCGGCGGTAGGCGCCGACCGCGAGGACGGCGAACAGCACCGTCCAGCCGAGGAGCACGAACCACGCCGCGCCGTACGCCGGCTCGCCCGTGAGGGCCTGGACGAGCAGGTCGCGGCCCGCGCGGGTCGGGGTGGCCTTCGAGATCGCGTCGAGCCAGTCGGGGAAGAGGAACGGCGGCAGGAACAGGCCGCCCGCGAACGCGAGCGGGAAGAGGATCACCTGGACCACCGGGAGCGCCGCCTTCGCCGACAGCGAGTAGCCGATCGCCATGCCGAGCAGCACGAACGGCACGGACACGAGCAGCACCGTCCCGACGCCCGCGAGGAGCTGGGTCGCGGTGACGCTCGCGTCGGTGAACAGCCAGCCGATGAGGATGAGCGGCACGAGGCCGAACAGCGAGAAGATCCCGCCGTTGAGCACCCGCGCCGCCATGCGCGGCGCGGGCCCCGCGGGCAGCGTGCGGACGAACGGGTCGAACGGCAGCTGCCGGTCCTCCGCGACGCCGAGACCGTACGTGAACAGGCTCGCCGAGCAGATCGCGAACAGACCGAGCGACGCGACGGCCATGGTCGCCGCCACCGGGTCCTGGGCCACGGCCTTCTGCGGCACGACGAAGAAGAACATCGCGAGCGCCGGGAACAGCAAGTTGCCGAGCACCGCGACGGGGACGCGCACGGTCTCGAGGAACTGGTACTTGAGGTGCAGCCACGTGAGGCGCAGCGGCCCGGGCAGCGTCGCCGTCCGCGGGGTGGTGGTCGTGGTGGTCATCGGGCCCGTGCCTCCGTCGTCGGGGCCGCGCCGCGCGCGACCATCTGCTCGAACGCCTCCTCGAGGCTCGCCCCCCGGATCTCGAGGTCGTGGAAGTCGACGCCCGAGGTGACGAGCTCGCGCACGAGCGCGTCGGCGTCGGGCGTGTACAGCTCCTGGCGGCCGTCGCCGAGGCGATCGGCCCGCACGACGCCCGGACGGTCGCGCAGGTCGACGGCAGACCCGACGACGACGCGCCGCAGGGACACGCGCCGCAGGATCGCGTCGAGCGAGTCGTCGGCCTTCACGACGCCCTGGTCGATGACGACGACGCGCTGCGCGAGCGCCTGCACCTCCTCGAGGTAGTGGCTCGTGAGCAGCACCGTCCCGCCGCCCGCGTGGTACGCGCGGATCGCGTCCCACAGCGCCTGCCGCGCGCCGACGTCGAGGCCCGTCGTCGGCTCGTCGAGCAGCACGACGCGCGGGCGGCCCACGAGCGAGAGCGCGACGGCGAGGCGGCGCTTCTGCCCGCCGGACATCGCGCCCGTCTGGCGGCCCGCGAGCTCGGTGAGGCCGAACTGCTCGAGCAGCTCCGCCGTCGGGACCGGGTCGGGGTAGTGGCCGCCGACGAAGTCCACGACCTCCCGCACCTTGAGCGTCGCGGGCAGGCCCGTCTCCTGCGGCGTGAGGCCGAGGCCGACGCGGCTGCGCGCGTCGCGCGGGTCGCCCCCGAGGAGCCGCACCGTCCCGGAGTCGGGTCGCCGCTGCCCGCTGACCAGGGACAGCAGCGTCGACTTCCCGGCGCCGTTCGGGCCGAGCAGCCCGACAAGCTCACCGCCCCCGACGGTGAGGGAGACGTCGTCGAGCGCGACGACCGCGCCGAAGCGACGCGTCACGCGGTCGACGGCGACCACGGGCGGGGTGCGGTCTGTGCCCGACGGCGCGGGCTCGGCTCGGGCGGTCCGGACCGGGCCGGTGCGCGGGGCGCGCTCGGTGCGCTCGTCGCTCATGGTCGGGCTCCCTTCAGGAGGGCGTCGAGGGCGGTCGTGTAGTCCTCGAAGGCGACGCGACCGCGGGCGGTGAGGGACAGGTAGGTGGCGGGCGTGCGGCCCTCGTGCGTCTTGGTGACGGTCACGTAGCCGGCGTCCTCGAGCTTGCGCAGGTGCGTCGAGAGGTTGCCGGCGGTCATGTCGAGGAGCTTCTGGAGCTTGGGGAACGACAGCTCGTCGCCCGTCGGGAGGGTGGCGAGCGTCGCGACCACGCGCAGCCGCGCGGGCGCGTGGATGACGGGGTCGAGCTCGGTCTCAGGCATCGGCCGCACCCTCCGCCGGCCGGGCGGGCACGGGGCGGGACGCGCGACGCCGTCGTCGGACGCGCACGACCTGCTCGATCGCGGCCATGACGAGGAAGCCGCCGCCGCCCGCGAGCGCCATGACGAGGTAGGTGAGCGGCAGCCCGGCGAACGTCGCGACGGCCGCGGTGAGGAGGATCCACACCCCGAGGACGAACAGCCCACGGTCACCGAACGCGGCCGCGCCGCCGAGGTAGAGGAGACCCACGACGACGCACGCGAAGGCGTTGCTCGCGAGCGCCATGACCTCCTCCGACGCCCCGGCGCGGGCCAGCCCGCCGAGCACGAGGCCGAAGCACAGGAACCCGAGCATCCACGACCACCCGTACATCGCCCCGGTGCGGGCGCTCACGCCGCGCGTCCCGGCGGTGCGCGTGACGCTGTGGACGATCGTGAACGCGACGGCGGCCGCGATGAGGCTGAAGAAGACCCAGAAGGCCCACGGCTCGGGCTGGGCGCCCATGACCTGGCCGGCGCCGTTCGTGACGCGGACCGTCGCGGTCCCGTCCGCGACCCGGACCGCGCTCGTCCACAGGCACAGGTAGCCGACGAGCCACGCGACGCCCCACGCGAGGAACAGCAGCCGGGAGTCGGGCTCGGTCGCCTGGCGCGCGCGCTCCTGCTGCTCGCGGATGAGGCGGAGCGTCTCGGCGGCGCCGAGGGACGGCTCGTCGGGCTCGCCGACGGCTCCGTCGTGGACGGCGTCGCCGTGGTCGGTCGTCATGGTGGCCTCTCGGTGGTGCGGGTCGTTCCGGAAACTACTTTGCACTGCAAACCTGTTTGTAGATTCCCACACGCGAACGCCGTCGCGCAAGGCCCCGCGGGACGGATGGCGGCGCAGCGCAGAAATGTGATATCACTTTGCTATACACGACGCGGCCCCGCCGCAGGAGAGGACGACCACCGTGACCGAGAGCGCAGCACCCCCGCAGGAGTCCGTCGGCGGCGAACCGACCGGCCGCCCCGTCGGTCACGACGGCACGCGCGTCGACGTCACCGAGCGGCCCGCCTGGTCCCTCGGAGCGGGCGGCGCGGCCGCCGTCATCGCGCTGAGCATCGTCCTGCTCCTCGGCGGCACAGGGCTCGTCGTGGCCGCCGCGGCGGAGGCCGGCAACCCCGCCGTGCTCATCACGCTCGGCGTCCTGGCGTTCCTCGCGGGCGTGCTCGTCCCGACCGGCGTCGCCGTCATCAACCCCGGCGAGACGGTCGTCGTCCAGTTCTTCGGCCGCTACCTCGGCACCGTCCGCACCACGGGGCTCGTCGCGACGGTGCCGCTCAGCACCCGCCGCCGCGTGTCCGTGCGCGTCCGGAACTTCGAGACGAGCGAGCTCAAGGTCAACGACGCCGACGGCAACCCCATCAACATCGCCGCGATCGTCGTCTGGCAGGTCGCCGACACCGCCAAGGCGTCGTTCGCGGTCGAGGACTACGACGACTTCGTCGTGGTCCAGGCCGAGTCCGCGCTGCGCCACGTCGCCATGTCCCACCCGTACGACGACGCCGAGGCCGGCGAGGAGTCGTTGCGCGGCGCGACGGAGGTCGTCTCGGCCGAGATCGCGGCGGAGGTCGCGGAGCGCGTCGTCGTGGCGGGAGTCGAGGTCATCGAGGCCCGCATCTCCAACCTCGCCTATGCGCCCGAGATCGCGCAGGCGATGCTCCAGCGCCAGCAGGCCGGGGCGATCATCGCGGCACGCTCGCGCATCGTCGAGGGCGCGGTGTCCATGGTCGAGGACGCCCTGTCCCGCCTCGAGGCCGAGGACATCGTCACGCTCGACGACGAGCGCCGCGCGACGATGGTCTCCAACCTCCTCGTGGTGCTCTGCGGCGACAGCCGCGTGACGCCCGTCGTCAACACGGGGTCCCTGTACCAGTGACGCCCGTCGGGCCCACGCCGCCCGAGAAGCGCGACGCGCCCGGCGACGGCGACCAGCCGTCGTCGGGCCGCGGCGTGCCCGCGGGGGAGCCGGCCACGCCGGAGGGCGACGCACCCTCGCCGGGCGAGCAGGCGTCGTCGGGCACGGGCGCAGCCCCGGGCGCGGGCGCAGACACGGACACGGAGACGACCCCGGGCGCGGGCCGAGCGCAGCGGCCGCAGCGCAAGTCGGTCCTCCTGCGCCTCGACCCCGCCGTGCACGACGCCCTCGCCCGCTGGGCCGGCGACGACCTGCGCAGCGTCAACGCCCAGATCGAGATGCTCCTGCGCCGAGCGCTCGACGACGCCGGCCGCCTCCCCCGCGACGTCCGCCCGCCCCGCCGCCCGGGCCGCCCACCCCGCCCCTGACCCCCTCCCCACCCTCCACCCTCCACCCGCCGAGCACGGGGTACGCGACCGTTCTCGCCCCGATCCGGTCGCGGATCGCGTGCTCGCGGGGCGCTCCGCCCGTGGTCGGCGGACAGGTTTCGTCCAGGGGGCACCGAGGTGGGTTCCGGTGAGCGGTGCTATAACCGGACGGTGTCCGACCTGACCGCTCCCGGCTCCCCCGCCGCGCCCGTGCCGGGCCCGACGGCCGCCCCCGCCGCCGTCGTCCCCGGCACCGCCGACGGCGCTCCCGCGCGCCCGGACCGCGCCACGCGCCGTCGTATCGGCGCGGAGATCTGGATCGTGCTCGGGCTCAGCCTCGGCAAGTCGGCGGTCTACGCGATCATCACCATCGTCGCGCGGCTCACCGCCGGGACCCCGCTCGGCGAGCAGTCCGCGAGCCTCAACGTGAGCCGGTCGGCCCGCCCGTACCTCGACCTCACCTACCAGCTCGTCGGGATCTTCTTCGCCGTGCTGCCCGTCGCGCTCGCGCTCTACCTGCTCAGCACGCGCGGCCGCTCCGCCGTCCGCGCCATCGGGCTCGACGGCGCCCGGCCCCTGCGCGACGTCGGCTGGGGGTTCGCGCTCGCCGCGGCCATCGGCATTCCCGGCCTGGGGTTCTACGCGCTCGGCCGCGTCCTCGGCATCACGGTCGAGGTGCAGGCGTCGGCGCTCAACGCCGCGTGGTGGACGGTGCCCGTGCTGATCCTCGCCGCGCTGCAGAACGGCCTGCTCGAGGAGGTCATCGCGGTCGGCTACCTGTTCGAGCGCACGCGCGACCTCGGCTGGGGGCGCGTGAAGTTCGTGGTGTGGAGCTCGCTCCTGCGCGGGGCGTACCACCTGTACCAGGGCTTCGGACCGTTCCTCGGGAACGTCGTCATGGGCGTCGTGTTCTCGTGGTTCTACACGTCCCGCTGGGGCCGGCACCGCGTCATGCCGCTCGTGATCGCGCACACCCTGCTCGACGTCGTCGCGTTCGTCGGGTACGCGCTCCTGCCTCTGGAGTGGAAGCAGTCGCTCGGCCTCGCGTGACGGCCGCGCTCGCGTGCCGTGGGCGGTCAGGCGATCCCGAACGCGCCCGTCTCGAGGTCGACCAGGTGGGTCTCGCGGTTGCCGTAGTCGACCCCCCACGTGGGTGTGGACAGTTCGAGGTAGTGGGGCGTGAAGCCGCTCGGGAGCGAGTCGACCATCGCCTCCGACGACCCTCCGAGATGGTCGTCCGCCCAGGTCCGCTCCTCCTCCGGGAGCCCGGTCCAGTCCTCGTCCCACGGCGAGACCCAGCCGTCCTCCTCCTGGCCCGGGGCGAGGCCCGCGTTCGGGTCGTCGACCCGGGGGACCAGGTAGGCCCACCGCGTGACGGTCATGTCCTCCCCGCGACGCGTGCCGAGGGGCGGGTCCCACGCGTTCTGCCCGTCGTCCGTCGCGACGTGCTCGCCCGGCCGACGGGTGTCGGGCGGGGCGGCGGTGGGACCGGCCGAGAGCTCCCGCTCGGTCAGCCAGACCAGGGCGAAGCTCTGGCCGATGATGTCGCTGAGCACGAGCGCCTGCGGGTGCTCCCGGGCCGCCCGCAGGTCCACGACGAACGGGTCCTCCGGGTCGCTCGCGTCGTGCTCGGTGGCGAACTGGCCCTCGCCGAGGAAGTACGCGACGCCGGGGAACCCGGGGCCCCGACGCTGGTACTCGGCCGGCAGCCGCAGCGTGACGGCGTGCCGCATCGGCAGCCCGGTGCTCGGGCTCCGCGGCCACGTCCGTGGCTCGATCCCCGGGCCGCCGTCGCCGATCCACCCCCAGGCCACCTCGCCCCAGGGAGCGACGGGCGGCGGCAGCAGGTCCGCCGTCCCGACCGGCGACCCGTCCACCGCGTCCTGCGGGGTCAGGCCGAACAGGATGTCGTACGCAGTGGCCACCGGTGCTCCTGGTTCTCGACGGACGGGACTCACATGCTAGGGGCAGCCACCCCCGGGGCCGGCCCGGCCCGACGCGCGGAGCTCGGGCCGGGCCAGGATCGGGTCAGGCGCCGCGCAGCGCTCGGAGCTGCTCGCGGCGCTCCGCCTGGAGCACCGGGTCGGGCACGGGCAGGGACGCGAGGAGACGCTGCGTGTACTCCTCGCGCGGGCTGCCCAGCACCTCGGCGCCCGTGCCCTCCTCGACCAGCCGCCCGCGGTAGAGCACCGCGATGCGGTCGGACAGCAGGTCCACGACGGCGAGGTCGTGCGACACGAACAAGCTCGCGAAGCCCAGCTCGCGCTGGAGCTCGGCGAACAGCTCCAGCACGCGCGCCTGCACGGAGACGTCGAGCGCCGACGTCGGCTCGTCGGCCACGAGCAGCTCCGGGTCGAGCGCGAGGGCCCGGGCGAGCGACGCGCGCTGGCGCTGCCCGCCGGAGAGCTCGTGCGGGAACCGGTCGCCGTACGACCGCGGGAGCTGCACGGCCTCCAGGAGCTCGTCGACGCGCCCGCGCGCCGCCTGGGGCGACTCCGCGCGCCCGTGCACGACGAGCGGCTCCGCGACGCAGTCCGCGATCGTGAGCAGCGGGTTGAAGCTCGTCGCGGGGTCCTGGAACACGAACCCGATGCGCGGCCGCACGGGGCGCAGCTCGCGTTCCCTCACGCCGTTCATCTCGACGCCGAGCACGCGCAGCGACCCGCCCGTCACCCGGGTGAGGCCGGCGACGGCGCGCGCGAACGTCGTCTTGCCGGAGCCGGACTCGCCCACGAGGCCGAGCACCTCGCCGGGCCGGATGGTGAGCGAGACGTCGTCGACCGCGGTGAAGCCGGGACGGCGCAGGCGGCCCGGGTAGGTGACGGTCAGTCCCTGCGCCGCCACCACGGGCTCCGCGTCCGCCCACCCGGCGTCGCGGGCCGACGCGCGGGCCTCGGCCCGCGCGGTCCCCTCGCCGACGCGCGGCACCGAGTCGAGCAGCGCGCGCGTGTACGCGGCCTGCGGGGCGGCGAAGAGCTCGCGCGCGGGCGCCTGCTCGACGACCTTCCCCTGGTACATGACCGCGACCCGGTCGGCGAGGTCCGCGACGACGCCCATGTTGTGCGTGATGAGCACGATGGCCGTGCCGAACTCGTCGCGGCACCGGCGCAGGAGGTCGAGGATCTCGGCCTGGACGGTCACGTCGAGCGCGGTCGTGGGCTCGTCCGCGACGATGAGCCCCGGGTCGAGCACGAGGGCCATGGCGATGACGATGCGCTGCTTCTGCCCGCCGGAGAACTGGTGCGGGTAGTGGTCGACGCGCGTCTCCGGGTCGGGGATGCCGACGCGCCGCAGCACGTCGACCGCGCGCCGGCGCGCCTCGCGCCGCGACACCTTCGTGTGCGCGCGGATGCCCTCGACGATCTGCCAGCCCACCGTGTACACCGGGTTGAGCGCGGCGGACGGCTCCTGGAAGACCATCGCGACGTCGGTCCCGCGGACCTGACGCAGCCGCTCCCCGCCGAGCGTGACGACGTCGTGGTCGGCCGTCCCGGCCTTGTTCGTCAGCACGACGGCGCCGCGCGCCGTCGCGGTCGACGGCAGCAGGCCGAGGATCGTCTTCGCGGTCACCGTCTTGCCGGACCCGGACTCGCCGACGACGGCCAGCACCTCTCCGGGCGCGACCTCCAGGTCGACGCCGTCGACGGCGCGCACGGCCCCGGCGTCGGTCGCGAACGACACCGCGAGGTCGCGGATCGTCACGACGGGGCGTGCGGCGTCACCGCTCTCGCGGCGGGTCGTCTCGGTCACGGCGCTCATCGCCGGTCCTCCGTCTCGTCGTGGGGCGCGTCCGCCGGAGCAGGCGCAGGACCGGCCGCGGGGCCTGTCGCCGGACCTGTCGGAGGGTCGTCGTCCGGGGTGCTGCCGGCCCGCCCGTCGAGCCCGACGGCGTCGGGGTCGCGCTGCCCGGGGGTGGCCGCGAGCTCGTCGGAGCGCGAGCCCGCGCCCTCGATCGCGTCGAGGCCGCCGGGGCCGGCGGTGAGCGTCCCGCCCGGCACGACCGACGTCTCCGCGACGTCGCCCGACACCTCGGCGGACGCGCGGCGGGAGCGCAGCCGCGGGTCGGCGAGGTCGTTGAGGCTCTCGCCGACAAGCGTGATGCCGAGCACCACGAGCACGATCGCGAGCCCCGGGAAGAGCGCGGTCCACCAGATGCCGCTCGTCACGTCGGACACGGCCTTGTTGAGGTCGTAGCCCCACTCGGCGGCCGCCGTCGGCTCGATGCCGAACCCGAGGAACCCGAGCCCGGCGAGCGTGAGGATCGCCTCGGACGCGTTGAGCGTGACGATGAGCGGCAGCGTGCGGGTCGAGTTCCGCAGGACGTGGCGCACCATGATGCGCCGGTGCGGCGTGCCGAGCACGCGCGCCGAGTCGACGAACGCCTCGCCCTTGATCCGCACGACCTCCGCGCGCGTGACGCGGAAGTACTGCGGCACGAACACCACGGTGATCGAGAACGCCGCGGCGAGGATGCCGCCCCACATGCTCGACTGGCCGCCGGAGATGACGATCGCCATGAGGATCGCGAGGAGCAGGGACGGGAACGCGTAGATCGCGTCGCAGACCACGACGAGCAGACGGTCGGCCCAGCCGCCGAAGTACCCGGAGACGAGCCCGAGCAGCACCCCGACGACGATCGAGGCGAGGATCGCCACGACGATGACGAGGAGCGCCGTCTGCGCGCCCCAGATGACGCGCGACAGGACGTCGTAGCCGCCGACGGTCGTGCCGAGCAGGTGCTCGGCCGACGGCGGCTGCTGCGCGCCGAACGGCCCGTCCGCCGTGCGGAGCTGGCTGTACCCGTAGGGGGCGAGCACGGGCGCGAGGGCGGCGGTGAGCAGGAAGAGGCCCGTGATGACGAGGCCGGTGACGAGCATGCCGCGCTGCAGCCCGACGCTCTGCCGGAGCTGGTGGACGACGGGCAGGCGCTTCCACCACGCGACGCGCCCGCGCTCGGGGACGACGACGGGGACGGGGCCCCCGGTGCCCGGACCGGCCGGGACGACGGTCTCCGCGACCATGTCAGTACCTCACCCTCGGGTCGATGAGCGCCGCGATGATGTCGACGAGGAAGTTCGTGACCGCGACGATCACGGCCATGAGCACGACGATCCCCTGGACGGCGACGAAGTCGCGCGCCTGGAGGTACTCGGCGAGCTGGAAGCCGAGCCCCTTCCACTCGAACGTCGTCTCGGTGAGCACGGCGCCCGCGAGGAGCATCGCGACCTGGAGCCCGATGACGGTGATGATGGGGATGAGCGCGGGGCGCCACGCGTGCGCGCGCACGAGCCGGGACTCGCGCACGCCGCGCGACCGCGCCGCGACCACGTAGTCGGTCGAGAGCGTCCCGATGACGTTGGTGCGCACGAGCCGCAGGAACACGCCCGCGGTGAGCAGCCCGAGCGCGAGCGCCGGGAGCACGGCGTGCTGGAGCACGTCGCCGACGATCGCCGGGTCGCCCGTCCGGATCGCGTCGATCAGGTAGAAGCCGGAAGGGTCGTCGAGGAACTGCAGCTCGATCTCCGCGTCGGTGGACGCGCGCCCGGACACGGGCAGCCAGCCGAGCCACACCGAGAAGACGAGCTTGAGCATGAGGCCGGCAAAGAAGACGGGGGTCGCGTAGGCGAGGATCGCGGAGACGCGCAGGATCGCGTCGGGCACGCGGTCGCGCAGGTAGCCCGCGAGCATGCCCAGCGGGATGCCGACGACGAACGCGACGAGCAGGGCGTAGACCGCGAGCTCGAGCGTCGCGGTGCCGTACGTCGCGAGCACCTCGGTGACGGGGCGGTTGTCGCTGATCGTCGTGCCGAAGTCGCCGCGCACGATGCCGCCGAGGTACTCGAGGTACTGCACGACCACCGGGCGGTCGTACCCGGCCTCGTGGATGCGCTCGGCGAGCTGGTCCGGCGTGAGCCGTCCGCCGAGCGCGGCGGTGATCGGGTCGCCCGTGGCCCGCATGACCACGAAGACCGTGGTCACGAGGATGAAGACCGTCGGGATGATGAGCAGCGCGCGGACCAGGATGTAGCTCCCGAGCCCGCCGCCGCGACGGCGGGTCGTGCGCGGGGTGCGCACCCGCCCCGCGCGGCCGGGGCCGTGGGGCGCGTCCTCGCCGACGGGCACGTCGGTGGTGGTGGTCGTCATGTCGTCTCTTCCTCAGGTGCCCGGGCGTCGGCGTCGTCGCCGGTCCGGACGAGCGGTGCCCGGCCCTCCCCGCGGGTCGCGCGGGGAGGGCCGGGCGGCTGGGGCAGCTGCCGGTCAGCCCTTGGACAGCGCCGCGTAGCGGAACTTGAAGGACGGGTCCAGCGTGTCCTCGGCCCCCTCCACGTCCGTCCCGACGACCGCGACCTGCGCGCCCTGGAGGTACGGGAGCGTGGACAGGTCCGCCGCGACCTTGCTCTGGATCTCCTCGATGAGCGCGGTGCGCTCGTCGGCGTCGGGCGTCGCCGCCTGCTGGAGGATGAGGTCGTTGACCTCCTGGTTGGCGTAGTGGTTCACGAGGAAGTTCTCCGTGAGGAAGAACGGCGTGAGGTAGTTGTCCGCGTCGGAGTAGTCCGGGAACCAGCCGAGCTGGTAGGCCGGGTAGACGTCGGACGTGCGCTCCTTGGCGTACGTGACCCACTCGGTGGTCTGCAGGTTGACCGTGAAGAGGCCGTCCTTCTCGAGCTGGTCCTTGATGAGCGCGTACTCGTCGGCCGACGACGGGCCGTAGTGGTCGTTCGAGTACTGCAGGTTGAGCGTCACGGGCGTCTCGACGCCCGCGTCGGCCAGGAGCTGCTGCGCCTTCGCGGCGTCGGGCTTGCCCGCGCCGTCGCCGTACATCTCCTTGAGCGGCTCGGCGGCGCCGGTCAGGCCCGCGGGCACGTAGGAGTACAGCGGGGTGTAGGTGCCCTTGTAGACCTGGTCCGAGAGCTCGTCGCGGTCGATGAGCGACGCGGCGGCCTGGCGCACGGCCAGCGCCTTGGCCGGGTCGGCCTCCGGCGTCTTCGCGCCGAACGGCTGGGTGTCGAAGTTGAACGTGATGTAGCGGATCTCGCCGCCGGGGCCGTCCACGACCTTGACGTCGTCGTTGCCGCGCAGGTCCTCGATGTCCGTCGCGGACAGGCTGCGCCACGCGACGTCGATCTTGCCCTGCTGGATCTCGAGCTTCATGTTCGACGCCTCGGCGAAGTACTTCACCGCGACCTTGTCGGTCTTCGCCGGGCCGAGGAGTCCCTCGTAGCCGTCGTACGCCTCGTAGGAGACGAGCTCGTTGAACTTGTAGCCCGTGATCGTGTACTGGCCGGCGAACGCCTTGCCGTCGACGATGTCCTGGTCCGAGGTGAGCGCGTCGGCCGCGAAGACGTCCTCGTCGACGATCGGGCCCGCCGGGCTGGACAGGATCTGCGGGAAGAGCTGGTCGTTCTCGCTCTTCAGGTGGAAGACGACGGTCGTGTCGTCGGGCGTCTCGACGCTGTCGAGGTTGTAGAGCAGCGACGCCGGCCCGTTCTCGTCGTTGATCGCGACCTGGCGGTCGAACGAGAACTTCACGTCGGACGACGTGAGGTCGTTGCCGTTGGCCCACTTCAGGCCCGGCTTGAGCTTGACCGTGTACTCGGTCGGCGAGGTGAACTCGGCCGACTCCGCGATGTCGGGCTCGACGTCGGGGCTGCCGTACGGGGTGTTCATGAGGAACGGGAAGACCTGGTTCATCACGGCGAACGAGCCGTTGTCGTACGAGCCGGCCGGGTCGAGCACCGTGACCTTGTCGGTGGTGCCGATGACGAGCGAGCCGCTCGCCGAACCGCCGCCGTCACCGTCGCCCTCGCCGTCGCTCGAGCCCCCGCCGCACGCGGTCAGGGTCAGCGTCACCGCCGTGATGCCGGCGGCCGCGGCGAGGAGCCGCTTCCTGGACACCGCTGTCATGTGTCTACCTCTTTCTCGGGTTTCTCGGGGTGCGAGACACCGGTGGCGCGACCTTGCACGCACCAGGACCCCGACCTGTCGGCGGAGTGCCGTGATTTCTAGCACAGTGCCGTGTCGCACAGGTGTCAGGATCGACAGAAACCCGGACAGAACGCCAGCGTTGTTACCCGGTCGTAACCCTGCGCCCCGGGCAACGGTCGTGACGTGAGACACACTCACAGCGGTCGCGTCGTGGGTGTAAAGTCCCGCCCCTTTCGGGGCGCCCGGCCCTGGCGGACGACGGCCGACCGGGCATCAGGAGCCCGCGCGGTCCTCCGGTCCTGCCGCCCCGGGACCACCCGCCGCCGGGTCGCCCGGGCCAGGCTCGCCCGGGGCGGGCTCCACCGGGGCGGGCTCGGCCGGAGCGAGGTCGCTCGTCGGGGACGCGTCGGGCGCAGGAGCCACCGGGGTCCCGGCGGGCGCCCCGCTCACGGCCGACGGCGGAGCCACGCCCGGGTGCACCGCGGCGGCGCCCAGCACCGACCCGCCCGTCACGACGACACCGGCCGCGACCGCCTGCGCGCGCAGGTCGGCGAGCTCGCGTGCGACCGCCCGGACCGCGAAGCCGGACACCACGTGGATCGCCCCCGACACGAAGGCGTACAGGGCGAACACCACGGTCACGAGGCGCAGCACGTCGAACGCGTCGAGCGGGCGCGTGACGAGGAGGATCCCGAAGAGCACCGACACGATCCCCACGGCGAGCATCCACGCCCAGCCGAGGTCGCGGTTGCGCACGAGCGCCGCCGCCCCCGCGATCGTCGTGATGCCGAGGACGAGCACCCAGACGGCGAGGACGTAGTACAGCGCCGTCGCGCCGAGGTCCGGCCACAGCGCCACCACGACGCCGAACACGACGTTGACCCCGGCCTGCGCGAGCCACCACGCCGACCCGACCTGCTTGCGGTGCACGAACCCCTGGACGGCGACCAGCACGCCGTCGGCCACGAGGAACGCCCCCAGCACGACCCGCAGGGTCCCCAGCTGCTCGAGCGGCTCGATCATGAGGAGCAGTCCCAGGACGACGAGGAGCGTGCCCCGGACGACGGGGAGCCACCACACCCGTCGGAAGGGGTTGCGCTCCTGCCCGCTCTCGTCCGGCGTCGCGGGTGCGGCGCCTCCGGCCTCGTCGCGCTGCGTCGTCGTGCCACGTGCCATGCCGACCTCCCCAGGGGTGCTCGCACCCCCATGCTAGGGAGGCCTTCCTCACACCCGCCCGTCGAACAACCCCCCACGTGCATCGGACAACCGGTCGAACCGGGCGAATCGCCCGGAGGAATCGGCCAAATACCGCGCCTGCCGGGACCCCCGGACCTAGACTCGCAGGCATGTCCTCCCCCGCGCCCGAGCCGACGACGGGCGACACGCCCCACGTGGGCGCGGTCGTCGAGGTCGGGTCGCTCACCGCGTCGGGCCGGCGTGACGCCCGTCCCCAGACCGGCGCGCTCGAGGCGCTGCTCGCCCCGCGCGACGGCGACGACGAGGGCACGGTCCGCGTCGTCGACACCGCCGAGCAGCGGGTCCGGCACCCGATCGACCTCGTCAACCTCGTGCTGTGCGCGATCGGCGTCGCCGTGGTGCTCCTCATGTCCGTGTACGCGCACGGCACGACGGCCGGCGTGGCCGAGGACGTCCGCAACTTCTCCGACCTGCTCGCGCGGATCCTGTTCGTGCCGGTCGCGGTGCTCGAGGGCCTCATCACCCTGTTCGTCCCGATCGCGGTCCTCACCGAGCTCGGCGTGCGCCGGCTCGGTCGCCAGGTCGTCGAGTCGATCGTCGCCGCGGGTCTCGGCCTGCTGCTCGGGGTGCTCGTCGTGCTGGCCCTGGGCGCCTGGGGCTCCGACGAGCTGGTGCGCGGCCTCTCCGTCTACTCCCAGGGCGCGTGGCGCCTGACCGTCCCGGGCTACGTCGCGGCGATCGGCGGGCTGCTCACCGCCGCAGGGACCCGCACCCGGCGGCGCACCGTCAAGTGGTCGTGGAACCTGCTGTTCGTCGGCATCGGCGTCGTGCTCATCACCGGCCAGGTCTCGCTGCCGGGCATCCTCATCACGCTGCTGCTCGGACGGCTCGCCGGGCTGGCCGTGCGTTATGTCTCCGGCGTGCGCAGCGAGCGCGCGTACGGGCCCGACCTCGTGGCCGGGGTCCGGCGCGCGGGGTTCTCTCCCGTGGCGCTCGTCCGCGTGCGCGACGTCACCGACGACGACGAGCTCGCCGAGGCGGCGGACGACCCCATCACGGAGGTCGACGCCGAGGGCCGCATCACGGCCGAGGTGCACGTCGGTGTGCTGCGCGCGCCCGGCGCGGACGACGACGGCGGGACCGTGCTCACCGCCGACGCCGCCCTCGCGGCGCACCACCTCGGGGCCGCGCACCCCGACGAGGGCGCCGCACCGCAGGGCACGGACGCCGCCCCCGAGCCCCAGGACGCCCCGTCCGACCCGGCCGCGATCGCGCTGACGCGCGCGGGCGACAACCGCGTCTACGCGATGCTCGCGGAGGACGACGTGCGCCGCGACGTCGTCGTGCTCGACGGCGACCGCCAGGTCGTCGGCTTCCTCACCCGCTTCTGGCGGTCGCTGCGCCTGCGCGGCAGCGAGGGCCGCGCCGCGATCTCGCTGCGCGCCGCCGCGGAGCGCACGGCCCTCCTGTCCTACGCGGCCCGGGCGGCCGGCGTCCGCACGCCGCGGCTCCTGGGCGTCGCCGAGTCCGCCGACTCGATGGTGCTGGTCCAGGAGCACGCGACGGCCGCCGTGTCGCTGCGCGACCTCCCCGTCGAGGACCTCACCGGCTCGGTGCTCAACGAGGCGTGGCGCCAGCTCCGCCTCGCCCACTCCGCGGGGATCGCCCACCGCGCCCTGACCTCCGACGTCGTGCTCGTCTCGCACGAGCCGGCGACGGGCGCCCCCGAGGTGTGGCTCACCGGGTGGGAGCAGGGCGACATCGCGTCGTCCGAGCTCGCGCGCCGCATGGACCTCGCCCAGATGGTCGCGCTGCTGGCGCTGCGCGTCGGGGCGCAGCGCGCGGTCGAGTCCGCCGTGAGCGTGCTGCCCGACGACGACATCGCCGCCATCGGTCCGCTGCTCCAGTCCGTCGCCCTGCCGCCGAGCACGCGCGAGGAGATCCGGCAGGACAAGGAGCTGCTCAAGGAGCTGCGCGCGGCGCTCGTGGAGCGGCTGCCGGAAGCCGACGTCGAGCCGCAGCGCATCACCCGCTTCGGCGGCCGCACCATCCTCACGCTCGTCCTCGTCATCGCGGCCGTCACGGCGCTGGTGACGTCCTTCAACTTCGACCAGATCGCCACAGCCGTCACGGAGGCAAACCCCTGGTTCGCCGTCCTGTCCTTCGCGCTCGGCATCCTCACGTGGGTCGGCGCGGCCCTCACCCTCGCCGCGTTCTCCCCGAAGCGACTGTCGATGTGGCGCGTCACGCTCACGCAGGCCGCCGGGTCGTACATCGCGCTCGCCGCGCCCGCCGGTATCGGCCCGGCGGCGCTCAACCTGCGGCTGCTCACGAAGCGCGGCATCTCGACGCCCATGGCGGTCGCCACCGTCGCGCTCGTCCAGGTGTCGCAGTTCGTCGTGACGATCCTCATCCTCGTGGTCCTGTCCGTCTTCACCGGCGAGGGCGGCCTCGTCCAGCTCCCCTCGACGACGGTGCTGCTCGCCATCGGCGGCGTCGCGCTCGCCGTGCTCGCGACGCTGCTCGTGCCGGCGGTGCGGACCTGGGCGCTCGCCAAGATCCGGCCGACGGTCCAGCAGGTCTGGCCGCGGCTCTCGGAGATGCTGGGCCAGCCCGGCCGCCTCGCGCTCGGGTTCGCGGGCAACATCGTCATGACGCTCGGCTACGTGCTCGCCTTCGACGCCGCGCTCGCGGCGTTCGGGCAGGAGCTCGACCTCGTCGACGTCGCGGTCATCTACCTGGTGGGCAACGCGGCCGGCGCGGCCGTCCCGACGCCGGGCGGCCTCGGCGCGATCGAGCTCGCCCTCATCGCCGGCCTCACCGCAGCCCAGGTGCCGCCCGCCATCGCGACGTCGGTCGCGATGCTGTTCCGCGTCGCGACGTACTGGGCGCGCATCCCCATCGGCTGGTTCGCCATGCGCTTCCTGCAGAAGAAGGGCGACCTCTAGCCCGCACGACCGGCCCCGTCGCGGTCCGCGCACCGCGTGGGCGGACGCCGCAGGCCCGGGGACGTTCGACCCGGGACGGCGCGGGCGGCCCCCGATAGGCTCGCCGCGCACCCGCCGTCCCCACCGGTCGCGCGCGTGCCGACGACGCCCGACGAGGTGAGGAGCCCGCACGTGAGGATCGGTGTCCCCCGCGAGGTGAGGGACGGGGAGCGGCTGGTCGCCACCACCCCGCGCACGGTCGAGCGCCTGCGGGCGCTCGGGTACGAGGTGGTCGTCGAGCACGACGCGGGCGCGGGGGCCACGTTCTCCGACGCCGCGTACGAGGCTGCGGGCGCCGCGGTGGTCGACGCCGCGACGGCGTGGGGGGCCGACGTCGTCACCGCCGTGAACGCGCCCACCGACGCGCAGGTGGCGCTCCTGCGCCCGGGCGCGACCCTCGTCGCGATGCTCGGTCCCGCGAACGACCCCGACCTCGTGCGGCGCCTCGCCGACCACGGCGTGACCGCGCTCGCGCTCGACGCCGTGCCCCGCATCTCGCGTGCCCAGGCCCTCGACGTCCTGAGCACGCTGTCGAACGTCGCGGGCTACCGCGCCGTCGTCGAGGCCGCGGCCGAGTACGGCGGCATGTTCGCGGGGCAGGTCACCGCCGCGGGCAAGACGCCGCCCGCGAAGGTCTTCGTCATCGGCGGCGGCGTCGCGGGCCTCGCTGCGGTCGGCGCGGCCGCGAGCCTCGGCGCGCAGGTCCGCGCGTTCGACGTCCGGTCGGAGGCGGCCGAGCAGATCGAGTCCATGGGCGGCACCGCCGTGCGCGAGCCCGCGGCGCAGCAGGGCATGTCGGCCGACGGCTACGCGAAGCCGCTCACGCCCGAGCAGGAGGCGGCGGCCCTCGCCGTCTACGCGCGCGAGGCGGCCGACGCGGACGTCGTCGTCACGACGGCGCTCGTGCGCGGCCGGGCGCCGCGCACCCTCACGGCCGAGGCGGTCGCCGGGATGCGGCCCGGGAGCGTCGTCGTCGACCTCGCGGCCTCGGGCGGCGGCAACTGCGCGCTCACCGTGCCGGGCGAGCGCGTCGTCACCGAGAACGGCGTCGTGGTCGTCGGCTGGACCGACCTCGCGGGCCGGCTCCCGCAGCACACGTCGCAGCTCCTGGGGACGAACGTCGTGCACCTGCTCGAGCTGCTCACGCCCGGCAAGGACGGCGTGCCCGTGCTCGACCTCGACGACCCGGTCCAGCGCGGCATGACCGTCGCGCGCGCCGGCGAGGTGCTCTGGCCGCCGCCGCCCGTCGCGGTGAGCGCCGCGCCGTCCCCCGCCGCGCCACCACCGCCGGACCCCGCCCAGGAGGCCGCGGACCGCGAGCGCGCCGCCGCGGAGGCCGCCGCGGCCGCGAGCCTGCGCCGCCGCCGTCGGACCGTCGGCGCCGCGCTCGCCGCGGTGCTCGTCACGCTCGCGCTGTCGTTCGCGCCGCCGTCGCTCGTCGGGCACGTCACGGTGTTCACGCTCGCGGTGATCGTCGGGTACTACGTCATCTCGAACGTCACGCACTCCCTGCACACGCCGCTCATGGCCCAGACGAACGCGATCTCCGGCATCATCCTCGTCGGCGCGCTCCTGCAGCTCGGCTCCGACGACTGGGTCGTCACGACGCTCGCGCTCGTCGCGGCGACGCTCGCGAGCATCAACGTGTTCGGTGGCTTCCTCGTCGCGAACCGCATGATCGGCATGTTCCGCAAGGACGTCCCCGCCCGTGCGCAGGGGGTGGCCCGATGACCGCCACGTCCGTCGCCCAGGCCGTCTACGTCCTCGCGGCCGTCCTGTTCGTGCTGAGCCTCGCGGGCCTGTCGAAGCAGGAGTCCGCGCGCCGCGGCAACGTCCTCGGCATGGTCGGCATGGTCCTCGCGCTCGCCGCGACGATCGTCCTCGCGCTCGGCACGAGCGCCCGCCCGGTCCTCGTCACCGCGCTGCTCGTCGCGGTCGTGCTCCTCGTGGGCGCCGCCGTCGGGACGTGGCGGGCCCGCCGCGTCGAGATGACGCAGATGCCCGAGCTCATCGCGATCCTGCACAGCTTCGTCGGGGCCGCGGCCGTGCTCGTCGGCTTCAACTCGTACCTCACCGCGCAGGCCGCGGGGCACGACGACGTCGCGCACCTCGTCGAGGTCTCGCTCGGCGTGCTCGTGGGCGCCGTGACGTTCACCGGCTCCGTCGTCGCGTTCCTCAAGCTGTCCGGCCGCACGCGGTCGGCGCCGCTCCAGCTCCCCGGCCGGAACCTGCTCAACCTCGGGGCGCTCGTGGCGAGCCTCGGGCTCGTCGCGTGGTTCGTCGTCGCGCCGTCCGTGTGGCCGCTGCTCCTGCTCACCGTCGTGTCGCTCGCGCTGGGCTGGCACCTCGTCGCGTCGATCGGGGGCGGTGACATGCCCGTCGTCGTCTCGATGCTCAACTCGTACTCCGGCTGGGCCGCCGCCGCGGCGGGCTTCATGCTCGGGAACGACCTGCTCATCGTCACGGGCGCGCTCGTCGGGTCCTCCGGTGCGATCCTCAGCTACATCATGTGCCGGGCCATGAACCGGTCGTTCGTGTCCGTCATCCTCGGCGGCTTCGGGGCCGAGGAGGGCGCGGCCCCCGCGGGCGGCGAGGGCCCGCAGGGCGAGCACCGCGAGGTGAGCGCCGACGACGTCGCGGCCCTCCTGCGCGACGCGCGGAGCGTCGTCATCACCCCGGGCTACGGCATGGCGGTCGCCAAGGCGCAGTACCCCGTCGCCGACCTCGTGCAGCTCCTGCGCGACGGCGGCGCCCAGGTCCGCTTCGCCGTCCACCCCGTCGCGGGCCGGCTCCCCGGGCACATGAACGTGCTGCTCGCGGAGGCGCGCGTCCCGTACGACATCGTGCTCGAGATGGACGAGATCAACGACGACCTGGCGGGGACGGACGTCGTGCTCGTCATCGGGGCGAACGACACCGTGAACCCGGCCGCGCTCGACGACCCCGGCTCGCCCATCGCGGGGATGCCCGTGCTGCACGTGTGGGAGGCGAAGCAGGTCGTCGTCTTCAAGCGGTCGATGGCGGCCGGCTACGCCGGGGTGCAGAACCCGCTGTTCTTCCGCGAGAACACCGGGATGCTCTTCGGGGACGCCAAGCAGCGGGTCGAGGACATCGTGGCGGCGCTCCGCGCGGGCTGAGGGGCCGCGGGCGACCGGGACGGCGCGGGGCCCGCGGAGCGCGCGTCGGCGATCAGCCGGGCACGCGCTCCCGGGCGGGCGCGAAGGTCAGCGACGGCAGCGTCTCGAGCGTCCGGTGCGCGGCGACGTAGTCCTTGAGGTCCCCGCGGAAGACGACGCGACCCGGCAGGTCGAGCAGCGTCTGGGGCCGCACCTGCCACCGCTCGACCCCGAGGTCCCACACGCCCGCGCCGTGCAGCACGTGGTAGACGAACTCCGAGCAGAAGAACCGGTCCTCGGCCTCGTGCCCGCGGCCGAACCGCGCGCCGACGAGGCCGCGCACGTTGTACGAGAACGCGTGCGAGTCGAGCAGGAACTCGGTGATCCGGACGCGGATCGCCTCGTGCTGCTCGGGGGTCACGGGCACCGCGAGCACGACCCCCGGCACGACGTCCATGCCGCGGTACAGGCCGTCGTCGAACCGCTCGCGCCGGAAGCAGCCGACGAACGGGTTGCCCGCCCGGCGTCGACCGAAGCTGAACATGAGGTCGAGCCCCTGGTCGAGCGCCAGGGAGGAGTGCGTGAACTCGTCGCGCGTCGCCAGCGCGATCGTCCGGGACAGGACCGTACGACTGCGGGACAGGACGACGTAGACGTTCACGCGAGTGACCATACGATGCCCGAGCCCGCAAGCGGAACGGGCGGAGCGGGGTATTTGTCCGGTCAGCCGCGACGAGGCGCGGTCGGCCGGGCCCGCGAGCGCGAGATCCCCGCGCTCATCCGTCCGACGGCGCCCGGTCGAGAACCACCCGGTCGAGGACCGCCCGCGCGTGCCGGAGCACCGGCTCGTCGACCATGCGGCCCGCGAACGTGAAGACGGCGCCCGTGCCGCCCGGGTTCGCGGCCGCGGCGTCGAGCAGCGCGCGGGCGTCGGCCACCTGCTCGGCGGTCGGTGCGTAGGCGGCGCGGATCACGGGGACGTGGCTCGGGTGGATGCACGCCGTCGCGGCGAACCCCGACGCGGCGGCGTCCTCGGCCTCGGCGCGCAGCCCGTCGAGGTCGCCCACGTCGAGGTGCACCGCGTCGACCGCGGCCTTCCCCGCCGCACCGGCCGCGAGCAGCACCGCGGCGCGGGCGTGCCGCGCGACGTCGCGGTACGTGCCGTCGGGGCGGCGGCTCGACGTCCCCCCGAGGGACGCGACGAGGTCCTCCGCGCCCCACATCAGCGCGACGACCTCGGGCCTGCGGGCGAGCTCCGGCGCCGCCACGACACCGGCGGCCGTCTCGCACAGCGCGAGCACTCGCACGCCGGGGAGCGTCGTCGCGAGCCCACCGAGCGACGCGAGCAGCTCCGGCCCGGCCTTGGCGACCATGACCGTGCGCAGGCGCGTGTCCGCGAGCGCCGCCACGTCGAGCGCGTGCTCGGGCGTCCCGACGGGGTTCACGCGCACGACGGTGCGCGCCGGGTCGAGCGTCGCGGACGCCTCGACGACGGCTCGCCGCGCGGCGTCCTTGGCGTGCGGGGCGACGGCGTCCTCGAGGTCGAGGATCACGGCGTCCGCGCGGTCCGCGGCCTTGGCGAAGCGGTCGGGCCGGTCGGCGGGGCAGAACAGCACCGCGGGCCCGAGCCCGAACCCTGGCGGGGAGGCGGCCCGGTGCCCGACGCCGTCGCTCACCACGCGCTCTCCTCGTCGCCGCGCTCGAGGACGGGCTCGTGCACCCCGGCCACGTGCTCGCCGGGCCCGGGGCCGTCGTCGCGCCCGGTGCCGGGCCCGGGGGTCTCAGCGGGATCGGTACCCACCGTGCCCACAGCCCCGGGTCCGGTGGACGCCCCGGGGGACCGGGCGTCGTCGGGCACCGGCGCGGACGCCGCCTCGTGGGCGGCGCGCGTCCAGAAGAGCGCGGTGCGGACGGCGCGCGCGACGAGCACGCCGTCCTGGTTGTAGCCGCGGTGCTCGAGGGTCACGACGCCCTGCCCCGGCCGCGACGCGGAGAGCCGCTTCTCCACGACCTCCGTCTCGGCGTAGAGGGTGTCGCCGTGGAACAGCGGCTGGGGGAACTCGACCTCGCGGAACCCGAGGTTCGCGACGATCGTGCCCTGCGTGACCTGCCCGACGGACAGCCCGACGAGCGTGGACAGCGTCATCATCGAGTTGACGAGCCGCTGCCCGAACGGCTGGGTCGCGGCCCACGCGGCGTCGAGGTGCAGCGCCTGGTGGTTCATCGTGAGCGTGGAGAAGACGACGTCGTCCGCCTCCGTGAGCGTGCGGCCGGGCCGGTGGCGGTACACCACGCCCGTCTCGAGCTCGTCGTAGTACAGGCCCCGCTGGACCACCTCGCGCATGCTGCTCCTCCCCTCGTCCCTGACGTCGGCGTCGGTCCCCCGCTAGCCGTCCAGTCCCAGGCTCCTCGCGATGACCATGAGCTGCACCTCGGTCGTGCCCTCGCCGACCTCGAGCACCTTCGCGTCGCGGTAGTGCCGCGCGACGGGGTTCTCGTTGAGGAACCCGTAGCCGCCGAAGATCTGCGAAGCGTCGCGCGCGTTCGCCATCGCGGCCTCGCCACCGACGAGCTTCGCGACCGACGCCTCCGCCTTGAACGGCTTGCCACGCACGAGCTTCTGCGCGGCGTCGAGCCACGCGAGGCGCGCGGTGTGCACGCGCGCCTGCATGCGGGCGAGCGTGAACGCGACGTGCTGGTTCTCCCCGATCGACCGCCCGAACACGACGCGCTCGCGCGCGTACCGCAGCGCCTCCTCCAGACAGCCCTGCGCGGCGCCGGTCGCGAGGGCGGCGAACGCGATGCGGCCCTCGTCGAGCGCGCGGAGGAAGTTCGCGTACCCACGACCGCGCTCGCCGAGCAGGTTCCCGGCGGGCACGCGGACGCCGGTCAGCGTGAGGGGGTGCGTGTCCGAGGTGTGCCAGCCGACCTTGTCGTACGACGGCCCGACCTCGAGCCCGGGCGTCCCCGCCGGGACGATGATGCTCGACAGCTCCTTGCGCAGCTCGCCCTCCGGGCCGACCGTCTCGCCCGTCACGGCGGTGATGGTCACGAGGCTCGTGATGGGCGTCCCCGAGTTGGTGATGAACTGCTTCGACCCGTCGATCACCCACTCGTCGCCGTCGAGCCGCGCGGTCGTGCGGGTGCCGCCCGCGTCGGACCCTGCCCCGGCCTCGGTGAGCCCGAACGCCGCGAGCGCCCGCCCGGCGAGCAGGTCGGGCAGCCACCGCTCCTGCTGCTCGCGCGAGCCGTGCCGGTAGAGCGGGACGATCCCGAGCCCGACCCCGGCCTCGAGCGTCACCGCGATCGACTGGTCGACGCGCGCGAGCGCCTCGACGGCGAGGCACAGCGACACGTAGTCCTGGCCCTGGCCGCCGACGTCGCGCGGGAACGGCAGCCCGAACAGCCCCAGCTCCCCCATCTGCGCGATGATCTCCATCGGCAGGCGGCGTTCCGTGTCGTAGCGGTAGGCGGCGGGGGCGACGACGCTGTCCGCGAAGTCGCGCACCACCTGGCTGAGCTTCCGCTGCTCGTCGTCGAGCAGGACGTCGGCCTCGATCATGATGCTCCCTGGGTGTCGGGTTGCGGGACCGGGGCGGCGGGTTGTGCCGCACCGGAGTCGTGAGGGTGGACGACGGCGACCACCTGGTCCCGGCGCACGAGGTCGCCGGGGCGCACGCGCACGTCGGCGACGCCGTCGTGCGGGGCGAGGAGCGGGTGCTCCATCTTCATGGCCTCGACGGTGACGAGGACGTCCCCGGCGGTGACGGGCTCGCCGTCCGCGGCGACCGTGACGACCGTGCCGGGCATCGCGGCGCGCACCTCGGGGTCGGTCGCGCCGGGCGCGTCGCCCCGTGCCCGACGGCGGTCGGCCCGCGCCCGTGCGGCGCGTTGCTCCCGGTCCGGGGCGGCCAGGGCGACGGTCCGCCCGTCGCGCCACACCCACACCGTCGCGGGCTCCCCGTCGGCGGGGGGTGCGTCGAGGGCGAGCCGCACGCGCTCCCGGACACCGTCCAGGGTGAGCCACCACGCGCCGTCGGCCCCGGGGTCGCGGACGAGCGACGCCCGCGCCGCGTGCGTCGTCGAGCCGGGCCACGCGCCGTCGTCGGCTGCCGGCACGTGCACGACGGCGTCCCCCACCACCCCGGACACCCGCACCTCGTGCGCGCTCCCGGCCGCATCGACGAGCAGAACCCGCCGCGGCGCCGCGCCCCCGTTGAGCCGCCACCCGTCCCCCACCCGCCAGGGATCGCCGGCGGCAGCCATCCCGGCGGCGAGCAGGCGGCTATGGCCCGTCCCGCCCCCCGGACGAGCCACAACCGCCTGCTCGACGAGGAACAGGGCTGCGGCGACGAGGTCGACCCAGTCCGGACCGCCCGGCCCCTCGCCGGGCCCGACCACCGACGCCACGAGCCGGTCGATCAGGCCGGTGTCGAGCCGACCGGCACGGACGTCGTCGTCCGCGAGGAGAGACCGCAGGAACGCCGTGTTCGTCTCGACGCCCAGCACGACCGTCCGCGCGAGCAGGCCGTCGAGGCGCTCCACGGCCTCGTCGCGCGTCTCGCCCCAGGCGACGGCCTTCGCGAGCATCGGGTCGTAGTGCCCACCCACCACGGCAGCGGCGGAGATCCCGGAGTCGAGGCGCAGCGGCGAGGCGCCGGGCCCGGACGGGACGCCACCGTCGTCGTAGACCAGCACCGACCCGGTCGCCGGGAGGAAGCCGCGGTCGGGCGACTCGGCGTAGAGGCGCGCCTCGACGGCGTGGCCGCGGAGCACGACGTCGCTCTGCGCCAGGCCCAGCGGCTCGCCCGCCGCGACGCGGAGCTGGAGCGCGACGAGGTCGAGGCCGGTGACTATCTCGGTCACGGGGTGCTCGACCTGGAGGCGCGTGTTCATCTCGATGAAGAAGAACTCGTCGGGGCTCGCGGCGGGGACGAGGAACTCGACCGTCCCGGCGCCGACGTACCCGACCGACCGCGCGACCTCGCACGCGGCCTCGCCCATGCGGGCGCGCTGCTCCGCGGTGAGGAGCGGCGACGGCGCCTCCTCGACCACCTTCTGGTGGCGGCGCTGGAGCGAGCACTCGCGCTCGCCGAGGTGGACCACGGTCCCGTGCGTGTCGGCGAGCACCTGCACCTCGATGTGGCGCGGCGCCTCGACGAGCCGCTCGAGCAGGAGCGTGTCGTCGCCGAACGACGACGCCGCGACCCGACGCGCCGACGCGAGCGCGCCCGGCAGGTCGGCCTCCGCGCGCACGACGACCATGCCCTTGCCCCCGCCCCCGGCGGACGGCTTGACGAGCAGCGGGAACCCGACGGCGCCCGCGGCGGCGAGGAGGTCGTCGTCGGACATCCCGGGCTCGCCCGCCCCCGGCACGACGGGCACGCCCCGCGCGCCGACGATGCTCTTCGCGGCGAGCTTGTCGGCCATCGCCTCGAGCGCGTCGACGCCCGGCCCGACGAACGCGATCCCCGCGCGCTCGCACGCCCGGGCGAGCGCCGGGTTCTCCGAGAGGAAGCCGTAGCCGGGGTGGACAGCCTCGGCCCCGGTCGCGACGGCCGCGGCGACGACGGCGTCGACGTCGAGGTAGCTCTGCGCGGCGGGCGCGGGCCCGAGCCGGACCGCGACGTCCGCCTCGCGCACGTGGCGCGCGTCGGCGTCGGCGTCGGAGAAGACGGCGACGGACCGCACGCCGAGGCGGCGCAGCGTGCCGATCACGCGGCACGCGATCTCGCCGCGGTTGGCGACGAGGACCGTGCGGAACCCGGGACCGCCGGTCGGGCGGGCGGTCGCGTCGTGGAGGGTGCGGGAGGTCATCGGCTCACATCCGGAAGAGGCCGAACCGGTCACCGGTCCAGGTCTCGGCGAGGGGCGTGCGCGCGCACACGCCGAGGGCGAGGCCGAGCACGCGGCGCGTGTCGGCGGGGTCGATCACGCCGTCGTCCCACAGCCGCGCGGTCGCGTAGTAGGGGCTGCCGTGCTCGTCGTAGTCGGCGCGGATGCCGGCGGAGAACGCGGCCTCCTCGTCGGGGTCCCACGTCTCGCCGCGCGCCGCGAGCTGGTCGCGCTTGACGGTCGACAGCACGGACGCGGCCTGCGGGCCGCCCATCACGGAGATGCGGCTCGCGGGCCACGACCACAGGAAGCGCGGCGAGTACGCGCGCCCGCACATCGAGTAGTTCCCCGCCCCGAACGACCCGCCGACGATCACCGTGAGCTTCGGGACGCGCGTCGTCGCGACGGCCGTGACCATCTTCGCGCCGTCCTTCGCGATCCCGCCCGCCTCGGCGTCCGTGCCGACCATGAAGCCGGAGATGTTCTGCAGGAACAGCAGGGGGATGCCGCGCTGGTCGCACAGCTCGACGAAGTGCGCCCCCTTGAGCGCGGACGCCGAGAACAGCACACCCTGGTTCGCGAGGATCCCGACGGGGTGCCCGTGGATCCGCGCGAAGCCCGTGACGAGCGTGTCGCCGTACTCGCGCTTGAACTCGTCGAACCGGCTCCCGTCGACGATCCGGGCGATGACCTCGCGCGGGTCGTAGGGGGCCTGGACGTCGGCCGGGACGGCGGCGTACAGATCCTCCCCCGGGTCCTGTACGGCGGCACCCGCCACACGGGGAGGCTCGCTGGGCGCCACGTCCCACGCGGGCTCCGGGTCGGGCGGGAGCGTCGCGACGATGCGCCGCACGGTGTCGAGCGCGTCCTCGTCGTCGTCGGCGAGGTGGTCGACGACGCCGCTGCGGCGCGCGTGCAGCTCACCGCCGCCGAGCTCCTCGGCCGTGACGACCTCGCCGATCGCCGCCTTCACGAGCGGCGGACCGCCGAGGAAGATCGTGCCCTGCCCGCGCACGATGACCGTCTCGTCGCTCATCGCGGGCACGTAGGCGCCGCCCGCCGTGCACGACCCGAGCACCGCGGAGATCTGCGGGATCCCCGCCGCCGAGAGACGCGCCTGGTGGTAGAAGATGCGGCCGAAGTGGTCGCGGTCCGGGAACACCTCGGCCTGCCGGGGCAGGAAGGCACCGCCCGAGTCGACGAGGTAGACGCACGGCAGCCGGTTCTCCAGCGCGATCTCCTGCGCCCGCAGGTGCTTCTTCACCGTGAGCGGGTGGTACGTGCCGCCCTTCACGGTCGCGTCGTTGCAGACGACCATGATCTGCCGCCCGCTCACCACCCCGATCCCGGCGACGACACCCGCGGCCGGCCACGCGCCGTCGTCCACGCCGTACCCGGCGAGCGGCGCGATCTCCAGGAACGGGCTGCCCTCGTCGAGCAGGCGGTCGACGCGGTCGCGCGGGAGCAGCTTGCCGCGAGCCACGTGCCGGTCGCGCGCCGACGCCGGGCCGCCGCGCGCGACGTCCGCCGTGCGCTCGCGCAGCTCCTGAGCGAGCCCGCGCTGCGCGGCGTCGTTCGCCCGGGCCGCGTCCGACCCGGGCTCGACGGCGCTCGTCAGGACGGTCACGCGACCACCTCCTGCCGGCTCCCGGCGAGGAGCGCGAGCGCCGGGTCCTCCAGCAGCGCGCCCAGGTCGGCGAGGAAGCGCGCGCCCTGCTCGCCGTCGACCACGCGGTGGTCGAACGACAGGCTGAGCGTGACGACGTCGCGCAGCGCGACCTCGCCGTCGTGCTCCCAGGGCCGACGCCGCACCGCCCCCAGGCCGAGGATCGCCGCCTCGCCGGGGACGAGGATCGGGGTGCCCGCGTCGACGCCGAACACCCCGACGTTGGTGATCGAGATCGTCCCGCCGGTCAGGCGCTCGGGCGTCGTGCGGCCGTCGCGCGCGGTGGTCGTGAGGTCGGTCAGCGCGACGGCGAGGTCGGGCAGGTCGAGCGCCTGCGCGTCGGGCACGTGCGGCACGACGAGCCCCCGGTCGGTCGCGACCGCGATCCCCAGGTGCACCCGTCGGTGCCGCACGATCTCCGCCGAGCCGTCGGGGAGGTCGCGCCACGCGCTGTTGAGCGCAGGGTGGCGCGGCAGCACGAGGCACAGCGCGCGGGCCGCGAGCGCCAGCACGGTGATCCGCGCGCCGCGCGCGAGGCGGTGGGTGCGCAGCCGTTCCAGGAGCTCGACGCTCCGCGTCACGTCCACCGTGAGGAACACCGTCGCGTGGGGCGCGGTGAACGCGCTCGCCACCATCGCCGCCGCGGTGTGCTTGCGCACGCCCCGCACGGGCACGACCTCCGCCTCGAGGCCGGCCGCGCGGTCGGCGGCCACGCCCGTCGCCGCACCCGGCGCCGAGAGGGGAGAAGTGGCCCCGCGGCCGCGGTCCGGAGGGGCCACTTCTCGCTTCTCGCCGCTCGATGCCCCCGGGCCGGCGGACGTCGCGGGGTGCGCGTGGTGCTCGTCGCGCGGTCGGCGGGCGACGTCGCGATGGCAGCTCACCGCCGCGAGGACGTCCTCGCGCGTGATGAGCCCGTCGCGGCCGGAGCCTTCGACCCGGTCGATCCGCACGCCGAGCTTCTTCGCGAGCGCGCGCACGGGCGGTGTCGACCGGGGCCGCTCGCCGGTCACGGTGGTGCGGCGGGGTGCCTCGGCGACGTCGGGCCGTGAAACCTGGGTCTCAGTCGCCGCCCGCCGGGGTCGACGCGCGGGCCGCCCGACCCGGTCGGGTCGGGCCCCGTAGCCGACGAGGTTCGGCTCGGGCGCGTCGGTGGGGTCGGCCGGGGCGGCTCCCACCGCGGCGACCGCCCCGACCAGGGCGGGGACGGCGTCGGGCACCCGAGCCGGGACCTTGGCGGCCCCGGGCGCCGCGGCGCCGTCCGTCACGGGGGCGGCACCGCCGCCGGACACGGGGGCCGCGCCGTCGTCGACCTCGAAGGTGACCAGCGGCTCGCCGACGCTCACCGTCTGACCTTCCTCGGCGTGGAGGGACGCGACGACGCCCGCGTACGGGGACGGGAGGTCGACGAGGGCCTTCGCGGTCTCGACCTCCGCGATGACCTGGTTGAGCTCGACGCGGTCGCCCGCGTGGACGTGCCAGCTGACGATGTCGGACTCGGTGAGCCCTTCGCCCAGGTCGGGGAGGCGGAACTCGCGCAGCGCCGTCATCGGGCCACCTCCGCGACGGGACGCCCGGACGACGGCACGAACGGCTCCACCCGCCCCAGGACGCGGTCGACGCCGTCGAGGATGCGGTCGAGGTCGGGCAGGTAGTGGCCCTCGAGCTTCGCGGGCGGGTACGGCATGCCGTGGCCCGTGACCCGCACGGGCGGGGCCTCGAGGTACTCGAAGCAGCGGTCCGTCACGGTCGCGGCGATCTCCGCGCCGAGCCCGGCCTGGCGCGGGGCCTCGTGCGTGACGACGACCCGCCCGGTCTTGCGGACCGACGCCGCGACGGTGTCGTGGTCGATCGGCGACAGCGAGCGCAGGTCGACCACCTCGACGGAGACGCCGTCGTCCGACGCGGCGACGGCCGCGTCGAGCGCGGTCCCGACGAGGCCGCCCCACGTGACGAGCGTGACGTCGTGGCCCTCGCGCACGACGCGGGCCCGGTCCATGGGCGGCGGGTCGACGGGGTCGAGGTCGACCTCGCCCTTGAGGTGGTAGCGCCGCTTGGGCTCGAAGAAGATCACCGGGTCGTCGCACGCGACGGCCTGACGGAGCACGGTGTACGCGTCCTGGGGGTTCGCGACCGACACGACGCGCAGCCCGGCCGTGTGCGCGAACAGCGCCTCGGGCGACTCCGAGTGGTGCTCGGCCGCGCCGATGCCGCCGCCCACGGGGATGCGGATCGTGATCGGCAGGCGCACCTTCCCGCCGGTGCGGGCGTGCATCTTCGCGAGCTGGGACAGGATCTGGTCGAACGCGACGAACACGAAGCCGTCGAACTGGATCTCGCACACCGGCCGGTAGCCGCGGTACGCGAGCCCGACGGCCGTCCCGATGATCCCCGACTCCGCGAGCGGGGTGTCGAGCACGCGCCGCGGTCCGAACTCCGCCTGGAGCCCGTCCGTCACGCGGTAGACGCCGCCCAGGCGGCCGACGTCCTCGCCCATGACGACCACGCGGTCGTCGTCCGTCATCGCGCGGTGCAGCCCGGCGCCGAGCGCCTTCGCGAGCGTGAGGGTCGTCATCGCGCCTCCTCCCCGTCGAAGCCGGCGAGGTAGTGCGCGTACTCCGCGCGCTCGCGGTCCAGCGCGTGGTGCGGCTCCGCGTAGACGTGGTCGAAGAGCGAGAGCGGCGGCGGGTCGGTGAGCGCGACGCACCCGGCGCGCAGCTCGGCGGCCGCCGCGTCGGCGACCTCCTGCACGTGCGCCGCGCCCGCGTCGTCGAGCACCCCGACGGCGCGCAGGTACGCCTCGAAGCGCGCGATCGGGTCGCGGCGCGTCCACTCCTCCACCTCGGTCGCGTCGCGGTAGCGCTTCGGGTCGTCGGCCGTGGTGTGCGGGCCCATGCGGTAGGTGACGGCCTCGATCAAGGTCGGGCCGCCGTCGTGCCGGGCGCGGTCGAGGGCCGCGCGGGTCACGGCGAGCACGGCGAGGACGTCGTTGCCGTCGACGCGCACGCCCGGCAGGCCGAACCCGCGGGCGCGCTCCGCGAGCGGGACGCGCGACTGGAGCGCGACCGGCTCGGAGATGGCCCACTGGTTGTTCTGGCAGAAGAACACCACCGGCGAGCGGTACGTGGACGCGAAGACGAACGCCTCGTTCACGTCGCCCTGGCTCATCGCGCCGTCGCCGAAGTACGACACCCCGACCGGCAGCCCTGCGGCGGCGTCGACGCGGCCGGCGTCGACGTCGTTCTGCACGCCCATCGCCCAGCCCGTCGCGTGCAGCGCCTGGGCGCCGATGATGACCTGCGGCGACGCCATGCCGATCGCGTACGGGTCCCAGCCGGAGACCGCGACGCCGCGCCACACGCGCACGAGGTCGACGAGGGCCGCGCCGCGCACCCGCGCGACGGCGTGCTCGCGGTAGGAGGAGAAGACGAAGTCGTCGTCGCGCAGCGCGCGTGCCGAGCCGACCTGCGCCGCCTCCTGGCCGAGGAGCGGCGGCCAGAGCGCGAGCTCGCCCTGCCGCTGGAGCGCCGTGGCCTCCGCGTCGATGCGACGCGCCACGACCATGTCCTCGTGGAGCCGCAGCAGCGTCGACCGGGCCGACGCGCGCGCGGCGTCGTCGGACGCCGTCGGGTCGAGGTCGGCGAGCCACCGGTCCAGGTCCGGGTCGCGATGGCGGGTGCCGTCCTCGTCGAGCACGCGCAGGGTCGGCGTCGACCCGGGGCTCGGGTCGGGCGGGTCCTGCCGCGGCGCGTCCTTGCGCACGTCGCGCACCACGTTCTTCCGGTCTGCTCGTGCGTCGCGCGGGGTTGCCGCCCGGTGACCGTCGTACGCCTTCGGCGGGGTCGCCGCCGTCGGTCCGGTCCGCACCGCAGGTTCGCTGGGCATCGTCGCCACCTCACCTCGGGGAGCCGGTCCTCTCCGTCGAGGACCGAGGTAGGGGGAACGTAACCCGCGTCACGCACATGGCTCCACCGACGCCTGCCGCACCGTGCACTGTGACCGCTGTCACTCGGTTAGGGTGAGCAGCATGCACAGCGCCGACGCTGTCGACCTCGACCTCCTGCTCGCGCTCGCCGACGACCCGCGGGCCACGATCGTCGCGCTCGCCGACCGGCTGCGGCTCTCCCGCAACACGGTCGCCGCGCGGCTCGCACGCCTCGAGGCCGAGGGCGCGTTCCTCGACCTCGACCGGCGCATCGACCCGCACGTGCTGGGACACCCCCTCACGGCGTTCGTCGAGGTGCAGCTCCGGCAGAAGGAGCTCGCGCGCATCGTCGACGACCTCGCGCGCATCCCGGAGGTCGTGCAGGCGTTCGGGCGCAGCGGCACCGCGGACCTGCGCGTCACCGTCGCTTGCCGCGACACGGACCACCTGTTCCGAATCGACGCCGCGATCCTCGCGATCGACGGCGTCGAGCGCACCGAGACGTCGCTCTCCATGGGAGAGCTCATCCCCTACCGGCTGCGGCCGCTCATCGAGAAGCAGCGCCGCGGCCCGCGGTGACGGGGACTCGGACGGTCAGCTGAAGCCGATCGCGCGCTGCGCGACCCGGTAGGCCAGGACCGTCACGCGCCGTCCCGCCGGACCGGGTAGGTTGGCGATCTGCCCGAGGCCCGACCAGCGCACCTGGTGGTAGAGCTGGGGGTCCTGGGCGCGCAGGCGCGACCAGAGCCGCTCCTTCTCCACGAGGCACGCGGGCGTCCCCGCGCGCACGAGCAGGATCGACGACACCGCGCAGATGATCTCCACGTAGTGGAGCAGGTAGCGGCGCAGGCGCCGGTCGGTCACCGGGGTCCGGGAGACGTGCTCGAGCATGAGCCAGTTGACGCGGAGCTGCTGGTCGAGCCGCTTGAGCATGACCGCCTCGTGCACGGACTGGTCCTCGCGGCCGATGAAGTACCGGTAGAGGTCGACGTCGAGGTAGTACAGCGTGCGCACGTGCGCGAGCGGCACCAGCGCGTACAGGTTGTCCACGTAGAACGTGTGCTCGGGGAGCCGCAGGCCCGCGTCGCGCAGCACCTGGGTCCGGTACATGAGGGCGTGCATCATCATGTACTGGCGCTTGGCGAAGCGGCGGGTCTGCGACCACGTGAGCACGCGTCCGCGCGGCAGCGCGCCGCGGTACCGGACGGCCGTCTTCACGCGCTTGCCGACCTTCTCGTACACGAAGTTGCTCACCAGCAGGTCGACGGGCTCCCCGCCGGGGGTGCCGGCGTCCACGAACCGGCGCACGAACCGGCGCAGCGTCGTGAGCACCTGGGCGAGCGCGGCGCGGTCCACCCAGTCGTCGGCGTCCACGACCTTGAGGTACTCCCCGCGCGCGTGGTCGAGGCCGGTGTTGATCGCCGACCCGTGCCCGCCGTTGGCCTTGCGCAGCACGTGCACCTCGCCGGGGAACCGGTCCGCGTAGCCCTGGGCGAGCGCCGCCGTCCCGTCGGTGGAGCCGTCGTCGACGACGAGCACCTCCACCTCGGGACCGAACCCGACGAGCGAGTCGAGGGCACGCGCCAGGTACGGCTCGGCGTTGTACGCCGGGACCACGACGGTCAGGAGCGGGGTCACGACGCACGCACCTCTCCGGCGTGCTCCGCCTCCGGCGCGGCCGGCGTCTCGGGCACCTGCTTGAAGATGACCTTGAAGATCGGGAAGAACACCCAGAACGAGATCGCGGCGTTGATGATCATCGTCGTGAAGTCCGCGAGGGTCTCGCCGGCGCCGCCCAGGCCCCACGTGTCGATGAACAGCTCGTAGATCGGCGTCTTGTACAGGCCCTGCGCGGCGGCCGCCGCGATCGAGATGACGACGTACGCGATGGCGTACCAGAGCGCGGCCTTCGCGACCGACGAGTTCGACTTGAACGTGATGGTGCGCTGAGCGAAGAAGTTGATCACCTGCGCCACCAGCAAGGTGATCTGCACGGCGAGGAAGTATGCCAGCCCTCCGCCGCCGCCCGGGAGCGGACCGGCGGCGTAGTCGAAGACGTAGAACGTCGACCCGTCCGGGTTCGTCCCGACCGGCCAGACCTGGAACGCCACGTCGACCAGGGCGGTCATGCCGAAGACCCACTTGATGAGGGGCATGAGCGCGAGCTGCAGCACGGTGATGCCGTTGCTCAGCACGAGGAACACGACGAACTGCGCGGTCCCCGGTCGCTTCTCGGAGAACCGGCGCCAGGCGTCGCGGAGGCGGGTGAGCATGGGTGTTCCCTTTCGAGCGGGTCAGGCGTCGCCGCGCAGCGTGCGGGCGGTACGACGGTCGGCACGGCGGTTGCGGACGAACCCGCGCACGACGGCGCCGGTGCCGCGGAAGAAGTGGCCGTTGACGATGCGGACGATGCCGTCGACCATGGCGTCGTCGACCATGCCGCCGGTCATCTTCCCGATGGCCCGGAACGGCATGTTGAGCAGGAAGAGGACGTTGAGGTCCGGCGCACCCTTGCGGTCGGCCGCGTCGCGCCGCCAGGACAGGACGCGGAACGCGAGCCGGGCCAGGGGCGAGCGCGCGTCGGCGAGGCGCGAGAGCGGGTCGTTCACGCCGAGCACCCCGGACCACGCCGCGGTCGGGACCGGCCGGCCGAGGAGCGCCGCGAACTGCGCGTCCGACACGTCGTGGACGCGTCCGGTGCGGTACGGCTCGGGCAGGTCGTCCTCGGTGCGCGGAGGCACCGTGCCGTCGAGCTCGACCGTCGCACGCAGCGGGAGGTCGTCGACGTGGGAGCCGACGAGCACCGACCAGGCACCCTGCTCGACCTGCCACGCCCCGGTCGCCACGTCCCAGTGCCGGAACGCCGCGTCCCCGAGGGCCACGGTGACCGTGCGCGACTCGCCGGGGTCGAGCTCGACGCGCGCGAACCCCGCGAGCGCGCGGTCCGGGCGGTGGACGCCCGGCGTCTCCCGGCGCACGTAGACCTGCACGACGTCCGCCCCCGCGACGGGCCCGGTGTTGGTGACCGTGACCGTCACGCCGACGGCTCCCGCGTCCGCGTCGACCACGAGGTCGGAGTGCGCGAACGTCGTGTACGACAGCCCGAACCCGAAGGGGAACGCGACCGGGACGTCCGCGCTCGTGTAGTACCGGTAGCCGACGTACAGGCCCTCGCGGTAGACGGCGGTGCGCCCGGTCGCGGGGAACGACGCGGCGGTCGGGGTGTCCGCGAGCCGCACGGGCAGCGTCTCGGCGAGCCGTCCCGACGGGTTGACGGCGCCGGTGAGCACGTCGAGGACGCCCCCGGCCCCGGCCTGCCCCCCGAGGTAGCCGTGCACGAGCGCGCGAGCCGCGCCGAGCCACGGGGTGGAGATCGCGCCCCCGCCCGCGAGGACCACGACGGTCGCGGGGTTGACCGCGGCCACGGCCTCGATGACCTCGACCTGCGCCGGGTGCAGCGCGAGCGTCGTGCGGTCCAGGCCCTCCGACTCGGCGATCTCGTCGAGGCCGAGGAACAGCAGCACCGCGTCCGCGCCCTGCGCGGCCGCGACCGCCTGCTCGCGCAGCGCGGCGTCGGGCGTGCCGTCCCGGCGGAAGCCGGGGGCGAACGTCGTCAGCTCGAGCCCCGAGTCGTCGATCACGTCGAGCACGCTGTCGAGGCGCGTCGGGTTGACCGCGGAGGACCCGGAGCCCTGGTAGCGCGGGGTGCGCGCGAAGTCGCCGACGACCGCGACCCGGGTCCCCGCGGCGAGCGGCAGGATCGCGTCCTCGTTCTTGAGCAGCACCGCCGAGCGCGCCGCGACCTCGCGGGCGAGCGCGTGGTGGGCGTCGGCGTCGACGGCCGGGGCGGTGCCCGGCTCGCGGGCCGCGGCGACGAGCCGCAGCACCTCCTCGGCGCGCGCGTCGAGGTCGGCCGCGTCGAGGCGGCCCGACCGCACAGCATCGACGAGCCGGCGCGCCGAGCCCAGGCCGGCCGCGGGCATCTCGAGGGTGCCACCGGCCGCCGCGGCGGCGACGACGTCGTTCGAGCCGCCCCAGTCGGAGACGACGGCGCCGTCGAACCCCCACTCCCGGCGCAGGACCTGGGTGAGGAGGAACGGGTCCTCGTGGGCGTAGACGCCGTTGACGAGGTTGTACGACGACATGACCGTCCGGGGCCGGGCCTCCGCGACGACGATCCCGAACGCCGAGAGGTAGACCTCCCGGAGCGTGCGCTCGTCGACCACGGAGTCCGAGACCATGCGACGCAGCTCCTGGGAGTTCACCGCGAAGTGCTTGGGGCACGCGGCGACGCCGTGGGACTGGATCCCGCGCACGTAGCCGGCGGCCATCCGGCCCGCGAGCAGCGGGTCCTCGGAGAAGTACTCGAAGTTGCGCCCGCCGAGCGGCGAGCGCTTGATGTTGAGGCCCGGGCCGAGCAGCACGTCCACGTCCTGCGCCGCGGCCTCGGCGCCGAGCGCGGAGCCCACACGCTCGGCCAGCTCGACGTCCCACGTGTTCGCCACGGCGGCCGCCGTCGGGAAGCACGTGGCCTCCTGCGAGGCCGCGATGCCGAGGTGGTCGGCCGCCCCGAGCTGCTTGCGGACGCCGTGCGGGCCGTCGGCCAGCCAGAGGGAGCGGACGCCGAGCCGCGGGAGGTCGTGCGTCTCCCACACGGTCTTCCCCGTCAGCAGGGCCGCCTTCTCCAGGAGCGTCAGGCTCGCGGTCGGGACGACGGCGGTCGTCGTCCCCGGGGCCGCGGCCGTCTCGCCGGCCGCGGCGGTGGTCTCGCCGTGGAGCTGCACGGTGCTCTCCTTGCGTGGTCGTGGGGTCGTGCGGGGGTGCGTCAGGGCGGTCCCGGGCAGGCCGGGGCCGGCCGTCGGCGGTGCGCCGCGGACGGCGGCTGGTCGGACGTGCGGGGCGGGGGCCCGGTGCCGGACGGCGGTCCGGGCCCCGGCGTCGGGCCGGCGGTGGTGGGCGCCGCCGGCCCGACGGCGCCGGGTGCCGGGTCTCCCGGGCGGTCGCCCGCCCGGGAGGCCCGTGGTCACCGGCTACCGGGCGGCGGGGACCGCCGGCTCGGAGGCGGGTGCGGCGACCTCCTCGGCCGCCGACCGGTGCCGGCGGACGCGCCGGACCACGAGGAAGGCGCCGACCAGGACGAGCAGCCCGAGCAGGACCGACACGCCGATCTGGACGTAGACCCAGCTGGGCGGCGTGTACGTGACCGTCGCGCCGGGGGCGAGCCCGTTCATGGCGTTCGAGTTGGCCACCGTGAACAGGATGTTGTGGGTCGCGTTCCGGATGTCCGTGACGGCCTTCGCGGACGTCGTGTCGCCGAACGACTTCGACGGCTGGAAGGTGAGCGTCAGGTCCGTACCCCCGTCGAGACCCTCGTTGGGGTTCATGTACGGGTACAGGTTGAAGTCCGTGATCGCGAAGCCCTCGAAGCCCCACTCCCCGCGCAGCACGTCCGTCATGAGCGGCTTCGAGCCGCCCGTCCACGTCGCGCCGATGCGGTTGAACGAGCTCATGATGCCGAGCGCCCCGACCGTCGTCTCCTCGATCGTGCCCTCGTCGTCCGCGATGTAGCGGACGTCCAGGGAGACGTCCTTGATCGCGAGCTCGAACGGCTTGAGGTAGATCTCGCGGATCGTCTGCTCGGTCGCCCAGGTCGCCGGGCCGTTGTCGACGCGGTTCGTCTCCTGCTCGTTGAGCGCGAAGTGCTTGAGCATCGTGTAGACGCCCTTGCTCGCCGCGCCGTTCGACACGGCGGCGGCCATGCGGCCCGAGAGGAGCGGGTCCTCCGAGTAGTACTCGAAGTTGCGGCCGCCGAACGGCGAGCGGTGCAGGTTCACCGCGGGCGCGTACCAGCCGTTGAGCCCCTTCTGCAGGGCCTCCTCGCCGATCATCGTGCCCATCGCGGTGCCGAGGTCGACGTCCCACGTCTGCGCGATGAGCACCTCGGACGGGTAGGCGACGCCGTTGATCGACGAGTTGATGAAGGACGAGAAGCCCGCCGGGCCGTCCGGCTCGACCGTCTGCGGCTTGGCGATCGAGGCGATCGCGGCCGTCTGGTACGCGCCGTTGAGGAGCATGTCCGTCATGTCGCCGACCGTCAGGGAGTCGAGCAGCTCCTCCCACCGCGGGTCGTCCTTCGGCAGGCCGCGCAGGTCGACGAGCGTCAGGTCGGAGCGCTCGCCGGTCGCCGGCATCTCGCCGTCGAACGCGGCGGCCTCGGCCTCGTGGTCCCAGGCGGCGAAGCCCTCCTGGGTGGCCTCGTCCGCGACCGACTGCTCGGCCGTCGGGGCCTGCGGGAACGTGCCCGCGAAGTCGGCGCGGGACATCGGGACGACCGTGCCGTCCGCGCCGTCGGCGCTGAAGCGCGCGGAGACGTCGTCGAACCGGTTCGTCACCTCGGCGAGGTCCGACGCGCGGTGCTCCTCGCCCGTGTACACGACGTCGGACGCGACCGGGTAGGTGATCGGCTCGGTGCCCGCCGCGAGGGTGTGGGAGTCCGTGCGCAGGCTGAGCGTGTAGTCGCCCGCCTCCAGGACGTACGCCTTCGCGCCCAGGTGGTCGTAGGACGCCATGTCCTCGACGGCGAGCTCGAGGGTCACCGTCTCGCTCGCGCCCGGCTCGATCGTCCCGGTCTTGGCGAAGTCGCCGAGGACGACCTCGGACTTCTCGATCCCGCCGGGCGTGTACGGCGCCGAGTAGTAGAGCTCGACGACGTCGCGGCCGGCGACCGTGCCCGTGTTCGTCACCTCGACCGTGACCGCGACGGTCCCGTCGACGTCGCCCGCCTCGGTGCCCGTGACCGCCCACGCGAAGTCGGTGTAGCTCAGGCCGTAGCCGAACGGGTAGACCACCGCGTCGTCGTAGTCGATGAAGCCCTCGGCCGCCGCGGTCTCGTAGTAGCGGTACCCGACGTAGATGCCCTCGCTGTAGTTCACGAACGGCGCGTTGCTCGTGACCGTCGCGTTGGACGTCGCCTTCTCGACCGCCGAGACGGGGTAGGACGCCTCGACGTTCGAGTAGAAGAAGCTCCCGAAGTTGGCGAACGTCGGGTCGGCCGTGAAGTCCGCGGCCCACACGTCGACCGTGCGGCCGGACGGGTTGACCTCGCCGGTGAGGACCGACCCCAGGGCGTTGAAGCCGGTGGCGCCGGGCGAGCCCGCGAGGAGGATCGCGTCGACCTCCGGGTCGGCCTGCAGCTCGCCGAGCTCCAGGGTCGTGGACGCGTTGACGACCACGACGACCGTCTCGAAGCTCGACTTCGCGAGCGCGATCAGGTCCTTCTCGTCCTTGTTCAGCTCGAGCTGGTGCTGACCGGGCTCGGCGTGGTCGTCCCAGCCGGTCATGTCGCGCGTGAGGTCGCCGCCCTCGCCGCCGGGGCGGCCGATCGTGACGATCGCGGCGTCGCCGAACTCGGCGAACGTCCCGGACCGGGCCTCGTAGTCGCCGACGGGCAGCTCGCCGACGGTGTAGCTCGACGCGTCGGGGTTGTCCATCTCGATGTGGCCGCGCGGGTTCTCCGCCGCGAACGCCTCGATCGTGGCGTAGACCTCGTCGTTGACCGTGAGGCCCGCGTTCTCGAGGCCCCCGCGGACGGTCACGGCCGAGTTCGTGTCGACCGAGCCGGAGCCCGAGCCGCCGAACACCGGGTCCGCGGACGCGCGGCCCAGCATGGTCACGCGGGCGTCGGGCGTGAGGGGCAGCGCGCCGGCCTCGTTCTTCGCGAGGACGATGCCGCCGGCCGCGATCTCCTCGACGAGGGCCTTCGCGGCCTCGTCGACGGACTCCTGGCTGTCGTGCTCGGCCGTGTAGTACGCGGTGTCCCAGCCCGAGGACTCCTCGGAGTTGGTGAACGTGTAGGTGCCGGACCCGAGCTGGGACGCGACCCAGCCGCCCGCGACGTTGAGCGCGACGTTCGCGACGACGACGAGCACGGTCACCGTCGCGAGCACGGGGACCCAGATCCACAGGAACTTCTTGTTCGACATCGGTGTCCTGGCACCGTCGGCGTTCTTCGCCCTGGCGTTCACTGCATTCCTCCTCGAGTGCGGCCCGTTCCTCAGGCTAGGAGCGGGGTACGGCGCCGCCCGCCGCGGCTGCACGATCGGTCGTTTCTGCGGCACGGACGGTCGTCCGTGCTCGACCCGTGCCGTCCGGTGCCCCCGCCGTCCGCCTCGCCGTCCGCCCGGCGAGGCGGGCGGGGAGGCGGACGGCGGGGAGCGGTGCGGCTACTCCCCGGCCGGGGTGATGGTGCCGTCCTGGTCGATCTGCCACGTCTCGCCGGTCTCGGCGGAGTCGGCCTCGATCGTGTACTTCCCGTCCTTGATGTCGACCGTGCCCTGGACGCGCGAGGCGGCGTCGGAGGGGACGAACGGCACCACGAGGAGGCCGTACTTGACCGTCGGCTCCTTGACGTCGCTGGCGAGCATGATCTGCGCCCAGCTGTCGTCCTCCGCGAGCGCGTCGGCGACCGCCGTGCGCGCGTTCTCCAGGTCGGTCGCCACGTCGACGTCGGTCGCCTGGCTCTCGGACGACGACGGCCCGGCGGCGGAGTCGTCGCCGCTCCCGCACGCCGTCAGCCCGAAGGCCCCCGTGACGGCGACGAGCAGCCCGATCCCCGTGGTCAGCGCCTTGTTCCGCTTCACTTCCTGCTCCTTGGTTCGTTCGTGCCGCGGGCCCACCCCGCGGCCTGGTCGGGGTCGGACGGTGCCGGACGGGCGCCGTCCGCCCCGGGCGGGCGGCCGCTCGTGCGACCGCCCGCCCGTGCGGTCCGTCAGTCCGTGATCGGCCCGCCGTAGCTCAGCCCGAAGCCGTAGTCGTAGGCGTTGCCCGCGGCGTCGGTGTAGGGCGTCATGTCCTTCGCGACGTCCTCCTGCTGCGCCTCGACCGTGTCCATGTCCTTCGGGAGCTGGACGGGCAGGCGGCCCTGGGGCTCGTGGAGGCCGAGCACGACCTCGAGGAGCGCCTGGTCGCTCGTGCCGAAGCCGACGACGATCGCGTCGGACGCGGGCTCGAACTCGGCCGGGACGACCGGGTTGGTCGCCTTGAGGACGGTGACGACCGGGATGTCCTTGCCGGACGCCTCGACGGCCGCCACGGCGCGCTCGAACGCGTCGAGGTCCGACTCGTTCGCGATCTTCGACGTGTTCCCGAAGTACGAGCGGTTCTGGCGCGTGCCGTCCGGGAGCAGGTCGCCGGAGATCGAGGTCTGGCGCACGTTCGGGCCGTCCGCGGTGTACGGGCGGTACTGCAGCGACAGCGGGTACCAGGTGTCGTTCTCGAGGTCGTGCCCGATGTTCGAGAACGTACCGCCGTTGTCCGGGCTGTCCATGCCCACGAGCACGAGGTCGACGTCCGACAGGTCGGGAGCGGTGTAGCTCGTGACCTTGTCGTCGGCGTCCGTGACGGCCTCGTCGGTGAGCACGGTGCCGAAGTACTGCTCGGCCACCTCGAGGTCGATCCCGGCGCCCTCGGTGTACTCGCCCGGACCGAACGAGCTCGCGAAGCCGGTGTTGTAGCTGCGCGGGATGTAGACGGTCTTGTCCTTCCACGCCTCGGCGTCCGCGGCGGTGACGGTCTCGCCGTCGTTCTTCAGCAGGACCACGGAGTCGAGCTGCGCCGCGTAGCCCGCGTCGACCTTGTCGTCGCTCGCCAGGATCGACGTGGACTCGTCGAGGTCCAGGTACGCGTTCTCGTACAGGCCCGGGTTGAAGAACATCGTGAGGATGCGCGCGCCGGACTCGCGGAACCGCGTGTCGGCGTCGACGTCGTTCGTGCCGGCCTCGAAGTCGGCCTGCCACATCTCGTGGGCCGCGAGGACCGGCGCGACGTCGTTGTTGCCGCCGAACATGTCGTGCCCGGTCTTGAGGATCTCGTAGTGGCGCTGCTCCTTGGTGAGGTCCTCGGCGCCCCAGCCGGTCGCGATGACCGCGCCCTCGTCGTTCATCCCGGTCGTGACGCCCCAGTCGGTGACGACGACGCCCTGGTAGCCGTTCTCCTCACGGAGCAGGTTCATGCGCGTGTCGTCGTACGCCGTGCCGACGCGCTCGCCGAACAGCGGCTCGCCCGCGCCGTCGAGCGCGATCGAGTACGCCGACATGACGGCCGCGGAGTCGAGCGACCCGAGGAACGCCTCGGTGTGCGCGTCGAAGTTGCCGCCCGGGTAGACGCCGTACTTGCCGGCGTCGGTGTGGGCCTCGCGGCCACCCTCGCCGGGGCCGTCGCCCGCCCAGTGCTTGATCATCGCGTTGACGGACTCGGGGCCCCAGCCGTCCTGGCCGCTCGTGCTCTGGTAACCGTCCACGTAGGCGGCGGCCAGCTCCGTGTTCTGCTCGACGTCCTCGCCGAACGTGCCGCCGACGCGCAGCCACCGCGGCTCGGTCGCGAGGTCGATCTGCGGGCTGAGGGCCGTCGTGATGCCCAGCGCGCGGTACTCCGCGGAGGACATCTCGGCGAAGTTGTCCATGTGCTCGACGTCGAACGTCGCCGCGAGGCCGAGGTTCGACGGCCACCGCGAGATGTCGGCGCCCTCGGCGTTGTAGCCGCCGGAGCCCGCGGTCGAGCGCGGGTCGGAGGCGAAGTTCACCGGGACGTAGGGCTCGTCGGCGGTCGCGAGCGACTCGGCGTACGCCTGCATCTCGTTGGCCCACGTGACGGTCGCCTCGACGTCGCTCGGGCCCGCGTGCAGGACGTTGCGCAGGTGGGAGTCCGTCAGGTACTCCTTCTGGGCGTCCGTGAGGCCGTCGGCCTGCGACCGCTCGTGCGAGCTGAAGAGCATGAGCCCCGCGATCTGCTCGATCGTGAGCTCCTCGGAGAGGGCCGCCGCGCGCTCCTCGGCCGGCTCGCGCCAGTCCTCCCACGTGTCGAGCGTCCCGTTCGCGTTCATGTCCTTGAACGCGAGCTCCTGGCCGTCGACCTCCTCGGTGAGGAGCTCGACCGCGCTGTCCTTGGCGTAGGAGAGCGTGGGCCCGTCGCCCGGGTTGTCGACGACCACGAAGGACGTGGTCCCGTCCGTGACCTCCCGGGTCGTGAACGCGTCGGCCGCGCTCTCGTCGTCCGTGGTGCCCGCCGTGCATCCCGCCGCGGCCACGAGCGCGAGGCTCGCGAGCGCCGCCGCTCCCTTGACGCGGCCCGCCCGGTTGTCGCGGTGTCCCGCCGTTGTCGTTGTCTTCATCGACCTTCCCTTGTCGTCTCCGCGCCCACCCGCTCCGCACCCACCCCGGCGACCCACCCGGAGGCGCGTGCGTGGCGCAGCGAGCTCTGCGAACCCGTCGAGGCCCGGGACGTCGTGGTCCCTGAGCCGCGCCGTCACGCTATGGACGCGGCGGACGGCGGGGGCGGCCGGGTGCACGAACCGTCGCTTTGCGTCCACGAACGGTCGTCGAGGTCACGGCGGGGTCACGGTGGGCGGGTCCCAGGTCCCGCCCGGACGGGCCGTCCGGCGGCCTCCGGGGCGGCGGCCGTGGCCGTGCGACGGCCCGTGACCCCGGCCGGGGTCCGTGGCCGCGGGGCGCGGGTCTACGCCGGGTGCGTGGCCGACGCCGCCTGCCGCGGCGAGCCCGTGGGCGGGCGGTCCTCCGGCATGGGCAGCAGGACGCGCAGGAGGAACCAGCGGTCCTCGGTGTTCACCGTCATCGACCCGCCGTACTTCTCCGCGGTGTACCGGATGGACTTGAGCCCGTACCCGTGCCGGGTGCGGTCGGCGCGCCGGGTGACGATGTCCCCGCCCTCGGTGCGGAGCTCGCCGGAGAAGTAGTTCTCGACCGTGAGCAGCACGAAGCGGTCGCGCGCGTAGACCGCGACCTTGATGATCCGCCGCTCCGGGTCGGGGACGGCCATGACGCCGTCGATCGCGTTGTCCAGGGCGTTGCCGAACACCGCGGCGACGTCCATCGCGGACATGAAGTCGAGCAGGGCGCCGTCGACCACGCACGTGAGGTCGATGTCCCGCTCCGCGCACTCCTGGCTCTTGGTCGTGAGGATCACGTCGAGCACGCCGTTGCCGGTGTCGGCCTGCCGGGCGTGGCCGGAGATGCTGGCCTCCAGGTGGTCGAGGTAGGACGCGCGCCGGCCCGGGTCCGCCTCGGCGCGGATCACCCCGATCTGGTGCTTGAGGTCGTGGTACTTGCGGTGGACGATCTGCATGTTCCGCTTCGACTGCAGGTACTGCTCGTGCTGCCGCCGCAGCATCTCGTCGATGGCGCGCACCTCGGACCGCGCCTGGTGCTGGAGCCGTTGGCCCTGCTGGGCGTAGAGGGCGACGAACCCGCACAGGTCGACGAGCGTGCGGATGTAGAAGATCTCGAGCCCGAGACGTCCGCTGAACGGCGTGTTCGCGTTGAGGAAGCTGATGTTGCTCATGAAGAACGTGACGAGCGCGATCGCGACCGCCGACGCGAGCTCGCCGACCGTGACGTCGAGCTCCTGGTCGGGGCGGAAGTGGCGGGACTCGACGACGTACGCGACCCCGTACCCCACCGCGTACACGAGGACGAAGAACGCGACCTGCCAGGCCGTGCCGGGTCGGCCGTCGGGCAGGAAGAAGAAGCAGTGGACCTGCCAGTGCAGCGCCGCCACGAGCTCGGCGAGCACGAGCGCGCGCGCCGCGAAGTACCCCGCGTCGCGCGCCGAGACGCGCGCCGCCGCGACGATGAACCCGTACATGCACGCGACCGCGGCGGCCATCCCGACGGTCCACAGCTGACGCGGGAGCAGGTCGGCGAGCGCCTGCACCCCGACCTGCGCGGCGAGGGCGGCGACGGCGAGCGCCACGAGCCGGGCCCGCGGCAGGCGGGGTCGGCGCAGGAGAACGTAGACCAGGCACGCGAGCCACTCCGCGAGGCCGGTCAGCGCGCGCGGGATGTCGGGCAGGGTCGCCATGAGGTCGGTCGCGGCGCTCATGCCCGTCGCGCCCCGAGGTAGTCGGTGAGGGCCGCGAGGAACGCCTTCTTCCGCGCCCGGCTGATGAGCAGGTCGTGCCCGCCGACCAGGAGCACGCTGCTGCCCTGGACCGCGAGCACGTGCCGCAGGTTCACGAGGTAGCCGCTGTTGCTCCGGAAGAAGTCCCGGCCCTCCAGCTGGGCCTCGAGCGCCTTGAGCGGCCCGACGACGGAGTGCCTCCCGTCCACCGTGTGCACGGTGGTGCGGTGCTTCGCGCTCTCGAGGAAGACGATGTCGTCCGTCGCGACGCGGGCCAGGCCGCCGTCGACCGCGAGCAGCAGGTAGTCGGCCGACCGCCGTCGGAGCCGGGCCACGGACCGCTTGAGCTCCTGGGAGAACGCGAAGTACCGCAGCGGCTTGAGCATGTAGCTCAGCGCGTCGACCTCGTACCCCTTGATCGCGTGCTGGGTCATGTTGGTGATGAAGATCAGGACGACGTCCGCGTCGACCTGGCGGATGCGGCGGGCGGCGCTGAAGCCGTCGAGGTTCGGCATCTCGACGTCGAGCAGCAGGATGTCGAAGTCCGGCCGGTACCCGGTGACCACCTGCTCGCCGTCGGCGAAGAGCGCGACGGCGAACTGCTCGCCGTGCTCCTGCTCGTAGCGTCGCAGGTACTCCACGAGCAGCGCGCTGCTCGCGGGGTCGTCCTCCACGATGCCGATCCTGATCACGATGCCGTTCTCCAGGGACTGCGCCCCCGGGGCGTGGCCCGACGACCGGACACCTCCGTGTGCCGTCGCGGCCTCGCCCCCGCCTACGTTGCCGATGAGCCCGCCGTCGTGCGGCGGATCCCGAACATTATGGGCCACCCGGCGGAGAAACGGGCCACCCGGTAGGGATTTCGGTCAGCGCAGGTCCCGGACGTACGCGGCGGCGCCGTCGTACGCGGCGATCCGCCGCTCGTAGTACGTCGCGATGATGAGCAGCAGGCCGCCCGCCGCGGCGAGCGTGAGCATCCACGGCCCGGCGGAGATGCGCGTGCCCAGCTGCGAGACGAACACGACGAGGATCTCGACCGGCAGCACGGCGACGCCCAGCAGGAACGGGGCCGCGAGGTGCTTGCGCGTCCCGACGAGGACCGCCGCGAGCGCGAGCACGACGACGAGCATCGCGCGCCACGTGCGCGCGTCGGTGTACGTCGCGAGCACCGACGGCCCGACGAGCGCGAGGAGCCCGGGCGCGAGGGTGCGCCACGACCCGACGACGCCGACGGGCCAGCCGCCAAGGGGCCGGGCCGCGCGCGCCGCCGGGAGACCGCTCGGTCCGCCCGCGGCCGCGCTCGCCGTGCCCGCGGTTCCCGCCGTGCCCGCGGTTCCCGCGGTTCCCGCCGCGAGCGCGAGGTAGCCCGCGACGAGGAGCCCGGCGCCGAGGGGCAGGGAGAAGACCTCGACGCGCAGCTCGCGCGGCGACCACGCACCGATCGCGGCGACGAGGGCGAGCAGCCACAGGAACCACGCGGGCGGGAGGTCGAGCCGCCCGCGCACGGCGCGACGCACTCCCACCACGAGCACCGCGAGCAGCGCGACCTCGACGAGCCAGACCGTCGCGATGACGCCCCACACGGGCCGCACGTTCGCGACGGCGCCGACCACCACGAGCGCCAGGGCGGGCGCGATGGCCCAGCGGCGCGCCGCCGCGGCACCCCGCCCCGAGGCCGCGCGCGCCCCGACGAGCCCCGCGCCGAGCGCCACGCCGCCCGCCGCGACCGCCCACGCGAACCCGAGGACGGACAGCGCACCACCGCCGGGCACGTGCGCGACGTGCAGCGACTCCACCGTCCCGGCGACCGCGGCGAGCACCGCGGCTCCGGCGAGCCGGAGCGCACCGGCACGCCGCCACGCGCTGCGGGTCGTCTCGGCCGAGGCGACGCCGCCCGCCGTCGTGCCCTGCCGGAGCAGCACCGCACCGGCCACCGCCACCGCACCGGCGACGACGAGCAGCGACGCGCGGACGTCACCCGCGCCCGGGGCCGCGCCCAGGACGAGCACCGACGGCACGACGAGCAGCACGAGACCCGCGCCCGCGAGCTCCCACCAGCGCCGCGCACGGCGGGCGAGGAGCGCGCCGACGACGACGGCGGCGAGGGCGGGGGGCGCGGTGTACGCCTCGACGAGCCCGACCTCGGCGGCCGCGAGGGCCGTCCACAGCGCCGCGGTGCCCAGGACGGCGGCGAGCCACCACTCCCCCCGCCGGTCGCGGTCGCGCGCGGCGAGCCCTGCGCCGACGGCGAGCAGGAGCAGCACGGCGACGGCGATCGTCGGCCCCGCGGCGGGGCGCCCGTACGCGAGCCCGACCGCGATGGCCCCCGTCACGGCCGCGCTCGCCTCGACGGCGACGCGGCCGGCGCCGAGGTCGAGCCGTGCCGCGAGCGGCCGGGCTCCCGCGAGCGCCGCCGCGACGAGGACGGCGACGACGGGCAGGACGACGGGCGAGCCGCTGCCCGGGAGCACGAGCGCGCCCGCGCTCACCACGGCGACGGCCGCCGTCGGGAGCACGAGGGCCGCGGCGAGGACGCGCAGCGCCGTCACCGAGCCGGGGCGCCGGGAGCCGACCAGGACGACCTCGAGCGCGAGCATCGCGAGGCACGCCGCGACGGACCAGGTGCTGCGCTCGTCGACGACGGTGAGCACGCCGAGCCCGAACGGCACGGCCGTCACGCCGAGGACCGCCCACCACGAGTCCCGGTCGACGCGCGGGGCGAGCGTCACCGCGAGCGCCGCGAGCGAGGCGACGCCGGACACCCCGCACAGCACGACGACCGTCCCGGCGCCGCTCCATGCGAGCGTGACCCCGAGCACGAGCAGGGCGTACCCGTAGGCGACCCCGACGAGGGGCGCGTGCAGGGACCGCGGCGCGGCGGCGCGCGCCGCGAGCAGGAGCAGGCCGACGACGACGGCCCCGGCGGTCGCCGTCGGGCGCGCGACCCACGACCCGGCGACGAGGAGGACGAGCACGAGGACGGTGCCCGCGACGGCGGCGGCGTGCGCGGACCGCCGCTCGGACCGGCCGACGGGCAGCAGACCGTGGCGGACGGCGGTGCGCGCGCCGGGCACGAGACGCGCGACGGGGCGCAGGGCGCGTCCGAGCCCGCGTCGGACGGCACGCACGACGGCGCCGGGCGACGGGGCGCCCGCGGAGGGATCGGTGCCGGCGGGCGCGGCGGCCGGGGCCGGCCGCGCCGTCACGAGGAGCAGCGCCGCGGCGAGCAGCCCGAGCAGGACGAGTGACGTGACGCCCGCGAGCCGCGGGTCGAGCACGAGGGTGAGGACGAGCGCGAGCGCCGCCCAGGGCGCGAGCGCGCGCCCCGTCACGACGAGCGGCGCCGTCCCGAGCCGGGGCGTCCCACCGAGGAGGGGCGGCGCGGTCCGCGACGTGCGCAGCGGGAGCCGGGCCGCGACGAGCAGGACGACGAGCACGGAGAGGAGGCCGACGAGCGTGCCGTCGAGCAGCGTCGCGCCGACGGTCCCGGGCGCCGTGCCCTCGCCCGCCAGCCCGGCGGACAGGACGCCCACGCCGAGCGGCGCGGCGTCGCGCACGGCGCTCGTCCCCGCGGTCGGGGTCACGAGCACCTCGGCGGCCCGCAGGCCCGCGAGCGCGAGGGCGGGGCCCGCCATGACGAGCACGACGACGGCGCCCCCGAGCAGCGCGTCGGAGCGCCCGATCGGCGGGACCGGCACCCGGAGCACCCCCGCCGACACGCGGCGGCCGGTGAGCACCAGCACGACGACCCACGCGAGCGCGCCGAGCGCGGGCGCGAGACCCACGAAGCCGACGCCGTCGCCCGTGCCGAGCAGCGCGCCGGCGAGCACCGCCGCGGCGCCGCCGACCGCGTACCAGCGCCGCTCGCCCGTCGTGACCCGGAGCAGCGTCGCGACGAGCGCCGCACCGAGCGCGACGAGCGCCGCACCTGCGCCCCCGGGCAGCCCCGGCGGCGCGGGGACGGTGAGGCCGACGAGGACCGCGAGGAGCACGGCGACCGTGCGCACGACGCCCAGGAACCCGCGCTCCGCGCCGAGGGTGCCGCCCACGCGCGCGCCCGCCGCCGCGGCGACGGGGCCGGCGACCGCCGTCAGGCACGCCGTCACGAGGAGCGCGACGGCCCAGCCCCACGACGCCTGCGCCGCGGGCGCCGCGACCAGCGGCACGAGAGGACCGAGCACGACGGCGCCCGTCACCCAGGCCCGGACGCGCGCCCGCTCGCCCACGACGCCGAGGCCGACGAGCACGACGGCGAGCAGCGTCGCGCGCGCCGCGGCGGCACCCACCGGGTCGAGCGCCCACGCGCTGAGCGCGAGCTCGACGTCGACCAGGGCGAGCACGACGGCCAGCGCCGCGACGGCCTCCGCGGACGACCGCAGGCCGCGCGACCGCAGGAGCACCGCGGCCCCGACGGTGAGCGCGGTGACGACCCCGGTGACGAGGGCGCGCAGGGCGAGGTCGTCGGCGAACGTGAAGAACACGAAGACGACGGCGGCCACGGCGAGCAGCCCGGCGCCCGCCCCGGCGAGCACGGGCTGGAGGCCGACGGACCGCGCGGGGGCCATATCCGGACCGACGCCACCGGCGCGCGGGCCCGCGGGCCCCGGCACAGGCACAGGCACCGGCACCGGCACCGGCACGACCGGGCCGGCCGTTCCGGGACGCGTCGGCCCATCCGGTCCGGCCACGGGCGACAGGGTCGACGAGCGAGGCCCCGCCGCCCCGCGCCCGGCCGTGTCGAGCGGGCGCATCGGCGGGGGGCCCGCCGGGGTCCCCCAGCCACCGCCCGCTGCTGCGCCGGGCCGGCCACCGCGCAGGGTGCCAGGGAACGTGCCGGGCGGGGCCGCGACGGCGGCACGCGCGGCCCACGCGGCCGCCTCGGGCTGAGCGGCGCGGAGCGTGTCGAGGGCGGTCTGGCGCCGCCGGAGCGCGTCGGCCGCGTCGGTCGACGCCGCCGCCACCTCGAACGCGAGCGGCCCGACGAGGTCGAGCAGGCACCGGTCGCACCGCGACGACCGCAACGGCGCGGCGCACGCGGGGCAGGAACGCGTCTCGGGGAGCCGCGCCAGCGCGACGTCGACCCACGGCTCTCTCATGACGGACATCCTGGCGAACCTGCGAGGCGCCTGTGGACGCGTCCACAGGGGGTCGCGTGGCGGTCCGGTGAAGAGCTCGGCCGCCGTCGTGAGGAACCGCGGGTCAGCGCGGGCGCAGCCCGCCCAGCGCCGTGTCGAGGACGCGGTCGACGTACTCGACGGTGAGCGGGCCCGTCCGCTGGAGCCAGCGGTTGAGCACCGGGCCCCAGACGAGGTCGACGGCGACGTCGAGGTCGACGTCGGGGGCCAGCTCCCCGGACTCCTGCGCGCTGCGGAGCCGCTGCCGCTTGGCCTCGCGGAGCGGCTCGTCGAGGCGCTCGCGGTAGAGGTCCGCGAGCGCCGGGTCGTGCGCCGCCTCCGTGGCGAGCGCGCGCATGGGCGCGGCGAGACGCGGGTCCTCCAGCTCGGCGACGGTCGCGTGCAGCACGTGCCGCAGGTCGGCGACGAGGTCTCCGGTGTCGGGCAGGACCGGCGCTCCCCCGTCCTCGCCCTCGCTGAGCGTGAGGAACGCGTCGAGGACGATCGCAGCCTTCGAGGGCCACCACCGGTAGATCGTCTGCTTCCCCACGCGGGCGCGGGCCGCGATGCCCTCGATGCTCAGCTGCGGGTACGGGATCTCCTGGAGGAGGTCGAGCGCGGCGGCGAGGACGGCGCGGCGGGAGGACTCGCTGCGGCGCGAGGGATCGGGTGCGGCCATGGCGGCAGCCTACCCCGGCGAGACGGACCGTTTCGTCTTGACGGCAGTCGTGCAGCACTCTACGGTCGGGTGAACGAGACGGACCGTCTCGTCTCATTCTCGAAGGGAACCGTCATGCGACACACCTCCCCGCCAGCCCGGACCTGGTTCGTCACCGGCGCGAGCCGCGGCATCGGGCACGCGATCGCCGTCGCGGCGCTGGAGCGCGGCGACCGCGTCGTGGCCGCCGCACGCACCGCGTCCCGGGACGCCTTCGCCCCGGAGCACCACGACCGCGTGCTCGCGCTCCCCCTCGACGTCACCGACCGCGACGCGGTGGTGGCCGCGGTCGACACCGCCGTCGAGCACCTCGGCCGGCTCGACGTCGTCGTGAACAACGCCGGGACGATGTCGATGGGCATGGTCGAGGAGTTCACCGAGGCGCAGGCGCGCGCGCAGCTCGAGGTGAACTTCTTCGGGGCGCTCTGGGTCAGCCAGGCGGCGCTGCCGCACCTGCGGCGCCAGGGCTCGGGCCACGTGCTCCAGATGTCGAGCGTCGCCGCGGTCGCCGGCTTCCCGAGCACGGGCCTGTACAGCGCGAGCAAGTTCGCGCTCGAGGGGATGAGCGAGGCGCTCGCGCTGGAGGCGGCGCCCTTCGGGGTCTCGGTCACCGTCGTGCAGCCGGGCGGGTACTGGACGGACCTGTACACGAGCATGACGACGACGACCGCGCTCGACGCCTACGCGCCCCTGCGCGCGGAGCTCGAGAAGCAGTGGGCGGACGGCTCGGTCGACAGCGACCCGCGGCTCGCCGCCGACGCGGTGCTCACGCTCGTCGACAGCGAGGACCCGCCGCTGCGCCTCCTGCTCGGCAGCATGGTCTACGACCTCGCCCAGGGGATCTCGCGGCAGCGTCAGGACACGTGGGCGGCCTGGGAGGACGTGAGCCGCGCCGCCGAGCACGCCGTCGCTGCGCCCGGCCCGGCCGCGGAATGAGCCCGCGCGCCGGGAGACCTCACGACGGCCGCGCTCAGCCCCGGAGTCGCTCGACGAGCGCGCGCGTCAGAGGCGCGTCGACCCCCGCGCGGTCGGCGGCGCGCACGATCGCGCCGCCGATCGCGTCGGTCTCGAGCGGGCGGCCCGCCTCGGCGTCGCGCAGCATCGAGGACTTCGCGTCGGCCCCGAAGCGGTCGTAGAACGTCAGGGTGCGGTCCGGGTCCGACGGCGCGCCGCTCGCCGCCGCGACGGCGGCGACCTCGCGGACGAGCGCCTCGAGCTCGGCCCGGTGCGTGGTCCGCACCTCGCCGATCGGGGCGCGGTGCGCCGTCGTGAGCAGCGCGAACGGCGCGAGGAAGCCGAGCTTCGCCCACATCAGCGCCGTCTCGTCGTCGTGCACGGTGGTGGGGATGCCCGCACCCTCCAGGAGCGCGCGCACCGCCTCGACCCGCTCCGGGTCCACCCCACCCGGCGCGACGTCGACCTCGACGAACGCGCTCGTGTGCTCGATCTCGCCCGGCGCGACGCGCGTGGACTCGACGCGGACCGTCGCGGGGAGCACGCGCGCGGTGCCGTACCGCGCGCGCAGCGCGTCGAGGTGGTCGAGGCCGTTGAGCATCGGGACGACCACCCCGTCGCCGAGCACCTCCGGCGGCACGCGGTCGAGCGCGTCGTCGAGCGCGGTCTGCTTGACCGCCACCACGACGACGTCGACCGGTGCGTCGAGGCGCGTGGCCGCGTGCGCCGGGACGTGGAGGTCGCCCACCTGGCGGCTGCGCACGTGCAGGCCGCGCTCCGTGAGGGTGGCCGCCGTGGCCTCGCCCGCGAGGAACGTCACCCGGGCGCCCGACCGGACGAGCAGCGCGCCGACCAGCCCGCCGACCCCGCCCGGCCCGAGCACCGCCACGTCCCGGCCGTCCCGGCCGCTCAGGCCGTCCGTCGTCTCCGTCACCGTCGTCCTCTCGTCGTGCCGCCGGGTCGCCCCGGTCGTCGTGCCCGCGCGGGCGGGCGCCCCGCCGTCAGGTCGCGGGGACCTCGACCCTACCCACGGGGACCGACCGCGCCGAGCCGGCGCCGGGCACGGTGAGCGCCGCGATGCCCGTGGTGATGGGGATCGCGAGCACGAGCCCGATCGAGCCGACGAGGGTGCGCACGACCTCCTCCGCGATCTCGCCCGACGTGAGGCTGGTCGCGAGGTTCTGGTCGGAGAGGTAGACCGCCATGAGGAGCGGCAGCGCGGCGCCGACGTACGCGAACGCGATCGTGTAGACGGTCGAGGCGATGTGGTCGCGCCCGATGCGCATCGCGCGCGCGTACAGCTCGCGCCGGGTCGCGAGCGGCGCGACGGCGCGCAGCTCCCACACCGCGGACGCCTGCGTGATCGTCACGTCGTTGAGCACGCCCATGCCGGCGAGCACGATCCCGCACAGCACGACCCCGCGGATCGAGAGCTCGGGCGCGTACTGCGGGATCCACAGGGACTCCTCCGACGTGAGGCCCGTGATGTTGGCCGCCCCGGATCCCCACCAGCCCAGCACGGCCGTGAGCACCAGGCCGACGAGGGTGCCGAGCAGCGCCGTCGACGTCCGCGCGGTGAATCCGTGCGCGACGTACAGCACGACGAACATGACGAGCGACGACGTCACGAGCGCGACGCCCAGCGCGTTCTGCCCCGTGAGGAGCGCGGGCAGCGTGAACGACGTGATGACGACGAACGCCCCCGCGAGCCCCGCGAGCGCCGCGAGCCCCCGCCACCGTGCGACGGCGAGCACCACGACGGCGTACGCGACCGCGAGGACGCCGATGGGCAACCCGCGCTCGAAGTCCATGAAGACGTAGGGCGTGCCGCCCGCGCCCGCGGCCTCGGCGATGTACAGGACGCGCAGGCGGTCGCCCTCGTCGAACCCGTAGGCGACGTACTCGGGCGGCGCGTTGACGATGATCGCGTCGCCGCCCACGTCCTCGCCGCCCGCGCGGGAGCCCGCGTCGAGCCGGGCAGGCACCTCGCTCGTCGCCTCGTCGACCGGCCCGGTGACGGTCGCGCGCAGGACGGTGCTGCCCTCCGCGGCGACGGGGATGCGTGCGGGCACGTCCGCCGCGGCGGGCCACAGCGCGACGAGCCCGGCGAGCGTGACGAGCAGCGCGGGCACCAGGAGCGCGGCGAGCGTGACCCGCACGCGCCGGGTCGCGGGCGCGGCCGGGCCGTGCGCGTGGGCGTGCGCGTGCGCCGGGGTGCGTGCGGTGCCGCGCGCCAGGACGTCGGGCACCCGCCGGGACCGCGTGCGGCGCTCGCCGCGCCCGGGCGTCTCGGGAGGGGTCGGTGCGCTCACGCGAGGATGCTGCCACGGCGGCCCGACGACGCCCGGCGGCACGCGCCGTCGGGCACCGATCGCGCGGGCCGGGCCGTCCGGGGCCCCCGCCGGCTCACTCGGGGAGCGTCACGTGGCCGCGGCGCACGCCCGCGACGAGGCGGCGCGGGAGGGTGACCTCCCGGCCGTCGACGACGACGGTCACGAGCTCGGGCACCTGCGCCTTCCACTGCGAGCGACGGGCGCGGGTGTTCGAGCGGGAGAGCTTGCGCTTGGGCACGGCCATGAGGAGTCCTTCCGGTGGGCGAGCGCCCAGCCTACCGTTTCGTGAGAACGATTCTCAAGACAGTCGGGCCGCCGATCCGGCCCGGCGGTAGCATCCCCGGGGCCGCGCGCCCCGCCACGACCCGGCGCGACCGCCGCACCCACCACCACGACGCACGAGGAGCCCTCATGGCCACGGTCGACTACTTCCTCTCCGGTGACCCGGAGGTCGCCAAGCAGCACCTGCACGCCGCGCTCCAGGAGCAGGGCTTCACGGTGACCACGCGCCCCACGGGCCAGTGGGCCGCCGAGCGCGGCAGCAAGCAGAAGACGTTCTGGCTCGGCGCGTTCGCCGGCAAGGCCCAGCACCTCGTCTTCACGGTCGACTTCATGGTCCACGGCGACCAGCTCGTCGCGCGCATCGACCGCCCGACCGGGCACGGCGCGATGGCCGGCGCCGTCGGCGTCGCGCGCTCGAACAAGGCGTTCGGCGAGGTCGACCAGGCGATCGGCACGCGCCTCACGCAGCACGGCATCCTCGCGAACGTCGTGCACGCCTGACCCGCCCCCCGCACGCACGAAGGCCCGGATCCCCTCACGGGGGTCCGGGCCTTCGTGCTGCTGACCGGGCCGGCGACGGCCGGTCAGCGGGACGTCACTTGGCGACGGCCTTCTTGAGCAGGCTGCCGGCGCTGATCTTCACGCCGTAACCGGCCGGGATCGAGATCTCCTCGCCCGTACGGGGGTTGCGGCCCGTGCGGGCGGCACGCTCGACGCGCTCGACGGACAGGAGGCCCGTGACCTTGACGGCCTCGCCCTTGCCCAGCGACTCGATGAGCACCTCCTGGAAGGCGTTGAGAGCCTTCTCGGCGTCCGCCTTCGACAGGTCGGCCTTGCTGGCGATGGCCGAGACGAGCTCGGACTTGTTGAGCGACATGCGAATCCCTTCTTCGGTTCACGACGCGCGGTGGTCACCACCCGTCGTCACGGTCTCAGTGTGCCAGCCGCGGGGCCGTGCACCGGGGACAACACTAGGGAACACGCGGAGTTTCGCGCGACTTCTCGCGGCTCTCGTCGTCGCGTGTCCTCGCTCAGCCGTCCTCGTGCTCGTGGTCGTGGCCCTCGTGCTCGTCGTGCGCGGGCTCGTCGTGACCGTGCTCGCCGTCCTCGTGGGCGTGCTCGTCGGCCTCGTGGCCCCCCGTGGTGGCCGGCTTGCCGGTGACCCCGTTGAGCTCGTTCGGGACGACGTCGAGCTCCGCGCTCTTCCACACCTCGCCGCCCACGTAGTCGACCGCGTGGATCGCGCGACCGGCCGGGTCCGTGACGTAGGCGATGCCGTCCTGGACGAACAGCGCCGGCCGCGGCTCCTGCCACTCCTCGGGCTCCTCCCACGCGTCGACGACGGGGACGGACCGCACGACCGTGCCCGACTCCGGGTCGATGACGTGCAGCGACCCGTCGGTGCCGAGCACGAGCGCCTCGCCCGCGTCGCCCCGCCCGAGCGAGCGGAACGTGTAGCTCGCGGGCAGGTCGACGAGGCGCAGGCTCGCGTCGCGCGTGTCCACGAGGGAGACGCGCGTGGGCCGCTCGAGCTCCGCGTCGGGGTCGGACTTGTAGTCGCCGAGCACGACGGGCGACGTCTCGCTGCCCGCCTGGTTGCCGATGCGCCCGTAGGCGTCCGGGGCGGCGACCTTGGTGATCGCGCCGCCCGCGACGACGAGCACGCCGTCCTCGCAGCCGATGACGACGGCCTCGCCCGCGGCGACGGCCTCCCCGTGCACGCCGGGGCACTGGTCGTTCGCCGAGACCTCGTCACCTGCGGCGTCGAGGAGGCGGACGCCGGTGCGCGCGTCCTCGGTGCCCTCGGAGACGACGAGCGAGCCGTCGGACAGCTCGACCGCGACGCCGTGGTGCGCCGCGGGGGTGGTCAGCGTGCGCGCGTCGTCGATGCCGTGCGGGTCGGCCACGGTGGCCGAGTCGAGCACGGTGATGTCGCCCGTGCCGTCGTCGAACAGCGCGGTGCGACCGTCGTGCACGACGACGTGGCCCGGCTTCTCGGCCGCGTACGTCACGTCCGTGAGGACCGGGTCGGCCGTGTAGTAGTGGGCGTGGTCGCCGTGCGGCTCGGCCCAGGTGCCGGCGTCGAGCACCTGGAACCCGCCGGACGTCGAGACGAGCAGGTGCCGCCCGTCGCCCGCGGGGTTGAGGCGGTTGAAGCCGTCGAGCTCGAGGTCGTCGACGACCTCGAGCGTCGTCGCGTCGAGGACCTGGACGCCGCCGTCGTAGGTGATCGCGAGGCGCGGGGTGAGCGCCGCGGCCTCGCTCACGTCGGACGTGGCGGACGGCGCGGGCTCCGCCGCGTCGCCCTGCTCGCCCTCGGAGCCCGCGCCCTGCGCGCACGCCGCGACGAGCGTGAGCGGGAGGGCGAGGCCGAGCGCGAGGGCGAGCGGGCGGCGTCGGGCACGGGCGCCGGGAGGGGCCGTCACCCGGGCGGGATCGGCAGCGGCGTCGGTCGGGTCGGGTGCGGTGTGGTGCATGCGTGGTCGGCCGCCCGGACACCCGGGCGGCCGCTCCTCTCCGGTGGTGGTGGTGCGCGGGTCAGCCCTGACGGGCCTTCCAGCGCGGGTTGGCCTTGTTGAGGACGAAGGTCTTGCCGTGCCGTCGCACGACCTTCGCCCCGGGCTTGTCCTTGAGCGAGCGGAGCGAGGCGCGGACCTTCATCGCGCGCCCCCGCCCTGCGCGCCGCCGCGGGCGCCGTAGCGCTGGCGGAACTTCTCGACGCGGCCGGCCGTGTCCACGACGCGCTGCGTCCCCGTGTAGAACGGGTGGCTCGCGCTCGAGATCTCGACGTCGACGACGGGGTAGGTGTTCCCGTCCGTCCAGGTCACGGTCTCGCGCGGGACGCCCGGGCCCTGCGGGTGGTCGCCCGCGAGGGTCGAGCGGGTCAGGAACGAGAAGTCGGCGGACTTGTCGCGGTAGACGACGGGCCCGTAGACGGGGTGGATGTCCTTCTTCATGGTGGTCTCCTTGCTGAGCCGGGGCCGGCCGCCGCTCGGGGCGGCGGTCACCAGCTCGACTTCGTGACTCCGGGCAGCTCGCCGCGGTGCGCCTGCTGGCGCAGGCGGACGCGAGAGAGCCCGAACTTCCTCAGGTAGCCGCGCGGGCGGCCGTCGACGACGTCGCGGTTCCGCGTGCGCGTGGCGCTCGCGTCGCGGGGCTGGCGCTGGAGCTCGCGCACCGCGTCCGCCTTCTCCTCGGGCGAGGACGACGGCGACGCGACGACGCGCTTCAGCTCGGCGCGACGCCCGGCGTAGCGGGCGACGACGGCCGCCCGCTGCTCGTTGCGCGCGATCTTCGACCGCTTCGCCATCAGCGCTCCTCGCGGAAGTCGACGTGGCGGCGGACGACGGGGTCGAACTTGCGCAGGACCATCCGGTCGGGGTCGTTGCGGCGGTTCTTGCGGGTCACGTAGGTGAACCCGGTGCCCGCGGTGGACCGGAGCTTGATCACGGGACGGAGGTCGGTGCGGGTAGCCATCAGAGCTTCTCCCCTCGGGCGAGGATCCGCGCCACGACGGCGTCGATCCCCTGGCGGTCGATGGTCTTGATGCCCCGGGCGCTGACGCGCAGGGTCACGTGGCGACCCAGCGACGGCACCCAGTAGCGCTTCTTCTGGATGTTCGGGTCGAAGCGACGCTTGGTCCGCACGTGGGAGTGCGAGATCGCGTGGCCGAACCCGGGAGCGGTGCCGAGCACCTGGCAGACGGCGGACATGGCGGTTCCTCTCGGGGTCGGTCGGGGCGACGGGGACGACACTAGATAGTGAGAATCATTCCCGTCAAGACGCTATGCTGACCCGCTGTCGAGAACAGTTCTCAGGAGCAGGTTGTTCCCGAGCCGGCCGCCGAGCCTCCCGGGACGCCCCAGACCACGGATCGGAGCGCTTCATGCCCTTCTCGTCGCACCCCTCGCCAGACCCGTCGCCGGATCCCTCGCCAGACCCGGCGCCCGACGACACCCGCGTCGCCCTCAGCGTCCTCGCGACCATCGATCCCGTGCTGCGCGACAGCGCGGTGTTCGGGCTCGTCGTGGGGGCTCCGCGCGTCGTCGCGCTCCGCCACGACATCCGGGCCGCCGAGGGCGCGCTGCGCCGGGTCGTCGTCGACGCGAGCGGCGTCGTCGAGGACGAGGTCGTGCCGCTCGAGCACGCGTGCCTGTCGTGCGCGGTCCGGGAGGACGCCGTCCCGACGCTGCGGCGGCTCGCGGACGACGGGCGCTGGGACCACGTCGTGCTCGCGCTCCCCGTGGCGGCCGAGTCGTTGCCCGTCGTCCGCGCGCTCGCCGCGCAGACCACCCCCGGCGCCGAGCTCGATCGGCTGCGCCTCGCGACCGTGCTCGCCGTCGCTGACGTCGACACGCTCGAGCACGACCTGCTCGACGACGAGCTCGTCACCGAGCGCGGGGTGGGGCTCACGGAGGACGACCAGCGGGCCGTCGGGGAGGTGCTCGCCGCGCAGCTCGAGCACGCCGACCTCGTCGTGACGACCGGCGATCCTGTCGCCGCCGCGACCGGGGCGGGGCTCGTCGACCGGCTGCGCGGCGTCGGGACCCGCCGGGTCGACGGCCTCCACGCGCTCGCCGCCGCGGACCTCGCGGGGCACACGCACGACCCGGTGGCCGGCGAGCGCCGGGCCCACCCGCTCGGCGTGCGGGGCCCGCTCCCCCGGCGCGCGCGCCGCGCGGGCGACCGGAGCTGGACGGTCGAGCTGCGCTCGGCCCGCCCCTTCGACCCCGAGCGGCTGCTGCGCCGCATCGAGGACCTGGGCACGGGGCGGGTCCGGTCGCGCGGGGTGTTCCACGTCGCGAACCGCCCGGACTCGCTGTGCGCGTGGGACGGCGCGGGCGGCCAGCTCTGCATCGGCACGCTCGGCACGTGGGACGACGCGACCACCGCCGAGGGGCGGCCCGTCGAGCCGCACACGCGCGTGGTGGTCGTCGGCGCGACGCCGCCGGAGGGCGAGCCCGGCGACGGCGTGCGCGAGCGGGTCCTCGACGCGTTCCGCGACGTGCTCGCGACGCCGGACGAGCTGGCCGACGGCGGGCTGCGCTGGCTGGGGCGCACCGACGTCCTCGCGCCCTGGCTCGGCGCGCGCACGGACGCCGTCTGAGATCGGGGCGCTGCCACCGGGACGCGAGGGCGCGTGCCGGAAGGACGGAAACCCCCCGGAGACGGGAGAACCGGTGGCGATCCGCCGCGAGAGCTCCCCCCAGCGAAGCTCTCGTCGCGGACCGCCACCGGTCCAGGTGTGTCGCCACGTGACCCGTCGTGGCGACGTCCCCCACTAGTGCAAGAGCACCGGGGCGCCCGTTCGTGACGCGCGTTGCCAGTGATGTGGATCACAGTACGACCGGAAGCGCGTCGGCGCGCGCCGACGTGACCCGCCTCACCTGCGGGTTCGCGTCATGGCCCGTGCCCGGACGAGTCCTCTCGTGTGGACCTCCTGGACGCGCGCCCAGATCGCCGGGCGCGCGCTCGACCACCGAACGAAGGACGCACTGGTGCACCACGGCACGCGACGGCTCGGCACACGACGGCACGACAGGCGACGACACACCTGGCGACGGCTGTGGGCGGCGGCCCTCGCGGTCGCGCTCGCCGCGCCCCTCGCCCTCGCCGGGGCCGCGACCGCCACGGCGGCGGACGGCGACCCGCAGTACCTCGAGGTCAGCAAGCGGGTCGACCGGCAGAACCTCTCCCCCGGCGACGTCTTCACGTACAGCGTCGGGGTCACGTGCTCCGAGACGACGTGCGTCGGCGCCCTCCTCACCGACGCGCTCCCCGCCGAGCTCGCGGGCTACGAGCTCCAGGCCGTGCGCACTACGACCGGTCCCGTGCACGAGGTGTCGTGGACCGAGGCCGGCCAGCCCGTGGGCCGGCCCGCCGTCGTCGGCGCCGCCACCGCGGTCCACGTCGCGTTCCGCGACGAGACGCCCGCGGGCGTCGGCCTGACGCCGGGGGCGACGTTCACCCTGACCCTGACGCTCCAGGTGCCCGACGACGCCCGGCCCGGCGAGACGGACATCGTCAACACCGCCACGACCACCGCGGCGAACTCCGCTCCGGACAGCGCGAGCGCGACCGTGCACCTGAGCGTCCCCGTCGAGACGGGCGTCGACCTCGCGAAGTCGTGGGCCCCGGCGGCACGGACCTTCGAGGCGGGCGCGCCGTCGACGGTCACGCTCACGGCGACCAACACCTCGAACGTGCCGGTGGGCACGCTCGTCGTCACCGAGCCGCAGGCGTCGGCCGACGGCGCGGGCGCGCTCGACGCGACCAACCCGTTCACGCTCGCCGACCTCACGGCGCTCGCCGCCGACCCGCTGCCCGAGGGCGCGACGAGCGTCCAGGTCGACGCCTACGTGCGCTCCGACGCGGGCTCGTGGTCCTGGGTCACGGGCACCCCCGCCCCCGGCGCAACCCTCCCCGCCGGTGTGGACCCGACCGCCGTCGGCGGCCTCCGGCTGACCTACGCCGGCGAGATCGTCCCCGGGGCGACCGCCACGGCGCGCCTCGACCTCACGCAGCGCGCGACGGACCGGGACGGTGCCGACCTGTCGGCCGCGACCCACGTCGTCGACAACGTCGCGACGGCCACCGCGACCGCCGAGGGTCGTGACCCCGTGACGGCCACCGCAACCGCCCAGCACCGCGTCACGCCCGCGAGCGTCGGCGTCGACGTCGTCAAGGACCTCACTCCCGACCGCATCTCCGCGGGCGAGACGGCCACGGCCACCATCACGGCGACGAGCACGTCCGACGTCCCCGTCCGCACTCTTACCGTCACCGACCGCGACTACTTCACGGGCGGCGTCGTGCTCGGCGGCTTCAGCACGTTCTCGTGGCCCGAGGGCGCCGAGTCCGCCGACGTCGTGCTCCACCGCGCGGACGGCTCCACCACGACGGTCATCCTGGCCCCCGGCGAGACGCCCGACGTCCCCGGCACCGACGTGACCGGCTTCGCGGTGACGTTCACCGGGGCGATCGCGCCGCGCGCCGCCGCGACGCTCGTCCTCGACGTCGTCACCACCGAGGACGCCGCGGGCGACGCCGCCTCGCGTGCCACCCGCAACACCGCGAGCGCCGAGGTCGTCGCCCCGAACGGGCAGACCGCGACCGACGAGGCGAGCGACACGCTCGAGCTCGTCCGGCCCGCGATCGACGCGACGCTCGACAAGACGGTCCGGCCGGGCACCGCCGTCGAGCCGGGCGCGCGGGTCGTCGCCGGCCTCGCCGCGCGGGTGGTCGGGACGTCCGAGTACGTCAGCCCTCGGACGTTCGTCGTCGAGGACGTCTGGGCCGGCGGCGCGGGCGAGTTCTGGGACGCGTTCGACCTGGCCGGCGTCGCGCCGACCCAGGTGCCGTCCGGTGCGTCGCTGACCGTGGAGGCGATCGGCCCCGACGGCTCGGCCCTGCGCGTGGCGGCGTTCCCCGCCCAGGAGGGCCCGTTCCTCGCGGAGCTCACGGCGGACGACCTGGCTGCGGCGCTCCCCGCGGGCGTCTCGCCGTCGGACCTCACGGGCGTCCGGTTCGTGCTCGAGTCGGCCACGGGCCTGCCCGTCGACACGAGCTTCACGCCGTACGTCGTCATGCAGGCGCGCGGCACGCTGCGCTCCGGCGGTGACGTGACCGCGCGGCCCGACGAGCCGACCGCGTTCCTGAACACGGCGACGGTGCGGGCCGAGGGCGTGACCCGCGGCGGCACCACGCTCACCGACGACGCCGAGGACACGGCGACGGCGCGCGTCGTCACCCGCGAGGGCACCGGCCCGGTCGGGATCGACAAGTCCTGGCTGCAGAGCACGGTCCCGTCCCAGTCGGGCGAGCAGCGCAGCACGGCGCTGGACTGGCGCGTCCGCGAGGGCTTCTCGTCGGTGGCGATCAGCGACCCGGCGGGAGACCCCGCCGACGTCGCCGGCACCGTCTTCGACGCGTTCGACCTGGTGCGCGTCGCGCCGGTCGACGCGAGCGACGTGCCCTTCAGCACCGGCTGGTACCTGCGCTACGACACCGTGACCGCGGTCGAGCTCTTCGTCGACGGCACGTGGACCGCCGTCGCGCCCCCGGCCGGGGGCTGGGTGCAGGACGGCCGGTTCGTCGGGCACACCCTGACCGGCGAACAGCGCGCCACGGCCACCGGCGTGCGGCTCGTCCTCGCGGAGGACGTCGCCGCCCGCGAGGCCGCCCGGCAGCCGGGCGCCACGCTCGACCCGTACGCGCCGCGGCCCGGCACGGGCGTCGCCGCGAGCAGCAGCGACCGCCGCTTCGTGCTCGACTGGCAGGTGCGCTCCACGACCCGCTCGACCGGTGCGTGGGTGACGCAGGAGAGCGCCCTCAACGCCGACGTCGCGGGCAGCGTCGTCAACACGGCGAGCGTCGAGGCGGTCCCTGCCGCGGGCGGCGACCCCGTCCGCGACACCGACTCCGCGACCGTCTCGCTCGTCGACCACACGCCTGGCGTCGCAGTGACGAAGTCCGTGACCCCGACGCAGGCCGTCCACGTCTCCCGCGAGGGCTCGGACGCGCCGCAGCCCACGGCGACGTTCACGATCCAGGCGCGGAGCACGTCCGTCTCGCGCGCGTCCTTCGTCCGCATCACCGACCCCGCCGCGTGCTCCGAGACGGCGAGCGGCGTGGCGGGCTGCGAGGTGCCGGGCACGGCCGAGGCCGCCGTCGGCGACCCGTTCACGGCCGACGTGGACTGGCTGGCGCCCGACGGCGCGGCCAGCGCGTTCGACCGCTACGACGTCACCGGCGTGCGGGTCGACGCGAGCCTCCCGCACGAGGTCGACCTCGCGGCGAGCACCGCGTGGGTCTTGCGCCGCACGGCGGACGGCGAGCACGCGAGCGAGCGCACGGCGGTCGCCGACCTCGTGACGTGGGGGCCCGAGCGCCTCGCCGACGTCGTCGGCGTGAGCGTGACGTTCCAGGGCTCCGACCCTGCGGTCACCGGCGGGACCATCTCCGCGGCGAACCGCCTCACGCTCACCCTCGACACGGTCCTGCGCACGCACGTGCGCAGCACGGGCGAGCCGATCGCGCTGCGGGCGGGCCAGACCACCGAGGTCCCGAACCGCGCGTTCGCGCAGTCGTCCGACCCGGTGCTCGCGCCCGGCACGGCGACGGGCGACCTCGACGACGTGCGCGTCGTGCTCACGGGCGGCGACATCGACGTGGCGCCGACCAAGTCCGTGTCTCCCGCGGCGCTCACCGAGCCGTCGCGCCGCACGCCGGTGACCGTCACGCTCGGCGCGTCCTCCGGCACCCGGCCCGTGAGCACGCTCGCGCCGGCCACGGTCTGGCTGCGCGACGACGTCGCGTCGTCCCCGGAGTTCTGGGACACGTTCAGCTTCACCGGGCTCGGTGCGCTCACCGCACCGCACGGCGCCGACCGCGTCGCGGTCGACGTCTACGGGCCGTTCGGCACGGACGGCGCGCTCGCCTGGGCGCAGGGTGCACCGGCTGCCGTGGACGCACCGGTGGTCCCCGTGGGAGCCGAGGCGTACCCCGACGTCCAGGGCGTGCGCATCACCTTCTCGCGCGCCGACGGCGGCTTCTTCAGCCCGGACGTCCCCGCGCCGGCCTGGGACGCCCGGGCCGCGTTCACGGTCGTGCTGCGCGACACCTCCCGGTCGTCGGGCGACCCGGTCGTCCTGGACGGGTCCGTCGACAACACCGTGACGGTGCGCAGCGAGCGCCTGGACGGCGAGGCGTCGGCCGAGCGCAGCACGAGCGCGACCGTCTCCCTGTCTCCCGGGACGCGCGAGCTCGCGGTCCGCAAGGTCGCCAACGAGGGGAGCCGGACGGTCTCGGTCGGCGCTGCCGTCCCGTGGGACCTGTCGTTCACCAACACGGGCACGGGCTACCTCACGCTCACCGAGCTGCGCGACACCCTGCCGACCACGCTCGTGCACCCGGGCGACCCGGCGCCGTCGTACGCGACGTCCGAGGGCGGGCTGCTGTCCACGGACGTCTCCCTCGCCGTCGACGGGCGGGACCTGGTCCTCACGTGGCCCGAGGACGGCCGCGTCATGGCTCCGGGCGAGACGTTCCGCGTGCGGCTGTTCCTCGAGCTCCAGCCGGGGCTCGCCTCGGGCCAGCGCGCGACGAACCAGATGACGGTGCGGACCGACGAGGCGCTCGACACCTGCTCGGGCCTCGACGGTGCCGCGACGACCCCGGCCTGGGGCAGCGACCCGCGCACGTGCGGGACGACGGACTTCGTCGCCCCCGTCGACGGGCCGAACCTCTACAGCGTCAAGGGCGTGCGGGGCGCGGTGGACGGTGCGACGAACCCGTCCGCCCCGGGCACCGCGTGCCGTCCGACGCTCGAGGCGGCCGACGGCTCCTGGTACCGCACGCCGTGCGTCGCGAACAGCGTCGTCGGCGGGACGGACGACTGGGTCCTGCACGTCGTCAACGCGGGCACGACCCCGGTCGAGGAGATGGTCCTGTTCGAGCAGCTCCCCACCGCGGGCGACCGCATGCTCCTGACCGGCGCGTCGCGCGGGTCGACCTACCGCCCGGTCCTCACCGGCAAGCCGGGCCTCACGGCACCCGACGGCACGACCGCCGTCGTCGAGGTGACGACGAGCCCGGACGTGTGCGCGGGCACGTGGCGCGACCTCACGACGCAGGCGGTGTGCGAGCAGAACGGCGAGACGTGGGCCCCCGCCGACGACGCGACCGACTGGTCCGCCGTGACGGGTCTGCGCGTCTCGCTCGACTTCCGCACGACCGCGAGCGGACGCCTCGACAGCGGTGAGGTCGTCGACGTCACCTACTCGACGGTCAACCGCATGGCGTCCGACGCGACGCCGGGCGGGATCGCGCCCGTCGCCCCGTCGGGCCCGGACGTCGCGTGGAACCAGTTCGGCGTCAAGTGGCGCTACACGGGCGAGACGACGTTCGAGCGGTTCGCGCCGAGCCAGGTCGGCGTCGCGCTCCCGACGGGCGCCCTCCGCGTCGACAAGCAGGTCACCGGCGACGCCGCGGGCTACGCGCCCGGCGCCTACCCGGTCGACGTCGTGTGCACCGTCGACGGCGTGACGCTCGACCTCGGTGACGCCGCACGGCTCTCCCTGACCGTCGAGGGCGGGCTCACGGCCCGCGTCGACGGCCTCCCGGTGGGGGCGGAGTGCACCGTGTCCGAGGGCGGGGCCCTCGGCGAGCACGGCGAGACGACGCGCACCGGTTCGCCGGCGACCGTCGCGGTCGACGTCGCGACGTCCCCGGAGTCCGACGTGCCGGCCACCCAGGTCGTCACGGTCGGCAACGACTACGCGTTCTCGGGCCTGTCCGTCACCAAGCAGGTCGACACCGAGGCCACGCAGGAGGAGCTGGGGCCGTTCGACTTCACGCTCGTCTGCACGGCGGCCACCGGCGCGCCCGTCACGTTCGACGCCGCCGGCTCGACCGAGCTGCGGTTCACGATCGGGGCCGGGGAGACGTTCACCGCGCCGGAGGGCACGATCCCGGCGCGCGCCACGTGCGTCGTCACCGAGACGACCACGGACGCGCCGCAGCGCGTCGTCGTCACGGGCGACGGCGTGACCGACCACGGGAACGGGAGCGCGGACGTGCTCGTCGGCACGACCCCGGCCGAGGTCGTCGTCCACAACGGGTACGACGCGGGCGTCGTCCGCGTGGCCAAGGAGGTCGACGGGGCGGGCGCCGCCGCGTACGGCGTCGGGCCGTTCGGGTTCGACATCGTCTGCACGCGGGACGGACGCACGGTGCTGGAGGAGTCGTTCGACCTCGGCGCGGGCGGCAGCCGGACCTTCGGGACGTTCGTCGCCGGGACGGAGTGCGTCGTCGAGGAGACGACGGCGGGCGGGGCGACGCGCTCGACGCTCGCCCCGGCCGACGGGCGGGTCGTCGTGGACGGTCCCGCCGAGGCGGGGACGGTTCCCGAGGCGGTCGTCACGGCGACCAACACGTTCGACGTCGCGGACCTCGAGGTCGTCAAGTCCGTCGAGGGCGCGGGCGCCGAGCTCTGGGGCGCCGGCCCGTTCGAGGCCCAGGCCGTGTGCACCTGGGACGTCGACGGCGAGACGCGCACCCTCGCGCTCCCGGCCGAGGGCCGCCTGGCCCTGACGGCCGCCGGCGGCTACCGTGCCGCGTTGCGCGACCTGCCCGCCGGGGCGGGGTGCGTCGTGACCGAGACGCGCACCAGCGGGGCGAACGCCACCGCCATCAGCGCGGACGGCGCCGTCGTGGTGGGTGGCGACGAGCCCGCCGTCGTGACGCTGACGAACACGTTCGACGTGGCGTCGCTGGACGTCACCAAGCGGGTCGAGGGCGCGACGGACGCGCCGGGCGCCGAGGGGCCGTTCACGGTCCGCCTGGCCTGCACGCGCGAGGTCGACGGCGAGTCGGTCGCCCTCGACGTGCCCGGGGGCGGCGTGCGCCACCTCGGCGCGGACGAGACGGTCACGTACGCCGACCTCCCGCTCGACGCGTCCTGCGCCGTCGAGGAGTCGGCGACCGGCGGGGCCGCGGCCACGCAGGTCGCGGTCACCACGCCCGGCGAGCCCGGGACGACGGTCGACGGCGCGTCGGCGGACCTCACGGTCCGGCCGGGCGCGGCAGTCGTCGTGACGAACACGTTCGACGCGCCCGCCGGGACGCCCGGCGGCACGACGGACGGCGCCGGGAACGGGCTGGCGACGACGGGGGCACGTCTCGGGGCGGTGGCCGCGCTCGCGCTGCTCCTCGCCCTCGGCGGCGCGGCGCTCGTGGTCACGCGACGGCGCAGGGGCCCCGTCGCCTGACGCGGCCGCTCGGCCCCGGACCGCCACGCGGTCCGGGGCCGAGCCGTCTCCCGCTCCGGGACCGTGGGCGAGGCGTACCTCAAGCCCGGAACCGCGTCATGATCGCGGCCCTGGAGCGTCTTCCTCCCTGAGGGCCGCCGGACGGAGGCGGCCGGGACGGGAGCGGCGTGCACACGCAGGACCTGACGGAGCTCGGCGACGAGCAGCTCGCCGACGCGGTGCGCGCGGGCCGCGCGGAGGCGTTCGCCGTGCTCTGGGAGCGGCACGCGGACGCCGGACGCGCGGCGGCCCGCCGCCTCACGGCGACGTACGACCCGGACGACCTCGTCCAGGAGGCATACCTGCGCGTGCTCGGCGCGCTGCAGTCCGGCCACGGGCCGACCGGCCCGTTCCGGCCCTACCTCTACACGACGCTGCGCAGCGTCGCGGCGAGCTGGGCCCGCACGCCGGACCCGACGCCCGTCGAGGACGTGCCCGAGGTCGTCGATCCGCGCGACCTGTCGACCGAGGTCCTCGAGCGCTCGGTGACGGTCCGCGCGTTCCGCCGCCTGCCGGAGCGGTGGCAGGCCGTGCTCTGGTACACCGAGGTCGAGGGGATGGAGCCGCGCGAGGCGGCGCCCCTGCTCGGGCTCTCGGCGAGCGCGACCGCCGCGCTCTCCTACCGCGCCCGCGAGGGCCTGCGCCGCGAGTGGCTCCAGGCCCACGTGAGCAGCGACGCGGTGGCCCCCGAGTGCCGCTGGACGGTCGAGCGCCTGGGCGACCACGCGCGCGGGACGCTGTCGCGCGCGGCGCAGGACCGCGTCGAGGAGCACCTCACCGGGTGCCTGTCGTGCTCGATCCTCGCGGAGGAGGTCGACGACGTCGCCTCGCGCCTGCGCATCGTCCTCCTGCCGCTCGTCCTCGGCCTCCCGGCCGCGGTCGACGCCGCCACGGGCGCGCTCGCGGCGACGGCCGCCGCGCCCGGCACGACGGGCCCGGCGACCGGCGCCACGACGGGCCCGGCGACCGGCGCGACCGGGGGCGGGCCCGCCTGGCCGGCGCCCGGCACCGGGGCGAGAGCCGCCGCCTCGGGGGCCGCGGTCCCCGGTGTCCTCGTCGGCGCGCTCGCCGCGGTGGTCGTGGCGGCCGTCGTCGGCGTGCTGGCCGTGGCGCGGCCGTGGTCCGCCGCCGAGCCGCCCGCCGCCGCGGCCGGGCAGCAGTCGTCCGCACCCGGTCTCGCCGCGCCGCTCCCCGTCCTGCCGGACGGCGACCCGGCGGAGAACGGCGCGGACGACGTGCCGCTCGCGACCGAGCCGGACGCCCCCGGCGGGGCGGGCGACCGCCCCGAGCCGCCCGCCGCAGGCGTCGACGCCCCGCCCGCCCCCCGTCCGGACGGGCAGGACGCGCCCGGAGCCGGCGAGACCGTGCCCGAGCCGGCCCCGCCGTCGGTCGAGCCGGCCACGCCGGCCCCGCCGGAGCCCGAGCAGCCCGGTCCGGAGCAACCCGCGCCCGAAGAGCCCGGGCCCGAGGAACCCGCGCCTCCGGCACCCGTCGTCGACGAGGCGCCCCCGGCCGGGACGCTCACCGTCTACCCCGCCCTGCGCGGCAGCGGGGAGCCCGGGGCGAGCGTGCGGGCGCTCGACGCGACGGGAGCGGTCGTCGGCACGACGACCGTCGCGTCCGACGGCCGCTGGGCGCTCGTCGCGACCGGGCTCGGTGCCGCCGGGGAGCACGTGCTCGACGTCGTCCAGGACGTCGACGGCGTCGTCTCCGCGTCCGCCGCGCCGCTCGGCCCCTACGTGTTCGACCTCCCGCGCGTGCTGTCGCCGGGCCCCGGCGAGACCGTCCTCGGCGCGCGCGAGACCGCGCCGTGGGAGGACCCGCGCTTCTCCGTCCTCGTGACCTTCGCGGGCGCCGCGGGCCTGGTCGTCGAGGCGTTCGTCGACGGACGCTCGACCGGCAACCTCCACGAGCTCGGCGACGAGCCCGCGGTGCGCCAGGTGCACGGCCTCGCGCCCGGGCCGCACACGTTCGGGATCCGGTTCGTCGAGCCGGCGTCGGACGCCGCCGGGTTCGGGCCGACCGTGAGCGTCGGCTTCACCGTCGCGGGCCCCTGAGCACGGGACCCGCGACGGCTGCGGGCGTCACCCCCGCACGCGCCGCCGGGACCACGCCCCGCCCGCGACGCCGACGACGCCCGCCCCGAGCACGACCGCCCCGACGAGCGGGCCGGTCGGCGTCGGGGAAGCGCCAGGCGCGACGGGCGCGGGGGCGAGCGACGCCGCCGTCGCGACGAACGTGGGTGCCGGACGGGCGCCCGCCGGGTCGGTGTCCGTCCACGCGTACGACGCCCCGGACGGGCACTCCTGCACCGCCGGGAAGACGAACGCCTGCCCAGGCTCGCCCGTCACGCGGACGTCGAGCGTGAAGGCCGCGCGCTCGCCGTCGGGCACGGGCGCGCCCGCCCACGCGACGGCGTCGTCCGTCACCTCGGCGGTCCAGCCGGCCGGCTGGCCCGCGTCCAGCGCCTCGACGCCCGCGGGCAGGGTGACGCGCAGGGCGTCGGTGGGCTCGCCGTCGCACCCGTGGTCGAACGTGAACGTGAGCCGCGACGTGCCGTCGCCGCGCGGCTCGACCGTCTCGATGAGCACGTGCGCGGCCGCGGGTGCGACCGTGAGCAGAGCGAGCGCCCCGGCGGCGGCCAGGGCGACGAGGGCGCGCGCACCGCGGTGCGCACCGCGGTGCGGCCCGAGCGGCCGTCGGTCGGGGGTCATGAGGTCACCTCCACGGGGACGCGGACGATCGGGTTCTCGTACTTGGACGTCCGCACGCTCACCTCGAGCGTCCAGGAGCCGGGCATCGGCAGGTCGAGCGTCGCCTCGTACGCGCCCGGCCCCGTGCGCGTGAGCGGCCGCGAGAACGGGCCCAGCGCCGGGTCGGCGAGCGTCGTCGCCAGCTCCGGCACCGCGACGGGCTCGAACGGCGCTCCGTCGGCGTCGAGCAGCTCGATCTCGAGCGCGTTGACGCCCACGCGCCCCGGCGTGACGCGCGCGCGGAGCGTGCCGTCCCCGAGCTCCTCGACCACCTCGACGCCGGAGGTCACGCCGTCCTGCGCGGACGGCGCCGCCGGGACGACCGGGCTGCGCGAGACGAGCACGCCCGTCGCGGCGAGCACGAGCACGAGCAGCGCGGCCTCGACCGCGACGGTCCGGCCGAGCCGACGGCGCGCCGTCGTCGCGGTCGTGCCGCCCGCCGCAGCGGCACCTCCCGGCCCGGCGACCTCGGGGACGAGCCGGTACCGGTTCCACGCCGCGATGCCGACGAGCACGAGCGCGACGCCGACCTTGACGAGCAGCGTCCGGCCGTACGTCGTCGAGACGAGCGCGTCGAAGGTCCCGAGGATGCGCCACCCGAGGACGGTCCCGGTGACCGCGAGCGCGAGGACGACCCACGCGCCGAGCGCGGAGAACCGCGCCACGGTCACGCCCGCGCGGCGGGCGTCCACGTGGGCGGACGGCGCGAGCACGAGCCCGAGCCCGACGACGCCGCCGAGCCACACCGCCCCGGCCGCGACGTGCAGCGCGTCCGCCGTGACGACGAGCCACGGCGGCCCGAAGGTCCGCGTGTGGCCCACGAGCACGAGCGACCCCAGCGCGAGCGCGGCGGCGCCGAGCACCGTGCCCGCGGGCCACGCGGCCCGGGTCTCGCGCGCGGCCCGGGGCGCGAGCAGCGTCGCGACGACGAGACCCGCGAGCCCGAGCGCGCCCGCGACGGTGGTGTCGGAGGCGAGGCCCGCGGACCACGTCGCCGGGTCCGCGAGCGCGCCCAGCCCGCCGCCCGCCTGCCAGGCGGGCGTGAGCGGGACCGCGAGCACGGTCCCGACGGCCGCGACGCCGAGCGCCCCGCGCCGGACGCACTGGAGCCGCCGCCGCAACACGGGGGCCGCGCCGGGCGAGACGTGCAGCACGAGGAGCTCGAAGACGACGAGCCCCGCGACGAGGAACGTCCCGGCGTAGACGGCGGCCTGGTCGAGCGCCCGGACGGCGACGAGCGCCGCCGTCGGCTCGGCCACACGCGCCTCGACCGCGGTCGTGCTCGGCGCGCCGACGGAGAACGTGAACGCCCCCGCCACGGGGTGCGTGTCGAGCGACACGACGCGCCAGCTGACGACGTACGTGCCGTCGCCGAGGGCGGTGCCGGGCGTGACGACGAGCGCGTCGTCGACCGCGGCGACGTCCACGTCGACGGGGGTGCCGTCGGCCGCGAGGACGGTCGTGCCGCCGGGGACGACCTGGACGGGCTCGTTGAAGGTGAGGGTCAGCGCGTCGGGCGGCGCGTCGAGGACGGTGCCGTCCTGCGGGTCGGTGCCCACGAGGACGGCGTGGGCCGCGGCCGGGCCGCTCGCGAGGATCGCGAGCAGGACCGCGGCCGCGGCACCGACGACGACGGCCACCGCCCGGCGCAGCGCCAGGGGGCGGCCCACGGGTCAGGCCCGCGGGCGCGAGCGCACGAACCCGAGCAGCCCGAGCACGAGGCCGGCCGCCGCGAGGACGAGCGCCGTCCACGTGACCGCGGGGGCCGGTCCGCTCGACGTGCTCGCGGCGGCCTCCGTCGTCTCGCCGTCCGCGGCGGCCGGCTCGGCGGTCGCGTCCGCCGCGGCGTCCTGGGTGCCGTGCGCGTCGCCGCCGGACGCGGCCGTCAGCTCGAACAGCGGGGCGGGCAGGTCGAGCTCCTCGCCGTCCTCGCCGTCCGCCGGGACCTGCACCCAGGCGCTCTCGCCCTCGGCGCACTCCTGCACGGTCGGGAAGACGAGGGTCTCGCCCGCCGCGTCGGGCAGCTTGAGCGACAGCACGAACGCGTCGCGGTAGCCGTCGGGCAGCGGCGCCTTCGCGGTGTACACGACCTCCGCGACGCGCTCGGTGTACTGGCCGCCGTGCCCGTCGTCGACGGGCTCGGCGAGGTCCTCCATGACCTTCTCGACGTCCCAGCCGGGGTTGACCGTGGGGGTCACGGTGACGACCTGCTCGGGGACCTGGACGGAGACCTTCGTCGTCGGGGAGTCGCCGCAGCCGTGCGGGACGCCGAACGTCAGGAGGGCGTAGGAGCCCGCCTCGGTCGTGTCGGGGGTGACGGTGACGTGGGCGGACGCGGCGGCCGTGCCGGTCACGACGAGCCCGGTGGTCAGTGCGGCGGCGCCGACGGCGCGCAGGGTCTTTCGCATGGTGGTGCCTTTCGGGGAGAGGTGCGGGGAGAGGCGACGCTGCTCCGGCGGGCACGACGGCGCGCCGCGCCACGGGTCGGCGGAGCCGGCCGGCGGCGGGTGAGCGGTCGCGCGGGCGCGCGGGAGCGGGACGCCGCAGACTCCGTCGGGCGACGGCGTCCGCGGGGGCGTCCGGGAGAGGTCAGGCGGGAAGGGGCGGCCCACGCCCGGGCGCGGCGCCGCGCACGAGCAGGTCGCGCACCGTCGGCAGCGCGCCGACGGCGGGAGGGGCCGCGAGGACGACGACGGGCCGCGGGCGGCCGGGGACCCGGCGTCCTGCGAGCCACGTCCACAGGCGCCACAGCACGGCGTCGCCGTACCGCAGCACGAGCGCGACGGCGAGCGTCGCGACGGCGTGCGCGCCGAGCATCGCGAGCGGCGAGGAGGAGTGCGCGTGCGCGGCGGCGTCGGCCGGGGACAGCGCGGCGCAGCGGTCGAAGACGACGTGGAGCACGAGCTGGCCCGCGCCGAGCAGGCCGAGCAGCCGCGGCAGCCCGACCTCGCGCCGGGTGAGGGGTCGCACGGCGACGGCGGTGAGGACCGCGAGGACCCCGAGCGGGACCGCCCCGGGGTCGGTACCTCCGGCGAGGCCGTGCGCGACGACGGACAGCCCGACGACCGCGGCGGCGAGCAGCAGCACCCGCACCCCGCGGAGCACCCCTGCTCCGGGCGACGTCACGGACGCACCCTAGCGGGAGAAGGGGCTCCGGCGGCAGGGGCCGGCGCCGCCCTCTCCGCGCGGGAGAGGGCGGCGTGCGCCGGCACGGTCAGCCCTGCGGGTCGTGCGGGGCGCCGTCGTCGGTGCCGGCGTCCGGGCCGGGGCCCCGACGGCGCAGCACGACCACGACGACGACCGCCGCGGCGACGACGAGCGCGCCGAGCCCCACGAGCACCGGCAGCAGCGACGAGGTGCCGTCGTCCGCGGTCTCGGCGGCGTCGGTCGTCGTGGTCGCGGAGGGCTCGGTCGTGGTGCCGGTCGTCGGCTCCTCGGTCGCGGTCTCCTCCGGCGTCGCCGTGTCCGTCGCGGGGTCGTCCGTCGCGGGCGCCTCCGGCTGGGCTGCGACGGCGAACGCGAACGTGCCCTCGATCGGGTGCCCGTCGGACGAGACGACGCGCCACGCGACGGTGTACGTGTCGCCGCCGAGCGCGACGGCCGGGTCGAGCGCGTAGGTCGCGGTGCTGCCGTCGATCGTGGGCGCACCCTGCGTGACGACCGTGCCGGCCGAGTCGGAGACGACGACCTGCGGCTCGACGGGGAGCGGCTCGGTGTTGAACGTCAGCGTGATCGCCGCGGGCGGGGCCTCGAGCTGTGCACCGTCGGCCGGGTCGGAGGTGAGGAGCCGGTCGTGCGCGGACGCCGGGCCGGCCGTGAGCGTCGTGACGGTCGCGGTGAGGCCGAGCGTCAGGGCCGCGGCGGCGAGGAGGGCGAGCAGGGTGGGCAGGGCCGACAGCGGTCGGCGCAGGGAGAGGGTCATGAGGTTCTTCCGTCCGAGGCGCGGCCGGTGGCCGCACGGTGGTGCCCCGGGGCCCGGCCGTCGCCGGGTCGGCCTCGTCGGGGGCCGCGTCAGGACGCGGCGAGGGGGCGCAGCAGTGCTCCCGACGGACCGTGCGCCCGCGGCGGTCCGCGCGTCGGCGCCCGGAGCGACCGCCACACGCCGACGACGCGCACCAGGCGCGCGGGGACGACGCCGCGGCGGCCGAGGACCGCCGCACGGGCCGGGAGCGGGAGCGCGGCGCGCGGGGTCACCCAGGTGAGGAACCGCTCGAGCGCGCGCTCGCCGTGCGCCAGCACGAGGGCGAGCACGACCGTCGCGGCGGCGTGGGCGGCGACCATCCACGCGCCCGACGCCGCGAGGTGCTCCGGGTGCAGCGGGGACGCCGCGCCGTCGGCCGACGGCACCGCGCACACGACCGCGCCCGACGACGCCGCGAGGTGCGCAGCGTGCCCGGCTCCCCCGCCGACGGCGTGGCACGACCCCGGGGTCAGGACGGTGAGCGCCTGGTGGAGCGCGAGCTGCGCACCCCCGAGGAGCACGACGAGCCGGGCGGGCGTGAAGCGCAGGCGGGCGGCCGCCGTCGTGCCGGCGAGCGTGAACGCGGCGAGCGCCGCGAGGACCAGCGGGTCCGGGAGCGCGCCCCCGGCGACGCGGTGCGCGAGCGCCGTCAGCGCGAGCACGAGGGTCGCCACGAGCGCGGCGCGGGCGACGCGCAGCGGACCGACGACCGGGGAGGGCACGACGGCCACCCTAGCGCGAGGTGTCCACGCCCTCGGCCCGGGACCGCTGCGACGCGGGGGCCGGGGCGGGCCGACGCTCCGCGTACCGGCCGATCGCGGGGCCGGTGGGCAGGAGCCGGTCGAGCCCGACGATCACGAGCCCGAGCACGAGGAAGCCCGCCCCGTAGAGCACGACGTTGACGAGCAGCCCGGTCCAGCCGAGCGCGTCGAGGTCGACGAACCCGTACGGGTACTCGCTGCCCGGGCTGACGAACCCGCGGATCGTCGTGAACGCGAAGTACGCGAGCGGGTACAGGAGCCAGCGCGCGGCGTCGAGGCCGCGCAGGCGCCGGTGCGCGTCGAGCAGGAGGAAGTCGGCGACCACGGCGAGCGGGAGCACCTCGTGCTCGATCTGGCCGTCGGTGAGCCCGAGGAAGACGGCGGGCGCGCCCGGGTCCTCGGGCGCGAGCACGAGCCACGACACGAGGCCCGTGATCGCGGCGAACAGCGTCACGCCGCCCTTCAGCCACCCCGGCGGCTGCCGGCGGCGCAGGAGGGACGCGAGGCCCGCCCAGGCGAAGACGACCGCGATGAGGAAGCCCGTCTGGTTCGTGAAGTAGACGAGGCCCTCGATGTCCCCGTCGCGCCAGATCGCGCGCGTCCCGACGAGGGCGAGGACGACGAGGAACAGCCGGAACAGTCCGACGACGACGTGCATGCGGGCTCCTTCGCGCGCGGTGTGGCTCCGGTCGAGAGCCTAGTCCTCGCGGCCGGGGCACGACCGCCGTCGGGCACCGCCGCGCGCGTCGAGGTCCGGGCACGCCGAAGGGCCGCGCACGAGGCGCGGCCCTCCGGTGGAGATCGTCACCCCCGCCGGCGCGAGGCGCCGGGCGGGAGCGGGATCAGAGTGCCTGGATGTTCGTCGCCTGCGGGCCCTTGGGGCCCTGCGTGACATCGAAGGAGACGCTCTGGTTCTCCTCGAGCGAGCGGTAGCCGCTCGACTGGATCTCGCTGTAGTGGGCGAACACGTCCGCGGTGCCGTCGGAGGGGGCGATGAAGCCGAAGCCCTTCTCCGAGTTGAACCACTTCACGGTGCCTGTAGCCATGGTGTTTTCCTTCGTCGAGACGACCGGCCCACGTGCGCGGGTCCGGGTACCGCGCCCTGCAGGGCGCCGGCAGTTCGGGGTGTGGTCGCGGCGGGAGCCCGCCGGGCGACCGGGCGGGGCGCTCAGATGGCGCCGCGCGTGCTCCAGGGCGGCGACGACGGTCACGGGCCGCGTGAAGCGGTCGTGGACGTGGAAGCCGTCCGGGCGTCGGGTGACCATCCCGGCGTACTCGCCGTCGGCCGTCGCGACCCACAGGTCGTCGTCGGCGCGGCGCAGCACGAGGTCTGGTCCGGGCGTGCCCGCGGCCGCAGGAGCGGTCGCCGGGCGGTCAAGGATGGTGGAAGAAGTGATGTGTTTCTCTGCTCTCGCTCCGCGCGCTTCTGGGGCGGAGATCGTCGTCGGCAGCGTCTGCTGCCCGGCGCCCGCGGTCGTGCTTCGATGCCGAGGACCGAAGATCGTCGCGAGACCCTGCTCGCGACCTGGGCGCAGCCCTCACGCTACACCATGGCGTGTGGCGGACGGTCGCCCCGGGCGATGATGGGGGCATGACGACCTCCTCCACCCCCGCCCGCACCGCCCCTCGCACCGCGCGCCGCAGCGTCGCCGTCGTGAACGGCTACCTCGTGCCCGTCGCGTCCGACCCGATCGAGAACGGGACCGTCCTCGTCGAGGACGGGGTCATCACCGCGGTCGGCGCGGACGTCGTCGTGCCCGACGGCGTCCCGACCCTCGACGCGCGCGGCCGCTGGGTGCTGCCCGGCTTCGTCGAGGCGCACGCCCACATGGGCGTCATGGAGGAGGCCGAGGGCTGGGCCGGCAACGACACGAACGAGATGACCGACCCGAACGGCGCGGCGCTGCGTGCGATCGACGCGATCAACGTCGAGGACGAGGGCTTCCGCGACGCGCTGGTCGGCGGCGTGACGAGCGCCGTCGTGAAGCCGGGCTCGGGCAACCCCATCGGCGGGCAGACCGTCGCGATCAAGACGTGGGGCGGCCGCACCGTCGACGAGCAGGTGATCCGCGAGGCGGTCTCCGTGAAGTCGGCGCTCGGCGAGAACCCCAAGCGCGTGTACGGGGACCAGAAGAAGACGCCCTCGACGCGCCTCGGCGTCGCGAAGGTCATCCGTGCCGCGTTCGTCGACGCGCAGAACTACGCCGCACGGCGTGACGCGGCCGAGGCGAAGGGCGAGCCGTTCGACCGCGACCTCGCGAAGGAGACCCTCGCGCGCGTCCTCGCGGGCGAGCTGTACTGGGACCAGCACACGCACCGCGCCGACGACATCGCGACCGCGCTGCGCCTCGCGGACGAGTTCGGTTACCGGCTCGTCGTCAACCACGGCACCGACGGCGCGGCCGTCGCGGACGTCCTCGCCGAGCGCGACGTGCCGGTGATCTTCGGCCCGCTGTTCACGTCGCGCTCGAAGATCGAGCTGCGCAACCGCGACATCGCGAACCTCGGGGCGCTCGCCCGCGCGGGCGTGCGCGTCGCCATCACGACCGACCACCCCGTCGTGCCGATCAACTTCCTCGTGCACCAGGCGTCGCTCGCGGTCAAGGAGGGCCTCGACCGCGACACCGCGCTGCGCGCCCTCACCGTGAACCCCGCGGCCTTCCTCGGTCTCGACGACCGCGTCGGCGCGCTCGCGCCCGGCCTCGACGGGGACGTCGTCGTGTGGTCGGGCGACCCGCTCGACGTGACGTCGCGCGCGGAGCACGTGCTGATCACCGGCACCGAGGTCTACACGTGGGACGCGACGGCGGCCGACGGGCGCGGCGCGGGCCGAGTCGTCGAGCGCGGCGAGCGCTTCCGGGCCTGACGCCGGCCCCGCTCGCCGGTCGCGCGCGGCGTCGCTAGCGTTCCCCCGAGGGCCGTCGCGCCCGCGGAGGGGGACGCCATGGCCCGGACCGCCACCTCGCAGCACCCCGCCCGGCCCGCCGCGGCGACCATCACGGCCACGTCGCTGGTCATGCTCAACGTCGCCGCGGTGGTCAGCCTGCGCGGTCTGCCCGCCGAGGCGGAGTACGGGCTCTCCTCCGCGTTCTACTACCTGCTCGCCGCCGTCTGCTTCCTCGCACCCGTCGCCGTCGTCGCGGCCGAGCTCGCGTCCACGTGGCCCGAGGAGGGCGGCATGTTCCGCTGGGTCGGCGAGGCGTTCGGGAGCAGGTGGGGCTTCCTCGCGATCGCGATGGTGTTCGTCGAGGGCTGCATCTGGTTCCCGACCGTCCTCACGTTCGCCGCCGTCACGCTCGCCTACACCGGGCCCGACGCGCGGTTCGACGAACGGGTCGCCGACGACCGGCTCTTCGTCCTCGCGATCGTGCTCGTCGTGTTCTGGGCCGCGACGCTCATCGCCCTGCGCGGCGCGTCCGCGTTCGCCCGCACCGCGCGCTGGGGCGGGATCGTCGGGACGCTCGTCCCCGCCGCGCTGCTCGTCGGGCTCGGCTGTGCCTACCTCCTTCGCGGCGAGCCGTCCCGGACCACGCTCTCCTGGGGCGCGTTCGTCCCGGACCTCACGCGTCTCGACAACATCGTGCTCGCCGCCGGGATCTTCCTCTTCTACGCGGGCATCGAGGTCAACGCGGTCCACGTGCGCTCGATCCGGCGGCCGGAGCGCACCTACCCGCTCGCGATCCTCGTCGCCGCGCTCGTGGCCGTCGTCGTGCTGACCCTCGGCACGCTGACGATCGCGGTCGTCGTGCCGCAGCAGGACATCAGCCTCACGACGAGCCTGCTCCAGGCGTTCGACCACCTGCTCGCCTGGGCGGGGATCGGCTGGGCCGGGCCGGTCGTCGCGGCGATGCTCGCCGTCGGCGTCCTCGCCGGCGTCACGACGTGGGTCGCCGGGCCCGCCACGGGCCTGCACGCCGTCGCGCGAGCAGGGTTCCTCCCGCGGTGGTTCCACCGGACGAACGACCGCGGCATGGCGACGAACATCCTCCTCGTCCAGGCGCTGGTCGTGACCGTGCTGTCGGTGCTGTTCGTCGTCATGCCCTCCGTGCAGTCCGCGTACCAGCTCCTCAGCCAGCTCACCGTGATCCTCTACCTCGTCGCCTACCTCCTGATGTTCGCCGCGGTCGTCGTGCTGCGCCGCACGCAGCCCGACCGGCCGCGCCCCTACCGGGTGCCGGGGGGCCGCGTCGGGGTCTGGGCGGTCGGCGGGCTCGGGTTCGTCGCGTCGCTGCTCGCGCTCGTCACGAGCTTCGCCCCGCCCGGCCAGGTCGCGGTCGGCAGCCCGACGACGTACGTCGTGCTGCTCGTCGCGCTCGCCCTCGTCTTCGTGGCCCTCCCGCTGCTCCTGTACCGCGCCCGCACACCGGCCTGGCGGGACGACTCGTCGACGTTCGCGCCCTTCACCCGGCAGTCCGCGGACGCCGAACCCGACCGGGGCGGTCCCGGCCCGCCGGGATGACGGGCGAGGTTCCCGTGGCGCGAACCCGCGCGGCGGCGGACCATCGGAACATGCCTACCCGACCCGCTCCCCGCCCTCGCAGCGCCGCGACCGGCCCGGTCGTCGGTCTCGTCGTCCTCGTCGGGGCGCTCGCCGCCTGCTCCGGCCCCGGCCCGGGCGACAAGGACGTCGAGTACGACTCGCTCGACGCGCTCCACCGCGCCGCCACGTCCGCCGGCCTCACGTGCCTGTCGTTCACGACCGAGAGCACGGACAGCGAGGACGTCGAGCTGGGCGCGTGCGACGACACGACGCTCCTCGCCGTGTTCGCCGATGGGATCGCCGAGGACGAGTTCCTCGCGCTCCTGCCGCGTCAGCCCACCGAGGAGGGCGAGGCCGCGCTCGCCGGGCCGAACTGGGTCGTGCTCGGCGACACCGGCGACCTGCTCGAGACCCAGGCGGGCATCGGCGGGCAGTTCCTCACCGACGAGTGACGCGGCGTCAGCCGCCCGCCATCTGCCGCTGCGCGAACACGAGCCCGTACGGGAGCGCGGTCGCGGCCATGGCCCACGTGTGCGTCTGACCGGGCTCCTCGCGGAGCTCGACGGTCTGCCCCTGGTCCTCGAGGTCCTGCGCCATCCGCCGCACCGTGGTGAGCGCCTCCCGCGGCGCGTCCTGCCCGGAGTCGAGGAAGACCGGCATCGGGTGCGTGAACGTCATCGTGGGCAGGTACGTCGTCGGGGTGTTCGCGTCGATCTCCGCCTGCGTCGAGAGCATCGTCCGTTCCGGCCCGGGGCCCGGGTTCCCGTAGGGCTCGATCGCGAGGATCGCCCCGTACAGGTCGAGGTTCCGCAGACCCACGTTGAGCGCGCAGAACCCGCCGGACGACATGCCGCCGAGGACGCGGTGCTCGCGGTCCGCGACCGTCGGGTACGTCGCGTCGACGGTGTCGACGACGGTCGTCGTCAGGTACGTCTCGACCTGCTCGCCGCCCGTCGTCGAGTCGAGGCACTCGGTGTCGAGCCCGCCCGGCCCCGTGCCGTTCACCGTGGGGGCGACGACGATCATCGGGTCGACGAGCCCGCGCCGGATGAGCACGTCCATCGTGCGGGGCACCCGCCCGGCGGCGAACCAGCTGCTCGGGTCGTCGGGCGACCCGTGGATCAGGTACACGACCGGGTAGCGGGTCGAGCCCTCGGGGTCGAACCCCGGCGGGAGGTACACCCAGGCGTCCTCGTCCGCGATCTGCTCGGCGGCCGTCCCCGGGATCGCGAGCGTCCGCACCTGGCCCCGGTGCGCGCCGCCCGGCGCGTCGGCCGACAGGTCCGTCAGACCCAGCGCGACGAGCTGCACCCGGGCGGCCCCCCACGTCGGGACGTAGCCGGAGTAGGCGTTGGCGCCGACCGCCAGGCCCAGCACGAGGGACAGCGCGCCGAGCGTCGCGAGGGACGCCGTCGCGACGCGCGAACGCCACGGTCGGCGCGGGTCCTCGCCCCGGGCCCGCCGCGCGCGCCGCGCCCGGGCGCCGCGCCGTGCGCGCACCACGGCCCACGCCACCGCTCCCGCCCCGAGCACCGTCAGCACGACGGCGACCGGGTAGCTCGTCAGGTACGTCTCGGCGGGCTGCAGCTCGCGCAGCACGGCCGCGGGCAGGGCCGGGTCGGTGTCGGGGACGGGGAGGCCGGTCGCCACGGTCAGGACCGGCGCTGCGGCTTCACGAACGGGAAGGCGAGCGTCTCGCGGATCGACGCCCCGATGATCGTCATGTAGATGCGGTCGACACCGAGGCCGAGCCCGCCGGTGGGCGGCATCGCGAACTCGAGCGCCGAGAGGAAGTTCTCGTCGATCTCCATGGCCTCCGGGTCGCCCGCGGCCGCCAGGAGCGACTGCTGCGTGAACCGCTCGCGCTGGTCGATCGGGTCGATGAGCTCCGAGTACGCGGTGCCGAGCTCGGCGCCGAACGCGACGAGGTCCCAGCGCTCCGCGAGGCGCGGGTCGCGGCGGTGCACGCGGGTGAGCGGCGACGTCTCGACCGGGAAGTCGGTGTAGAACGTCGGCTCGACCGTCTGGCCCTCGACGAGGCGGTCGTACATCTCGTTGACCACCGCGCCGTGCGTCTCGTCCTCGCCGACCTCGATGCCGAGCCGGGCGCACAGGGCGTGCAGCTCCGCGTCGGGGGTGTCCGGGGTGACCTCGGCGCCGACGGCGCGCGAGACGGCGTCGTGCACGGTGACGACGGGCCACTCGCCGTCGAGCCGGACCTCGCTGCCGTCGGGCCGGCGCGACACGGCGTCGCCGTGCACCGCGACCGCGGCCGCGACGACGAGCTCGCGCGTGAGGTGCCGCATCGTCGTGTAGTCGCCGAACGCCTGGTACGCCTCGAGCGACGTGAACTCCGGGTTGTGCGTCGCGTCGGCGCCCTCGTTGCGGAAGTTGCGGCCCAGCTCGAAGACGCGCTCGATGCCGCCGATCGCGAGCTGCTTGAGGAACAGCTCCGGGGCGATGCGCAGGTACAGGTCCATGTCGTACGCGTTGATGTGCGTGCGGAACGGGCGCGCGTTGGCTCCCCCGTGCACGCGTTGCAGGATCGGCGTCTCGACCTCGATGAAGCCGCGCTCGACGAGCGACGAGCGCAGCGAGTGCACGGCGGCGGAGCGGCCGCGGAGCGTCACGGACGACCGCGTGTCGAGCGCGAGGTCGACGTGGCGCAGGCGCATGCGCGTCTCCGGGTCGGCGAGCCCGCGGAACTTGTCCGGCGGCGCCTTGAGCGACTTCGACGCCATGACCCACGACGCCGCGTGCACGGACAGCTCCCCCGTCCGGCTGCGCGAGACGGTCCCCGTGACGCTCACCTGGTCCGCGAGGTCGACGACGCGGCGCCAGAGCGCGAGGTCGGCGGCGCCGTCGGCGGTGAGCATCACCTGGCGCTCGTGGTTCTCCTCGCGCAGGACGGCGAAGACGACGCCCCCGAGGTCCCGGAGCCGCACGACGCGCCCCGAGACGGACACCTCGTGCCCGAGCAGCAGGTCGTCGACGTCGGCGAGCCGGTGCGTGCGCGGCACGGCCACGGGGTACGCGGGCATGCCGGCCGCCGCGAGCACGTCGAGCTTGGCACGGCGGGCGCGCTCCTGGTCGGTGAGCCGCCGGGTCGGGACGTCGAGCGCCAGCAGCGCGTCCTCCTGCTCGCGCACGGCCGCGCCGAGGGCGGCGTCGGCCGTCGCGACCTGCTGGCTCCCGGTGCCGCCGCGCGCGCCGGGCCACTGCGGCACGAAGCCCTCGGCCTGCCCCGCCGCGAGCGACACGGACGTGAGCTGGGCGGGGGCGGCGTAGCAGAGGTAGCGCGTGCGCCAGCGCGGCTCGTACTTCTGGTTCGAGCGGTACAGCTGGTCGAGCTGCCACCAGCGCGACGCCGTGAGGACGAGGCGGCGCAGGAAGCGCTGGAAGGGGCTCGCCGCGACCGACTCGCCCTGCTCGATCAGGCCGCGGAACATCGCGAAGTTGAGCGAGACCCGGTCGATCGCCATGCCCGCGCCCTCGCTCGCGAGCGTCGAGATCATGAGCTCCGTGACGCCCGGCACCGCGTCGGGAGACCGACGCATGTAGTCGAGCGAGACCCCCTTGCGGCCCCACGGGACGAACGTGAGCAGTCCGCGCGGCGCGCCGTCGCGGTCGTGCGCGGTGACGACGAGCACGCGCGGGTCGCGCGGGCTGCCGAGGCGTTCCAGGGCCATCGAGAAGCCGCGCTCGTCCTCGCCGTGCCGCCACGCGTCGGCGGCCTGCGCGAGCGCCGCGAGCTCGTCCGCCGGGATCTCGCGCTGCCGCCGCAGGCGCACGGTGTACCCCTCGCGCTGGGGCCGCGCGACGGCGTGCCGCACGGGCCGCATCGACGGCGACGCGAGGTCGAAGGACCGCGTCTCGACGATCGCCTCGTCACCCATCGTGAGGACGGCGAGCCCGGCGTCGCGGTAGGCCCGCGCGCCCTTCTCGCTCGCCGAGAGCACGCCAGGCGCCCACCCGTGGCGCCGCGCGTACGCGAGCGTGCGCTCGATCGCGTCGGGCCACGACGCCGGGTCCCCGAGCGGGTCGCCCGCGGCGAGCAGCACGCCGCTCACCACGCGGTACGACACGGCGGCGCGGCCGTCGCCGGAGAAGATCGCGTCGCGGTCGTCGCGCGTCGCGAAGTACTCGAGCGAGTCGTCGCTCGGGTGCTCCAGGAGCAGACGGCGCACGGCGAGCTCCTCGTCCGGGGTGCGTGCGGCGTCGCGCGGGCCGGTCCGCAGGAACACGAGCACCGCGAGCAGCAGCGCGGCGCCCGCGAGCAGGCCGCCGACGAGCGCGAGCCAGCCCGGCGCGCCGCCGTCGATGGCGAACGGCTCCTCGTGCGGCGACAGCCCGACCGAGACGCTCAGGGCCCACCCGAGCCGCGCCGACTGGTCGTCGAGGCTCGACGGCACGACCTGGAGCAGCGCCCACACGACGCCGGTCGCGACGGCGAGACCGAGCACGAGGACGAGCGCCGCCGTCCACCACGCACCCCGGGCGATGCGGGCGGGGAACGCGTGGCGCGCGGCGACGAGCACCACGACGAGCACGAGCCCGACGAGCCCGCCCGCGTACGCCGTCCAGTGCACGTCGTCGAGCACGCCGGCCGCCGGGTCGATCCGGTCGAGCACGATCGCGAGCAGCATGACGAGCGCGGACGGGAGCTGCCAGACGAGGACCACGAACCACAGCGCGGCGCGGCGACGGCGCAGGAAGCCGCTCGCGACGAGCCCGACCACGACCGCGGAGAAGAGCGACGGGTACGACGGCACGTTCGTGACCGACAGGACCTCGGCGACCGGGCGCTCGGCGTGGTGCGCGACGGGACGGAGGATCAGCGCGACGAGGAGCCACACCGCGTAGACCTCGAGGATCCGGCCGCCCCAGCGCGCGACCGTCTCCGCCCAGGGCGACGCGACGGCGGGCGGCGCTGGAGCGCGCCGTCCGCCGTCCGGGGTGGGCGTCTCGCGCCCGACGGTGCTGGTACCCGTCACGTGGTCTCCTCCGGGTCGCGCGGTGTGCGGGCGGGCGCCGGCGCGGGCTGCGTCGGCGGGTTGACGAGGACGTCGTCGGCGGTCTGCCGCTCCGCCGCGGTACGACGGTCCCACGTGGGGCGCCGCAGCGCGTAGAAGAGGAGCGGCGGGCCGCCGAGCACGACGACGACCCCGGCGACCACGATCGGGTAGGCGGTCTCGGAGAGGCCGCTGAAGCCGGACGGCCGGACGAACGCGAGCACGAACGCGGCCGCGCACGCGACGAACCCGAGCCCCGCGACGAACCGCATCGCGGGCGTGCGGTAGGTCCGGACCACGTCGGGCTTGGTGCGCCGCAGCCGGATCGCCGCGGCGAACATGAGCATGTACATGACGAGGTACAGCGCCGCCGCCATGTCCACGAGCGCGATGAACGCGGTGTTGCCGTTCGGCACGAGCACGAACAGCAGCGCGAGCAGCGTGACGATCCCGCCCTGCACCGCGAGGATCCCGACCTGGACCCCGGCCTTGTTGCGACGCTGGAGCGCGGGCGGCAGCAGGCCGGTCCGGGCCGCGGCGAGCAGGCCGCGCGACGGCCCGGCGATCCACGTGACGACCGACGCGAACGCCCCGAGGGCGATGAGGAGCGAGATGACCGGGGTGCCCCAGCTCATGCCCCAGTGGTCGAAGAACGCCTTGAACGCGAGGTTGATGCCGTCGGTCACGCCGAGCGTCGACTTCGGCACGGCCACGGAGATCGCGAGCGTCGGGAGGATGAAGACCACGAGGATGAGCACGGTCGCGATGGCGATCGAGCGCGGGAAGCCCCGACCGGGGTTGCGCAGGTCGTTCGCGTGCACCGCGTTGACCTCCATGCCCGCGTACGCGAGCACGTTCGAGACGATGAGCACGATCGACGCGATCCCGGTCCACGGCGGGATGACGGCGGACGCCTCGAGCGTCGTCTCCGAGCGCTCGCCGGTGCCGAGCCAGACCGCGCCGAGCACGATGAGCAGGACGGCGGGCAGGATCGTGCCGAAGACGCCGCTCCACGAGCCGACCTTGGCGAACAGGTTGCCGCCGGCGAGCGTGATGAGCGTCGACCCCCAGTACAGGACGAGGATCACGACGGCCGTGTAGAGGCCGTTCTGCGTGAGGCCCGGGTCGCCCACGACGAACGACAGGCTCGCCGCGATGAACGCGATCTGCGTGGGGTACCAGACGACGTTCTGGATCCACTGGAGCCAGATCGCGACGAACCCGGCCCGCTCGCCGAACGCCTCGCGCACCCAGGTGAAGACGCCGCCCTTCCAGCCGGTCGCGAGCTCGGCCGCGACGAGCGCCGTCGGGACGAGGAAGAGGATCGCCGGGACGATGAAGAGCGTCACCGAGCCGAGCCCGTACGACGCCATCGCCGGCAGCGAGCGCAGCGACGCGACCACCACCACGGTGAGCATCGCGAGCTGCACGACCGACATGAACGTCGTCGCGCCCGCGGCGGGCGCCCCGATGGCGGGCCCCGCGTGGCCCGGCGGCTGCCGGGAGCCGGGCGACCCGTACGGGTGCGGCTTGACGTGCGCCGCCGTCGGCGCGTGCGTGCCGTCGGCCCGGACGTGCGGTCCCGAGCCTCCGGGCGGATCCTGTGCTGCCCCCTGTGCCATGGTCCGTCCTTCCCGCGGTCGTCCGGGTCAGTGGTGGAAGTTGGAGCGCTGGCCCTCGGTCGGCATCGGGCCGGTGAGGGCGTCGAGGAGCGCGACCTCGTCGCGCAGGTCCGCGAGGAACGCGGACGCCAGGTCGTGGCTGAAGCCGTTGCGCACGACGACGCGCTGGACGGTGAGGTCCGTGAGGTCGTCGGGCATGGGGTACGCGGGCACGAGCCAGCCCTTGGTGCGCAGCCGCTCCGACAGGTGGTAGAGGTCCCAGTTCTTCGTGTGGCCCTCGCGCAGGCGCCACGCGAACACGGGGATGTCCGAGCCGTCGTTCCACAGCTCGAACGCGGGCATCTTCGCGATCTCGCCCGACAGGTAGAGCGCGACGTCGCGCGACGTGCGCTGCACGGCCTCGTAGCCGGTACGCCCGAGCCGCAGGAAGAGGTAGTACTGGAGGAGCACCTGCGCGCCGGGGCGCGAGAAGTTGAGGGCGAACGTCGGCATGTCCCCGCCGAGGTAGCTCACGCGGAACACGAGGTCCTCCGGCAGCGACTCCGTGTCGCGCCAGACGACCCACCCGAGGCCCGGGTAGACCAGGCCGTACTTGTGGCCGGAGGTGTTGATCGACGCGACGCGGGGGACGCGGAAGTCCCACTCGAGGTCGGGCTGGAGGAACGGGGCGATCATCGCGCCCGACGCGCCGTCGACGTGGATGGGCACGTCCAGGCCCGTGGACTCCTGGATCCGGTCGAGGGCCGCCGCGATCTCGGCGACCGGCTCGTACATGCCGGTGTAGGTCACGCCCATGATGGCGACGACGCCGATCGTGTTCTCGTCCACGTACGTCTCGAGGTCGTGGCCGTCGAGGACCTTGTGGTCCTCGGAGATCGGGACGTAGCGCGCCTCGACCTCGAAGTAGTTGCAGAACTTCTCCCAGCACACCTGGACCGCGCTCGAGAGCACGAGGTTCGGGCGGTCGGTCGGCTTGCCGGCGGCGCGGCGCGCGTGCTGCCAGCGCCGCTTGAGGGCGAGACCGCCGAGCATGCAGGCCTCGGACGAGCCGATGGTCGACGTCCCGATGGTGTGCTCCGGGTCGGGCGCGTGCCACAGGTCGGCGAGCATCGTCCAGCACCGCGTCTCGACGGCCGCCGTCTGCGGGTACTCGTCCTTGTCGATCATGTTCTTGTCGGCGGCCTCGAGGTACAGCCGCGCAGCGTGCTCGTCCATCCACGTGCCGACGAACGTCGCGAGGTTGAGCCGCGCGTTCCCGTCGAGCATCGCCTCGTCGTGGACGATCTGGTACGCCGTCTCCTGGAGGGACTCGTCCTCAGGGAACCGGAACTTGGGCAGCGCCGTCGCCTCCCCCGGTCTGGCGAAGATCGGGTTGAGCTCGACGACGTCGGGTTCTCCGGTGTGCCTCTCGGCCCGGCGCGTGTTCGTGACCATGTCCGCCCCCTCGGGTTGGTGTGGCCGCGGACCTGCGGCCGCTCTCTCGACGGTACGACCGCGATCGCGGGACCGCCTCTGGGCAGGTGAGATAGGCAACACCTGTTGCTTAAGTGATTGCCTCGGCGTAACGTCGAGGACGACGCAGCGCACGGCACGACGCGGAGGAGGTGGCCGTGGACAAGCGCACCGCCCGCACCGCCGCGGCCCTGCGGACCGCGATCCTCGCGCTCGCGGCGGAGCAGGACGTCACCCGGCTCACGGTGTCCGCCGTCGCGGCCCGGGCGGGGATCAACCGCGTGACGTTCTACGACCACGCGTCGAGCCCGTCCGAGCTCCTCGCGCGCGTGCTCGGCGCCGAGCTCGACGCGATCCGCGACCGGTTCTTCGCCGACGTCCGGGCCGCCGAGACGGCCGACGACGTCGCCGCCCGCTCCCGCAAGGTCGTCGACCACTGGAGCCGTGCGCTCGTCGTGCACGTCGAGGCCCACCTCCCCGTCTACGAGCGCGCGCTGGAGGGCGGCCTCAGCGCGCCGCTGTTCCGGCTGCTCGCCAGCCACGTCACCGGCACGCTCGTCGAGCACCTGCACGCCCACCCGGGCCTCCTGCCGTCGGCCCCGGCCGGCACCTCGGCGGGACTCCCGGCCGAGCCGTCGGCGGGAGCCACGACCACCGCGACGGACGACGTCGCGGCGCGCGCGTTCGCGACGTACGTCGGCTTCGGCACGGTCGGCGCGCTCGAGGTGTGGCTCGCCACGCCCCCTCCCCGTGACCCCGGGCTCTTCCCGCGGGTCGCCCGAGACGCCCTGCCCGCCTGGTGGACCACGCCGTCGCCCTGACGAGCCGTCCCCTCCGCCGGTCGACCCCGGTCCCCGGCGGGCAGGTGCGCACCACCCGCGCGACGACGCCCCCGCTCACGAGGCGGGCCGACGCCGCCGTGCCCGGCAAGGAAAGGAGCCCCACCATGGGCAGCACTCCCGGAAGGGTGCAGAACAAGGTCGCGATCGTCACCGGCGGCACCGGCGGCATGGGCGTCACGAACGCGCGCGCGCTCGTCGCAGAGGGCGCGAAGGTCGTGGTCGCGGACCTCGACGACGCGAAGGGCGAGGCGCTCGCGCGCGAGCTCGGCCCCGACGCCCGCTACGTGCACCTCGACGTGACGAGCGAGGACGAGTGGGCGGCCGCCGTCGCGGCCACGCTCGACGCGTTCGGGCGCGTCGACGTGCTCGTCAACAACGCGGGCATCGCCAACGGCGGTCCCATCACGGAGTTCGACGTCGCCGCCTGGCGCCGGATCATCGACATCAACCTCACCGGCACGTTCCTCGGGATCCGCGCGGTGTCGCCGATCATGGCGAAGGCCGGCGCGGGGTCGATCATCAACATCTCGTCGGTCGAGGGCATGCGCGGGAGCGCGGGCCTGCACGGCTACGTCGCGTCGAAGTTCGGCGTCCGCGGGCTGACGAAGTCCGTCGCGCTCGACCTCGGCCCGTACGGCGTGCGCGTCAACTCGGTGCACCCCGGGTTCATCTCGACGCCCATGACCGCGTCGCTCAACCCGGACGACCTCCTCATCCCGCTCGGCCGCCCCGCGGCGCCCGAGGAGGTCTCGCGCATGATCGTCTTCCTCGCGAGCGACGAGGCGTCGTACTCGACGGGCTCGGAGTTCGTCGTGGACGGCGGCCTCATCGCCGGCGTCCCGTCGAAGAAGGGCCACGGCCAGCTCTGACCCGGCCGCGGTCGGCCCGGTAGCGAGGGGGCTGGTCGCGGCGGGCCCGGTCGCTCAGTGCACCGCGGCCGCGCACGCGACGCAGGTCCGCGCCGTCGGGCGCGCCTCGAGGCGCCCGGCGGCGATCTGCTGCCCGCACCCCGCGCAGACGCCGTAGGTCCCCGCGTCCAGGCGCGCGAGGGCGGCGTCGACCTCCTCGACCCGCGCGGCCGCGTCGCGCGCGAGCGCGTCCACCTGGGCGCGCTCGAACGCGATCGTCGCGCCGTCGGGGTCGTGCTCGTCGTCCGCGTTGGAGTCGCGCGACGCCTCGACGATGCCCGCGACGTCGGCGCGCAGCGCCCGCAGGCGCTCCGACGCCTCCGCGCGCACGGCGAGCAGCCGCTCGCGCGCGGGCCGGGGGTCGAGCGGGTGGTCGGAGCTCTCGAACGGTGTCGTCATCACCCTCCCCAACGCTCGGGACGGGGTGAAACCGTCCCGGACGGGGACTCCTGCCCACGTCCGCCGCATGACAGCGGCGGTCCGCGATGGAAGAGTGGAACCGCCCGGCCACCCCGGGGCCACCGCGCGGACTCGCCCTCGCGGTGGGCGACCGACGGCGAGACCACGGGGGTCGGCATGAGCACGGTCGTCGTCTTCGAGGAGTTCGGCGGGCCCGAGGGCCTGCGGGTCGACGACGAGGAGGTCGGCGCTCCCGGCCCCGGCCAGGTGCGCGTCGCGAACCGCGTCGTCGGCGTCAACCCCGCGGACCTCAAGCGGCTCGCCGGCGCGTTCGGTGGCCGCGTCCCCGGCGTGCTGGGGTTCGAGGCGGCCGGGGTGGTCGACGCCGTCGGGCCCGACGTCCCGGACCTCGCCCCCGGCGACGAGGTCGTGTGGCACGGCACGGGGGCGCAGCGCGAGCTCTCGCTCGTCCGCGCCGACCACGTGCGGCGCAAGCCGTCGTCCGTCCCCTTCGACCAGGCCGCGGTCCTGCCCGTCGCGGCCGCGACCGCGTTCTCCGCGCTCGTGCAGGCCGACACGGGCGAGGGCGACGTCGTGCTCGTGCACGGCGCGAGCGGGGGCGTCGGGTCCGCGGCGGTGCAGATCGCGACCGCGCTCGGTGCCCGCGTCGTCGGGACGGCCTCGCCCGCGAACCACGACTACGTGCGCGACCTCGGCGCGACGCCCGTCGCGTACGGCCCGGGGCTCGTCGACGCGGTCCGCGCGCTGCCCGACGGGCTCGACGAGGTGAGCGTCGTCGTCGACCTCGTCGGCACGGAGGAGACCGTGGCCGCGACCGTCGCGCTGCTGGGCGAGCACCTCTCCCCCGCCGACGCCGACGACCCGCCGAGCGCCGTGACCGTCGTCGGGACGGACACCTCGCGCGCCGCCGGGATCGCCGACAAGGTCGACGCGAAGGGCGCCCTCGACGAGGTGCTCGCGCTCGCCGAGGACGGACGGCTCCGGGCGGAGATCTCGGCCCGGTTCCCGCTCGCCGAGGCCGCGGAGGCCCTCCGCCTCGTCGCCGAGGGGCACGTGCGCGGGAAGGTCGTCCTCGACGTCGTGTGACGCGCGGCCGCTCTCCTTTGTGACGCTGCGCACAAGCTCGCCGCACGAGCCGCAGGATTCCGCGGCTCCCGCCCCGGCTCCCCGCGAATCTTCTTGCGCCCCGCGTGCGCCAGAGTGTGGAATCGTTAGCATGCGTAAGCTTCTTGCCGCCACCGCGGCGCTCTCCTGTGCCCTCCTGCTGGCGTCCTGCGCCTCGCCGACCGACCCGGCGAGCGACGACGCGGCGACCACCCCCGCGACCGAGACCACGACCGAGGCGGCCCCCGAGGTCACGCCGACCGTCGTCGCCGTCACCACGACGTGCAGCACCTTCTACGGCGGCGAGTACTCCGCCGAGCGCCTCGTCACCGAGACGACGCCGCTCCTCGCCACGCCGGACGACGAGGACGCCGCCGCCGCGATCTACACGACGCGCGAGCGCATCGCCGCGGTGCAGAACTTCGCCGACCCGGAGCTTCAGGAGAACCTCAACGGGATCAAGGCGCCCTTCGAGGCCGCCGTCCAGGGCGAGACCATCAGCACGTCGAATCTCCAGGCGTCGCTCGACGCGTTCCGCGCCCAGTGCGTCGAGGCCGGGTACGCGTTCGCGTCCTGACGCCACGCGCCGCGGTCCGGACGGCCCGTCCCTCGTCGAGGGGCGGGCCGTCCTCGCGTCCGGGGCCTGCTCGCGCCCGGGGGCACGCCGGTGCCGGGCTCGTCGCGACCTGAGGCGGGCGGCGAGGCGCCGCCCGGCGTGGGAGCATCCGACCATGCCCGTCGTCGAGTCCTCGCTCGTGGTCCCCGTCGACCCCGCGACGGCGTTCGCCGTCTCGCAGACGACGGGCGCCGTCCGCCTGCGCTGGGACCCCTTCATCCGCCACCAGCACTTCCTCGACGGCGCGACCGCGCCCGCGAAGGGCGTGCAGACCTTCACCCGGCACCGCAGCGGGCTGTCCATGGTGAGCGAGTACGTCTCGTACAACCCGCCGACCAACGTCGGCATGCGCATGGTCCGCGGGTCGTGGTTCTTCGAGAACCTCGCGGGCGGCTGGCGCTTCGCGCCCGACCCGGGCGGCGGCACGCGCGCGACGTGGCGCTACAGCTTCCGCTGCCGGCCGCGCTGGCTCGCCCCGGTCGCCGAGCGTGTCGGGTCGTGGGTGCTCCAGCGCGACGTCGACCGGCGCATCGCCGGCTTCGCGCGCGGGTGCGCCGACCCGGTCGTGCTCGACGCGGTGCACGACGGCGCCTGACGCCCGCGCCTCCGTCCGCCGCCGCGCGGCACCCCGGGGCCACGCGACCCGGCACCCCGGGACGACGTCGCCCGGCACCCCGGTCGGACGCGGCCCGGCCGCGCGCGGCGTAGCGTGCGACGCATGGGCCCGCTCGACCGCCGCCGCCCCCGGGCGTTCCTCGCCGTGGTGCTCGCGGTGGTCACGGTCGTCGGTTCCGTGGGCGCGACGCACGGCCAGCCCGGTGCCCGGCCGCTCGACGCCGCGGCGCTCGCGCTCCTCCTCGTGCCCCCGCTCGCCCTCGTGCTCCTCGTGCGGTGGCCGGTCGTCGCCGTCGTCGTGTCCGTGGGTGCGGCGGGCACGTTCCTCGTCGCCGGGTACGCGTGGGGCCCGGTGCTCGCCGGTCCCGTGGGCGTGCTCGTGGGGGTGCTGCTCAGCGGACCCGCGGTGCGCGCGCGCCGGGTCGCGTGGGGCGGGGCGGTGCTCCTGGCGGGCGCGGTCGTCACGGCGGCGGCGCTCCGCCCGGACGCGCCGCCCCCGGCGACGCTGCTCGGTGGGACCGCGTGGACCGTCGTCGTGCTGCTCGTCGCCGGGACGGTCCGCGACCGGTCCGCGCGGCTCGCCGCGGCTCGCGAGACCGAGCGCCTGGCGCGCGCCGAGCGGGAGCGGACCGCCGTCGCCGACGAGCGCCTGCGGATCGCGCGCGAGGTCCACGACGTGCTCGCGCACTCGCTGTCCGCCATCACCGTCCAGGCGGGCGTCGGCCTGCACCTGCTCGACCGCGACCCCGAGCAGGCCCGCGGTGCGCTGACCGCGATCCGCGCCGCGAGCACCGAGGCGCTCGACGAGGTGCGCGCGGTGCTGGGCGTCGTGCGCGGCGACGCGCACGACGACGTCGCGCCCCTCGCCCCGACGTGGGACCTCGCGGCGCTCCCCCGGCTCGTGCGGCAGGCGGAGGGCGGCGGCCTCGCGGTCGCGCTCGACGTCGACCCGGCCGCGGCGGGACTGCCCGACCGGCTCGCGGGCGTCGTCTACCGCGTCGTGCAGGAGTCGCTGACCAACGTGCGGCGGCACGCGCACGGCGCCACGCGGGCGGACGTGCAGGTCGCGGTGCGTCCCGCACCGCACGGCGCGGTGACCGTGACCGTGACCGACGACGGCGCGGCCCCAGGCGCGGAGCCGGAGCCGGGCTACGGCCTGCGGGGCATGCGCGAGCGCGTCGAGAGCGTCGGCGGCTCGCTCGCCGCCGGCCCCGCGCCGTCCTCCTCTGGACGTGGCTTCCGGGTGCGGGCAGTCTTTCCCTGGCCGGGCTCCCCGCCCGGGCCGGGCGCCGCCGGACGGTCCGACGCGGCCGACGACGCACCGCCGCAGCGCGAGGAGGCACCGTGATCGACGTCGTGCTGGCCGACGACCAGGCGCTCGTGCGGGGTGGCTTCCGCGCGCTCATCGACTCCGAGGACGACATGCGCGTCGTCGCGGAGGCCGCGACCGGCGACGACGCCGTCCGCCTCGCGCTCGAGCACCTGCCCGACGTCGTGCTCATGGACATCCGCATGCCCGGTCTCGACGGCCTGGAGGCGACGCGGCGGATCGTCGCGGACCGCGCGGCGTCGCACGTGCACGTCGTGGTCGTCACGACGTTCGAGCTCGACGAGTACGTGACCGACGCGATCCGCGGCGGCGCGAGCGGCTTCCTCGTCAAGGACACCGAGCCCGTCGACCTCGTCCGGGCGGTGCGGGTCGCGGCGCGCGGCGACGCGCTGCTCTCGCCCACCGTGACCCGGCGGCTGCTGTCGCGGGTCGCGGACGCGACGCGCGCCGTCGGGCCGGTGCGCGGTGTCGAGGAGCTCACGCCGCGCGAGCACGAGGTGCTCGTCGAGGTCGCGGGCGGGCTGTCGAACGAGGAGATCGCCGGGTCGCTCTTCCTGTCGGAGTCGACCGTGAAGACCCACGTCTCGCGGGTCATGGCGAAGCTGGGCGCGCGGGACCGGGCGCAGCTCGTCGTCGCGGCGTACGAGTCGGGCGTCGTCCGTCCGGGCTGGGCAGGCTGAGCTCCCGACCGACCGTCGCGGGCGGCACCGGGGGACGAGCGAGGTCGGCACGCCCGGGTGACGACGCGGCGTCGGGCGGGCGCGAGCCTGGGGGTGCGGCCGGCGGACGGCCGCCCTCGCCGGGACCGGCGAGGCGCACCGACACCGGAGGTCGTCATGCTCACCGCACTCACCGGGGCCGTGGTCCCCACGGAGGCCGTCGCGTCCGTGGCCCACCCCGGCTGGGGGCCCGGACCGTGGTGGTTCGTCTTCCCCCTGCTGTGGTTCCTGCTCTTCGCGTCCGTGGTCTTCCTCGTCGCCCGCCGCGCGCGGCGCGGCTGGGGCCCGGGCGGTCCCGGCGGCTGGCGCGCCCCCGGCCCTGACCCGGTCGCGATCCTCGGCGAGCGGTACGCGCGCGGCGAGATCGACGAGCAGGAGTACCGCTCGCGCCTCGCCGTCCTGCGCGAGGGCCACCCCCACCCCTGACGCCGAGAACGACGTTGCTGCCGTCATCCCTCGGACAACGGCAGCAACGTCGTGCTCGACGGCGAGGAATCGCCTGGTCGGCGTCAGGCGGAGGCGCCCACGCGCTCCTTGGTGCCCGACGGCGAGGCCTCCGCGGCCTCGGCCGGCGCCGGGGACTCCGTGGTCGTCTCGGACGACGCGTCGTCGTCCTCGTCCACGAAGAGGTCCTCGGCCGTCGCGGCCTCGTACTGCTCGAGGTCGAGGATGCCCTCGCGCTTCGCCACGATCGTGGGCACGAGCGCCTGGCCCGCGACGTTCACCGCGGTGCGGCCCATGTCGAGGATCGGGTCGATCGCGAGCAGCAGGCCCACGCCCGCGAGCGGCAGGCCCACGGTCGAGAGCGTGAGGGTCAGCATGACGATCGCGCCGGTGAGGCCCGCGGTCGCGGCGGAGCCGACGACGGACACGAACGCGATGAGCAGGTAGTCGGTGATCGACAGGTCGATGCCGAAGATCTGCGCGACGAAGATCGCCGAGATGGCCGGGTAGATCGAGGCGCAACCGTCCATCTTGGTCGTCGCGGCCAGCGGCACGGCGAACGACGCGTACTCGCTCGGCACGCCGAGGTTGCGCTCGGTGACGCGCTGCGTCACGGGCAGCGTGCCGATCGAGGAGCGCGAGACGAACGCGAGCTGGATCGCGGGCCACGCGCCGCGGAAGTAGCTCGAGATCTTCAGGCCGTTGGTGCGCAGCAGGATCGGGTAGACGACGAACAGCACGACCGCGAGGCCGACGTAGATCGCGACGGCGAACCACGCGAGCGACGCGAGCGACGTCCAGCCGTACGCCGCGATGGCGTAGCCGATCAGGCCGGCGGTGCCGATCGGCGCGAGGCGAATGATCCACCACAGCACCTTCTGCACGATCGCGAGCGCGGAGCGGTTGAACGCGAGGAACGGGTCCGCCTTCTTGCCCGACTTGAGCGCCGCGATGCCGATGACGAGCGCGACGACGAGGATCTGCAGCACGTTGAAGCTGACGGACGTCGACGCTGCTCCGGTGAGCGCGCCGTCGTCACCGGTCTCGAGGCTCGTCGAGGCGCCGAGACCCAGGACGTTGCCCGGGATGAGACCGTTGAGGAAGTCGAGCCACGTGCCGGTGCGGCCCGGCTCGGAGGCGGCGTCGAGCGAGACCGACGCGCGGTTGCCCGGCTGGAACAGCAGGCCCAGGCCGATGCCCACGGCTACCGAGATCGCGGCGGTGATGGCGAACCACAGCAGCGTCTGACCGGCGAGGCGCGCGGCGTTGGTGACGGTCCGCAGGTTCGCGATCGACGCGACGATCGCGGTGAAGATCAGCGGCGGCACGACCGCCTTGAGCAGCGTCACGAACGACGAGCCGATCGTGTCGAGCGTCGTGGTGAGGCCGTTGGGGACGTCGCCCGCGGCGTCCTGCGGGCCCATGGCGAGGGCGAGGGCACCGAGCCCGACGCCGACCGCGAGGCCGAGCAGGATCTGCACGCTGAACGAGGGGAACCGGCGCTTCTTCTTCGCGGGCGCAGCGGCCGGAGCCTGCTTCGCCTGCGGGTCGGCCTGCGAGGAGGCCGTCGAGGGGGTCGAGGACACGGAGGACCTTTCGGGGTGACGCGGGCGCACGAGCGCCCGCTCTCGGGAGAGGGGCTCGGGACGTCGTCGCGGGGCGCCGGCAGCAGCGCGGCCCGGGCAGGGACGCAGGCACGGAGGTAGCCAGCGGCCTGACGGGGGCGCGCCACGCGCGTCAGCGGCTCAGGTCGCGAGGCGACCCGGGGTCCTGACGGGTGTGCGGAGGCGGGGAGGCGTCAGCGGCGACGGGGGGTCAGCGACACAGCGCGCTGGCGACTCGACGGAGGTCGACGTCGCGGCGCTGGGTGAGCTGCCAGGCAGGCACGCTGACGAACACGGAGGTTCTCCCGGAACGGTGGGTTCTCGCTGGACGCGGGCATACGGACGCCCGCGGCAACCGATCATACCCGCTCGTGGACAACCGTCCGGCGGCCGGACCTATTCCGGCCGCCGGGGAGCGGCGGGCGTCAGGCGTTCGGCGCGTCGAGGAACGCGTGCATGAGCGGCCCCGCCGTCACGGCGCCGCCCTCGCCCGTCTCGACGAACACGGCGACCGCGAGGTCGCCCTGCGTCGCGATCATCCACGCGTGGGACTGGCTGCCGTCGCCGTACTGCGCCGTGCCCGTCTTCGCCCCGGGCTCGCCCGGGAGGTCCTGGAGGATCGACGCCGAGCCGTCCGTGACGACGCCGCGCATGAGCTCGCGCAGCGTCGCCGCCTCCTGCTCGGTGAGGGTCGAGGCGGGCTGCTCCTCGGCGACGGTCTGGACGTCCGGGTGGACGAGGACCGGCGCGACCGTGCGCCCGGCGGCGACGCTCGCGGCGACCGTCGCCATCGCGAGGGGCGACGCCTGGACCTTGCCCTGCCCGATCATCGACGCGGCGTGCTCGGTGCCCTGCGCGTCCGTCGGGACGTCGCCGAAGAACGCGGGCGCGCCGAGCTCGGACTCGACGCCCAGCCCGAGCGAGGCGGCGGCGTCGTGCAGCGCCTGCTGCGACACGGCCTCCCGCTGCCCGATCATCGCCGTGTTGCACGAGTTCGCGAACGCCGTGCGCAGCGGCACGTCGCCGAGCGCCGCCGTCGGGTAGCCGGGCACGTTCTGGAACTCGCGGCCCTCGACGGTCAGCGTGGGCGGGCAGGAGACGGTCGTGTCCGGGGTGAGGCCCGCGCGCAGCATCGCGAGCGTCGTCGCGACCTTGAACGTCGATCCCGGCGCGTACTGGCCCGTCGTGGCGGTCGAGAGACCCTCGCCCGCGGTCGAGCTCGCCGCCGCGAGCACGGAGCCCGTCGAGGGCTGGATCGCGACGATCGCGCTCGGTCCCTGCCCGGCGAGCACCGCCTCGGCGGCGACCTGCATGTCCGGGCGCAGCGTCGTGCTCAGCGGCACGCCGTCCACCGGATCGACCGAGAACACCTCCGTCGGCTCCGCGTCCGCGTCCGCCTCGCCCGGCACGACCTCGATCGACAGGCCCGGCACCCCGCGGAGCTGCTCGTCGTACTGACGCTGGAGGCCGGAGATACCGACCTGGTCGCCCGCAGCGACCGCGCCCTCGGACTCCTCGACGATCTCCGCCGTCGCCTCGCCCACGCGCCCGAGCAGGGGACGCGCGAACTCGCGCGTCGGGGCGAGGGGGATCGCGTCGTCGATGACCGCGACGCCCTCGATGCCGCGCGCCGCGTCGACGTCGACGCCCGCGGTGTCCTCCGTACGGACGGTGATGGCCTCGACGAACGCCTTCTCCCCGGCCCCGGCGACACGCTGCGCGTACTCCTCCGGGTCCAGCCCGACGACGCCCGCGAGCGCCCGCGCCGCGCCGTCCCACTGGGCGGAGCCCACGCGCGTCTTGTCGACGCCGATCCGGTAGACGGGACGGTCCTCGACGATGGGGACGCCGTCGGCGCCGAGGATGCCCGCACGGACCGCCGGCACGCGGCTCACCGCGAGCCGGCCGCCCTGGCCGAGCTCGGGGACGAGCACGTCGGGCTCCCACACGACGTCCCAGGCGCCCGGGCCGTCCTCGCCCTCGCCCGGCTCCGCGAACGTGAGCTCCGCCGTGGTGGTGTACTCCCAGGCCTGGTCGCCCGCGACCTCCCAGCGGTAGGCGAGCGTCGCCGTCGCGCGGTCGCCCGCGTCGTCGCCCTCCTCGTCGACGTCCACCGACTCCACCTCGACCGTGCGCTCGTACGGCGCGAGCGGCTCGAGCACCGCCTCCAGGTGGCCCTGGACGTCCTTCGCGGCGCCGTTGCGGAACTCCAGCGCGCTCACGTCGCCGGCCTGGAGGGCGTCGGCGAGCGCGGCTGCGGCGTCGGACGCCTCCGGGCGGTCGGGCGTGCACGCCGCGAGGGGCAGGGCGAGGACGGGGACGAGCGCCGCGGCCGTCGTCCAGCGGGCGGCCCTCCCGCGCCACCGGCCGTGCGTGCCGGACCGACCGTGGCCGTGCGCGACGCTGCTCACTCGTTGTGCTCCCCTGCTCCGTGCCGTTCGGGACGAGACGGACGCTACCCGACGGCACCGACGCCGCCGGCACCGACGGACGGACCGGCCCGGTTCGTCCGCCGCTTCTTCACCTCCCACAACTTCTCCCACGTCCCGCGGAGCCGCGACGCGCTCCCCTTCCCCGCACGCTCGCCCGGTCTTTGCGCAGGTGTGCGGGCGCGCGCCGCGATCCCGGGCTGATCCTGCGCTTTTCCTGAGGAACAGGTGCGCCAGAGTTGAGGAGGACTCCGTACTTTTCGAGTCATGACTCTCCACACCCCCGAGACGACCCCCGCCCCGCGCCGCGACAAGCGCCGCGCCTTCGCCGCCTTCGGGCTGGCGGCACTCGCCGTCGGTGGCATCGGGGCGGCGCTCACCAGCGCCGCCTGGACCGACAACGCGTTCTTCGCGGCGCCCGCGACGGCCGCGACCTTCGACCTCCAGGGGTCGCTGGACGGGACGACCTGGAAGGACTCGGCCGACCCGGACGCCATCGAGCTCGTCGTGCCGTCGGACGCGCTCGCGAACCTCCTGCCCGGCCAGACGCGCACGATCGACCTGTGGGTGCGCAACGAGAGCTCGGTGAAGGCCGCGCTGACGTCCAGCGTCCGCTTCGCCTCGGGCTCGACCTTCACCACGAACCCCTCCGCCTCCGTCTCCGGGCTCGCCACGACGCTCGACGCCACCGGCGGCACGTCCAGCGACCAGTTCCGGCTCACCGTCACGGCGCCGAGCGACTGGGCGCCGTCGAACCAGGGGGCCACCGGGACGCTCGTCGTCACGGTCTCCGCCACCGCGACGGCCTGACCCGACGCCGGACGCAGGAGGAGGAGAACCACCGATGCAGGTACTGCGGCGCGGGGCCGTCCTCGTCCTGTGGGTCCTCGCCGCCTTCGGGCTGGTGTGCGGGGCGGTGTGGGGCGCGACCGCGGCCGGCCTCATCAAGCCCCTCGTCGTGATCTCCGGATCGATGGAGCCGGGGATCATGACGGGCGACCTCCTGGTCGCCCGGCCGGTCCCGGCGGCCGACCTGGCCGTCGGCGACGTGGTGAGCCTGCCCAGCGAGCTGACCGGCGACCTGGTGACCCACCGCGTCGAGGCCGTCGAGCAGACGGGCGACGACCGGTACACGGTCAGCATGAAGGGCGACAACAACGCCTACGCGGACGCCCTGGACTACACCGCCTCGGGCGACGTGTGGAAGCCCGCGGTCCAGCTCGCCGGCTGGGGCACCGCGATCGTGCGCCTGACGACCCCCGCCGTGGCGGTCCCCCTCCTCGTCGGCCTGCTCGGCCTGCTCGGCCTCACCCTGCTCGTCCCGCCCGCACCGCGGCGCGTGCCGGTCCGCCGATGACCGGCGCCCGGACCGGCCGACGGGCCGGCGCGACGGCCGGTCAGACGGCCGGGCGCCGCACGCTGAGCCTGCTCCTGGCGGTCCTGACGCTCGTGACGGCCTCGTGGTGGGGCGTCGCGCACGCGGCCGTCGAGCCCACGACGGCCGCGTGGACGGACCAGGCCCGGACCGCCGCGCCCGTCTCCGCCGGCCGGTGGCAGACGACGGCGGCCGGCACGTGCGTCGCGCGCGGCGAGGGGCGCGCCGTCCTCTCCGGCTGCACGGTCCGCTCGATCTCGTTCGAGACGTGGGGCGAGCCGGGGAGCCAGGTCCGCAACTACTACGTGGCCTTCACGGTGCCCGCGGGCACGCGGTCGGTGTCCTTCGACGTCGACCTCCGGGCCGCGACCGGCCAGGAGACCTCGTGGCGGTGGAGCGGCGCCCGCGTCGTCGCGGGGGGCCAGTTCACCCCGCAGCAGGGCTGGACCTGCGCCGAGCTGCCGCGGGTGCGCGGGGAGGGCGCCGACTGGCAGAACCCGATCTACTTCCAGGTCGCCGAGCAGGGCAGCGGGGCCGAGTCGGCCTGCCCGTGACGCGCGTCCGCCGTCGACGTCAGTCCGGCGTGACCGGGCTGATCACGTACCAGAGGCGCACCGACGCGTCGCCCCCCGGCCCGGGCTCGTGGCTGATCTGCACGGACGTCTCGACGTCGCCGTTCGACCCGTTGATGCCCGTGCGGGCCCGCGTCCCGCCCGCGCGCGACGCGTCGAGCGACGCAGGCAGCTCGTCGAGCCACCGGTCGACCTGCGATCGGGGGAAGCCCAGCACCTGCGCGTCGGCCACGAGCTGGTCGTGCACGGCCTGCCCGCCGGAGAGCGTGCGGAACACGTTGATCGCGCTCACGTACCCGCGCCGGGGCTGGATCGTCAGCTCCTCGGCCGTCGTGGTCCACGTGCCGTCGGGGAGCGTCAGCTCGACCTCGGCCGCGCCGTCCGGCACCTGCACGACGGCCATCGACTCGCCCAGCCCGACGGACTCCGCGGTGATCGGCCTGCTCACGTCCCAGCGCACGGTCTCGCCCCTCTCGATGTCGTCGATCGTCGTCGCGCCCGTCGCGCCCCCGCCGCCCGACGACGTCGGGCCGCCCGGGGCCGTCGTCCCGCCCGGTCCGGTAGCCGCGTCGTCCGGGTCGCCGAACGTCACGGTGCACCCCGTCAGCACGAGAGACCCGGCGAGCGCCCCCGCGAGCAGGACCGCGGCGACGCCGGCCCTCGGCGCCGTCCCGTGCGCGCGACGGAACCCCCGGCTCACTGGTCCACGTCCACGTCCCACTCGGTCAGTCTGTCAAGGATGCGTCCGATGCGGGCGGGGTTCGTGAGCCGGTAGTCGGCGATCCGGTCGGACACGTCGGTGCCGATGATCTGCGCCGCCTGGTCCGGGTGCTGCGTGACGAGCTGCTGGTAGGCGGGCAGCGTGTCGTTCGAGATGTACTCCCAGCGGGTCGCCTGGTCGGCGATGTTGCCGCCCGGCAACGGCGTCTCCACCGTCACCGTGCCCTGCACGGGGTTGTCGAACGTGATGCCCGTGAACGGGATCCCGAGGTTCTCCGGGCCGGGCGTCTCGACGCTCACCGTGAAGGGGTCGTGCTGCGCGTACGTGCCCGCGCCGGGGATCGACGGCTCGCCGACGAGCGTCATGAGGTACGTGAACGCCTCGCCCGTGACCGGGTGGTCGCGCATGGTCTGCCAGTCGTCGGCGATGATCTGGTTCTGCTCGCGCCACAGCAGGGCGGTGTTGCCGTCCGCGAGCGCCTGCGCGTCGCCCGCCCGGCCGGCCTCGACGTCCGCCCACGCCTGGTACGCGGCGCCGTCGATGACGCCGGCTTCGAGCAGCCGCTCCATCTCCTGCATGCCGCCGTTCAGGTACGCCTCGTGCATGACGGCCTGGTCCACGAAGATCTCGCGCTGCATCGACAGGAACTGGTTCTCGTAGAAGCCGAGCTCGGCGTCCGACATCGTCGCGATCGCCTCGAGCGCCGCCCGGTCGACGCCGGGCGGCAGCGCCCGGGCGCCGCTCGCGACGCCCTGCGCGAGCTGCCGCATCATGTCGAGGTCGAAGAACCCGGCGGCGAACGACGGCCCGATCATCGCGGCCATGCCGGCCCACTGCATCCACGGGTTGTCGAGGTAGAGCTCGCCGTAGTACGTGTAGACGCTCTCGATGATCTCGCGGTTGGCCGACGCCCCCGCGGACGGGTCCCAGTCGGCGAAGTCGAACCCCGCCTCGCCCGCGGCGACGCGCGTCCAGTGCGTGACGGCGAGCTCCGCGAACCCCGGGGAGTCGGGGTCGACACCGAGGCGCACCATCTGGTCGTAGAGCGCCGCGACCTGCGCGTCCGTCGCGTTCTCGAGCCACGCGGCGCGCTCGCCCGCGTCCATCGCGGCGTACTCGCCAGGCGTCGGCGTGGGGACGGTCTGCTGCGGCCCGCCCGGGCCGGACGTGGGCGCGCCGCCCGGGCCCGCGAGGGCGCCGCCGTCGGCGCTCGCCGACTCCTGCTGGTCGGCGTCCGTGGCGAGGCGGTCGGCCGCGGCGTCGAGGAGGCTCGCGGTGCCGGTGAGCGAGGGCCCGAGCGTGCTGGCCCACGCGCTGCGGAACTGCGCGGCGTCGGGCCCGTCCCACCGGGTCGCGGCCTCGACGACGGCCGCCACCTGCGCACGGTGGGTCCGCAGCGCGTCGGCGCCGGAGCGCAGGCCGGACGCGAGCGCGCGCAGCGCACGGACGTCGGCGCCCCACATCCCGCTCATGCCGTCCCCTCCCGCCCCTGCGCGTCCCCTCACGCGCACGCGTCGACGCCTTCGTCCTCGACGGTCGCACGCCGACGGTACGCGGCCGGGTCGGCCGCCGCGATGGGGACAACTGCCCATGCCCGGACAGGGCGGGCGCGGCGGCGCGCCTCAGCTCAGGCGGCGCTCCAGCCGCACCACCACCGTGTCACCGACGTCCTTGCCGAGGCGCTTGCGCACGCCGGCGTTGAGCGACAGCATCAGCCCGCCCGACCCGGTCGGCATGAGCCCCACGTTGCGCAGCGCGACGTCGTCGACGGTCGCGTCCACGCGGACCGCGCGCAGCGACCCGAAGAGCTCGCGCGCCCCGGGCACCTCCACGCAGGGCCACGTGTCGCCCTTGACGTCGACGCCGACGGGCGCGGTGAACGTGTGGTCGAGGAGGACGGGCTCGAACGGCATGGGAGTGCTCCGGTGGGTCGTGCGGTCGTGGTCGGGGGGTCTGACCGGCCGAGGTCCGAGAACTCGTCGGTCGTGGTCGAGCGACGTTCAGGCGTCCCGCACCGACGTGCCCATGCGCTCGACCGCCTCGGTGAGCACGTCGACGCCCGTCGCGAGGTTGAGGCGGACGTGCCCCTGCCCGCCGGGGCCGAACCGGCGCCCGTCCTCCAGCGCGACGCGCGCGCGGTCGAGGAACCACGACCGGGGGTCCGCACCCGCCGGGCCGGGCAGACCGCGCGCGTCGAGCCACGCGAGGTACGTCGCCTCGCCGGGCCGGTAGCGCACCGCGGGCAGGTGCTCCGCGAGCAGGTCGGCGAGGAGCCACGCGTTGCGCTCGACGCCCGCGAGGACGTCGTCGAGCCACGCCTCGCCGTGGTCGAGCGCCGCGACGTGCGCGAGCACGGACACGTGCTGGACGCCGTGGCTCGCCTCCTCGGGGATGCGCCGCAGGTCGTCGGCGGCGTCCGGGCCGGCGACGGCCGCCGCCGCCTTGAGGCCCGGCAGGTTCCACGCCTTCGACGCGGAGACGATGGCGACGGCGGAGTCCGCCCCGGGGACGGTGAGGAGCGGCGTGTGGGTCGTCGCGGGGCGCCCGTCGAGCCCGGGCCGCGTGAGGGGCGCGTGGATCTCGTCCGCCACGACGCGCACCCCGTACCGCGCGGCGAGCGCCAGGCCGGCCGCCAGCTCCGCGCGCGTGTGCGCGGTCCCCGTCGGGTTCTGCGGGTTGCACACGAGCCAGACGGCGCGGCGCCCGCTCCCGGGGCCGTCACCGTTCGCGGCGGCGCCGGTCGCGTCGGCGAACGCCCGCTCCAGGGTGTCGAGGTCGAGCCGCCCGTCGGTGCCCAGCGGCGCGTCGACGACGCGGCGCCCCTCGTTCGCGGTGAAGCCGTAGAACGGCGGGTACACGGGCGGGTTGACGACGACCGCGTCGCCCGGGGACGTGAGGACGCGCAGCACCTCGACGATCGCGACCATGACGTCGGGCAGCGTGCGCGACGTCGCCGCGTCGGGCGTCCAGCCCCAGCGGCGCCGGGCGAAGCGCGCGTACGCCTCGCCGTACGCGGTGCCGACGTCGTACCCGGTGTCGCCCGAGCGCAGGGCGGCCGTCACGGCGTCCACGACCGCGTCGCACGGCGCGACGTCCATCTCGGCGACGAACAGCGGCAGCACGTCGGGCGCGAAGGTGCACCACTTCGCCGACGTCCGACGGCGCAGCTCGTCGAGCGTGAGGACGTCCAACGGTGTGCGCATCGTGCCCCTCCTCGGTGCGGGCCGAGCGTCTGCCCGGCACCGGTCGGCGGGCCTGCCCCGGTCGGCCGACCCGGCCCACCCTAGGCGGGCTCGGGCTCCGTCGCCGCGGGCGCGCCCTCCTCGGCCGCGGCGTTCGCCGGGCTCGTCGCGAGCACGACGCACCCCCCGACGGCGGCCAGCGTCGCCACGACGGCGGGCACCGCCCAGCCCGACCGCACGACGTCGCCGAGCACGGCGAGGCCGACGATCCCCGGGGCGAGCACCTCGATCACGGAGACCGTCGCGGCGACCGTCCCCACCGCGCCCCGCTCCAGGGCGCGCAGATAGGCGAGCGCGCCCGCGACGCCGCCGAGCACGATCGCGAGGGCGAGCGGCTGGAGCACGGTGTCGAGCAGGTCCCCGGACGCGTGCGCGCCGCGCGCCGCCACGGCGGCGACCGAGTAGCCGAGGCCGCCCAGGACGGCGAGCAGCACGGGGTGCCCGCGCCGGTACGCGGCGGCGGTGCCGACCGCCACGGCCACCCCGGCGACGTTGACCCAGGTCGTGAACCCGGCCGGCGGGTGCGTCGCGGGCTGCTCCCCCGCCGCGAGCGCCAGCACCACGAGCCCCGCGACGACGACGCCGATCGACACGACGTCCGTGCGACGCAGCGTCGCGCCGAGCACGAGGCGGGCGAGCAGCACGACGGCGACGAGCGACGCCGCGACGACCGCCTGCACCACGAAGAGCGGCAGGTGGTCCAGGGCGAGGAGGGAGAGGAGCCAGCCGACGCCGTCGACCACGAGCCCGCCGACGACGAGCGGCTGGGCCACGGCCGCGAGGCCGTGGGCCCGGCGCGTCGCGACGGCCTGCATGATCGTGCTCACCGCGTACAGGAGGCTCGCGGCCACGGCGGCGAGCAGCGAGAGGATCACGACGCGACCCCGAGGCCGTCACCCGCGGCGGGCGCGACGTGGGCCGCGCGCACGGGCACGCTGGGCCGTTCGGTCGGGGCGGGCACGTTCCGATCATCCGCCACCGCGGCGCGCACCGCGCGGGCGGGCCTACGGCTCCGGACGTCCGGGCGAGGCGGTCAGGCGCCGTCGCGCGTGGTCGCGGTGGTCAGGCCTCGTCGCGCGCGGGCGCCGCGTCCCGACGGCCGCGCGCGTGGGCGGGCCGCTCGTCGTCGTGCACCCAGCGCCAGACGCGCGTCACGACGAACCACACGACCGCCGCCGCGACGACGGCGATGACGACCTTCTGCAGGACGCCCGCGTACTCCTCGACGACGTGCCACTGCTCGCCGAGCGCGTACCCGGCGTAGACGAAGATCGTGTTCCACACGGCGCTGCCGGCGGTGGTGAGCGCGGTGAACTTCCACAGGGGCATGCGCTCGACCCCGGCGGGGATCGAGATGAGGCTGCGGAAGATGGGGATGAAGCGGCCGAAGAAGACCGTCGCGCTGCCGTGCCGGAGGAAGAACTGCTCGGTGCGGTCGACGTCCTCGACCTTGACGAGCGGCAGGCGCTCCGCGATCCACCGCGTGCGCTCGCGCCCGATGATCGCCCCGACCGCGTAGAGCGCGAGGGCGCCGACGACGGACCCCGCCGTCGTCCACAGGATCGCCTCGACGAGCCCGAAGCTCCCCTGGCTCGCCGTGAAGCCCGCGAGCGGCAGGATGATCTCGCTCGGCAGCGGCGGGAACAGGTTCTCGAGCGCGATGGCGATCGCGGCCCCGACCGGGCCCAGCGTCTCCATGAGGTTGACCGCCCAGCCGGCGACGCCGTCGAGAGCGGGCTCCGCCGTCGTGGCGGCGGGCACGGCGGCCGTCAGGGCGGCGGAGAGTCCGGAGGGCATGGGACACGAGCCTAGGCGAGCGGTCGGTGGCGCGAGCGCCGATGCGGCCGGAAGGGTGTGGAGGTCTCGTGCGGAGGCGCGGGACGTGCAGGGGACCGGCCCGCTCAGCCGCGGACGAGCGCGTCGAGGCGGCGGATCGGGTCCCAGGCGCCCGCCTCGCTGTTCGACAGCACGACGACCGTCACGCCCGGCGCCCCGGCCGGCGGGAGCGCGTCCGGGCCGTCCGCAGGGCCCACCGGGTCCGGGTAGTGGCGCAGGATCGCGCTCGCGCCCGTGTTGATGCCGTCCTTGTACGCCGAGCGCACCGACCCGTCCGCGAGCAGCTCGAGCTCGAGCCCGAAGCCGTAGTGCACGCTCGGTGCGGGCTCGGCCCCGTCCGTCGCGCCCGTCCCGCCCTCGTGGTGCAGCACCTGCGGGGTGAGGAACGCGCGCGTGAGGTCGGGCGGCAGGAGCTCGCCGTCGCGCACCGCCGCCCAGAACCGGGCGAGGTCGCGCGCCGTGACGTGCGCGCCGCCGTCGGGCGAGCCGACGGGCGGGTAGGAGTAGACGTTCTGCCGCCACCCGGTGACGGGGCCGTCGTCGTCCGGGCCCTCGTGCACGGGCTCCCAGCCCTCCGCGACGTCCGGCTCGGCCTCGTCCATGCGGAAGAACCCGGAGCGGTCCATGCCCGCGCGCGCGAACACGTGCTCGCGGACGTGGTCGCGGTACGTCGTCCCGGTGACGGACTCCAGCGCGAGGCCGGCGAGGACGTAGCCGACGTTGCAGTAGCGACACCCCTCGCCGGGCGCGAAGTTCGGCTCCTTGTGGACGAACCCGGGCAGGAAGTCTGCCGTGCGCGTCACGGAGTAGCTCGGCCGGTCGACCCACAGCTCCTCGTACGACTCCCCCGCCTCCTCGTCGGCGTCGTCCGCGATGCCCGACGTGTGGGTCAGCAGGTGCCGGATCGTCACCTCGCGCGGGATGGTCGTGCCCGCAAGGTCCACGTGGTCGTGGACGCGGGCGTCGAGCCCGAGCCGGCCGTCGCCCACGAGCTGGAGCACCGCGACGGCGGTGAAGAGCTTGGTGACGGACGCGACGTCGAACCGCGTGCTCGTGCGGACCGGGACGCCCCAGCGGCGCGACGCGACGCCGTAGGCGCGTTCGAGCAGCACCTCGCCGTGGCGTTCGACCCGCACGACGCCGGAGAAGTCGTCGGCGTCCGCGGCGGAGCGCAGGTGCGTGTCGAGGGCGGCGAGAGCGGCGTCGTCGAGCGCGGTCATGGCCCGACCGTAGGCGGGCCGGGGCGCTCCCGGCCAGGACTTTTGTCCCGGAGAGCCGCACGTCGTCACGGGTGGGAGCGCTATCACGGTACGGTCGCCGCATGGCGACCTCGACGACGACCCCCGCGCTCGGCGTGATCCTCCCGCGCGAGCTCCCCGCCGACCTCATCGTGCCGTTCGCGCGCCGCGCGGAGGAGGTCGGCCTCGACGAGCTGTGGGTCGTCGAGGACCTCACCTTCCACGGCGGGATCGCGCAGGCCGCGACGGTCCTCGCCGCGACCCAGCGCCTCACCGTCGGCATCGGGATCCTGCCCGCCGCCACGCGTGCGCCGTCGACCGCCGCGATGGAGGCCGGCACGCTCGCCGCCCTGCACCCCGGCCGCCTGCACCTCGGGCTCGGGCACGGCATGCCGGCGTGGATGCGGCAGATCGGCGTGTGGCCCGCGAGCCCGCTCGCGATGCTCGAGGAGACCACCGCGACCGTGCGCGCCCTGCTGCACGGCGAGCGCGTCAGCGTCGCGGGCCGCTACGTGTCCGTCGACGACGTCGCCCTCCACGCCCCGCCCGCCTCGCCGCCGCCCGTGCTCGCCGGCGTGCGTGGCCCGCGGTCGCTCGAGGTCTCGGGCCGCGTCGCGGACGGGACCATCCTCGACATGCCCGTGACCCCCGAGTACCTCGCCGTCGCGCGCGCCGCGATCGACGCCGGGCGCGCGAGCGCCGGGGACGCGGCCCCGCCCGCGCACCGCGTCGTCGCGTTCTCCGTCGGCGCCGTGCACGACGACGTCGCGACGGCCCGCGAGATCGTCCGCCCCTACCTCGCGGTCCTCGGCGAGGCCGACTGGTCCGCCCAGATCGACCCGCTGCCCTTCGCCGACGCGTTCCGCGCCCTGCGCGACGCGAGCGCCACCCCCGACGACTTCGCCGCCGCGATGCCCGACGCGTGGGTCGACGCGCTCGCCGTCGTCGGGTCGCCCGAGGCCTTCCGCGCGCGGCTCGCCGAGCTCGGCGCGGGCGGGGTGTCGAGCGTCGTCCTCGTCGCCACCAGCGCCGACCCGGCCCGGCCCGACGACCCGTTCAGTGCGCTCGACGCGCTCGCCGCGGTGACCCGCCCCGCCGTCTGACGGCCGCCGTCGACCTGCGAGACCGCGCCGGAGAGCCGACCATGGGCAGGTGAGCGAGCACGCACCGACCTACACCGAGACGTGGCCCCTGCTGAGCCCGGGAGACCGCCGTCGGCTCGAGGAGCTCGACGCCCTCGAGACCGACATCCTCCGCCAGCTCTCCGAGGCGTTCGCCGACGAGGTGGACGCCCCGACGCTCGGCGAGCTCCAGGTCGAGCGGCTGCGGGTCTACCGCGACGCGCAGGCCCGCGCACAACGGCAGCGGACACGCGCCTGACCCCCCATGAGCGCCCCGGGGCCGCGCGCGTCCCTCGTCGACATCGTGCTCGGCGCGGTGCGCGAGGGCACGTCGGTCGTGGTCTCCGGGCTCCCGGGCTCCGGCCGGTCCACGCTCCTCGCGCGCGTCCGGGCCGCCGTCCTCGACGACGACCGGCACGTCCTGTCCCTCGTGGGCGTCGGCCCCGGCGCCCCGCGTCCGCTCGAGTCGCTCGTCCTCGCCGGGGTGCTCGACGCCGCCCCCGGCCAGCCCGTGTCGCTCGGGCGCGCGGTCGACGCCGTCGAGCGGGCGCTCGGCACCGGGCCGGCGGTCCTCCTCGCGGACGACGCCGACGCGCTCGACGACACCTCCGCCGCAGTCCTCGGGGCGGTCTCCGCCCGCCAGGACGCCACCGTCGTGCTGAGCCAGCGCCCGCCCTACCCCGCGGCCCCGGTCGAGACCGTGCTCGGCGGCCGACCCGCGACCGCGCTGCCGATGCCGCCCCTCGCCTTCGAGGAGATGCACGCCACCGCGAGCGCGCTGCTCGGCGGCGACCTCGACGCCGGTGTCGCCGGTCGCCTGTACGGCCTGTCCGGCGGCCTGCCCGGCCTGGTCCGGTCCGTCGCCACCGAGGCCCGGCGCGCCGGCCGCCTCGTCGAGGAGTCGGGGACCTGGGTCGCGCGCCGCGACCTGGTGACCTCGGCGCTCGCCGGCGACGTCGGCCGCCTGGTCAGCGGGCTGTCGCCCGAGGAGGTGGACGGCGTCTGGGCGCTCGCGGCGACCGGCGCCGCGGAGCTCGGGACGGTGCACCGGTTCCTGCCCTGGCCCGTGCTCGTCGCGCTCGACGACCACGGCCTGGTCCGCTTCGTCGAGGCCGAAGGTCGCACGACGGTGACGCTCTACCCGCCGCTCGTCGGGGAGCTCCTCCGGCAGTCGGGGGGCGCACGAGCGCTGCGCGCGGCGGAGCAGGTCGCCGACGCGCTCGGCAGCGGCCGGGCGGACGAGTGGGACCCCCTCGCGCGCACCGCCGACGCCGCCGTCCCGACCGGCTGGGCCGCGTCGCGCGAGTCGGCGGCCATCCTCGGTCGCGCCCTGCGGCGGCATGCCGCCGCCCAGCTGCTCGCGAGCCGGGACGCGTGGGAGCGCACCCCGACCACACGGAACACCGTCCGGTACCTCGAGGCGCTCGTCAACGACGACACCGCGCCCGACGTGGTGGAGCACGTGCTCTCGCGCGCGCACGACCTCGTCCCCGAGGAGCCCGGTCGCGAGAGCTTCCTCGTCGCGTGGGAGGCCGTCTACCGCGCGGTCGTGCGCCACGAGCGCGACGCGGCCCTCGCGCTGCTGGAGCCGGCCGGGACCACGGAGGCCGACGACGCCGTCCTGATCGCGGTCGCCCAGCACGTCCTGCTCGCGGTCGGCGACGTCGAGGGCACGGGACCGTCCGCCGAGCTCCCGCCCCCGCTCCCCCGTCCCGCGACCGACGAGAGCGCGGAGCCGCCGTCGACCGCGTCGTTGCTCGTCGGGCCCGGTGACGTGGTGGGGCTCGTCCGTGCCGAGGTGCTGCTCGCCCGGGGTCGGTGCGACGACGCGGCCGAGATGCTCGACGACCTCGTCGTGCCGCAGGCCGCCGACCGCCAGGACGGCGCCTCGTGGCGCTCGTTCACGCTGCTGTGCGCCGGAGAGGTCGAGGCGGCCGTCGAGCGCTCGCGCCGCCTCCTGGACCAGGCGCGGGACCGGTTCGCGGTCTGGGAGTTCGAGCCGCACGGCTACGTGGTCGCCCTCGGCCTCTACCTCCAGGGCCGGTTCACGACCCTGCGCGAGCACCTGACGAGCGTCTTCGCCGCCGGCGCGCACGCGCCCCTGCGCCCGAGCACGCGCGCGGGACTGCGCTGCCTCGGCGCCGAGCTCTCGCTCCGGGAGGGGAACGTCACGAGCGCGCGCTCGCTCGCGCACCAGCTCGACGCGCTGCAGCTCCTCGCGGCGTCCACGCCGCTCGCCCGGCCGCACCCGCTCGCCGCGGAGCTCGCGCTGGCGACCGGCCAGGCCGGGCCCGAGGCCGCGACGCGCGCGGCGTGGGATCTCGTCGAGGCGATGGACCGCCGCGGGTACCTGCTCGCCGCACTCTTCGACGCGGCCTGGCTCGTGACCCTCTGGCCCGACGCGCGTCGCGCCCGGCGGGTCGCGGAGCACGCGGCCGCCGCGCAGGGCACGCTCCTGCCCGCCCTCGGCCGCTACGTCACCGCCGCCGCCGACCGCTCGCCCGAGGCGCTCCTCGCGGCCGCCGACGACCTGCGCGCCCGCGGCCTCGTGCTGCACGGCACCCAGGCCCACGCGGCCGCCGTCCGGCTGCTGCGCGACGACGGTCGCACGGCCCTCGCCACCGACGAGGCGCACCGGCTCCGCGCCCTCGTGGCGACCGCGGGCGAGGAGCTGGACCTGCTCGTGCCGCCGGTCGCGCCCGTGGACACCCTGAGCCCGCGCGAGCGCGAGGTCGCCCGGCTCGTCGCGCGCGGGCTGAGCAACAAGGACGTCGCGCGCGAGCTCGTGCTCAGCGACCGCACCGTCGACAACCACGTCTACCGGATCTTCCGGAAGCTGGGCATCACCTCGCGCGACCAGCTCCCGTCCGTGCTCTGACGACCGTCGTCGTCCCGCCGCGCCGCATCAGTAGCGCCAGGCGCGCATGTCCTCCTGGTACGTGCGCTGGACCGTCGGGGACAGCAGGGTCGACGGCGGCAGGTCCCGCGGCGGGTTGTCGGCCGGGAGGCGCGTGGTCGCCGCGAGGGACGCGGCGTCGTGGAAGCGCAGCCCCTCCGGGAGGGGCGTGCGCGCGAAGGGGCCGGGCACGACGTCGGCCGGTCCGCCCGGGAGCGAGAGCGCGAAGCCCCACTCCCCGAAGGAGGGCACGTTGACGGTGAGCGGCACGACGGTGCGCCCGGGCGCCGCGGCGCGGACGGTCGAGACCACCTGCCAGAACGCGTCGGGCGTGAAGTACGACGACGTCGCCTGCGTCGCGAACGCGCCGCCGGGCCGCAGGTGCGCGGCGACCATGCCGTAGAACTCCTGCGAGTAGAGCTTGGCGACACGCTCGGACGAGGGGTCGACGAGGTCGACGAGCACGACGTCGAACGTCTGCGGCGTGTCCTCGACCCAGCGGAACGCGTCGGCGTTGACGACCGTGACGCGGGGGTCGTCGAGCGCGTGCTCGTTCACGGCGGTGAGGAGCCGGTTCTCGCGCGCGAGGTCGGTGACGGCGGGGTCGAGGTCGACGAGCGTGACCTCCTGGACCGAGCCGTAGCGCAGGACCTCGCGCGCGAGGAGGCCGTCGCCGCCGCCGAGGATCGCGACGGACGCGGGCGCCGCGACCGACGTCATCGCCGCGTGCGCGAGCGTCTCGTGGTACCGCGCCTCGTCGACGGAGGAGAACTGGAGCTGGTTGTCGAGGTAGAGGCGCGTATCCCCCTGGTACTCGGTGACGACGATCTGCTGGTAGGCGCTGCGCTCCTGCGCGACGACCGGGTCCTGGTACATCCCCGCGCTGATGCGCGCCTCGAGCCACGACGACGCCGCGAACCCGGCGAGGAGCACGACGAGCGTGACGCCCGCGAGCACCGACCACCGCGGCGGGTGGCCCATGCGCGCGAGCATGAACCCCGCGACGGCGACGTTGAGCACCGCGACCGCGAACGCGGTGCGCACGAGGCCGAGGTAGGGGAGCAGCAGGAAGGGGAACAGCAGCGAGGCGGCGAGCGCGCCGAAGTAGTCGAGCGCGAGCACCTTCGACAGCAGCGAGACGGAGCCTTCGCTCCCCCGCTCCTTGAGCACCGCCACGAGGAGCGGGATCTCGACGCCGATCGCCGTCCCGATCGCGAGCGACAGCACGACGAACACGACCCACGCGAGCTCCGTCGCCGCGTACGCCCAGAACAGCGCGAGCACCGACGTCCCGCCGAGGAGCGAGAGCACGAGCTCGTTGCGCACGAAGCTCAGCCCCGCGGTGCGCTGCAGACGCGGCGCGAGGAGCGAGCCGAGGCCCATGCCGAACAGCGTGAGCCCCGTCGCGACGGAGAACGCGACGACCGAGTCGCCGAACAGGTACGACGCTGCCGTCCCGAGGATGAGCTCGTAGACGAGCCCGCCGACGGCGACGAGCAGCGCGGCGGCGAACACGGTCGGTCGGTCGATGTGGCGCGCCCCCGAGCGCCCGGCGGGCGCGTCGCGGTCCGCGGCCGCGTCCGCCCCCGGCGGGCCGCCGGGCGGGACCTCCTGCTGGTCGAGCACGGTCAGGAGCTGATCGTCCCCGCGATGATGAGGCCGATCGCCACCGCGAGGCCCGCGATCATCACGCCGAACGCGACGTTGTGCTCGTCGACGAGCTCGCGGTGCAGGTTGAGCCGGAACACCTTGTTCGCGACCACGAGCGTGACGAGCAGCAGCACGATGCCGAGCACCGAGTAGAGGACGGTCGAGAAGAAGGACCAGAGGAACGCCAGCGGGGCGGCGGCTGAGATCACGGGGTCTCCCGGGTTCGGGTCGTGGGACGGGCGGACGGGTGCAGGGGTTCGGGGCCGGGACGGGCCGGCGCGGGTCGGGTCACTTGCCGAGCCCTCCGCCGCCCCCGCCGTAGACGGTGCGCCGCACGCACGTGCCGTCGTCGGTCGTGGCGACCTGGCCCGTGGTGGGCGACGTCGTGACGACGGACCGGGGCGTGCACGACGCGCTGCCCGAGGCGGCGCGGGCGGCGCACGACCCGAGACCGAGCAGCACGACCGCCGCGACCGCGAAGGCGACGAACCGCCCGCCGGGGACCGTGCGGGGCGCGACGCGACGCCCGAACAGGCGCTTCTGCTCGGCGCTGTCGAGACGGCGCCCGTGGTAGACGGAGGTGACGGGGCCGAGCGGTCCGGTCGTGCGCTCGATCGACACGATCGTCCCGCGGGCCGAGAGGTCGACGTACTCGACCTCCTGCCCGACGGCGAACGGCTCGGCGAACTGCCCCTCGACGTGCTCGACGCGCCCCGTCCCGTGCTCGCGCACCGTGAGCGTGTGCTGGCGCCCCTCGAGGGTCAGCCCGAGGGTCCGGCCGGTCTGCAGGCCCGAGAGGTCGACGACGGGCGGCCACGGCTCGGTCGGGTGCAGGAGCGTCACGTCGCGCGTGTCGTGGTCGTACTCGACCCACACGTCGGAGCCGTCGTGGGCGAGGAGCTGCCACTCCTCCCACGTGAACGTGGAGCCGCCGTGCACGGTCGAGAGCACGGCGACGGCGCGCGGCGTCGCGCGCTGCGGCGGGGCGCCGACGAGGTGCTCGCCGACGCGCATCGCGAGCCGCGGGCGGGGCGTCCTGCTCACACGAGGCTCCGCACGGCGACGTCGGCGGCGCCGAGCTCCGCGGCGAGGAGCGCGCGCACGTCGTCCGTGAACGTGGCCGACGCCGGGGCGCGGCACGTCGTGAGGGTCACGTAGGCCGTGCCGTCCTCGGGCCAGGTGTGCACGGCGAGGTGCGACTCCGCGAGCAGCAGCACGACGCTGGTGCCCTGCGGCTCGAAGCGGTGGGACACCTCCCCGAGCGGCGTCATCCCGGCCTCGCGGACGATCGCGTCGAGGCAGCGGCGGACGGTCGGGTCGTCGTCGAGCAGCGCCGGGTCCGCGCCCGTCACGTCGAACACGTGGACGAGGTTGCGCTGCACGTCCACGCCCCTGTCGGTCTCGGTCCTGCCGGCCGGCGCGGGCGAGCGGCCCGCGGTCCGGTGGCCGCCGTCGGGCCGCGCACACCCTAGCCGACCTGCGGCGTCGACCGACGGGCGGACCCGCCGCGCGAGACCGGCCGCCCGCCCGCACGGGCGGACGCCGTCCAGGGGGCGGGCGACCGCCGTTCGCCTACGATGCGCGGATGGATGCCGAGTGGTTCGTCGACGCCACGGCGCAGTGCGCCGTGGGTCGGCAGGCGCGCGAGGTCGCGTGGGAGCGGACGCCCCTGGGCCCGCCCGACGAGTGGCCCGAGGCGCTGCGCCACGCCGTCCGCCTGTGCTTCTCGACGCGGTTCCCCGTCATGCTGGTCTGGGGGCCGGACCTCACGCTGATCTACAACGACGGCTACGAGGAGATGCTCGGCACCGCCAAGCACGCGGGCGCGCTGGGCGCCCCGGCGGCGGTGGTGTGGGCGGAGATCTGGGACGAGGTCGGGCCGCTGTTCGACGAGGTCCTGCGCACCGGGCGCGCGTCGTCGGACCGGGACCTGCACCTCGTGATGAACCGCTCCGGCTACGACGAGGAGACGTTCTTCACCTTCTCCTACAGCCCGCTGCGGGACGACGACGGCCGTATCGCGGGCGTGCTCGACATCTCGACGGAGACGACCCTGGCGGTCGTCAACCAACGCCGCCTCGCGATGCTCGGGGAGCTCCAGGGCGCGCTCCCGACGACGTTCACCGACCTGGCGACGTTCGGCCGCCCCGTGCTCGACGTCCTCGCCGGGAGCCCCGACGTCGCGCGCGCCGCGTTCTACGACGTGCGCGGCGCGCGCCCCCGCGTGGTCGGGTCGGTCGGCCCGGAGGCGGAGCCGGCGGAGACCCGCCTCGTCGAGCGCGTGTTCCGGACCCGCCAGCGCATCGTCTCGCAGGGTCTCGTCGTCAAGCCGCTGCGCGACGCGGTGCGCGGCGGCGTGGCCGGGATCCTCGTGCTCCGGGCGAGCCCGCTGCGCCCCTGGGACCGCGACTACGCGCGGTACCTCGCCGGCCTGGCCGCGACGGTCGGGGCCGCGCTGCGCGACGCGGTCCGCCTGCGCACGACGATGGACGCGCTGCGGCTGCGGGTCGAGCGCTCGGAGGAGCAGACGGCGCAGATGCGCGAGGTCGCGCTCGCGCTCCAGCAGGCGGTGCTCACCGAGCCGCCCGACCCCGACCACCTCCAGGTCGCGGTGCACTACCAGCCCGCCGCGCTCGACCGCGACATCGGCGGCGACTGGTACGACGGGTTCGTGACGCCCGACGGCGCGACGACCCTCGTGGTGGGCGACGTCGTCGGCCACGACCTGGCGGCGGCCGTGATGATGGGGCAGCTGCGCGGGCTGGTGCGGGCGATCGGCTACGACAGCGGCGCGTCGCCCGCGCGCGTCCTCGAGCGCGTCGACGCGGCCGTGCAGGGGCTCGCGCTCGGGAGCGGCGCGATCGCGACGGTGATCCTCGCGCGCATCGAGCAGAGCCCGGAGCAGCGTCGCCGCGGGGCCCGGACGGTGCGGTGGTCGAGCGCGGGGCACCTGCCGCCGATGCTCGTCCGGGCGGACGGCCGCGTCGACACGCTCACGCGGCGCAACGACCTGCCGCTCGGCCTCTCGTCGGGCACCGTGCGGACCGAGCACACGGTCGAGCTCTACCCGGACGACACGCTCGTGCTGTACACCGACGGGCTCGTGGAGCGTCGCGGCCACAACCTGCGCGACGACCTGGCCGACCTCGCCCGCGCGCTGGAGGGCACGCACCGCGGGCCCATCGAGGAGGTCGTCGAGGCGGCGCTGACGCGGATGCTGCCGGGGCCGGGCGAGGACGACGTCGCGCTCGTCGTGCTCCGGACCGGCCCGCAGGACGTCCCCGTCACCGACCACGCCGACGCCGTCGCCGACGCGTCGACCGAGCACCGCGCAGCCGTCGTCTGACCCGGCAACCACGGGAGAGGGGTCGTCCCCCGCCCGTGACGGGCGAGGGACGACCCCGGGCCGGCGCCGCTCGGCGGCGCCGGTCGGCCGTCAGCCGCAGGTGGTCGCGGCGTACGGCGCGACGACCTCCGTGCTGACCTGCTCGCCGTCGACCGTCGCCGTGGCGGTGACGGTCGCCTCGCCCGCCTCTGCGGACGGGGCGCGCACCGCGAACGACTGGTACGCGTTCGCCCCCGGGGCCACGGCGGTGACCGCCTTGGTCCCGAACGGCGTGGCGAGCGTGACGTCCACGGGGACGTCCTCGCCGTTCGTCGCGCGCACGGCCACGTAGGCCTTGCCCGCGAGGCAGCGGGTCTCGGCCGTGACGGTCACGTCGAGCGTCGGCTCCTCGCCGTCGTCGCCGGCGTAGACCTGGGCGACCTCGGCATCGGACAGCGCGCGGTCGAAGACGCGCACGTCGTCGATCGTGCCCGGCCAGTAGTCGACCGGGTTGCCGCTCCACTGCCCGCGCCCGATCGTCAGCGGACCGGACGGCGTGGTGCCGCCGCACACGTCGGACTGGCCGACGAGCTCGCCGTTGACGTAGAGCTTGAGCTTCTGGTCGGCCGCGTCGCGGACGCCCACGACGTGGTACCAGTCGCCCAGCACGGGCTGCACGACGTACTCCGCGCGCGGCTCGCCGTCGTAGGAGAAGGCCCACCGGCCGCCCCCGCCGTACTGGAGGTAGAACGCGCTCGAGCCCGTGACCGAGTCCTGGCCGACGATCGTCGACCACGCGCCACCGGGCGTCTTGTCGAGCTGGACCCACGCGGACACCGTGTACGAGCCGGTCGTGTCGACCACGGGACCCTCGGTCGCGAACGACTGGTTCGTGCCGTCGAGCCTGATCGCGGACCCGCTGTCGCCGTGACCGGCGACCCACGTGCCCGTGCCCGACGCCGCGTGGTCGCCGACGCCGTCGGCCGCCGTCGTGCCCTGGCCCTCGTCGAACGACCAGCGGCCCGTGCCGGTCAGCCCCGGGGTGCCCGGGTCGACGGGCGCGGAGCCCTGCACGGCCGCCGCGACGACCCGCTCGTTGGCGTCCTTGACGCGCGCGGCGTCCATCTTGAGGACCCGCCGGTCGTACGTGTAAAAGCCGTTCAGCTCGTTCTCGACGTCGGAGATCTCCGTGTACACCGAGCCGGACAGGTAGCACTGCGCCGGCCGCACGAGCTTCTCGGTGTTCTGCACGTACGCGTCGGTCAGGGCCTCGCTGTTCGCGACGCCGCCGTACGGGTTGGCGGACACGCCCGGCCACATGTGGCCCGGGACGCTCATCGAGAAGCCGCCGTGCTCGCCGTCGATCGCGGCGCGCGTGGCGTCCGGCTTCGGCAGGGCCGGGCCGGTGTACTGGTGCCAGTCGATGATGTCGCCCGTCTTCGAGTCACCCTTGGACGCGCAGCAGTTGTAGCCGGAGTGCGTGTTGAGGATCCGGCTCGGGTCGTAGGCGTCGATCGTGTTCCCGATCCGCGCCGTGTCGGCCAGGTTCCACTCGCCCCAGCCCTCGTTGAACGTCACCCAGCCGACGATCGACGGCACCGAGCGGTGCTGGTCGATGATCGTCTTCATCTCCTGCTCCCAGAAGACGCGCGACGCCGGGTCCGTGTCGCCGTTGTCGAACCACCCGCTCGGGATGTCCTGCCAGACCATGAGGCCCAGCGTGTCGGCGTGGTGGTACCAGCGGGCCGGCTCCACCTTGATGTGCTTGCGCACCGTGTTGAAGCCCAGGTCCTTGTGCGCCTGGAGGTCGAACACGTACGCCTCGTCGGACGCCGGCGTGTAGATGCCGTCCGGCCAGTAGCCCTGGTCGAGAGTCGACATGAGGAAGGTCCTCTCGCCGTTCAGCAGGATGCGCTGGACGCCGTCCACCTCGGAGACCTCGATCGAGCGCATGCCCGCGTACGACGCCACGGTGTCGGTCGAGTCCCCGTCGGTGAGCGTGACGTCGACGTCGTAGAGGTACGGGTCGTCGGGCGACCACAGGTGCGCGTCCGGGATCTCGACCGCGAGCAGCTCGTTCGCGGCGCCGGTCGCGGTGCCGACCTCGGTGCCGTCCGCGTCCCGCACGACGGCGGTGACCTCGGCCGCGTCGGACGCGGAGGCCGACTGCGCGGTCACCGCCAGGACGCCGGCCTCGACGTCGGGCGTCGTGACGACGGCGTCGATCGCCGCCGCCGGGACGGGCTCCATCCACACCGTCTGCCAGATGCCCGACGTCGGGGTGTAGAAGATGCCGCCCGGGTTGAGCGTCTGCTTGCCGACGGCCTGGTTGCTGCCGTCCGTCGTGTCGACGACGCGCACGACGAGCTCCTGCTCCGCGCCCGCGACGAGCGCGTCGGTGACGTCGAACGAGAACGCGTCGTAGCCGCCGCGGTGCGTGCCGACCTCCTGGCCGTTCACGTACGCCGTCGCGACGTAGTCGACCGCACCGAAGTTCAGGCGCAGCCGGTTGTCGCTCCCGACCGCCCAGTCCTGCGGCACCTCGAACGTGCGGCGGTAGAACATGTCGTCCTCACGCCGCTCGATGCCCGACAGCGCGGACTCGACCGCGTACGGGACGACGATCTCCTCGTCGAGGTCGCGGCCGCTCGGCACGGCGTCGTCGGACTCCGCCGCCTCGAACTGCCACACGCCGTTGAGGTTCTGCCACGCGTCGCGCGTGAGCTGGGGACGCGGGTACTCCGGCAGCGGGTTCGTCGGGTCGAAGTCGTCGGCCCACGGGGTCTGGATCCGGAACTCGGAACCGTTCGTGACCGGCAGGTTGAGCGGCCCGACCTTCTCGCCGCCGACCGTCAGGTCGCCCTCGCCGTCGTAGACGAGGCGCGCGGTCGACGCGCGGTCGACGGGCTCGGCCAGCGTGATGCCGAGGACGTCGCCCTGCACCGCGACCTGCGCGACGGGCCACGCGAGCTGGTCGACCTGGACCTTGAGGTGGTCGACGAGGCTCTCGTCGACGCCGCCCGCGGCGCCCTCGAACGCCACGTTGAGGCTCGTGCCGTCGCTCTCGAGCGCGGCCTGCGCGGGGAAGACGACGAAGTCGTCGGGGTACGTGAAGGCGTCGGTCGGCACGATCTCACGTTGCTGCGAAGGGCTCTGCCACCGCAACCGGAGGTGCGACCCGCCGGTGTTCTGGAACATCTCCATGCGGAACGCGTACTCCTGGCCCGCCTGGAGCTGCACCGGCGCGGACGTCTGCTCGACGTCCCAGTCGTCGACCCAGTGGTCGATGACGAGCCGGTCGTCGATCCACAGCCGGAACCCGTTGTCGCCGATCGCGGAGAACGTGTACGCCTCGCTGTAGTCGGGCGTGATCTGCCCCGTCCAGCGCGCGGACGTGCGCTCGCCGCGGCCGGTGAGCTCGGCGAACGTCGGGACCAGGTTGGGGAACTCGATCCGCTGGTCGGGGATCGTGGCCTTGAGGTCGGTGAGCGGCCAGCCGGGTCCGCCGGACAGGAAGTACTCGCCCTTGAGCCCGTTGTCGAGGTCCTGGGCCGCGACGTCCTGCGTGGCCTCGTCGGTCGGGGCCGACGGCGTCGCGGTCGCCCCCGCCGCCGTCGCCACGGCCAGGGGCACCGTGAGCGCGGCGGCCAGTGCCGCCGCCAGGATCCTCGCCGGTCTGCCCCGTGGGGGTGCTACCGCTGTCATGGACTGCATCCGTGCTTCCTCCTCGTCGAGTGAATCCAGGGACTGCACGACGCGGCGGCGAACCGGGCACCGATGCTCCGGCGGTCGCCGTCCTTGGCGCACCGCACAACGTCTCCCCAGAATCAAACAACTTCCACCAGAAAAAGACAACAGGTCACACCACGGAACACCAGATCGGGGTCGCGGGGGCAGGCGCCGCGCCGCCTCGTCGGCGCGTGCGCGAGAGGTCGAGGTGGTGCGCGACCGCCTCGGGCGTGAGGGTCGGCGGCCCGCTGACGCCGCAAGTGTGGGAGGTTGGGAGCCGACAGAGTTCCCGCGTCGGCCGGCCTCCACAGAAACAGGCACCCGCATGGCTCACGAGAGCACCCCGGCCGTACATCCCACCGACCCGCTGCACGGGGGCCTGCACGCCACGGCCGACACGTGGGAGCTCTGGGGCGAGGTCGACTACGCGGTCGTCCAGGCCGCGAAGCACCGCCTGGGCACGACCGGTGGACCACTGCACATCGACGCCTCGCGAGTCACGTTCCTGGACTCCGCCGGCGTCGGCCTCCTCCTGATCGCCGCCGGCGCGCCCGCCCCGCCGACGATCCTGGGCTGCAGCGACTACGTCCGAGACGCCCTCGCGCTCGCCGGGGCGACCGACCTGTTCCTGTGGAGCACCTCGCCCTGAGCACCGGCCGCTCCGCGGGCCTGTCCGGGCTGCGCCGGCAGCGCCCCGTCAGCGGTGGATGAGCGACGTCCAGTCGGGCGGCACGCGGTCGGCAGGGCCGGGCGACCCCTGCTCGGGCGGCCGGGACAGCGGCGCGGCGAGGTGCGGGCCCTCGAGCACCTGCTCGGTCTCGAAGTCCCAGTACCACTCCTCACCCGGCTCGAACGAGCGCATGAGCCGGTGGCCGGTCTCGTCGTAGTGCGCGGTCGCATGCTGCGCGGGCGACGTGTCGCAGCAGCCGACGTGCCCGCACGTCGCGCACCGGCGCAGGTGCACCCACCAGCCGCCGGCCTCGTCGCACTCGGCGCACCCGGTGCCGCTCGGCGGCACCTCGACACGTACCGCGGTGGCGAGGGCGGCCGCGAGCGCAGGGTCGTCGAGACCCTCGCCGTTGACGTTCGGCGCGCGGTCCGTCGTCACCGCGCCCCCGCCCCGGCGGCCCGGACGACCGGCGCCCACGCCTCGGGGTCGAGAGCGGGCGCGGGTTCTGCCGCAGCCCAGGCGCGGCAGTCGTCGATCGTCGCGGACAGCAGCGCGCGCAGGCGCTCGTCCGGGTCGCTCACGCACGCCTCGGCGATGCCCTGCACCGCCGCGGAGATGATGCTCGGTGCGGCGTCGCGCACGAACCGCGTGGGCCGCAGTCGCGCGCCCTCGCAGAACCGCTGCGCCCACCGCGCGGTGCGCGGGCAGCTCGCGAGCGCGTCGGCCGACTCCGCGCTCAGCGTGCCCGCGGGGCGGTCGTCGAGGACGTCGAGCATCTTCTCGGCACCGATGATCGCCACCGCGAGCGTCTGCTGCCGGTCCGCCGGGGCGATCGGCAGCGCCGTCACGGCGGCGCGCAGCGCGATGCGCACGTCCCAGTGCGGGTCGTCGCTCGTCAGCCCGATGACGGACGGGATGAGCGGCGCGAGCCTCGGACGCTCCGGGTCGACCGTGAGGTCGTTCACGGCGCGCGCGAGCATCGCGAGCAGCGGATGGGTGCACCGTGGATGGTCGCTCCAGCGCTCTCCCGCGAGATACGACGCGAGCTCCATGAAGCACGCACCCTTCTTCGGGTTGCGGTGCTTGCCACGGCCCAGCATCGGCAGCATGTCGTAGGTGTCGGTCACGAGGTCACCCCCACAGCGGGTCCGGTCCTTTGTCCAGTCTGCGCCGGGGTCCCGCCGTTGGCAACGGGAGGAGTGACGCACGACACAGCACGATCGGTACGGGTCGTCCCGTACCCCCGCGCGCGGCCGCGTACGGAGAGCACGTAGGGGTGTTGTCCAGCGTCTCGGGACGCTCCTAGCGTCCTGGACGCGACCGAGCGCCCGCCCGGCCGCGTCGGAACGACGAGGGGAGGCGTCGAGGATGACTCGTGCCGTGCGCAGGACCGGAGTACGGGCGACCGCCGTGGGCGTCGCCGTCGTGGCGACGGGCTTCCTGGTCCCGGCGTCCGCCTCGGGCGGCTGGGACTACGCCGAGCGAGGACCGGAGACCTGGCGCGACCACTACCCGACCTGCGAGGGCGCCGCGCAGTCGCCGGTCGACATCCGTCGGGGGTCCGCCGTCGATGCCGACGGCACTCCCGTCGAGGGCGTCACGCTGGACTACGCGCGGTCGAGCGAGGTGACGGTGCGGCACACCGGGCACACCGTGCAGGTCGACGTGCCGGCCGGCGCGGGCACGCTCGACGTGGGCGGCACCGCCTACGAGCTGCGTCAGCTCCACTTCCACACGCCGAGCGAGCACCGTCTCTCCGGGGTGGCGCAGCCCGTGGAGCTGCACCTGGTCCATGCCGCGCCGGACGGCAGCCTGGCGGTCGTGGGCCTGCTCTACCGCGAACGTGCGGCGGACGCGGCGCTGCACCCGGTCCTGTCCGACCTGCCGGGCTCCCCGCAGGACGACGCGCGCCGGGTCACGCTCGCCCTCGACCGCGTCGTCCCGGACGACCTGGACGTCTACTCCTACGCGGGGTCGCTCACGACGCCGCCCTGCTCCGAGACCGTCACGTGGTTCGTGGCGAAGGACGTCCGCCCGCTCTCGTCGGGACAGGTGAGCGGGCTGGAGGAGCTCTTCGACGGGCCCGAGTTCCCCCGGGGCAACGCGCGCCCGGTCCAGCCGCTCGGCGGACGACCGGTCCACGCGACGGAGCTGGAGACGGACTGACCGCGGGTCGCGTCGCCGCGTCCCGCGCCGCCGGTCTCGGTGCCGGTCGCGGTGCCGGTCGCGCCGCCGGTCTCGGTGCCGGTCTCAGTGCCGGTCTCAGTGCCGGGCGCGGCGCACGAGCGCCCGCAGGGCCCACACCCCGACCCCGGCCGCCGCGACCCACGGCCCCGCCACGAGGACCGGGTCGAGGACCTGGTGCCGCGTGTCGACCCGCCCGCGCCGCGACCGGATCCCGTGCCCGTGGAGCTCGCCGACGACGCCGGTCTCGGTCACCGGGTCGTCCGGGTGCAGGGAGGCGAACGACCGCAGGTGGCTCTCGACGGCGTCGACGCGATCGCCCGCCAGGAGCAGCAGCCAGTGGGCCGCCCGGCCCTCGCTGAACCGGCGGTACGCGTACCGCCGGACCGCCCCGGACGCCCCGTGCAGCGGCACGGACGTGCCGAACACCGGGGTGAGGTGCGCGTGCTCGACCGACCGCTCGCGCGGCCGGAGCTCGGGCTGCTGCTCCGGGACGTCCCAGTGGGCACCCGTGGCCGCGGGGTCGTAGACCTCGCGCGGGTACGACGGCCGGTCCCTCGGGTCCAGGTCGACGCCCCAGCCGGGGACGCGGGCGCGGAGCGCGTCGGCGTCCACGGGTCGCCGTGCGGGGCCGGCGACGTACGGCGTCTCGGTGGCCGGGGGCCGGGTCGCGGTGGTCGGGTCGAGCGGTGCGGCGTGCGTCATGGTGCTCCTCCTCAGTCCTCGTCCACGACGACGACGGGCTTGATGCACCCGTCGAGCTTGGCGGAGAAGATGTGGTAGCCCTCGGCGATGTGCTCGAGCGGCACGTGGTGGGTGATGACGTCGCGCGGCGTGAGGTAGCCCGCGCGGACGTGCTCCAGGAGTCGGGGCCACTGCCGCTTCACGGGGGCCTGGTTCATGCGGAGCGTGAGCCCCTTGTTCATCGCGTCGCCGAACTTCACCGACGTGAACAGCGGGCCGTAGGCGCCCATGACGGAGACGGTGCCGCCCTTGCGCACGGCGTCGATCGCCCAGTTGAGCGCGACCGGCGACCCGGCCTGCAGCTTGAGCTTCGCGCTCGTGACGTGCTGGAGCAGGTTGCCGTCGGCCTCGGCCCCGACGGCGTCGATCACGCGGTCGGCGCCGAGCCAGTCCGTCTCCGTCTTGAGGTGCACGACGACGTCGTCGACCTCGGTGAAGTTCACCGTCTCCGCGAGCGCGAACTCGCGGGCCTTGGCGAGCCGGTAGTCGAGGTGGTCGACGACGATGACGCGCGCCGCGCCGAGCAGCCACGCCGTGCGGGCCGCGAAGAGCCCGACCGGGCCGGCACCCAGGACGACGACGACGTCCCCCTCGGCGATCTCGGCGAGCTGCGCGCCGAAGTACCCGGTCGCGAGCGCGTCGGTGCACAGGAGCGCGTCCTCGGGGTGGAGCCAGTCCGGGATCACCGACGGCCCGACGTCCGCGAAGGGGACGCGGACGTACTGCGCCTGGCCGCCGTCGTACCCGCCGGTCGTGTGCGAGTAGCCGTAGATGCCGCCCACCGCCGTCGCGTTGGGGTTGACGTTGTGGCAGTTCGAGTAGAGGCCCCGCGCGCAGAAGAAGCACGAGCCGCAGTAGATGTTGAACGGCACCATCACGCGGTCCCCCACGCTGAGGTTCCGCACCGACGGCCCGACCTCCTCGACGACCCCGACGATCTCGTGGCCGAACGTGTGGCCGACCCGGGTGTCAGGCATCATCCCGTGGTAGAGGTGCAGGTCGGAGCCGCAGATCGCCGCCCGCGTGACCCGGACGACGGCGTCGTTCGGGTGCTCGATCACCGGCTCCGGCTTCTCCTCGACCCGGACCTTGTACGGCCCGCGGTACGTCATCGCTCGCATGGTGGCTCCTCGGTGCTCGGCTGGTCTCCCAGCGTGCGCGCGACCCCGGCACCCGCATCTCAGGGCGGGGAGCACCGCGACCGCCCCAGGACCGGACACGGACGGACGCGCCGATGCCTTAGACGCGGGAGCCCACCTCAGACGCCTCAGGCCACGGGCGACGCCCGGCCTAAGGCACCCCCGGACGAACGGTGCGCGGTCGACCGATGCGACGGCCCGGTGCTCAGGACGACTGTGAGTCTCGGACAGGCAGGGAGCCTGGGAGACGGGGACGACCATGAGCACGCACATCGATCCGACGTTCGACGCGGACCTCGAGTACCGCGCCGAGCGCCTGCGGGCGGACCTGCGGCACGACGAGCCCGCGCTGCTGCACTGGTGGCGCGGCCGTCGTCGTCGCCACGACCACCCGGCGCGGTGACCGCGCCGCCCGACGCCGCCGACGAGGCACCTCTCGCCGGCGGCGTCGTCGTGTCCGACGAGGGGTCCCGCCCTGCCGGGGGCGGCCGATCGGCTGGTCACGTGTCGGTGCCCGCTGCGAGGATGGGGACCGTGCCCCGACCCTCCACGCGCGCGCCCTTCGTGGCCCGCGCGGCCGAGCTCGACGTGCTCGCCGCGGCGGTCGAGCGCGCGCGCCGCGGCGAGCCGGGCGTCGTGCTCGTCGGTGCGGACGCGGGGGTGGGCAAGACGCGCCTGCTCACGCGCGCGGCGGAGCTCGCGGCCGGGACGGGCGCGACGGTGGTGTGGAGCCACTGCGTCGACCTCGGCGAGGTCGGCCTCCCCTACCTCCCCTTCTCCGAGGCGCTCACCACCCTGCGCGCCCAGCACCCCGCCGTCGACGAGACGGTCGCGGCCCGGCCCGCGCTCGCACGCCTGCTCGACGCCGGCACCCCGGCCGACGACGAGCAGAGCCAGGGCGAGCGCCTCCAGCTCTTCGAGAGCGTCGCCGCCGCGATCGCGGCGTCCGGGACGCCCGAGGCGCCGCTCGTGCTCGTCGTCGAGGACCTGCACTGGGCGGACCCGTCGAGCCGCGACGTCCTGCGCTTCGTCGTCGCACGCCTGCGCGCGGAGCACGTCCTCGTCGTCGCGAGCTACCGCGCGGACGACCTGCACCGCCGCCACCCCCTGCGCCCGGTGCTCGCGGAGCTGCTGCGCCACCCGCGCGTCGAGCACGTGCAGCTCTCGCCCTTCACCGAGCGCGAGCTGCGGGAGTTCACGACGGCGCTCGCCGGCAGCCCGCTGCCGCCCGCCGCGTTCGAGTCCGTGCGCACGCGCTCCGAGGGGAACGCCTACTTCGCGGAGGAGCTCGTCGAGTCGGGCCTGGGCGACGAGCTGCCGTGGTCGCTCGCGGACGTGCTGCGCGCCCGCCTGGAAGGGCTCGACCCCGCCGTCCAGCACCTCGTGCGCGTCGCGTCGGTCTCGGGACGTCAGGTGAGCGAGCCGCTCCTGCGGGCCGCGCTGGCGCGGGACACCGACGCGGGCGAGCCCGCGGACCGGTCGTCCGGGCGCCCGTTCGACGCCGCGCTGCGCGAGGCCATCGCGCACCACGTCCTCGCGGTCGAGGGCGACGGCGCGCGCGACACGGTCGTGTTCCGGCACGCGCTGCTCGCCGAGGCGGTCGCGTCCGACCTGCTCCCGGGCGAGCGCGTCGGCGTGCACCGCGCCTACCTCGCCGCGCTCGACGACGACCCGCAGCTCGGCTCCCCCGCCCTGCGGGCCCACCACGCGCTCGCCGCGCACGACCTCCCGGCCGCGCTCACCGCGTCGCGCGCCGCGGCGCGCAAGGCGGCGCGCGTGCTCGCGCCCGCGGAGGAGCTCCGGCACCTCGAGCAGGTGCTCGCGCTGTGGCAGGCCGTGCCCGACGCCGCGACCCTCCTCGGCGAAGACCGCGTCACCGTCGCGCTCGCCGCCGCCGGGGCCGCGAGCCGCGCGGGCGAGCCGGACCGCGCGGTGGCGCTGGCGCGGCGCGTCGTCGAGGGCACCGCCGACGACCCGATGCGGCAGGCGTCGCTGCGGCACGTGCTGTCCCGGTACCTGCTCGGCGCGGAGGAGGTCGAGGAGACCCTCGCGCACACCGAGGCGGCGCTCGCCGTCCTGCCCGTCGAGCCGCCGTCGCTCGACCGCGCGTGGACGCTGGCCATGCGGGCGCGCGCCGCGATGAACGCCGACCTCGACGAGCTCGCCGCCGAGGTCGCGGCGGAGGCGATCAACGTCGCGCACCGCCTCGACGCGCCCGACGTCGAGGCCGACGTGCTGACCACGATGGCGATCCTCGAGGTCGCGGACGACGACCGCGCCGCGGTGCTGCTGGCCCAGGCCCGCGAGCGCGCGGTCGAGGCGGGCGACATCCTCACCGAGCTGCGCTGCTGGTACAACATCGCCGCGAACCGCTACTACGCGGGCCGCATCGACGAGGCCCTCCAGGTCACGGAGGACGGCCTCGACCGCGCGCGGGCGACCGGCCTCGGGTGGAGCGCGTACGGCGTCGAGCTGCGCCTGTTCCGCGACCTCGTCCGGTACGTGCTCGGCGACCTCACCCCCACGGACACCGCGGGCGAGACCATGCCCGAGGGCTCCGCGCCGCAGCTGTCGTGCGTCCAGCTCTACGCCGCCGTCGCGCGCGGCGACGCGGACGCGATCGCGCGGGGCACGGCGCTGCGGCGCGACTGGTTCCGGGACGGGCAGATCGCGCTCATCTCGGGCGGGTGCTCGATCGACGCCCTCACGTGGGCCGGGCGACGCGACGAGGCGGTGGCGCTCGCCGTCGAGCTCGTCGACCACCTGGGCCGCACGTGGAGCGACTACTTCCTGGGCCGCATCTGGATCTCCGCCCTCGCGCTCGCAGCCCTCGCCGACGCCGCGGACGCCGCCCGCCTCCAGGGCGCGGCCGGGGCCGCCACGGTCCGCGAGCTCGTCGCCCGCGGGGCCGAGCTGCTCGACGCCGCCCGCACGACCGCCGAGCGCGGCCGCCCCCGCGGGGGGCGGCTCGGGCCGGAGGGCCGCGCGTGGCTCGCGCGCGCGGCGGCGGAGCACTCCCGCCTCACCGGCACGGACGACCCCGCGCTGTGGGAGGAGACGACGCGCCTCTTCGACTACGGCTACCGGTACGAGGTCGCGCGGTCCCGGTTCCGGTGGGCCCAGGCCCTGCTCGGGGCGGGCGACCGCAACGCCGCCGAGATCGAGGCGGCGCAGGCGCTCGAGGAGGCCGAGGCCATGGGCGCGGCGCCGCTCGCCGAGGCGGTCCGCGCGCTCGGGCGGCGCGGTCGCCTGGACCTGCCGGGCGTCCGCCGGTCCACGACGGCCGTCCTCACCGAGCGCGAGGAGGAGGTCCTGCTGCTCGTCGCGCAGGGCCTGACCAACCGGCAGATCGGCGAGCGCCTGTTCATCTCCGGGAAGACCGTGAGCGTGCACGTGTCGAACGTCCTCGCCAAGCTCGGGGCGTCGGGGCGCGCCGAGGCCGTCTCGCTCGCGCACCAGCGCGGCCTGCTCGAGGTCTGACGCGTGGACCCGTCGCCCGGGGCGCTCGTGCTCGTGCGGCACGGGCAGAGCACGTTCAACGCGGGCGACCGCTTCACCGGGCTGCTCGACGTGCCGCTCTCCGACGTCGGGGTCGCCGAGGCGCGCCGCGCGGCGCGGCTCCTCGCGGACGCCGTCGCGCGCGAGCCCGCGCTCGCCCCGCGGCGCGTCGTGACCTCGCCGCTCGTGCGCGCGTCCGCGACGGCCGCCGTCGTGGCCGAGGCCCTGCCCGGGCCGCCGCCGCTCGCGGTCGAGTGGCGGCTCGTCGAGCGGCACTACGGCGCGTTCACCGACAAGCCGCGCGACGTCGTCCGCCGCGACTACGGCGAGGCCGCCTACTGGCGCTACCGCCGGTCGTACCTGCACCGGCCGCCACCGCTCGCCGACGACGACCCGGCGCGCGCCCTCGTCGACGACACGCTCCTGCGCCTGCCCGACGCCGCGCGCGCCACCCTGCGGCCGGACGCCGAGTCCCTCGCGGACGTCGTCGAGCGCCTGCGCCCCTTCTGGGCCGCCACCCGCACGCGGCTCGTGCACGGGGAGGCGGTGCTCGTCGTCGGGCACGGCAACTCGCTGCGCGCCCTGTCCGTGCTCGTCGACGACCTCACGCCCGAGGAGGTCCAGGACCTCGACGTGCCCACCGGGCACCCGCTCGTCCACCGCTTCACCGCCGGGCCCGACGCCGCGCTCGTCCCGGAGGTCGGCGGCGGCACCTACCTCGACGCGCAGGGCGCCGAGCACGCGGTCACGGACCTCCGGGCCCGCGGGGGCACCTGACGGGTCCACGTCCACCGCGGCGCACCGGCCGGGCGAGCGCGCCCCGAGCCGGCGCGCCGATCACGGTCACGCCGCGCGCTCGACGGCCTGCTCCGCGGAGCGCGCCGCCGAGACCAGGGACACGTCGAGGTGGCACTGTCGCCAGGCGTCCCCGTCCACACCACCCGGGTCGATGTCCCAGTGGCTCGGCAGCACGTCCGGCACGGCCCCCCGCGCGGCGAGACAGGCGCGGAGCACGGTCTCCGGCTCGTCCCCAGGCTCGGGCATGAGCGGGAGGAGGCGGTCGAGGACCGACCGATCGAGGACGGAGGGCGGCGTCTCGACAGGCGCGACCTCCCGTGTCCGCGGGTCGTACGAGGACCGGCAGCCCGGATCCCGGTCCGGGTCGCTCAGCGGCTCGCCGCAGGTCACCAGCATGTAGCTGTTGCCGTCCGAGTACGTCATGGAGGACAGGACGCCGCGGACGTCCGTCGCCCGGCCGGCCTCCCGACCGAGGCTCACGGCGTTGAGGAACAGCCCGCCCGCCCAGGCGTCGGGGAGCCGGAAGGTGGGGCCCGTGGCGCCCGGACGCTCCCCGGCCACGGCCACCCAGGTCTGCTGGCGCTCGCGCTCCCACGACGGGTCCGACCCGGCAGGGGTGCCGGACGACTGCACGCTCAGCACCAGCCCGTCCTCCTCGTCGGCGCGCTGGAGCAGCACCAGGTGCTGGAAGCCGTCGTGCACGATGGTCCCGGCGTCGTCGCCCCGGCGCAGGGCGGCGAGGTCGTCGTCGTCGCCCGCGAGGACCCGCAGACCCCGCGCCTCCTCGCCGGCCGACGGCGCCGGGTCGTACTCGACGAGGAACCGCTCGCCGTCGCGCCACGCGCCGAGACCGAGGTCGAGGACGTACGTGCCGTCGTCGCGCAGGTACGTCGCGGGCTCGGCGACGGCGACGACGCCGGGCGCGACGTCGACCGTGGTCGGCTCGTCGACGAGCACCTCGTACCCCGGGGAGCCGGTGACGACCTCGCGCGCGAGCTCGCGCACGCCGCCGGGGCCGCCCGCCGTGACGACGCCCGTCCCGACGAGCCCCAGCGCGACGACGCCCGCGACCCCCGCGAGGGACCGGCGCCGCTGCGCACCGCGCCGGCTCGACCGCAGGACCACGTCGAGGTCGAGCGTGGAGGGCGGGACGGCGTCGTCGGCCGAGCGTCGCAGCCGCAGGAGGAAGTCGTCGTCGGGCGGGGTGGGCGTCGAACCGGTCTCGCGGCTCATCGGGCTGTCCTTCCGCTGGTCGTGGGGGCACCGCCGTCGGGGGCGCCGAGGAGCGTGCGGAGCCGGGCGAGGCCGCGCGACGCCGTCGACTTCACGGTGCCGACGGGCATGCCGAGCTCGGCCGCGACCTCGTTCTCGCTGAGGTCGAGCAGGTGGCGCAGCACGACGACGCGCCGCTGCCGGACGGGGAGCGCGAGGAGCGCGCGCACGACGGCGTCCCGGTCGTCGACCGCGGCGGTGACCGCCCCGCCGTCGCGCCCCACCGGACGGGCCGCTCGCTCGGCGGACGACAGCTCGTCCGGCCCGGCGAGCACCTCGCGCCGGGTGCGGCGCCACGTGTCGATCCGCAGGTTCGCGAGGACCCGGCGCGCGTAGGCGAGCGGGTCGTGCTGCGCCGCGCGGGGCCAGGCGCGGTAGGTGCGCTCCAGGGCGTGCTGCGTGAGCTCTTCCGCGCGGTGCCGGTCCCCGCACAGGAGGTACGCCATGCGGTGCAGCGGGTCGCGGGCCTCGCGCACGAACGCGGTGAACTCCTCGTCGCGCGTGCGGCGGGCGACCACGTCGACCTCGAGCGGCGCCTCGGGCGGCCACTCGTCGTCGGGCCCGCACTCCTCGTCCCCCAAGACCCCGTCCCCCTGCTCGAGCACGAGCTCGTACCGCCCGGGGCGGTCCCGCGCGCTCACCGTGCCGCCCTGCTCGGCGGGCGGCCGTCGTCGTGTCGTCGTCTCACGAGCGGAACACGCAGCACCTGCCCGCGACGTTCCCTTCTGTCCGATTTCACCCCCGGCGCCGCGCCGCGCTGGGCGGGTTGCGCTGTTTGACCAGGCTCGTCCCGGTGATACTGGACCATGACCGACGCCCAGGCGATCCACGAGCTCGTCCAGGCGGGGCTCGCCGAGCCCGCGGCGGACGAGTCGTTCGACCGCTTCGCGCGGCTCGTGCACCGGCAGCTCGGGGTGTCGTCGGCGCTCGTCACGCTGGTCCTCGACGACGAGGCGGTGCTGCCCGGCGCGCACGGCGTGCCCGAGCCGTACCAGTCGGCCCGCCGGACCCCTCGCAGCCACACGTTCTGCCAGTTCGTGGCGAACGAGGCGCGTCCGCTCGTGGTCGAGGACGCGCGCACCGTCCCCCACCTGGCCACGCTGCGGGCCGTCGACGACATCGGGGTCGTCGCCTACGCGGGCTTCCCGATCTTCGACCCGCAGGGCCGGGCGGTCGGGTCGCTGTGCGCGTTCGACGCGCGGCCCCGCACCTGGTCGGACGACGAGCTGGCGACGCTCGCGGACCTGGCGTCCGCGTGCACGTCCGAGCTCCGGCTGCGCCTGGCGCAGGCCCGCGCGAAGCGCATGCAGCGCGTCGCGCTCGCGGCGAACAAGCGGTCGCGTCTGCTCCTGGAGCTGTCCGAGTCGTTCGCCGCCGCGACGTCCGTCCGCGACGTCGCCGAGCGGCTGGCCGCCGTGGGGGCGGCCATCGGCGCGCGCTACGCCGGGCTCGCGCTGCTCGACGGCGCCGGCACCCGCCTCGAGTTCACGACGCTGGACCACCTGGAGCCGGGGGTCCCGGCGTCGTTCCGCCGCATGCGCGTGGACGCGGAGCGGGCCGCGTCGACCGCGGCACGGACGCGCGAGCCCCTGTTCTTCCGTGACCACGCGCAGTACGGCGAGCGGTTCCCCGAGGCCGCGTCGCTCATCGCGCCCGACACGGTCGAGGCGCGCTCGTTCGTGCCCGTGCTCGCGGACGACCGCCTCCTGGGCGTGGTGGCGCTCGCGTGGGACACGGTCCGCGAGTTCGACGACGACGCCGTGAAGACGGAGACGACGATCGCGTCGTACGTCGCGCACGCCGTCGAGCGCGTCCGTCTGCTCGAGGAGCGCCACCGCGTCGCGGCGACCCTCCAGGCCGCGATGCTCACCGAGCTGCCGCCGGTGCGCGGCGCGGAGCTCGCGGCGACGTACGCGTCCGCGACCCGCACGGACCAGGTCGGCGGCGACTGGTACGACGCGGTGGTGCTCGACGACGACGCGTGCGTGCTCATGATCGGGGACGTCACCGGGCACGACATGCGTGCCGCGGCGCAGATGGGCCAGCTCCGGTCGATGCTGCGGACGTTCGCCTGGTGCCAGGACGAGCCGCCCGCCGTGCTGCTGCGCCTGCTCGACCGCGCGAACCGCGGGCTCGCGCTGCACTCCAGCGCGACGGCCGTCGTCGTGCGGCTCGACCGCACCCCGCAGGGGTTCGACCTCACGTGGTCGAACGCCGGGCACCCCCCACCCCTCGTGCTGCGCGCCGACGGGACGGTCGACCCGCTCGAGTCCGCGCCCGACCTCATGCTGGGGGTGCTGCCGAGCACGCAGCGGCACGACCACCGCACGCGCCTCGCGCCGGGCGACACGCTGCTCCTCTACACCGACGGTCTCGTCGAGCGCCGCGGCACCTCGTTCGCCGAGCGCCTCGCCGGCCTGCGGTCCGTCCTCGGCGAGCACGCGGGCACCGCGACGTCGGCCGTCCCGGACGCGCTCGTCCGCCGCCTCGTCGCCGACCAGCGGGACGACGTCGCGGTCCTCGCCCTGCGCGTGCGGCACACGGTCCCGCGGGCGCCGGCGCCCGGGCGCCCGTCGGTGCTGACGCGGCCGGTCGAGCACACGTCGACGGCGATCGGCCCCGCACGGCGGTGGGTCGACGACGTGCTCGAGAGCTGCGACGTGTCGCCCGCGGTCCGCCGCGTCGCGATGCTCCTGACGAGCGAGATCCTCACGAACGCGGTGCAGCACGGCACGACGCCGGTCCGGGCGGAGCTCGAGGTCGGGCACCGGGTGGTGCGGGTCGGCGTCGAGGACGGGTCGACGGCGCTGCCGAGGCTGCGCTCGCCGCGGCCGGAGGAGACGGGCGGCCGGGGCGTGCAGTTCCTGGAACGGTGCGCGTCGCGCTGGGGCGTCGACCTCCACGACGACCCGGCCGACGACAGCGCTGCCGACGGCGGCCCCGCGGACGGCGGTGCAGCCCACGGCGACCCGGCCGACGGCGGTGCGGCCGACGGCGGTGCGGCCGACGGCAGGGCGGCCAAGACCGTGTGGTTCGAGCTGGACCTCGACGGCTGACCCGGGCGCTCGTCCGGTGCCCCTGTGCGGTGTCGGAGGGCGGCGGTAGCGTGTGTGAGGTGGGCCACTCCCCCCGGGCACCGCGCGCGATCCCGTGACCCCTCGTGCACGTCGAGACGACCGAGTCCTGAGAGGCAGCACCATGACCGACCTCGCCACCCCCGCGACCCTGCGCGGCGACGCCACCGCGACCGCCGCCGCCCCCGTTGACGCCCCTGCCCCGCTGCCCGACCGCGAGCACCTCGACGCCGTCCTCGACGGCCACCGGCGCGAGCTCACCGGCTACTGCTACCGCATGCTCGGGTCGTCGTTCGAGGCCGACGACGCGGTGCAGGAGACGTTCCTGCGCGCGTGGCGGTCCTACGACCGCTTCGAGGGCCGCTCGGCCCTGCGCTCGTGGCTCTACCGCATCGCGACGAACGTGTGCTTCGACGCGCTCGGCGCGCGCAAGCGGCGCGAGCGCCCGATGGGCCTGGGCGGACCGCAGGCCCCGGAGCTGGAGAACCTGGGCCAGGTGCTGCCGGAGGAGACGTGGGTCGAGCCCGTGCCCGACGACCGGGTGCTCCCGCACGACGGCGACCCGGCGCAGGTCGCGGTGGGGCGCGAGACCATCCGCCTCGCGTTCGTCGCCGCCCTCCAGTTCCTGCCGCCCCGGCAGCGCGCGGTGCTGCTGCTCCGTGAGGTGCTGCGCTGGCAGGCGAGCGAGGTCGCGGAGCTCCTCGACACGACGGTCGCGTCGGTGAACAGCGCGCTGCAGCGCGCCCGTGCCACGCTCGCGGCGCGCGCACACTGGGACAGCTCGGGGCTGGGCGACGAGACGGGGTCCGCCGCGCCGGTCGCGGCGAACGCGGGTCTCGGCGACGAGGAGAAGCTCCTGCTCGAGCGCTACCTCGACGCGTTCGAGCGCTACGACATGGACGCGCTGGTCGCGATCCTGCACGAGGACGCGACGCTGTCGATGCCGCCGTACCCGCTGTGGATGCGCGGCCAGGCGGACATCGTCGCGTGGATGACGGGCCCGGGGTACGAGTGCGAGGGCTCGCGCATGGTCCCGGTCGCGGTGAACGGCACGTTCGGGTTCGGTCAGTACCGCCGCGCGGCCGGCGGCGGTCACGAGCCGTGGGCGCTCCAGGTCGTCGAGACGGAGGGCGGCCGCGTCACGGCCATCAACGCGTTCCTCGACACGGCCTCGTGGTTTCCCCTGTTCGGGCTCCCGGAGCGCCTCGACGACTGACGCGCCGCGGGTCAGCCGAACGTCTCGAGGAGCGTGCTCCGCTCGGCGTCCGTGAGGTTCGTGGCGACGAGCGTGCCGTGGACCCCGTGGAACCGCTCGCCGACGCGGTCGAGGTCGCCGTCCTCGGTGACGACGAACAGCGCCGACGTCCCGGGCGTCACGCCCTCGCGGATGCGGTCGAGCTGGTCCTTGTCGATCCCCACGGCCTCCATCGCCTTCGTCGACGCGCCGATCGCCGCACCGGCCGCGGCGCCCAGCACCGGCGCGAAGAACAGCGACCCGAGCAGCAGGCCCCAGAAGGCGCCCCAGCCCGTGCCGCGCCACTCGTCCTGGTGGCCGTGGCGCGTCGTCGGCTTGGCCGCGCCCTCGGGCCACGACACGACGGCGGTGTCGACGATCTTGACGGCGTGCTCGGACGCCGAGTCGTGGAGGATCCGGGACGCCGCGTCGGCGCCCTCGGGGGAGTCGAACTTCCAGACGGTGAAGGTGGCCATCGTTCTCTCCGTTTCTCTCAGCCGAGCAGCTTGGCCTTGGCGGCGGCGAACTCGGCGTCGTTCAGGACGCCCGAGGAGAGGAGCTGACCGAGCCGCTCGAGCTGGTCGAGGAGGTCGTCCTGCACCGACGCGGGAGCGGGCTGCGCGTACTGCGCCGCGGCCTGCTGCGCGGCCGCCTCGACCCTCGCCTGGTCCTGCGCGGCCGCGGCCCGCTGGGCCTCCCACGACTCCTGGGCGCGGTTCGCCTGGTGGCGCCGCACGGCTCCCGCGGTCGCGGAGGCCGTGCCCGCGATGACGGCGGTGCGGGCGGCGGTCCCGATGAGCCCGGGGCGCCCGAATCGTCGGACGAGCATGTGGTCACTCCTGTCTGTCGGACGGGTCTGCGCCCGGGCCGGGACGCCCGGGCCGAGCGGGTCAGCCGTCGGCGAGCGCGAGGTCGGCGACCTCGTTGACCACCTCGGCGGGGACGCGCTCGCTGAGGAGCACGACGCCGTCGGCGCTGCGGGTCGCGGCCACCAGGGCGCGCGCCCACGTGTGCTCGACGACGAGCACGACCGCGGACGTGCCCGGCGCGAGACCGGCCGCGACGTGGTCGAGGTCCTCCTCGGCGGCGAGACCGGCCGCGGTGAGCTCGACGTCGGTGACCGCGAGCTCGTCGCCGAGGTCGGTCACCTCGACCACCTCGACGTCGCCGTCGGGCGACCGCCGCACCACGGCGAGGTCGAGGAGCGTGACGGTGCCCTGCGCGAGCACCTCGAGGACGGCGGCCTGGATGCCGTCAGGGATGCGCTCGGTGGGGAACGCGACCGCGACGATCTCGACCGGGCCGAAGGTGGACGTGGCCATGGGGGTGCTCCTGTCAGCAGGCCGAGGGCGGGGTGGTGCGCAGCAGGCGGTCAGCGGGCGGCTCGCTCGGCCTCGTCGCCGTGGACGACGAGCGCCCACAGGACGAAGACGTCGAGCACGATCGTGATGAGCGACCACCACGGCGTGACCTGCAACGTCGTGAACTGGGCGATCGCGTTGATCACCACCAGGACGATGGCGACCATGCGGGCCCATCCCTTGCCCGAGAGCAGGGCGAAGCCGGTGAGGACCAGCAGCACCCCGATGACGAGGTGGATCCACCCCCAGGTCGACACGTCGAGGACGACGATGCCCGCGTCGGAGACGCCTACGAGGCTGTTCGGGGAGAACACGGCGACCAGGCCGCTGATGGCGTTGAAGAAGCCGATCGTGACGAGCACGATGCCGGCGAACCAGACCCAGCCGACCCATGCCGTCACCTGTGACGAGCGTGCCATGCCATCCTCCTGAGAACCGTGGAGCCCCGACCGGACGAGCGTGCGGATCGATCGTGGCACCGGCCGTCCGGTTCGGCATCCGGAGGGTCGGCGCGTCCCGGGGCCGCTGCCCGGCGGCCCCGCTAGGTTCGTGGCCATGACGACCCCGCCCCCCACCGACGACCCGTGGTCGGGCGTCCCGGACGCCGGCACGCGCCCGGTCCAGCACGACTCGCGGCGCCCGCCGCGCTGGGTGCCCCGCGCGCTCGCGATGGCCGTCGTCGCGGTGTTCGTCGGCATCTTCGCCTGGTACGCCCTCGGTCAGCTCAAGGCACTGGGCGTCAACATCCTCATCGCGTTCTTCGTCGCGCTCGCGCTCGAGCCGATCGTCGTCTGGCTCGTGCGGCACGGCTGGCGGCGGGGCGCGGCCGCCGCCGTGGCGCTCCTGGGGTCGCTCGTCGGGATCCTCGTCGTGCTCGCGCTGTTCGGGAACCTGTTCGTCCAGCAGCTCGTGCAGCTCGTCCAGTCGATCCCCGCGCTGTACGCGAGCATCCAGGACTTCGTCGCGGACCGCTTCGACGTCGTCATCCCGGACTCCGACGACCTCCTCAAGCAGGTCATCAACGACTTCGGCGACGACGTCGCGTCCGGCGCGATCGTCGTGACGACCACGATCGTCGGCGGGGTCTTCGCGAGCCTGACGATCCTCCTCGTCACCTACTACCTCCTCGCGGCGGGACCGCGGTTCCGGGCGGCCGTGTGCCGCTGGCTCACGCCGAACCGGCAGGAGGAGGTGCTGCGCCTCTGGGAGATCACCCAGGTCAAGGTGTCGGACTTCATCAACTCGCGCATCGTGCTCGCCGCGCTGTCGAGCGTCTTCACGTTCGTCTTCCTGCTGATCCTCCAGACGCCGTACGCCCTGCCGCTCGCGGTGTTCACGGGCGTCGTCTCGCAGTTCGTCCCCACGATCGGCACGTACATCGGCGGCGCGCTGCCCGTCGCCGTCGCGCTCACGTCGCAGGGGCTGCCGCAGGCCCTGGGCGTGCTCGCGTTCATCATCGGGTACCAGCAGCTCGAGAACCTGTACTTCTCGCCCAAGGTCTCCGCCCGGGCGCTGGAGATGAACCCGGCGGTGAGCTTCGTCGTCGTGCTCGCGTTCGGTGCGGTGTTCGGCGCGCTGGGCGCGTTCCTCGCCCTGCCCATCGCCGCGACGATCCAGGCCGTCGGGAACACCTACCTCCAGCGGCACGAGCTCATCGAGTCGCACATGCTCCACGACCCGGACGCCGAGGGCCACGGCCCGGGCCGGGGCAAGGGCGACGGGAAGAACAGGGACGACGACGGGCGCACCACCCGCCGCCGACGCCGCAACCGCGAGGCGAACCTCGAGGCCGAGCGCACGGTCGACGAGCGGCGCGCCGAGGGCATCGACTAAGCGGGGCGGTCCGGCGTGGTCAGAGCGCCGCGATGCCGTCGCCGAGCAGCTTCGCCCCGAGGACGAGCAGCAGGACGGCCATGATCACCGCGTTGTTGTGGGTCATCCAGGCCTTGAGCGCGTCGAGCATCGTGGCCGCGCGGGCACCCATGAACAGGTAGATGAAGACGGGCGCCGCCACCCCGATGCTCGCCACGACGGCGAACACGACGGCCGCGACGACCTGGGCGTTCGTGTCGCCCGGCGCTGCGGACGCGATCGCGGCGCCGCCCGAGACGACGAGCAGCAGGTTCTTCGGGTTGACCGCGCCGAGGAGCACCGCGAGCCCGGCCGCCTTGACGGGCGTGAACGCGTCGATCGCGGCCATCCAGCGGGGCGCGGGCGGGTCAACGCCGTCGCGCGGGCGCCCCCGCCACTGCTTGAGCGCGAGCAGGAGCAGCAGCACGCCGAGGACGAGCTTGAGGATCGCCGCCCACAGCGGCGGGCCACCGTCCGGCGGGACGGCGGACCCCGCCACGAGCGCGACGACGAGCGTCACGGCGCCGACCGCGACGAACCAGCCGACGAGGAACGCGAAGGCGTTGGCCTTCGCGCGCCCGCTCGCGAGCATGAGCACGACGGCGACGATCGGCAGCGGGCTCACGAGCACGCCGACCGCGACGGGGAGGGACTGGCCGATCGCCGCGCCCACGGGCGGCCTCCTTCGTGGTCCGGTCCCGGGCGGGACGGCGGGAGCTACGGGGACGACGGCGCGCGGACGGAGGCGCGCGAGCGGGCGAGGTGCCCGACGGCGTCACGCACCGCCGTCGGGCACCTCACCCGTGCGGCCTCGCCGCGGGCCCTGGACCGCTCAGGCGTTCTCGTCGAAGGCCGCGCGCAGCTTGGCCTCCTCGTCGGCGGAGAGATTCGTCTGGATGAGCTCGCCGTGGATGCCCTCGGCCTGGAGCGCCTCGTGCACGCGGTCGACGACGGCGCCCGACGTGAGGACGAACAGCGCGGACGTCCCCGGCGTGACCTTGCTGCGCACGGAGTCGATAAAGTCGTCGTCGATGCCGACGTCCGTCAGCGCGCCGGCGATGGCGCCGGACGCCGCACCGATCGCGGCGCCCAGGAGCGGGACGAAGAACAGGAGCCCGAACAGCAGGCCCCAGAACGTCCCGCCGAGCGCGCCGATCGCCGTCGTGTTGTTCCCCTGGCGCGTCTTCGGCTTCTTCTTGCCCTCCTCCCAGGACACGGTGGCCGCGTCCTGGACCTGGATGAGCTCCTGCTTCTGGAGGGCGAGGAGCGCGTCCTCGGCGCGCTGGGCGCCCTCGGGGGTGTCGAACTTCCACACGGTGAGCGTTGCCACGTCAGACCTCGTTCCGGATCGTTCGTTCGGCGGGGGCGCGCCGTCGCGCCCCGTGACGCGTCGAACGTATCCCCGCGTCCCGGGTCGCGCGCGGCGAGCATCCGCGTCCCGCGCGGCCGCGAGGTGAGGGATGCCGAGGCTCCGGATGCGGTGCGACCACCCCCGTGGTTCTCTTCCCGTGTGTCCGACGCACCGGCTGCCGGGACGACGTCGGGTCGCCTCCTGCGCTCGGTGGTGCCGGCCCTCGTCGTCGGGATCGTCAGCGCCCTGACGCTGCTCGCGCTCTCCGAGCTCGCGACGTGGATCCAGCACCTCGTGTGGGACCGGCTGCCGGAGGCGTGGGGGGTCGCGAGCACGCGGACGTGGTGGACCGTCCTCGTGCTGACCGTCACCGGGCTGCTCGTGGGCGCCACGGTCCGGTGGGCACCGGGGCACGCGGGCGTCGACCCCGCGACGACCGAGCTGGTCTCCGAGCCGCTCGCCCTGCGCGCCCTGCCCGGCCTCGCGCTCGCCCTCGTCCTCGGCCTCGCCGGCGGCGTGAGCCTCGGGCCCGAGAACCCGATCATCGCCCTCAACGTCGCGCTCGCCGCGTGGTTCCTCTGCCGCCCCCGGTTCGGCGTCCCCGTCCCGGGCGCCGTGGCGCTCGCGATGGCCGGGACCATCGGCGCGATGTTCGCCACCCCCGTCGCGGCGGCGCTCGTCCTCACGGAGAGCTTCGCGGAGCGCGGCGGGCAGAGCGGCCCCCTGTTCGACCGGCTGTTCGCGCCCCTGGCCGCGGCCGGTGCGGGGGCCGTCACCATGACGGCGGTCGGGGCCCCGACGTTCTCCGTCGACCTGCCCGACTACCCCGGACCGGCCCTCGGCGACGTCGCGAGCAGCGTGCTGATCGGCGCCGTCGCGGCCCTCGTGACGGCGCTCGCGGTGGTCGCCCTCCCGGTCGTGCACAGGCTGTTCCACCGCCTCCGCAGCCCGGTGCTCGCGCTCGGTGCGGGCGGCCTCGTCCTCGGTCTGCTCGGGCTCCTCGGCGGGCCGCTCACGCTGTTCAAGGGCCTCGACGAGATGAAGGAGCTCGCGCAGCAGGCCGACACGTACGCCTGGTCCACGATCCTGCTCATGGCGGTCGTCAAGGTCGCGGCGCTCGTCGTCGCGGCTGCTGCCGGGTTCCGCGGCGGCCGCATCTTCCCCGCGGTGTTCATCGGCGTCGCCCTGGGCCTCTCGGCGTCGTCCCTCGTCCCCGCCGTGCCGCCCGCGATCGCCGTCTCCGCCGCCGTCCTCGGCGCCGTCCTCGTCGTGGCGCGCGACGGCTGGCTCGCCCTCTTCATGGCGGCCGTCACCGTCGGCGACGTGCACCTGCTCCCGGTGCTCTGCGTGGCCGTCCTGCCGCTGTGGCTCGTCGCCCGCTCGATGCCCCCGCTGCGCGTCGACCTCCCCCCGGGGACCCCCGAGTTCCCCGCGCTCGCTACCACCCAGGGCACGGCGCGCACGGCGGAGGGTGGTGGTCGTGGCGGAGCGCGGTGACGACGACGCGGCGAGCGACACCGACGCCCCGGCCGCGCCACCGCCCGGGCGGCGCGGGACGGTCGGGCTGCTGCGGCGCGCGGGGCGACCGACCCGCTCCGACGTCGTCTCGGGCATGGTGACCGGGCTCTTCTCCATCCCCGAGGGCATGGCGTACGCCTCCATCGCCGGGTTCAACCCGGTCGCGGGCCTCTACGCGGGCATCGTGCCCGCGATCGTCGGCTCGCTCACCGCGCGGACCGTCCTCATGATCACGACGCTCACGAGCGCCATCGCGCTCACGTCGCAGAGCGTGCTCGCGTCCGCCGGCCTCGAGCCGACCGACCCCGCCAACGTCGCGACGCTGACGATCATGGTCGGCCTGGTGATGCTCGTGCTCGGCGCGCTGCGCCTCGGCGCCGTGATGAGCTTCGTCTCCAACGCCGTCATGGTGGGCTTCTCGACCGGCATCGCGCTCCAGATCATCACAGGGGTCCTCGGCGACGCGACCGGGTACGACCCGCGCGGCGACAACCGGCTGTACCAGCTCGGCGACTGGCTCGTCCACGTGACGTCGTGGGACCTCGCGTCCACGCTCGTCGCGGCAGTGACCGTCCTCGTGTGGGCGCTGGCCCGGTCGGTCCGCCGCCTCGTGCCCGTGGCGCTCCTCGTGTCCCTCGTCGTCGTGACCGTCGTCGTGGTCGCGGCAGGCATCGACGTGCGCCAGGTCGCCGACATCGCCTCGATCCCGTCCGCCCTCCCGGGCCTGTCGCTGCCCGACCTCTCGGTCGCGCCCGCACTCGTCGGTGGCGCCGTCGCCGTCGCGCTCGTCGCGCTCGCGCAGGCCGCGTCCATCGCGCCGTCGATGCCCAACCCCGACGGCTCCCGGTCGGACACCAACGCCGATTTCCGCTCGCAGGGCTGGGCCAACGTGGCCGGCGGCCTCTTCCAGGCGCTGCCCAGCGGCGGCTCGATGTCCCGCACGGGCGTCGCCGCCGAGGCGGGCGCCCGGACCCGCTGGGCGGGCGTCGTGAGCGGCGTGTTCCTCGCGCTCGTCGTGCTGCTCCTCGGCGGCCTGGCCGAGCTCATCCCCATGCCGGTGATCGGGGGGCTCATCCTCGTCGTCGGCGGCGAGCTCGTCCGGGGCAAGCGCCACGAGATCCTCCTCGTGCTGCGGACGTCGCCCCTGTCGTCGCTCGCGATGGTCGTCACGTTCGCCGCGACGACCCAGCTCCCCCTCCAGCAAGCCATCGTCCTCGGCGCGGTCCTGTCGCTCCTGCTGTACTGCGTCCAGGCGGCGCGCCAGTCCCGCCTCGTCCTCCTCACCCGCGAGCCCGACGGGCGCTGGCGGACGTCGCGACGGACGCCCGCCCGGCTGCGCTCCGACGAGGTCACCGTGCTCGAGTTCGCGGGGACGTCGTTCTTCGCGTCGCTCCCCCGCATCGAGGACCAGTTCCCCGACGGCTCCGGCGCCGAGCGCGCCGTGCTCGTCCTCGTGCTCCGGACGCTCCCCGACATCCCCTCCTCGGCGGTGATCGACCTGTTCCACCGCACCGCCCGACGGCTCGCCGCGCAGGGGAACCGGCTCGTCCTCGTCGGGGTGACCCCCGCGATGCGCAACCTCCTGGAGCGGACCGGCACCGTGGACGAGCTGGGCGCCGACGCCGTCGTCGACGCGACCGACGAGGTCCTGGGAGCGCTGGAGGCGGGGTTCCGCGACGCCGAGCGCTGGGCGCGCCGGGAGGACGCCGGGTCGGCCTAGGCGACCCGGGTGGTCGGCGGCCTCTCGGGCGCGTCGCGGCTTCTCGGCGGGCGGTCAGCGGCTGGTCAGCGGCACGGGGCCAGCTCGGACGGCGTCAGCCGCGCGCCGTCGCCTCGCGGATGCGCTTGTCCTCCTGGCGGCGGTCCCACCAGCGGGTGAGGACGAGCCACCCGAGGAGCCAGCCGCCGAGCGCGCTGATCAGCCAGACGACGACCGTCACCCCGATCCACGTGGAGGCCCCGGAGATCTCCAGGCCGTCGCCCACGAGCGTCGCGATCCACAGCGCGAGGAACGTCGACACGAGGCCGATGCCGCCGAGCACCGCGGACGCGTACTTGCGCGCGACGTTGAACACGAAGGGCGCGAGCACCCCCTGGGCCACCGCGAACACGAGGACGGCGACCGTGAACCCGGAGGCGTGCACCGTGACGCCGTCGAAGACGTTCGCGGCGACGAGGAGGCCCACGGCGGCGAGGACCACGTTGATCGCGAAGCTCAGCAGGAACCGGATCATGCCGCAACCGTCCCGCCGCGCGGGAGGTTCCGCAACCGCTGGTGCGGCGCGGGAGCCCGCCCCGTGCGACCTGCCCGGGAGGTCGGGACACCTGCCCCTGGGACCCGGGACGCCGCCCGGCCGACGCTGCGGGGGCCGTCGCACCGCGTGACGGGCCCCGGCCGCGGGTGGCGGCCTCGAACGGAAGGTCGTCCCATGCAGGACAGCTCGCTCACCACGCCGTCGGCGGTCGCCGACGGCACGCCCCGCCGCGCCCGCGGCACGACGCCCCGCGCGTGGGCCTGGACCGGGGTCGTCGCCGGTGTCCTCGGCCTGGTCTCGATCCAGTCCTCGATGGCGCTCGGCATCAACTGGGAGGAGACCGCGGGCGACGCGGAGGCGATCGTCGCCGACCTCTCCGGCCGCACGGGCACGCAGATCGTGTTCCACACCGCGACGATCGCGTGCGCGCTGCTCGTGCTCGTCTTCGCCGCCGGGCTCAAGCGACGGCTCGACGGGCAGGCGCCCGCCGGGTCGATCCTCCCGACGGTCGCGGGCTGGGGGCTCGTGCTCGTCTCCGTCGCCGGGCTGCTGGGCTCGGGCCTCGACACGCAGTTCCTGTTCGGCCTCGGCGACACAGCGCTCATCGTCCCGGAGTCGGGCGCGTTCTACAGCGACTGGGTCGCGACGATCCCGTGGCTGTGGGTCGGGGCGGGCGTCGCGGGCGTCGCGCTCGGCGTCGCGGCGCTGCGGCACGCGGCCGCGCCGCGCTGGCTCGGCGTCGTCGGGTTCGTGCTCGGCGGGCTCGCGCTCCTCACGGGCGTGTCGCCGCTGCAGTACATGGCGGGGTTCGTCGGACCGATCTGGCTGCTCGTCACCGCGCTCGGCTTCGCCCTCGGGGACCGGCGCTGAGCGCGACGCGCGAGATCGGCGACGCGCGACGAGATCGGCGGGTCCGGTCGGGATCGGCGGTCTGGACCGCCGACCCCACACGGGACCGCCGATCTCGCCGTCGTCCACGGCCGGGTGATCTCCCGCCCGGGCCCTTCTCGCCGCGCGTGCCGCGGCCCTACCGTGGGCCCGTGGCCGAGCCCGGGCCCGGCCGCGCCGGGATGCCCCGCACGGGCTGGACGATCGGCGTCCTCGCCTGGGTGCTCGGCGTGTCCGCGCTCGCGCTCCAGCTCACGTCCGGCGTGCCGCTCCTGCTGGGCGACCTGCTGTTCGTCGTCGTGGACGCGACGGTCGCGCTCGTCTACGGCACGGTCGCGGGGGTGATCCTCGTGCGGCGGCCGCACGTCGTGGGTTGGCTCGTGGCCCTCGCCGCGATCGGCGGCGGGGTCGCGGCCCTGGGCGGCGGGTGGCGCAGCTACGCGTCGACCCACCCCGGCCTGCCCCCGCTCACGCCGCTCGCGGACGCCTACGGGTGGGCGTGGGTGCCGGGCACGGTCGGGCTCTTCGTCCTCGTCCCGTGGTTCGTGCGCGGCGGGCGGCTCGGCGCGGGCGCGTGGTGCGGGGTCGCGGGCGGCGTCGCGTCCATCACCTTCTTCTTCCTCGCTCCCTCCGACGACCCGCGCCCTGCGATCGTCGGCGTCGTCGTCATGGGGCTCGTCACCGCGGGCGCGACGGCGTGGCGTCGGTTCCGCGGGCCGGTCGAGGAGCGGCGCGGGCTGGGCCTCCTCGCGCTCGGGACGGCGCTCATGGCGCTGTCGTTCCTCCCGCTGCTCGGCACGTGGGCCGACCCGGACGTGCTCCTCGCGCTCCCCCTCACGCACCTCGCGTGCCAGGCGCTGTTCCCCGCCGCGATCCTCGTGTGCGTGCTGCGCAACCGTTTGTGGGGCATCGACCTCGTCCTCTCGCGCGCGACCGTGGCCGCGATGCTGGCCGTGGGCCTCGCCGTCGTCTACGCCGTGGTCGTCGTCCTCGCGACGACCGTCGTCGACGGTCCCGCCGCGCAGGTCGTCGCGGCGGTCGGGGTCGCGCTCGCGGTGCAGCCCCTGCACACGTGGCTGCGGCACCGCGTGCGCACGCTCGTCTACGGGGAGGGGAACGACCCGGGCCGGGCGGCCCTGAGCGTCGGCCGCCACCTGTCGTCCGCGTCGACGGCCGACGACCTCGTCGTGAGCCTCGCCGTCGGCGTGCGCGAGGCGCTGCGCCTGGAGAGCGTGACGATCGAGCGGTCCGCACCCGGCCCGACGGCGTCCGCCAGCCCCGCGGGCCCGGCGCCCTGGGCGGGCCCCGACGGCCACCCGTCCGGCGACGCCGTCACGCTCCCCGTGGAGCACGGCGGGCGGGCGCTCGGCCGGGTCCACGTCGTCGCGCGGGCCGGCGAGCGGCTCGACGCCCGGACGCGCGACGCGCTCGAGCAGCTCCTGCCCGTGCTCGGCGCCGGTCTCGCGCTCGCGCGGGGCGCGCGCGAGCTCGAGGAGGCGCGCGACGCCACGACCCGCGCGCGCCTCGCCGAGCGGCGCGTGATCCGCCGGGAGCTGCACGACGGCGTCGGGCCGTGGCTCGTGGGTCTGCGCCTCGGGCTCCAGGGCGCGCGGAACACGCTGCGGACCGACCCCGAGGCCGCGGCCGCGGTGCTGGACGCCCTGGGGGTCGAGGTGGCGCAGCGCGTCGAGGACGTGCGCGCGCTGTCCCGCAGCCTCCTGCCGCCGTCTCTCGACGAGCACGGTCTCGAGGTCGCGCTCGGCGAGCTCGCGGGGCGGCAGGCGCTCGGCGGGTTCGTCGTGGACGTGCGCTGCGACCCGTGCGGGGGCCTCGACCCGCGCGTCGCCGCGGCCGCGTACGCGATCGCGAGCGAGAGCGTCGTCAACGCCGCCCGGCACTCCGGGGCGCCGGAGTGCCGCCTGACGGTACGGCTCGGGGACGGCGCGCTCGTCGTCACGTGCGAGGACGACGGTCGGGGCGTCGCGCCGGACGCGGTGGCCGGCGTCGGCTCCCGGTCGCTGCGCGAGCGGGCCGACGAGCTCGGCGGCCGGCTCGAGGTCGCCGCGGTGCGGCCCGACGGCGAGCGCCCCGGCACGCGCGTGCGCGCCACGCTCCCGCTGGTCCCGGTCGGGGCGCTCGCGCGCGGAGCGGCGTCGTGATCCGGGTGGCGGTCGTCGACGACCACCCGGTGTTCCGGCTCGGCATGGCCGCGCTGCTCGACTCGTTCGACGGCGTGCGCGTCGTCGGGAGCGCGGCGTCGGCGACGGAGGCGCGCGCGCTGCTCGGTCTCGGCACCCACCTCGACCTCGACCCCGGCGAGGATGCGGGCGCCGGGGCGCGGGCCGACGTCGTGCTCCTGGACCTCGACCTCGGCGACGGGTCGGGCGTGGACGTGACGCGCGACCTCGTGCGTGCGGACCCGGCCGCGCGCGTACTCGTCGTGACGATGCACGAGGACGAGGACGCCGTCGTCGCGGCCGTGCGCGCGGGGGCGCGCGGGTTCCTCGTGAAGTCCGCGAGCCCCGCGGAGGTCGAGCGCGCCGTCCGCGCGGTGGCCGACGGCGCGATGATCCTCTCCCCGTCCGTCGCCGACCGGGCGATGGCGTACGTCGTGGGCGGGCGCTCCGCCGTGCGCGCGCCGTTCCCCCAGCTCACCGACCGCGAGCGCGAGGTGCTCGACCTCGTCGCGGCCGGTCTCGACAACGCGTCGATCTCCCGGCGGCTCGTGCTGAGCCCCAAGACGGTGCGCAACCACGTCGCGAACGTGCTCGCCAAGCTCGCCGTCCGCGACCGCGCCGCCGCGATCGTGCGGGCGCGCGAGGAAGGGCTGGGCGGCGGCTGACGCGTCAGGCGTCGTCGTCCTGGATGACCGACAGCACGTTCCCCGCCGGGTCGGTGAACCACGCGATGAGCGGGCCGCCCCCGCGGAAGACGAAGTCGTCGTCCGTCTCGACGGGCGTGCCCGCGTAGCGCTCGAACGCCACGCCGCGCTCGCGGAGCGCGGCGACCGTGCCCGGCACGTCGGCGACCGGGAAGTTCAGCACCGTGAACGACGCCGGGGCGTGTGCCTCGCCCTTCGGGTAGACGAGCACGCGCGCACCGCCGCCGATCTCGAGCCAGAGCATGTCGTCCCCGCTGACGGTGAGGCCGAGGTCGTCCGCGTAGAACCGCCGCGCCGCGTCGACGTCGTCGACCGAGAACCCGCTGAACGCCGTGTCGAGCATGTCTCCTCCTGAGGTCGCGCGGGCCGGTGCCCGCTCTCCCCAGGGTCGACCGGCCGCAGGCCACCGGCTCATCGGTCGCGCGGCATCAGGCCTCGCGGCGCAGGTGCAGCAGCGGGAACGGGCGGCCCTGGTCGTCCGTCTCCGACCGCCCGGTCACCTCGAACCCCAGCGCCCGGTAGAAGGCCAGCGCGCCCGGGTTCTGCTCGTTGACGTCGAGCTCGACGACCGGAAGGCCACGCCCGACCGCGTCGAGCAGCGCGCGACCGATCCCGCGCCCGTGCAGCGCGGGGTCCACGAACAGCATCTCGACCCGGTGCCCGACCGTCCCGGCGAACCCCGCCACCCGGCCGTCGACCTCCGCGACGGTGAGGTCGACGGCGCCGAGGTACTCGTCCCGCACGGCGGCCTCCAGCTCGCGCACGTCGTCGGGTCCGAGGAAGTCGTGCGTGGCCTCGACGGCGCGCCGCCAGACGTCGACCAGCGCGTCCGTGTCGTCGGGGCGGGCGGGTCGGAGCACGGGATCGGTCACGGCACGAGCATGCCACGGCCACGCGGTGGCCCCGAGAGGTCACGGGCACTCCCGCACAGGAGGGGCACCAGCACTTGGCGACTGCATCGAGACCTGTCAATATAGAAGCATGTCGATGCACTCCGCGCTTTCCTGGGTCGTCGCCACCGACGGGCCGGGCCTCCCGTGAGCACACCCAGCGCCGCACCGGGTCCGCGACTGTCGGCGCTCGACCGGTGGCTGCCGCTGTGGATCGGGCTCGCGATGGTCGCCGGGCTCGTCCTGGGTCGGTTCGTCCCTGCCCTGTCCGACGTGCTCGCCGCGCTGGAGGTCGGCGGGATCTCCGTGCCGATCACCCTCGGCCTGCTCGTGATGATGTACCCGGTGCTGGCCAAGGTCCGCTACGACCGGGTGGGTGCGGTCACCGGCGACACGCGGCTCCTGGCCTCCTCGCTGGTGCTGAACTGGCTGGTCGGGCCTGCGCTGATGTTCGCCCTGGCGTGGTCCTTCCTGCCGGACCTGCCCGAGTACCGCACCGGGCTGATCGTCGTCGGCCTGGCCCGGTGCATCGCCATGGTCGTGATCTGGAACGACCTGGCATGCGGGGACCGGGAGGCCGCGGCGGTGCTCGTCGCCATCAACTCCGTGTTCCAGGTCGTCGCCTTCTCGTTGCTCGGCTACTTCTACCTCACGGTGCTGCCCGCGTGGCTGGGCCTGGACACCCAGGGCCTGGACGTGTCGGTGGGGCAGATCGCGCTCAACGTGCTCGTGTTCCTCGGCGTCCCGCTGGTCGCCGGGTTCGCCTCGCGCCTGGTCGGGGAACGCGCCCGGGGCCGTGCCTGGTACGAGGACCGGTTCCTGCCGGTGATCGGACCCTGGGCGTTGTTCGGGCTGCTGTTCACGATCGTGCTGCTGTTCGCCCTGCAGGGCGAGGCCGTCACCTCCCACCCGCTCGACGTCGCCCGGATCGCCTTGCCGCTGCTGGTGTACTTCGCCGCCATGTGGGGCCTCGGGGTCGTCACCGGCAAGGCCCTGGGCCTCGGCTACGCGCGCTCCACGACGCTCGCGTTCACCGCGGCGGGCAACAACTTCGAGCTCGCGATCGCCGTCGCCATCGCCACCTTCGGTGCGACCTCCGGCCAGGCCCTGGCCGGAGTCGTCGGTCCGCTCATCGAGGTCCCCGTCCTGGTCGGTCTCGTCTACGTCTCCTTGTGGCTCGCACGCCGCTGGTTCGCCATCGACCCCTACGCCGACCCGACCCGAGCACGAGAGCTGGAAGAGGTGAGGCCATGACCACCGCTCCCCTGCCGATGACCGTCACGGACACCGACTGCACGCCGCAGGTCGAGGCGCACGCGATCGGGACCGAGGTCGCGGGCGCCGTCGCCACGACGCTCAAGGCCCTCGCCGAGCCGCTGCGGCTGCGCATGCTCTCCTTCATCGCGACCTCCACGGCCGGTGAGGCGTGCGTGTGCGACCTCGCCTCGCTCACGGACGTCTCGCAGCCGACCGTCTCGCACCACCTGAAGGTGCTGCGCGACGTCGGGGTGCTGACGTCCGAGCGACGCGGCACCTGGGTCTGGTACCGCGTCGCGCCGGGGTACACGACCGCGGTCACGACGCTGCTGGACTCCTTCGCCCCGGCGGCGCTCGGCGCCAGGCACGGCGCGACCGTCCTCGCCGGGCTCGACGACGTCGACGCCGCCCTCGACCACCTGGCCGAGGACCTGGCCGGGACCTTCGCCGACGTGCGGTTCGACGTCGTGCAGGGCGTGGTCCGCGAGTCGTACACCGACCTGGCCCGCTCGGCGAAGGTCTCGGCCCACCTGGTGCCGCTCACGGAACGGTTCGCCCGGCAGCGGCTGAGCGACCTGACCCGCCCCGCGGACGCGCGACCGCAGGTGCTGTTCGTCTGCGTCGCCAACGCCGGACGCTCCCAGCTCGCCGCCGCCCTGCTGCGCCACTACGCCGGCGACCGGGTCGTCGTCCGGTCCGCGGGGTCGGCGCCCGCGTCCGACATCCACGAGGGCGTGCGCGAGAGCCTGACCGCGCTCGGCATCACCGCCGACGACGCGTTCCCCAAGCCGTTGACCGACGACGCCGTCCGCGCCGCGGACGTCGTCGTCACGATGGGCTGCGGAGACGTGTGCCCGGTCCTGCCCGGCACGCGGTACGAGGACTGGCTCGTGGGCGACCCGGCCCTGGCCTCCCCGGCCGGGGTCGCCGCGATCCGCGACGACCTCGACTCCCGCGTGCGCGCCCTGCTCGCCGACCTCCTGCCCGAACTCGACCTGCCCCCAGCCTGACCCCGGGAGACATCACCATGACCGAGAACGCCACCGCGAAGCCGTCCGCCCTGTTCGTCTGCGTGCACAACGCCGGCCGCTCCCAGATGGCCGCCGGGTACCTGCGCGCCCTGTCCGGCGGAGCCGTGGAGGTCCGCTCTGCCGGGTCCGCCCCGGCCGACCAGATCAACCCCGTCGCCGTCGAGGCCATGCTGGAGGAGGGCATCGACCTCCGCGCCGAGCACCCCAAGGTCCTGACCACCGAGGCGGTGCAGGCGTCCGACGTCGTGATCACCATGGGCTGCGGGGACGCCTGCCCGATCTTCCCCGGCAAGCGGTACGAGGACTGGGCCCTGGAGGACCCGGCCGGCCAGGGCATCGACGCCGTGCGCCCCATCCGCGATCAGATCCGCACCCGCGTACTGACGCTCCTCGACGAGCTCGGCGTCGCCCCGGTCGCTCTCCCGCGCGGCTGAGGAGCCGGCCGCGCGCCGGTCCCACCCGGACCCGACGCGCGGCCGGGCGCTCAGCCGTGGTCCGCGTCGCCCGAGCGGCCGTGCACGACGCCGGTCGCGAACCCGACCCCGGCCGGTGCCCCGACCCCGAGGGTGACCGGCTGCGGCGCCGCCGGCGCGGTGCCGCAGCACGACCCGCTCGCCCCCGCGCCGTCCGCCTCCAGAGCGAGGTCGGTCGAGCAGACCCCGGTCGCGGGGAGGGCCAGCTCGACCGCGTCGGCCGCAGCCCGGTCCCCTGCCAGCGCCGCCGCGATCGAGCGCACCTGCTCGTAGCCCGTGGCGAGCAGGAACGTCGGCGCACGCCCGTAGGACTTCATGCCTGCGAGGTAGAACCCGTCGTCCGGGTGGGACAGCACCTGCTCGCCGTGCGGCGGCACGGTGCCGCAGGAGTGCTCGTTCGGGTCGATGAGCGGAGCGAGCGCCGCAGGTGCCTCCACGACCGGGTCCAGGTCGAGGCGCACCTCGCGCAGCATGTCCAGGTCCGGCCGGAAGCCGGTCGCGTCGACGATCTGGTGCACCTCGAGGCTCAGCGCCCCGTCGCGCACGGTCCCCAGCACCTGGACGGTTCCGGCACCGGGGACGAGGCGTTCGATCGAGACGCGCGTGAGCAGCGTCAGCCGCCCAGCCTCCACGGCGGCCCGCAGGCGCGTGCCGAGCAGGCCTCGCGCAGGGAGCTCGTCGTCGGCTCCACCGCCGAAGAGGCGACGCGCGGAACCACCGCGGATCGCCCACGTGATCGTGGTGCCCGGCTCGGACTCGGAGAGCTCGACGAGGTTCAGGAGCGTGTTCGCCGCGGAGTGGCCCATCCCGACGACGAGGGTGTCCCTGCCTGCGAACCGGTCGCGCCGGGTGCCGAGCACGTCCGGGAGAGGTCCGGTGACGAACGCAGCCGACTCCTCCTCGCCCACGGCCGGAAGACCCGAGACCCCCAGCGGGTTCGACGTCGAGAACGTCCCCGACGCGTCGATCACCGCGCGGGCCAGCACGTCGGTCACCGTGCCGTCGGCGTCCACCGTCCGCACCCGGTACCCGCGCCGCTCCCGGCCGAGGGAGCGTGTCTTGTCCGCACCGTCGCGGGCGACCGACACCACTCGCGTGCCGGTACGCAGTCGGGGCGCGATCTGCGGCGTCGCGGCCAGCGGAGCCAGGTAGCGCCCCACGAGCTCCCCGCCGGTGGGCAGCGCGTCCGGATCCGGCTCCACCCACCCCGTCGCCTCCAGCAGGCGCCGCGCGGCGGCGTCGACGTCGTAGCGCCACGGCGAGAACAACCGCACGTGGCCCCACGACGCCACGGCCGCACCCGGCCCGTCGCCGGCCTCGAGCACGATCGTCTCCAGCCCGCGCTCCAGCAGGTGCGCCGTCGCGGCCAGACCCACCGGACCTGCACCGATCACCACGACCGGGAGCTCGTCCCGCCCCACCTCGACCATGAGCACTCCTCGTATTGAAGGTTATCGATGCGAGCATCGTGGACCACCCATCGATGAGTGTCAATGTGTGGCAGGATGGCCGCATGACGACGGCCACGCTGCCCCCGGCGCCCCCGCGCGGCGCACCCGGCTGCTGCGGCCCGGCCGCCACCGGGGCGGCAGACCCCGATGCTGCGCGCGAGCTCGCGCGCACCTTCAAGGCCCTGGCGGACCCGACGCGGGTCCAGCTCCTCGCGATCGTCGCCGCCCAGGAGGGGCACGAGGCGTGCGTGTGCGACCTCACCGGGCCGGTCGGCCTCTCCCAGCCGACCGTCAGCCACCACCTCAAGATCCTGGTCGACGCCGGTCTGCTGACCCGCGAGCAGCGCGGCCGCTGGGCGTACTACTCGCTCGTCCCGGGCGCTCTCGCCCGCGTCGCGGGGTCGCTCACGGAGATCGCGGGGCGCTGAGCGCCGCTTCGCCGCGCGCTCCCGTCCTCCTGTCCCTACGCTCGCCCCTGTCGGTGGCGCCGTCCGCACCGACCGGCCGTCGGCGACGGTCGTCCGACGACGAGCGAGGCACACGATGACCGAGCTGACCGGATCGATCGAGGAGGCCGGCCCCCGGTCCGGCTGGCAACGGTTCTGGGACCGCGGCGGCTGGTGGCGGGCCCTCCTGTTCGCGGTCCTCTACATCGCGGTGTACCTGGGGGTCGGGTGGCTCGTCGGGCTCACCCGGCTGGGGCCGGGCAGCGGCGAGGAGCTCCTCGACTCGTCCGGCACCGTGTTCTTCGGGCTGCTGCTGCCGATCCTCGTCATGGGCCTGCTGCTCGTCGTCTTCCTGCGGACCGTCCGGTGGCGACGCGAGGTGTTCGGGCCGCAGCCGGTCGCGGGCCGACCGTGGATGTGGGTCGCGGTCGTCCTCGTGCTCGTCCCGGTCGCGCTCCATCTCGCGGCGACGGACTGGGGCGCCTACGACGTCACGGTCGTCCTCACCGTCCTCGCGCTCGGCCTGTGCGTCGGGTTCGCCGAGGAGGTCCTGACGCGCGGCGTCGCCGTCACGATGCTCCGCCGGGCCGGGTACGGCGAGAAGGCGGTGATGGTGCTGTCGTCCCTGCTGTTCGGCCTCCTGCACACGACGAACCTCGTCTCGGGGCAGAACCTCCTGCTCGTGGGCACCACGGTGGTCTACGCGTTCGGCTTCGGCACGATGATGTACCTCTCCATGCGTGTCACCGGCAGCATCGTGCCCGCGATCCTCCTGCACGCGGCCACCGACCCGACGACGTTCCTCGCGACGGACGGCGTCGACGCACACGGCGCGAGCTCCGGCTCCGAGGCACTGAACGCGATCGCGGGCACCTTCAACGTCGTGTTCGTCCTCGTCGGGATCCTCGCGATCTTTCTCGTCTCCGGCCGTGCGCGGGGCACCGCCCCGGCCGAGGGGTGACTCCCCCTCGTCAGGACCGTCGGCCGCGCAGCGCGATCGCAGGGCCGGAGAAGAGCGCGATGCCCAGCACGAACCCGACGTCGTACCAGGTCCCGTTGTTGTCGACCTCGTAGATGCTCACCGTGTCCGTGAAGAGGGACACGATGAACGTCACCGGCAGGATCGCGCCCTGCCACAGGCCCCACCAGAACCCGTAGCCCCCGGGGTTCGCGGCGACGTTCGGCCCGGCCGCGCACGCCCCCAGGAGCAGGAGCACCGCGAGGGCGACGGCCGTGCCGGCTGCTCGTCGCGTCGTCGTGGACATGTCGCTCACCTCCGAGCACCAGTGAACCGCTCGCGCCGCCCGACGGCCAGGCCGGGCAGGCGCGACGCTCCCCGGGGAGACCGGTGTCGGGGCCGTGCGGCAGGATGACCGCATGACGCAGAGCACGGACGAGGGCGCCCCCGCGCGCAGCGAAGCCACCCCCGGCGGCGAGCTCATGCTGCTCGACACCGCGAGCCTGTACTTCCGGGCGTTCTTCGGGGTGCCGGACTCGATCAAGGCGCCGGACGGCACGCCCGTCAACGCGGTGCGCGGCCTGCTCGACATGATCGCGACGCTCGTCACGGACCGTCGTCCGACGCGCCTCGTCGCGTGCTGGGACGTGGACTGGCGGCCGGCCTTCCGGGTCGAGGCGATCCCCTCGTACAAGGCGCACCGCGTCGCGGAGGTCGTCCCGGGCACGACGGGCGTCGAGGAGGTCCCGGAGAAGCTCGTCGCGCAGGTCCCGGTCATCGTCGACGTGCTCGCGGCGCTCGGCATCGCGCGCGTCGGGGCGGCGGGCTACGAGGCGGACGACGTCATCGGCACCCTCACCGCGCGCGAGGTCGCGCGCCGTGCGGCGGCGGGCGCGACGCCGGACCCGTCGGGCCGGGCGGCGGTCGAGGTCGTCACGGGCGACCGCGACCTGTTCCAGCTCGTCGACGACGCCGCGGGCGTGCGCGTGCTCTACCCGACGAAGGGCGTGAAGAACCTCGACGTCGTCGACCAGGCGCGCCTGCGCGAGCGGTACGGCGTCGCGACGGGGGCGGCCTACGCGGACATGGCGGTGCTGCGCGGCGACCCGAGCGACGGCCTGCCGGGCGTCCCCGGCATCGGCGAGAAGACGGCGGTCGCGCTCCTCGGGAGGTACGGCGACCTCGCGGGCGTGCTCGCGGCGCGCGACGCGGGCGACCCGGGTCTGACGGCGACCCAGCGGCGCCGGCTGACCGAGGCGGCCCCGTACCTGGAGGTCGCCCCGCTCGTCGTGCGCGTCGCGCCCGACGCCCCGCTGGGCGACGTCGACGACGCGCTGCCCACCGCCCCGGCCGACCCGGACGCGCTCGCCGAGCTCGGCGAGCGCTGGGGTCTGGGGTCGTCCGTGCAGCGCCTCCTGGACGCGCTGCGCGGCTGAGCGGCCGCCGCCGGTCCGGAGGGCAGACTGGGTCCGCCGCCGCGGACCGCCGGCGGCCCGTCCGACCCCGCCGGGAGGCGACCCGTGGCTCTCGTCCGCTGCAGCTTCTACTCCGACGTGCTCGAGGTGAGCACGTCGATGACCGTCGTGCTCCCCCAGGCCACGACGACCCAGATCGGCATGGCCGGGTCGGCGAGCGCCCGCGCCGAGGGCGCCCCGGTGCTCTACCTGCTCCACGGCATGAGCGACGACGAGACGATCTGGACGCGCCGGACGTCGATCGAGCGGTACGTCGCCGACCGCGGGCTGGCCGTCGTCATGCCGCGCGTGGAGCGCAGCTTCTACGCCGACGAGGTGCACGGGCACCGCTACTGGACGTTCCTGTCCGAGGAGCTGCCGAGCCTCGTCGACCAGTTCTTCCGCGTGTCGACGCGCCGCGAGGACACGTTCGTCGCGGGGCTGTCGATGGGCGGGTACGGCGCGTTCCGCTGGGCGCTGCGGCACCCCGAGCGGTTCGCGGCGGCGGCGAGCCTGTCCGGGGTGCTCGACCTCGCCGACGAGTCGTACCGCGAGCGGCGCCTGCCGGACATCGAGCGCGTGTTCGGCGACCGCGAGATCGCGGGCTCGGACGACGACCTGCTCGCCCTGCTGCGGCGCGCCGCGGCCGAGGGTCGCACGGCCGATCTCCCCGCGCTGTTCCTCGCGTGCGGGACGGAGGACTTCCTCGTCGACGGCAACCGGGCGTTCGAGCGGGTGGCCGATGAGTCCGGCGTGGCGCTGCGGTCGGAGTTCTCGCCCGGGACGCACGAGTGGGGCTTCTGGGACCGCACCATCCAGCACGTCCTCGACTGGCTGCCGCTGGCCGGGACGCCACGAACCTGAGGCGGCGCCCTCCCTACCCCTCGGGCATGTCACAGACCGTGCCCGCGCGTCGTCGTCCAGGTGACCTGACCGCACCTCCGGCCGTGCAGCGCGCACACCGACGAAGGGGACCAGCACCATGACCGCCTCCACCACGCTCTCGCCCACCGACGTCGCCGCGCTGCGGGACCGCGTCACGGGTCGCGTCCTCGCGCGGGGCGACCTGCCCGACGGCGGCCCGACCGCCGCGGAGGCCGTCGCCGCGCACAGCACGCTCGTCGCGCACGACCCCGACGTCGCGGTGCTCGCGGAGACGGAGGCCGACGTCGTGGAGGCCGTGCGGTTCGCGGCCCACCACGGGCTGCGCGTACGCTCGCACGCGACGGGCCACGGCGAGTCGTCGCCGATCACGGACGGCGTCGTCCTCGGGACGAGCGGCCTCGCGGGCGTCGAGGTCGACCCGGCGTCGCGCGTCGCGCGCATCGGTGCCGGGACGCGCTGGAACGCGGTCGTCGACGCGGCCGCGGAGCACGGGCTCGCGCCCGTCACGGGCTCGTCGACGTCCGTCGGGGTCGTCGGGTACACGCTCGGCGGCGGGTACGGGCCCCTGACGCGCAGCCACGGCCTGACGTCGGACCGGGTGCGCGGGTTCCGGGTCGTGCTCGCCGACGGGTCGGTCGTCGAGGCGGGCCCGGACACGGAGCCGGACCTGTTCTGGGCGCTGCGCGGCGGCAAGGGCGGGCTCGGCGTCGTGACGCGGCTCGACCTCGAGCTCGTGCCGCTGCGCACGCTGTACGCGGGGTCGCTCACGTTCGACGCCCCGCACGTCGAGGACGTCCTGCGCGGCTGGGCGTCGTGGACCGCGACCGCGCCCGACGACGTCACGACCTCGGTCGCGGTGCTCGCCCTCCCGGACCTGCCGTTCGTCCCGGAGCACCTGCGCGGCCGCACGGTGCTCGCCCTGCGCTTCGCCTACCCGGGCGACCCCGCGGAGGGCGAGCGCCTCGCCGCGCCGCTGCGGGCGCTCGCGCCCGCCCTCGCCGACACGGTGGGCGAGCTGCCCGTGACGGCCGTCGCGACGATCCACGCGGACCCGGAGGACGCCGGGCCGTCGTGGGTCTACGGCGCGGGCCTGCGGGAGGTGGACGAGGAGTTCCTCGACCGGTTCCTCGCCGAGCTCGGGCCGGGCAGCGGGTCGCCGTTCGTCGCGGCCGAGCTGCGGCACGTCGGCGGCGCCGGGGCGCGCGACGTCGAGGGCGGGTCCGCCGCGGGCGGCCGCACCGCCGGGTTCCTGCTGAGCCTCGTGGGCGTCAACCCGCCGCGGCTGCCGGACATGGTCGCCGCCGCGGCCTCGTTCGCGCAGTGGTCGCAGCCGTGGGCCGCGACGGAGACGAACATCAACTTCCTGCCCGGGCCCTGGACGGACGACGCGCTCGCCCGGGCCTGGTCGCCCGAGACCGCGGCACGCCTCGCGTCGGTGCGCGCGGCGTACGACCCGACGGGCCTGTTCGCCTGGCGGGTCTGACCTCGCCGCCTCCCCCGGCGCCCGGGGGAGGCGCCCCGGCCCGTTCCGGTCACACCGCGAAGAGGGCGGTGAGCCGCGGGAGGCGACGCGCGTTCTCCTCGTCGTCGTCGAAGTCCCACTGGTCGCCGGCGGGCTCGCGGTGGGAGTGCCCGGACGACGTCCGCTCGCGCGCCGCGTGGTACGCCTCGTCGTCCTCACCCGTCGCGCGCGACCAGGCACCGCCGACGAGCCACTCGAGGGACTCGTACCCGAACCACGGCGAGCCGCCGTCGGCCATCGCGGCGACCACGGGATGGTCGGCGAGCGAGTCCGGGTCGGCGACCGCACGCTCGAACGTCCCACGACCCGCGAGGACGAGCCCGTCGCGGAAGTCCATGAACCCGTCGTCGCTGCACCCGCCCTCGACGAGGTACGCCGCTCCCCACACCGGCCACGCGTAGGCGTCGCGCGCCACGGCACCGGCGACGTCGGCGAACGCGAGGATCTCGTCAGGGCTCAGCCGCTCGACGAGCAGGTCGGTCAGGACGCCGGGCAGCGGGTCGTCCTCGGCGCCGCGGTCGTCGGCACCCGCGCCCGCCCGGTCACGCGCGGCGTCGACGATCTCCCAGAAGGTCTCTCGATCCATGCACCGGACGGTACGACCAGGCACCCACGAACGATCGCTCCCTGGCACGCCACTGTCCGGGAGCCGGACCTACGGGACCGTGCTGGCCCCGGTGCGGCGGACCCAGCGGCGCTGCCACGGCGTCTCGACGGCGCGGGGCCGGTAGTGCGCGCGAACCCAGGCGACGGCGTCGTCGGGACGGACGCCACCCCAGACGGCGAGGAGCGCGAGCGCCGTGCCGGTGCGGCCGGTCCCACCCCCGCAGGCGACCTCAACGCGCTCGTCGGGGCCCGCTCGTACGCCTCGCGCAGCACCGCGACGGCGTCCGGCGCGGACCGCGGCAGCGCGAAGTCCGGCCACCGGACCCAGCACGACTCCCAGGGCTGCGACGGCGGCCGCCCTCCGGTGAGGTAGACGCCGAGCTCCGGCTCGTCGCCCGGCCCGGGCAGCCCCGCGCGCAGCCCGCGACCCCGCACGCGCCGTCCGTCGGGCAGCTCGAGGACGCCGTCGCCCCGTTCCCACGAACCCACGTGCCCTCCTCGCCGACGAGGGCGCTCACCGACGCGAGGACCCCCTCTGGTACGGCCCGATCACGGCCTCGGTCTCGGGCCACCGCTCTCCGAGACCGTAGCCGAGCAGGACGGGAGTGGTGCTCCAGACGCGAGCCGGCCGCCGGTCATGCCCCCGCGTGCCGGGCGAGGATCGCGTGCGCGTCGGTGCCCCGCGGCAGGACGCCGTAGCCGTGGCCGCGGTCCTCGCCGAGCCGGGCGGCGACGAACGCGTCGGCCGTGCCCGACGGCGCGTGCCGCACCACGAGCGACGCCTGGAGCGCGAGGGCGAGCGACTCCACGACGCGACGGGCCTGCGCCTGCTGCGCCCCGGCGTCGGCCCCCGCGACCTCCGCGAGCAGACGGCGCGTGCGCGCGACGTGCGCGTCGAGGACGGGGTGCGCGCCCGCCGTCGTGTCGAGCTCCGCCTCGAACGCCGCGACGGACGCGGGCTCGCGGCCCATGGCGCGGAGCACGTCGAGCGCGATGACGTTGCCCGACCCCTCCCAGATCGCCATGACCGGCTGCTCGCGGTAGCGGCGCGCGAGCGGGAACGCCTCCGTGTAGCCGTTGCCGCCCAGGCACTCCATCGCCTCGTACGCGTGGTGCGGCCCGCGCTTGCACACCCAGTACTTGCTCACGGCCGTCGCGAGGCGGCGGAACGCGCGGTCGTGCTCGGACTCCCCGTCGTGCGCGGCGGCGAGGCGCACCGACGTGAGCGTCGCGGCCTCGGACTCGAGCGCGAGGTCGGCGAGCACCGCGGTCATCGCGGGCTGGTCCACGAGCGCCGCGCCGAACGCGGTGCGGTGCCGCGCGTGCCACAGCGCCTCGGTGACCGCCTGGCGCATGCCCGCGGCCGAGCCGTGCACGCAGTCGAGCCGCGTGCGCGACACCATCTCGATGATCGTCCGCACGCCGCGGCCCGGCTCCCCGACGAGGAACCCGACGGTGCCGTCGAGCTCGATCTCCGACGACGGGTTCGACCGGTTGCCCAGCTTCTCCTTGAGTCGCTGGATGCGGAACACGTTGCGCGTGCCGTCCTCCAGCACGCGCGGCACGAGGAAGCACGACGGCGCCCCCTCGCCCGGTGCGCCCGGCACCTGCGCGAGCACGAGGAACGCGTCGGACATCGGCGCCGAGCAGAACCACTTGTGCCCGGTCAGCAGGTAGGCGCCGTCCGCCCCGGCGGGCACGGCCGTCGTCGCGTTCGCGCGCACGTCCGAGCCGCCCTGCTTCTCCGTCATCGCCATCCCGACGAGCACGCCGGGCTTGCTGCCCGGGGCCGCGAGGGCGCCGTCGTACCCGCGGGAGAGCAGGCGCGGCTCCCACGCCGCGGCGAGCGACGGCGCGTGCCGCAGCGAGGGCACGGCCGCGTGCGTCATGGAGACCGGGCACGCGTGGCCCGGCTCGACCTGGGCGAACAGCGAGAAGACGGCGCCCCGCACGACGTTCGCCCCCGGCCCGGGCTCCGCCCACGCGCTCGTGTGCGCGCCGTGCGCGACGGCCGCCCCGATCACCTCGTGGTACGCCGGGTGGTACTCCACCTCGTCGATGCGGTGGCCCCGGCGGTCGTGCGTGCGCAGCACGGGCTCGTGGACGTTCGCGAGCTCGGCCGCGCGCTGGAAGTCCCCCGTCCCGACGAGCGCGCCGACCTCGACGAGCCGGTCCTCGCCCCACGCCCCGCCGTACGCGTGCACCGCCTCGCGCAGCACGGGGTGGTCGAGGTACTCGTTGACCCCCTCGCGCTCCGGCGGCTGGTTGGTCACGCGGTGGGTCGTGCGGGGGGCCGGGTGCGGGACGGCGGTCGCGGCGTCGGTGACGCCTGCGGTCCCGGTGGCGCCGGCGGTCCGGGTGGGGGTGTCGCTGCGGGTGTCGGTCGGGGTCACGGTGTCCTCCTGCGGCTCTGCGGGTGGCTCGGGGTCGGCGCGGCGGTGCTCAGGTGCGGCCCGGACGGGCGGGTCGGGCGGGTGAGTCAGGCGGGTGGGTCGGGCGGGCAGGTCAGGCGGGAGCGGGCGCCACCGCCCGGGCGCCGACGGCACCCAGGCAGAAGCGCTGGATCGTGGCGACGACGGCGTCCCGCTCGCCGGGGATCGGCGCCGGGCCCGTGGACCCGCCGTCGCGGGCCGCGGCGAGCGGCGACAGCGGACCGGTGAGCGACTCGCCGATCGCCCCGACGAGCGCCGTCGCGACGACTGCGACGTCCTGGTCGGGGATCTCGCCCGCCGCGACGCCGTCGCGCACGACGTCCGCGAACGTCGTCGCGTACGCGCGGCGGTACTCGAGCCGCGCGGCGTCGACGGCCGGGTCGACGGGCTCGAGCAGGAGCGCCCACGCGAGCGTCGGGCCGCGCAGCGCGCGCCGCGCGAACGTGTCGACGGCGCGGCCGAGGCGCGCCGCGGTGCCGCCGCCGGGCGGGTCGTCCGGGCGCGCGGCGGCGGCCGCGCGCACCGCGTCGAGCTCGACGTCGGCCGCCTGGCGGAACACCGCGACGAGCAGGTCGGCCTTCGTCGGGAAGTAGGAGTAGACGCCGCCGGTGCTCACCCCGGCGCGCGCCGCGAGCGCCTGCACGCTCGCGCCGGCGAACCCGTGCTCGGCGACGATCGTCCGCGCTGCGTCGAGCAGGGCGTCGCGCTTGCGCTCGCGGGCGGCGCGCGTCGCCGGGGTCTCGCGGTAGGGCACGGGTCCTCCGTCGTCGTCGGGTGAACCGCCTCGGGGCGGCTTCCACGAAGAATTGAAGCATGATTCAATTCATCGCGGTACCGGCCGCCGGGCCGGAGGCGTCGAGGACGACGCCGCGCACGACGTCGAGGAGGACGACATGCACCTGGGCAGCATGCTCGAGAGCACGGCACGCAAGGTCCCGACCAAGGAGGCGCTCGTGCTGGGCGAGCGCCGGCTCACGTACGCCGAGCTCGACGCGGCCGCGCGCCGCGCGGCGGCCGTCTTCCGGGACGCCGGCGTGCGCCCCGGCGACCGCGTCACGGTCATGACCTACAACACGCCGGGGTTCGTCGTCGCGGCGTTCGGCCTGTGGCGCGCGGGCGCCGTGCTCGTCCCCGTCAACCACAAGCTCCAGGCGCCCGAGGTCGCGCGGCTCGTCGCCCACAGCGGCGCCGTGCTGGGCGTCGCGGACGCGAGCCTGGCCCCCGTCGCGACCGCCGCCGCGCCCGCGGTGCGCTGGCTGTGGACGGAGGCGGACGCCGTCGGGCAGGACGCGGAGGGGACGCCGGGGCGCGACGACTTCGACGCGCTCGTCGCGGCCGCCGCGCCGTGGGACGGCGTGCCGCCGGACCAGGACACCATCGCCCAGGTGCTCTACACGTCCGGCACGACGGCGGCCCCCAAGGGCTGCGAGCACACCCACCGCGGGCTGAGCTCGGTCGCGGCCTACACGACGGCGGCCGTCGGGCTGCGCGCGGACGACCGCTTCCTGCTCGCGATGCCGATCTGGCACGCCTCGCCGCTCAACAACTGGTTCCTGTCGATGGTGTTCCTCGGCGGGACGACCGTGCTGCTGCGCGAGTACCACCCGATCGAGATGCTGCGGACGGTCGAGGCCGAGCGCACGACCGCGTTCTTCGGCGCACCCATCGCGTACGTCGCGCCGCTCCAGGTCGCCGCCGCGCAGGGCATCGACCTGTCGACGTTCGACCTGTCGAGCGCGCGGCTGTGGCTCGCCGGCGGCGCGCCCGTCGGCGCCGACACCGTGCGCGCGATCCGCGCCGCCTACCCGGGCGAGCTGCACCAGGTCTACGGCATGAGCGAGATGGGGCCGGTCGGCACCGCGCTCGGCCCGGCCGACCAGGAGCGCAAGGCGGGCTCGATCGGGCACGCGGGCATGCCCGGCGTCGACGTGCGGGTCGTGGACCTCGACGGGAACGACGTCGGCCCGGGAGGGACCGGGGAGATCTGGCTGCGGTCGGACACCCGGATGGTCGGCTACCTCGACGACCCGGAGGCGACCGAGGCCGTGCTCGTCGGCGACTGGTACCGCACCGGCGACGTCGTGCGCGTCGACGAGGACGGGTACCTGTTCATCGTCGACCGGCTCAAGGACGTCATCATCACGGGCGGCGAGAACGTCTACTCCCAGGAGGTCGAGGAGGCGCTGCGCGGCTCCCCGGAGGTCGCGGACGTCGCCGTCGTCGGGCGGCCGCACGCCGACTGGGGCGAGACGGTCGTCGCGTTCGTCGTCCCCGCCCCCGGCACCGAGCCGACGCTCGACTCGCTGCGCGCGTTCCTCGCCGACCGGCTCGCGCGCTACAAGGTGCCGCGCGACGTCGCGCTCGTGACGGAGCTCCCCCGCAACCCCTCCGGCAAGCTCACCAAGCACGTCCTGCGGTCGCGCGTGCGGGAGGGGACGACGGTGGCGTGAGTCCGGGGCGCTACTCCCCCCGGGCGCACGGCCCGGGCGCGGACGGCACCGGGGCGGGCGACCGCAGGGGCGGACGGCCTCAGGGGCGCGCGTGCTCGAAGATCACCGTCGTGCTCGTCCCGGCCACCTCGGGGCGCACGCTGAGCGTCCGGGACACCAGGTCGCGCAGCGCGTCCGAGTCGGCGACCGCGACGTGCAGCAGGAAGTCGCGGTCGCCGGTGACGAAGAAGACGCCCTCGACGTCGGGCAGCGTCAGCAGGTAGTCGCGGAACGCCTCCAGGCCCTTGCGCGCCCCGGCCTGGAGGCGGATCGCGATGAGCGCCTCGAGCCCCCGGCCGAGCGCCGCGGGGTCGACGTCGGCCCGGAAGCCCCGGATCACGCCGCGGTCCACGAGGGCCCGGACGCGCGCGTGGCACGTCGAGGCGGCGATGCCGACGCGGGCAGCGACCGCCGCGTTCGTGGCGCGCGCGTCGGTCGCGAGGACGTCGAGGATGCGGCGGTCGACGTCGTCCAGCGCGGACGGTCGAAGATCCTTCGGCACGGTGGGCCTCCCCTGGTCAGCGGGCGAACGTCGCGGCGGCGGCAGCAGCCCGGGACGATGATCCTTCGGCACATCTTGCCGCACGCCGAAGGATCCACCACGCTGTGAGTCGTGCGGCACCATCCCGCCGCACACCAGCCACGCGCCCGCCTCGCCACCCGCGGGGCGGGCGTCGGTCGAAGGAGCCCGGCGTGAGCACGACCTCTCGTCCCCGTCCCCGTTCTCGCGACGCCCGGTCGGCACCCCCCGGCCGCGCCCCTCGCACAGCCGTCGTCGTCGGCGCCGGCATGGTGGGGCTCGCCACCGCGTGGCACCTCCAGGAGCAGGGCGTCGAGGTGACCGTCGTCGACCGCGAGGGCGTCGCCGCGGGCTCCTCGTGGGGCAACGCCGGGTGGCTCACCCCCGGCATGGCGATGCCGCTCGCCGACCCGTCCCTGTGGACGTACGGGCCGCGCGCCCTCCTCGACCCCGCCGCTCCCCTGCACGTCCCGCTGCGGTTCGACCCGCGCCTGTGGACGTTCTTCGCGCGCTTCATGGCGCACGCGACGCAGGCCCGCTGGGACCGCGCGATGGCGGCCCTCACCCCGATCGACGGCGTCGCGCTCGACGCGTTCGACGAGCTCGCCGCGGGCGGCAGTCTCGGCCACGGCGTCGAGGCCGGCACGACGCCCGGCCCGTTCACCGTCGCGTTCGAGCACGTGCGCGAGGCTCGGCCCTTCCTGCGCGAGCTCGAGCACGTCGCCGCCGCCGGGCAGACCGTCCCCGTCCGCCGCGTCGAGGCCGGGGAGCGCGCGCACCAGCTCACCGACCGCGTGTCCACCGTCTACGCGCTGGAGGGCCAGCGCTTCCTCGAGCCCGGACCCTACGTCCACGCGCTCGCCGACTCCGTGCGCGCCCGCGGCGGCACCATCCTCACCGGCCTCGACGTGCTCGACGTCGAGCCCGGCCGCCTCGGCGCGTGCGTCTTCGCGCGCGCCGTGCACCCCGACGCCGCCCGGCACCCCGCCCTCGTGGGCGCCGGGGCGAGCAGCGGGTCCGGGGTGACCGACGGCGCCGGGCCGGACGCCGGGGCGCCGCGCCGGGCCGCGTCCCCCGCCGACCGCGAGGAGGGCGTCGTGCTGCGCGGCGACGCCGTCGTGCTCGCGACCGGCGCGTGGCTGCCCTCGCTCGCGGCGCCGCTCGGCGTGCGCACGCGCGTGCAGGCCGGCCGCGGCTACTCGTTCACCGTGAAGACCGACGAGCCCGTCGAGACACCGATCTACCTGCCCGCGCGCCGCGTCGCGTGCACGCCCTACCAGGGCCGGTTCCGCATCGCGGGGACCATGGAGTTCCGCGGCCCGGACGAGCCTCTCCAGCCCCGGCGGATCGAGGCGATCCTCGCGTCCGTGCGGCACCTGTTCCAGGGCGTCGACCTGGACGACCGGCACGACGAGTGGGTCGGCTCGCGCCCCGTCACGCCCGACGGCCTGCCGCTCGTCGGCGCGACGCGCACGCGCGGCGTCTACGTCGCGGGCGGCCACGGCATGTGGGGCATGGTGCTCGGGCCCGCGACCGGCCGGGCGCTCGCCCACCTCGTGACGACCGGCGAGACCCCCGAGGAGATCCGGGCGTTCGACCCGCTGCGCTGAGCCCGGCGGCAGGCGCTCTCGGGCGGCTCCCGGATCGTGGCTCGCGGCCGGCCGAGCCCGGCCGAAAGACCCTGTCGGACGGGGGCGCCGCGTCCTAGCGTGGTCGGCATGACCGTGCGAGAGGAGCACCGGGCCGCGCTGCGCGCGCTCGACGGCGACCCGGCGGCGGTGCGCGCGCACCTCACCGCGGGGTCGGGGCTGCCGGGTCCGCGCGCGAACCTCGAGCTCCTGGGCGCGTTCGCCGACGTCGCGCCCGCCGAGCTCGTCCGCGCCCTGGCCGACGACCCCGACGAGTACCTCCGGTGCTGCGGGACGTGCGGGCTGGGCCGGCTCGTCGTCGCGGCTCCCACCGACGCGCGCGCGGAGCCGACCGACCAGCTGCGCGCCCGCGCGTCGGACGGGTCGTGGCGCGTCCGCGAGGCCGCCGCGATGGCGCTCCAACGGATCGGCGACGCCGAGCCCGCTACGCTCCGCGCGCTCGTCGCGTCGTGGGTCGCCGACCCCGACCCGCTGGTCCGCCGCGCCGCCGTCGCCGGGATCTGCGAGCCGCGACTCCTGCGAGACCCGGCGACCGCGACCGCCGCCCTGGACGCGTGCGCGGCCGCGACCGCCTCGATCGGCGCGCTCCCCGCCGACGCGCGCCGCGACCCCGACGTGCGCACGCTGCGCCAGGCCCTCGGGTACTGCTGGAGCGTCGCCGTCGTCGGTGACCCGGCCGCCGGTGTGCCGCGGTTCGCGGCGCTGCGCGGGTCGTCGGACCCGGACGTGGCGTGGGTCGTGCGCGAGAACGAGAAGAAGGCGCGCCTGCGCCGCGTGCTCGACCCCGCGTCCTGACCGGCGCCGGGAGCCGCCCCGGCGAGGGCGTGCCGGCGACAGCGGCCCGGCGACGGCGTTCCGACGACGGCGGCCCGGCGACGGCGGCCCAGAGAGGTCGAGCCCGAGGAGCCTTGCGTCCCTTCGCGCGCGCCTATATGTTTAACCGCAATACTAATCACGACGAAGGAGTCCGATGAGCAGCACGACCGAGCCGACGACGAGGATGGCCGAGCTGGCCGCCACGGACGAGGACCTCCGCAGCCTGCTCTCCGGCGGGTGGCTGCGCTACCGCACGTCGCCCGCGCTGCAGGAGCTGACCCGCGACGCGCACGCGACGTGCGACCGCATCGGGCGCGTGTACTTCGAGGACGTCGACGAGGCACGCCGCCTCTTCCACCGGCTCGTCCCCGGCGCCGAGGAGGGGATCGACTTCCGCCCGCCGCTGACGATCGACTACGGCGACCGGCTGCTGATCGGCGCGCGCACCTTCATCAACGCCGACTTCATGGTCATCGGCGGCGGCCTCGTCACGATCGGCCCGGACTGCCTCATCGGCCCGCGCTGCTCGATCTACACGCCGAACCACGCCGAGGACGTCGTCCGTCGCCGCGAGGGCTGGGAGCGCCCCGAGCCCGTCACGATCGGGAGCAACGTGTGGATCGGCGGCTCGGTCACCCTCACGCCCGGCGTGACGATCGGCGACGACAGCATCATCGGGGCGGGATCCGTGGTCACGCGGGACATCCCCGCGGGCGTCGTCGCGGTGGGGAACCCGTGCCGCCCCGTCCGCGCGATCGCGACGGACCCCGAGGACACCGCCGCCCGCTGAACGGCACCCGCGCCCGGGCGACGACGCCCGGCGCGCACGACGACGCAGTCACCGAGCAGCCGGCGCCCGGCGCCGGCGGAGAGCAGGAGCCATGCAGTGTGCAGAGTGCGGGACCACCCCCCGCGACGGCCGGGTCGCGACGGCCGTGTGCAGCGAGTGCGGCGCGGCCACGTGCGCGGAGCACACCCACGAGGTGAGGATCCGGATCCCCGCCACCTCCGTGGGGAACCCCGTCGTGCGGACGGCACGACGCCTGCGGTGCAGCGAGTGCACCCGCCTGGCCGAGCCGCTGGAGCAGGTCCGGCGGTAGCCGCGCGGCGCTCCGCCTCGGGGTGCTCGGCCCTCGTGCCGCCCTGGAGAGCACAGCGCTCGGGCCCCGCACGGTCCACTTCCGTGCGGGGCCCGAGCGACGTCGGCCAGCCGGTCAGCCGCAGTCGAGCGCGTCGTACGCGACGTCGTACCGGCCGTCGCGCCCGTCCGTCGACGCGGTCACCGTGACGGTCCCCGCCTCGAGCCGGGCCGCGCGCACGGCGAACGACTGGTAGCCGGAGCGCTCGGGCGCGACCGCCGCGAAGTCGCGGCTGCCGTACGCCGTGACGACGGCGAGGTCGACCGCGGACGGCTCCTCGTTCGTCGCACGCACGGCGAGGTACGCGGTGCCCGCCAGGCAGCGCGGCTGCACCTGGACCTCCACCGCGACACCCGGCGAGGACGCCCCGTTGCTCACGTCGAGCACGAGCGGCGCGAGGGCCAGGGTGTCCAGGTTCGGGGCCCAGCCCGTGGCGTTGCCGAGCGTCAGGGCACCGTCGTCGGTGGTCAGGTCCAGAGCCACCGTGTGGGTCCAGAAGCCCTTCCACGAGTAGTTGTGCCGGAAGGCGCCGCGCGTGGTGCCGCCGCCGGCCTCGCTCACGTCGAGGAAGCGCGTGATGACGTCGGTGTTGTACGCGTGCCCGGTGTTCTTCTCCGCGTTCGCGTACCGCACCACGAGGTCGTACTGGCCTGCGCCCACGCCCTCCGCGCGCGGCCACACGGCGACGCTCTGCTCGCTGCCGCCCAGCCAGGAGACCTGCCGTCCCGACACGTCGGTCGGCTGCGCGACCGACTCCAGCCGCGCACCGCCCGAGAGCTGGAGCACGTCCTCGGCCTCGACCGTCTCGACCGACGCGTCCGACCCTGCCGCACGCGTGGTTGTCAGCGCACCGAGCGAGATGCCGCCCGGCGCGGTGACCGTGAGCTCCGTGATCCCCTGCGTGAGGTGCACCCGCGCCGACGAGGTGCGCGCACCGGCGGCGTCGGCCTCGAGGCCCACGACCTCCCGGCCGTTGAGCCGCAGGCCCACCGTGGTCGGTGCGTCCGCGGAGTAGTCGAGCGTGACGTCGTAGTACCCCGTCTCGCGCGCGGCCACGTAGAACGTCGCGGTGCCGTCGCCGCCGACCTGCACCCGCCCGGCCTCTCCGGCGTCGTAGGAGACCGACGCGCCCCGCAGACGGGCGAGGTGGGCCGGGTAGGTCGTCGTGTCCGGGCCGTCCACCCGCTCGAGGTCGAACCGGTCGAGCGTGACGTTCGCCCCGGGCAGCACGGTCGACCCGTCGGCGCTCGCGCGCACCGACAGCTCGCGCGCACCCGCCTGCAGCTCCACCAGGACCTCCGCCTTGCCGCGGTAGGAGTCCGAGAACCCCGCCTCGTAGCGGATCGTCCCCGCCGGAGCCCCGTCGACGAACAGCGCGTGCGAGCCCGGCCCCACGTTCGGCCCGTTCACCCCCGCGATGACGCCCAGGCGGTACGTGCCCGTCGTCGGGACGTCGACCGTCCACGACGCCGACGCGCCCGCCGTCGTGAACCCGCGCACGTCCTTGGCGCCCGAGGCCGCGAACGTCCACGCGTCACCGGCCGGCCGGTCCACGACCGTCAGCCCGGACAGCCGGGTCGACTCCGCCTCCACGCGCTGCCTCCACGTCGTGTCCGCCACGGGCGCCTCGTCGAGGGCCGGCGTCACCACGACCTGGTAGGCGGAGTGACGGTCGTCGTTCGGGACGACGACCTGCACCGCGCCGTCGACCACCGACGCGCGCTCGGCCACCACGACCGGCGGCGCCAGGGCCTCGCCCTCCTGCCCGGTGAACTCCGCCCGGCGCACCTGGACGTCGACCTCGTCGCCGAAGACCTCCGTGTCGACGCCCGACACGTCGAGGCGGACGTCCTTCGAGCCGCCACCGAAGAGCACCGTCGCCTGGCGCTTCTCGGCGTCCAGGGCGGCGAGCCCCTGCAGCGTGTCAACCGCGTTCAGCGCCGGCGGGGTGAGCTCCACGGTCTCCCCCGTGAGGTCGCCGTACCACTTGAGCAGCCACCACGCGCCGTTCGCGCCGTTGTTCTTGGCCATGTTGTCGTTGAGGTTGCCCGCGAACGTCCAGTACGCCGTCTGGGCGTCGACCTTCTCGTCCTCGAACATCGAGATCCACTGCACCAGCTGGCCGGGCACGCCCATGTCGCGGCGCATCGCGTACTCCGTGATGTTCACGGGCAGCGGGCCGACGCCGACCTCCTGCTCGATCCGGCGAAACTCGGCGAGGTGCGAGCGGAAGGTCGCGAGGTTCTCGACCCCGAGCTCGTGCCAGGTCCACATGTCCGGCAGGACGTCGTTGGCCTTCGCGTAGGTGAGGATCTGGCGGGTGCTCGTCCCGTGCCACCACGCGTCACCAGGGCCGGCGATCCGTGCCTCGGGGTAGACCTCCTTGATGGTCTCGTAGGCGGCCTTCCAGTCCGCGAGGAACGTGTCCCGCATGACGTTCCAGTCGCCGTACCAGTTGATGCCGTCGGGCTCGTTGAACGGCGTGAAGACGTACCGCTCGGGGTAGTCGGACTCCTCGACGATGCTCGTCACGACGGTGCGCACGATGTCGAGGTACGTGTCGAAGTCCTCGGGACGCTTGCCGCCGTTGTAGGCCCAGTCGGGGTAATAGTCCTGGATGTTCACCATCAGGTACTCGCCCCCGTTCTCGAAGAGCGAGCGCTCGACGTCGAGCGGGTCCCCGTTGGGGTGCTGCGCGCCGTGCGGTGCCTTCTGGGTGACGTTGGTCGGCCGGGCCCCCGCGATGATGGGGTCGGTGGGCACGCCGTCGTCGCCCAGCCCGTAGAGCATGCCCGAGGCTCCGCCCTGCACCGCGCCCGTCGACGCTGCCAGGTCGACGGCCAGGACCTCCACGTCCTCCGCGGCCGCCGCGCCGGGCAGCACGGTCACCGCGCCGGTCGCCACGACCACGGACGCGGTCAGCCCCGCCGTGAGCCGGCGGAGCATCCTGCGCCCGCCGTCCGCTCGCCTGCCGTGCATCTGTCCACACTCCTTCGTGCTGTCGGGGAGCGGGGCGGCCGGGACGACCGCCCCGCCGACGGGGTGCGGCGACTCCGCCGCACCCCGCCGTCGTGCTGGTGCTCAGTCCGCGAGGACCGCGTTGATCTGCTCGTTGGCCTCGGTCAGCGACGACGCGTCCTTGTTCCCGAGCGCGATGTCCTCGAAGGCGACCGACGCGATCGCGTTCACCTCGCCGGCCCGGACGGTGATCGGCGGGAGGAACGTGCGCCCGTCCTCGCGGTAGCTGAAGAACGCCGAGACGTCCCAGCCCTTCGCGTCGAAGGCCTCCAGCGCCTTGTCGGCCGAGCCGGGGATCGCGGGGAACACGACGGCGTGCTCGGCGACGACGTCCTGGCACGCGCTCGACCCGAGGTACTTGACCCACTCCCACGCAGCGTCCTGCTTCTTCGACGACGCGCTGATCGAGTCGGCGACGCCGTTGAAGAGCGAGGCGCGGTCACCCGTCGGCCCGACCGGGCCGGGCGCGATCCCGACGTCGACGCCCTCGAGCGCCTTGAAGGTCCCCGTCGCCCACGAGCCGTTGGTGCCCATGGCGACCTTGCCGGAGCCCACCTGGGTGAGCGTCTCCTCGGAGAACACCCCGGCGGCGGGCGCGTAGCCCTTGTCCGCGAGGCCGTAGAACCAGTCGACGGTCTTCTGGAACTCGGGGTCGTCGAAGTTGTAGCGCGTGCCCCACGGGTTCTGGTCGAGGTAGTCCCAGTCGAGCGACCCCGTGAAGTTGGCCCACTGCATCTGGCCCGTCTCCTCGAAGTTCGGGTTGATGCCCAGGCCGTAGACCGCGACGTTCGACTTGTCGAACCCGGCCTCGTCACCGCGCACGCCGTTCGCGTCCACCGTCAGGTGCGCGACGATCTGCTCGAACGTGCCGCCGTCGTCGGGGTTCCAGTCGGCGGCCCACAGGTCCTCCGCCGTGTAGCCCGCGTCGGCGACCAGCGCCTCGTTGTAGAAGAACGCGGTCGTGTCCCAGTCCTTCGGCAGGCCGTAGAGCGAGCCGTCGGCGTAGCGCCACGGGTCGACGAGGCCCTCGGCGTAGACCGACGTGTCGACCGAGTCCTCCTCCACGAGGTCGTCGAGCGCGACGATCTGGCCCTGCGCCGCGAACTCGCCGTACTTCGACAGGTGGTCGACGAACACGTCCGGGCCGGAGCCGCCCACGAAGGAGGCGGTGAGCTTCGTCCAGTAGTCGTCCCAGGCGAACTGCTCGATCTTGATCGTGATGTCCGGGTTCTGCTCCGTGAACGCGGCCGCGCACTCCTGGTAGGCGGGCACCTGGTTCGAGTCCCAGAGCCAGTACGAGACCTGCTCGCCCGACCCTCCCGAGCCCGAGCCGCCTCCCGACGAGCACGCACCGAGGGCCAGGACCAGGCACCCCGCCACCGCGACGTGGACAGACTTTCGCATCGTTGTTCCCTTTCGCAGACATCCGCGTCGATGGTGCGGAATGGTTGTCGGGTCCGACGGCCGCCGGCCCGTGCCCCCTGGTGCCGAGCGGCTACTTGATCCCGGTGAAGCCGATCGAGTTGACGATCCTCTTCGCGAAGGCGAGGAAGAGCAGGAGCATCGGCAGCGCTGCGAGCAGCGTCGCCGCCATGAGCCCCGCCCAGTCCGGGGACGCCTGGGGGGACTGCGCCCGGAAGATCCCGAGCGCGAGGGTCAGGACTCGTGAGTCGTCGGACTGGCTCACGAGCAGGGGCCACAGGTAGTCGTTCCAGGCCGTGATGTACGTGAGGACCGCGAGCGTCACCACGGCGGGCGACGCCATGGGCAGCACGATGGTGAAGAACGTCCGGAACCGGCCCGCGCCGTCGAGCTTCGCCGCCTCCTCGATCTCGAAGCTGATCCCGGCGAAGAACTGGCGGAGGAAGAACACCGCGAACGGCGTCATGAGCATCGTGGGGAGCGCGATGCCGGGCAGCGTGTCGAGCAGACCGAGGTCGCGCACGAGCAGGAAGTTCGGCAGCAGCGTGAAGATGGTCGGGACCATCAGGCCGGCGAGGAAGACCGCGTAGACGGCGTCGCGCCCCGGCCAGCGCAGCCGCGCGAACGCGTAGGCCGCCATCGCCGAGAAGAACACCTGGCACACGGTGACGAGCGTCGCGACCACGACGGAGTTCAGCAGGTAGCGCGGGAAGTCCATCGAGGCGCCGGACCCGCCGTCCGCGAGCGACTCCTGCGCGGTGGCGAGCCCGAGCGCGCGGCGGAAACCCTCCCCGCTGAACCCGACCGGCAACGGGTCGGCCGCCCCTCCCGGCAGCGCGGCGTTCGTGGACAACGCGGTGCGGAGCATCCAGTAGAAGGGGAAGAGCGTCACGACCAGGAGGAGCGCGAGCACGACCCAGCCGAGGACCCGGCCCGGCGTGGTGCGACGTCGGCGACGGCGGGGTGCCGGCTCGGGGTGGGCGGGTCCGGTCGGCGTGGCGACGGGAGCGGGAGCTGTGGTGGTCATCGGTACCTCACGCCATGTCGTTCTGGTTCGCCCGGGTGAGCCGGAACTGGACGATCGCGATCGCGGCGAGCACCACGAGCAGCGCGACCGACATGGCCGACGCGTACCCGAAGTCGTACCCGCGGCTGAAGGCGACCTCGTAGATGTAGTACTGGATGACGTTCGAGGCGTTCGCCGGGCCGCCCTGGGTCGCGACGGAGACGGTGTCGAACACCTGGAACGAGCCGATCATCGTGACGATGAGCACGAGGCCCAGGTACGGGCGCAGCAGCGGCATCGTGATCGACCGGAACATGCGCAGCTCGGACGCGCCGTCGACGCGGCCCGCCTCGTAGAGGTTCTCGGGGATCGTCTGGAGGCCCGCGAACAGCAGGAGCGCCGTGTAGCCGAGATGGCGCCACACGTTGACGAGGGCGATCGTCGGGATCACGAGCGACTGGTCGCCGAAGAACATGATGCGGTCGCCGCCGAGCGACTCGACCAGCTCGTTGACGAAGCCGAGCTGGTAGTCGAGCAGCATGAGGAAGAGCATCGCCGCGACGACGTTGGACACGAGGTACGGCGTGAGGATGATGCCGCGGACGACCAAGGACCGCGTGAGCCGGTGCATGAGCACCGCCACCACCACCGCGAGCACCGTCTGGAGGCCGATGTTGAGCAGCACGTACCAGACGGTCACCTTGAAGGCGTTCCAGAACACCGGGTCCGCGACCATCCGCTGGTAGTTCTCGAGCCCCACGAACCCGCCGGTGTTGAAGGCGGTCGAGTCGGTGAGGCTCAGCCAGATCCCCCGGAGCGCCGGCCACAGGAAGAACACGACGAACCCGATGCCGGCGGGCAGCACGAACAGCAGGGCCGCCGGCAGGTTCCGCAGCTCCTGCGACCGGCGTCGCGCCGCCGGAGGGGCGGTCGCCCGCCGTGGACCCGTCGCCTGCGTGGTCATCGCTCCACCTCCACGTGGATCAGCACCGCCTGGTCCGGGTCGAGCGCGGGGACGCTCAGCCCGACGGACCCGAGGGCCGCTCCGCTCAGCCGGAGCCCGCCCGCCCACCACGCGGGCGCCGACCGCGGGTCGTCGGCGCGGACCACCGACGGCCCGGACGGGCGGACGACGTAGGTCGCGTCGGGGTCGAGACCGGGGAGCTGCACGCGCCCCGCCGGCCACGTCACGTGGCGCTCGCGCAGCGTGAGCCCGTACAGCGCCTCCGTGCGGTCCGGGCTCACCGCGCCGTGCAGCCACAGGTCACCCCCCTCCAGCGACCGGCGCACGACGCGGCCCGTGTGCACGAGGTGGCGCACCTGCTTGTAGTGCTCGACCCAGTCGGCGAGCTCGCGCCGCTCCGCCTCGGTGGCCTCCGAGAGATCCCACTCGATCCCGAAGTGGCCGAAGAGCGCCGTCGCCGCGCGGAACGACAGGTCGAGCCGGCGCCCGGTCGTGTGCGCCCGGTCGGCCCCCACGTGGCTGCCGACCAGCTCGGGCGGGAGGAGCTGCGCCGTCCAGCGCTGGATCTGCTGCCGCTCGTGGGCGTCGATGCAGTCCGACGCCCAGACCCGGTCGGTCCGCTCGAGGATCCCGAGGTCGACGCGCGCTCCGCCGGACGAGCAGGACTCGATCTCGAGCCCCGGGCACCGTGCACGGACCTCGTCCAGGAGGCGGTACGTCGCGAGGGTCTGCTCGTGGACCCCCGCACGACCGGTGCGCGTCGAGCCCGCGTCGACGAGGTCGCGGTTGTGGTCCCACTTGATGAAGTCGACACCGTGCTCGCGGACGATCGCGACGATGCTCGACAGCACGTGCTCGTACGCGCCCGGGTGCGAGAGGTCGAGCACCTGCTGGTGCCGCGCCTCGACGGGGAGCCGTCCCTCCACCTGGAGGATCCACTCGGGGTGCCGCCTCGCGAGGTCGGAGTCGAGGTTCACCATCTCGGGCTCGAACCAGAGGCCGAACTCCATCCCGCGCCCCTTGACGTGCCGGACGAGGTCCGCGAAGCGCCCCTCTCCCCAGACGTCGTCGGACACGGTCCAGTCGCCGAGGCCCGTGGCGTCGTCCCGACGCCCGCCGAACCACCCGTCGTCGAGGACGAACCGTTCGGTCCCCACCTCGGCCGCGAGGTCGGCGAGCTCCTTGAGCCGGTCGAGGTCGTGGTCGAAGTACACGGCCTCCCACACGTTCATGACGACCGGTCGCGGGGTGCGCGGGTGCCCGGGACGTGCGCGGAGGTGGTCGTGGAAGCGGGCGGCGAGCGCGTCGAGACCGTCCGCGTGGCTCGCGTAGAGCCAGGGGCCCGTGTACGACTCCTCCGGCGCGAGCTCGACCTCGCCGGGGAGCAGCAGCTCGCCCCCGAGGAGGAGCCGACGCCCGTCGAAGGTCCGCTCTGCGGAGACGACGTGGTTGCCGCTGAACGCGACGTGGACTCCCCACGTCTCCCCGGCGTCGAACCCGAACCCGGGCTCGCCCGCGACGAGCACGGTCGCGGCGTCCGCGCCGGTCCGGCCGTGCCGGCCCTCGCGGACGTGGGAGCCGACGACGAAGGGGGACCGCTGCGGGACCCGCTCCTTGGCCCAGCGACCGGCGAGGTCGAGGAGCTCGTCCGCCGTCGTGGGGACGGGCAGGGCGAGCCGCAGGCCCTCGAGCGCGTAGGGCCGGGCGGCGACGTTGGTGACGCGGCCGCGGAGGCGGAGCAGCCCGGACGGCAGCATCTCCAGCTCCAGCCCGAGGCGCAGCCCCGCGTCCGCGTCGTGCGCCTCGACGACGACCGCGCCGCCGTCCCGACGCTGGTCGACGTCGATCCGGACCGGGCGGAACCGCGGCGACCAGCTCGCGCCCGCGCGGTGCCCCGCGAGCCCCGGCGTGCCCGTCCACCCGGTCCAGGACTCGGGCAGCAGGGAGACGCGGACGCCCTGGTCGACGCCGTTCGTCGCGAGGACGGGGCGGGTCGCGCGCTCGAGGGCCTCGAGGTCCTGCCGGCTCTCGCCGATGTCGGAGCCCCAGTGCAGGACCTCGGGCAGACCGTCCTCGGGGAGCAGCAGGACGACGGCGGCGCCCGCCGCCGCCAGACGCACCACCCGGGGCCAGACGGGGGTCCCGCCCGCGTCACGGACGTCCTCGGCCATCGTTGTGCTCACCACGTACGCGCACTCCCTCGTCGCCCCGCATCGGTGCGGGTCCTGCAAACGTTGGTCAGAAGTTAACGCACACATCCGGGGTTCTGCAAACGTCGGTCAGAATGGCGGCGAGCCATCGGCGTGGTCGCGACGCGAGAGAAGGCCTCCGGACGGGGGCAGACACGTCGGGCCGCGCGGTCGGGGACGGGTGCGCCAGACCGAGCGGCACGGGAGCACGTCAGGCGCGCGGGGTCTCAGGCGCGCGGGGTGTCACGCGCGCGACGTCGGGCGCTCCGGGGCGCGGGGTCAGGCGCGCGGCGGCGCGGCGCTCTCCCGGACGACGAGCGTGGGCCGGGTCGCGCTGTCCTCCGGCGGCTCGCCCGTCTCGACCCAGCGCGCCAGCATCCCGAAGGTGCGCCGTCCGAGGTCGACGAAGTCCTGGGCGACCGTCGTCAGCGGCGGGCTCCACATGCGCGCGAACGGCTGGTCGTCGAACCCGACCACGCTGACGTCCTCCGGGACGCGACGCCCGCGCTCGGCCAGCGCCCGCATGACGCCGATCGCCAGCTCGTCGTTGCCGCACAGGACCGCGGTGACGTCGGGGTCGTCGGCCAGCCGCAGCCCCGCCTCGTAGCCGGAGTCGGGGTCGTAGCTCGCCTGGACCACGTCCGGCCGCTCGACCCCGGCCGCCTCGAGCGCGCGGCGCCACCCCCAGCTGCGCCCGCTGCGCGGCCGCGTCGCGGGGATCGCGACGTGGTGGACGGTGCGGTGCCCCAGGCCCAGGAGGTAGCGCGTCGCCTCCTCGCCGCCCGCCTGGTCGTCGAGGAACGCATGCGGTCGCGGCCCCTGCCGGCGTCGCGCACCCGCGGCCGCCACGACGGGCAGCGCCTCCGGCAGCGCCTCGAGCGTGCGCACGCCGAGCGAGTCGAACTCGACCACGATCGCCCCGGCGAGCGACTGCGACAGGACGAGGTCGACCGCGCGGCCCAGGTCGCGGGGGGCCTCCGACTCCACGACGGCGATCGAGACGACGTAGCCCGCGGCGCGTGCCGCCTCCTCGATCCCCTGGAGCGTGGCGGCGTAGCCGTAGCGCAGCGTGTTGCGCGCGAGCACCGCGACCGTCGACCTCCGCCCGCTGACGAGCGTCTGCGCAGCGGCGTTGGGGCGGTAGCCGAGCTGGGAGACGGCGGCCTGCACCTTGTCCCGCAGCCTCGGGCTCACCGGGGTGCGTCCGGTGAGGACGCGCGACACCGTCGAGACGCTCACCCCGGCGAGCTCAGCCACGTCGGAGAGCACGGGCGGCTGGTGTCTGGGAGTCGTCACCCCGGAAGGCTACGCCGAATCTCGACCTACGTTTGCACGAAGGGACACCGCCACGGCGCACGCGCTCCCCCCTACGCTGGCGCGCATGGACCTCGCGCGCTCGATCCCGCTGTTCGTGCTCGCCGCGCTGCTCGAGATCGGCGGGGCGTGGCTCGTGTGGCAGGGGCTCCGCGAGCACCGGGGCTGGCTGTGGATCGGGGCGGGCGTCGTCGTGCTCGGGCTCTACGGCGTCGTCGCGACGCTCCAGCCGGACGCGAGCTTCGGGCGCATCCTCGCCGCGTACGGCGGGGTGTTCGTCGCCGGCTCGCTCGCGTGGGGCATGGTCGTGGACGGCTTCCGCCCGGACCGCTGGGACGTGACCGGTGCGCTGCTGTGCCTCACCGGCGTCGCCGTCATCATGTACGCCCCACGCCCCGAGTGACCGAGGCCCCCCGCCCACGCCCTGCCCATCCCCCGCCGTGCACGACGTTGCCGTCGCTATCCGGCGGAGGACGACAGCAACGTCGTGCTCGACGAGGCGCTCCCGGCGACGCGGTCCTCCGGGCGCTGGGCGAACGGGCGGATGCGGTCGAGGTAGTCGGCGATCGCCTCGCGGTTCTTCTCGAGGATGCGGATGCGGTCCTCCAGGCGCGCGAGCTCGGTCTCGAGGAGCGCGATCTTGTCCGGGTAGGCGTTGTGCAGGTGGATCTCCGGCGCGTTGCCGAGGCACGGCAGGAACTCCTTGATGATCTTCGTCGTGAACCCCACCTCGAGGAGCCCGCGGATCTGGAGCACGCGGTCGACGAGGTGCTCGCCGTACTCGCGGTAGCCGTTCTCGGCCCGCTCGGGCGTGAACAGGCCCTGCTCCTCGTAGTACCGCAGGAGTCGCGTCGGGGTCCCGGTGCGCCGGGACAGCTCGCCGATCCGCACGTGATCCTCCTCACCAGGTCGTGTCGCTTGACCTTCACATCAATGTCAGACATCGATGCTAACCCCATGTCCACGACGAGCACACCCACCACCGGTCCCACGGCCGCCGCCGTCCCGGGCCCCGTCTCAGCCGACGCCCCGGCAACCCCGGCGAACCCGGTGACCCCCAGCCCCGGCCGCCTGCCCGTCGCCGCGCTCCTCGCGCTCGCGGCGTCGGGGTTCCTCACGCTCCTCACCGAGATCCTCCCCGCGGGCGTGCTGCCCGCCATGGCCGCCGACCTCGGCGTCGGGGCGGGCGCGGCCGGGCAGACCGTCACCGCGTTCGCCGTCGGGGCGATCGTCGCCGCGATCCCGCTCACGCGCGCCACGGCGCGATGGGACCGCCGCACGCTGCTCCTCGTGGCGGTCGCGGGGTTCGTCGTCGCGAACACCGTCACCGCGGTGTCGTCGTCGTTCGCGCTGACGCTCGTCGCGCGCTTCGCCGCGGGGCTCGTCGCCGGGCTGACGTGGGCGCTCCTGCCCGGGTACGTGCGCCGGATCGTGCCGGCGGACCGCGTCGGCCGCGCGATGACGATCGCCATGGCCGGGGGTCCGCTCGCCCTGACGCTCGGCGTCCCCGCCGGGGCCGTGCTGGGCGCCGCCGTCGGGTGGCGCTGGACGTTCGGCGTCCTCTCCGTCGTCGGGGTCGCGCTGCTCGCCTGGATCCGGCTCGGCGTCCCCGGCGCCGCGGGCACCCCGCGCGGCGCGCAGCTCGCGATCCGCGCCGTCCTCCCCCGCCCCGGCCTGCGGCCGGTGCTGCTCGTCGCCGGGCTCAACGTGCTCGCCAACACGTCCCTGTACACGTACGTCGCGGTCCACCTCGCGCACCTCGGCCAGGGCTCGCGCACCAGTGCGCTGCTCCTCGTCCTCGGCGCCGCGTCCGCAGGGGCGCTCGTGCTCGTCGGGGCGCTCATCGACCACCGTCTGCGCGCCCTCACCCTCGGGTCGGTCGTCGTCTTCGGCCTCGCGATGCTCGTGCTCGGCCTCGCCCCGACGTCGACCGTCGTCGTCGTGCTCGCCGTCGCCGCCTGGGGTGCGGCGTTCGGCGGCGCCGGGACGCTCTACACGACCGCCGCCGCCCGGGCCGCGGGCGACGGCGCCGACGTCGCGCAGTCCGCGCTCGTCACCGTGTGGAACACGTCCGTCGCGCTCGGCGGTGCCGTCGGCGGCGCGGCGCTCGCCGTCGCGGGACCGGGCGGCCTCCCGTGGGTCTCTCTCGCGCTCATGGTCCCGGTGGTCGCGACGGTCGCCCTGGGTCGGCGGCACTCCTTCCGCTGAGACGGCCGCCGAGCACGAGGTCGCTCCGGGTCGAGCACGAGGTTCCCGGCGTTCTCGCCACGAGAACGCCGGGAACGTCGTGCTCGGCGGGAGGGTGTGGTCACCGGGGGCGCGCTGTGCCAGGATGCGCGCGTGGCCATCGACGCCCCGACCGGCAGGGGGCCGACGAACGCCGTCGGAGCCGGAGACCTCGACGACACGCTGCCGGAGCTCGAACCCGCGCACGGCCCCTACGCGAGCTGGTCGCGCCGGGTCGTCGCGTCGCTGCTCGACACCGCGATCGCCGCGACGGTGCTGTTCCTCGCCGTCGGGCCGGCCTACGAGGTCGCCTGGATCCCGACGATCACCGTCGGCGTGAGCACGGAGGCACCGGTGCCCGGCGGGGCGTGGTGGGCCGTCGGCACCACGGCCGCGCTCCTCGCCCTCCAGGCCTGGACCGGCGCGACGCCCGGCAAGCGGACGGTGGGGATCGTCGTCGTGCACGACGCCACGGGTCGCCCCGCGGGCCTCGTGCGCACGGTCCTGCGGAGCGTGGCGCACGTCCTCGACGCGCTGCTCTACATCGGCTTCCTCCGCCCGCTGTGGAACGCGCAGCGCCGCACGTTCGCCGACTCGCTGTGCAGCACCGTCGTGCTCCGGCGCGTGCGTCCGCCCGTCCCGTTCCTCGGCCCGGGCACCGGCCTCGGCGGCCCGACGCCGTCGCGCGTCGTGACCGGCGCGGCGACGGTCCTCGCGGCGGGCAGCGCCCTCTTCATGCTCGGCCCCGCCACGTTCACCACCGGCGACCCGGAGATGCAGTCGTGCACGCCCGAGGTCGCGGCCGGGTCTCCACTGACGGTCAGCGACATCGACGTGTCCGGCTGGTCGGAGGCGGGCACCGTGACCCGCTGGGGCGTCACCCGCACGGACCCGCTCCCCGCGTGGGCCGGCGAGGAGGCGGGCCTCGAGGCGGCGTTCACCGTCGATGTCGCCCCGGGGGTGACGCTCGACGGGCCGCTGGACGGCGCGCTCGTCGTGCACCTCACGACGTGGCAGGGCGACGAGCTGGGCGAGTTCCGGTCGTCCTTCCGCGTCGAGCAGACGCCGGACGGCGGGCCGGGGTGGGAGTCGGTCGAGCCCACGTCGCCGGGCTCCGGCCTCGACGCGGTCCACGTGCCGGCGGGGACGGTCGACCTCCTGCCGGCGGCCTGGCGCTGGGAGGCCTCGGTGGTGGTCGACGGCGAAGAGGGACCGCAGACGATCGCGACGTGCGGAGCCCGGGCCCCCTCCTGACCTGACCGGCTGCCGTCGAGCACGGGGTCGGCGACCGGGATCGGGCTCGGGCGGTCGCGAACCCCGTGCTCGACGGCCGGGTGGGACCGCAACATCGCCGAAACGTCCAGGTCGACCGGGGGAAACGTCGCGGTCGCACGATGAGGGGGCGCCGGGCGGCGAGCCCGGCGCACCAGCATCGTCCCGACCCTCCGCCGCCCCGCGCGACGGAGTCCCCGAGGAGGCTCCCGTGCCGGACAACCGCCCGCTCTTCTCCGCACCGTCCGCCCCGACGTCGGCCGGCCCGACGACGGCGCACCGCGCGGCCGACCACGGCGCCGCGCCCGACCTCAACGTCCACGGCGAGCCGCGCCGTCGGGCGAACCCCGGTGACGAGCTCACGGTCGACCCGACCGACCGCCGCCGGCGCGCCCGCGCGGCGCTGCTCGACCTGCGCCGTGACGTCATCCGGAGGAGCTCGACCGGCTGGTGACGAACGGCCGCGCGCGTGGGCGGCGCCGCGTAGGTTGGTCCCCATGCGGATCGGAGCCCACCTCGACCAGTCGGACGTCATCGCGCAGGCAGCGAGCATCGGCGCGGACGTCGCCCAGATCTTCCTCGGCGACCCCCAGTCGTGGAAGGGTCCGGAGTTCACGTTCCCGGGCGGCGCGGAGGCCCTGAAGGACGCCGCCACGGCGGCGGACCTCGAGCTCGTCGTGCACGCGCCGTACGTCATCAACGTCGCGAGCCCCAACAACCGCATCCGCATCCCGAGCCGCAAGCTGCTCCAGCAGATCGTGGACGGCGCGGCGGCGGTCGGCGCGACGGGCGTCGTGGTCCACGGCGGGCACGTCACCGCGAAGGAGGACCCGGCGAAGGGCTTCGACAACTGGCGCAAGGCGATCGACGCCCTCCAGACGGACGTCACCGTCTACATCGAGAACACCGCCGGCGGCGACTTCTCGATGGCCCGCCGCCTCGACCGCATCGAGGGCCTGTGGGCGGCCGTGCAGCAGGCCGACGGCGCCGAGAACGTCGGGTTCTGCCTCGACACGTGCCACGCCTGGGCGGGCGGCATCGACCTCACGACGGCGGTCGACCACGTGCGCGCGATCACCGGCCGCGTCGACCTCGTGCACCTCAACAACAGCCGCGACACCGCGGGCTCCGGCGCCGACCGCCACGCAGGCCTCACGGCCGGGACGATCGACCCGGAGCTCCTGCTCGGGGTCGTGCGCGCCGCGGGCACGTCGGTCGTCTGCGAGACGCACGCCGACGTCCCGGCCGACGTCGCGTGGCTGCGCGAGCAGGTCGGCTGAGCCGTGGGAGACCCGCGCCCGCTGCGGCTCCGCAACGTCACCGTCGACGCGCGCGACCCGCGCGCGCTCGCGGAGTTCTACCGGCGCCTGACCGGCTGGGCGTACACGCCGGGACACGAGGTCGCCGACCCGGCGGGCGACGACTGGCTCTCGCTCCAGGTCCCGGGCGGCGCGTCGCGCCTCGCGTTCCAGCGGTCCGACGCCGAGGTACGACCCTGGCCCGGCGGGGCGCGCGTGCACGTCGACCTCGACGTCCCCGACCTCGACGCGGCGCACGAGCACGCGCTCGCCTGCGGCGCGCGCCCGCTCACGGGCACACCGGAGGACGAGGGCCACCCCGACGACCTGTTCCGCGTCTACGCGGACCCGGAGGGCCACCCGTTCTGCCTGAGCTCGCCGCCGCTCGACCACCCCTGAGCGGCCGGTGCAGGGCCGCCCGGCGCGAGGCCGGTCCCCGCTGGACCAGCCGCGCGCGACCGGCCGGCGCACCGGTCAGTAGCCCGACCCGGCGGCGGGGGCCGCGTCCATGATCTCGGTCCCGTCGGGTGCCACGACGTGCCAGACGCCGTTCACCCCCTGGCCGGTGACGTCGCCGGGGCCGGTGTCCGCCGCGTACGTGTAGACCGGTCGGCCGTCGACGGTGACCTGGAGCTCGCCGTCGACCCCGGTGATGGTGCCGACCTCGCCCGTCACGCCGTCGACCTCGGGGTCCGCGCTCGCCGCGTGGACGGCGGGCCACGCGGCGGCGCACTCGCCCTCGCACGCGCTCGTGCCCGAGCCCTTCGTGTCCTTGTCGTAGTAGTAGACGGTCATGCCCTGGCCGTCGACCACGACGGTCCCGAGCGAGGAGTCCGCCGTGCCGAGCGCGACGTCCGACGAGCCGTCGCCCGCCGAGCCGTCGGAGGTCGAGCCCGACGGGCTGGAGCCACCGCCCCCGTACAGTCCGCCTCCCCCGCCGGAGCACCCGGCGAGGGTGGCGGCGAGCAGGGCGGTGACGGCCCAGGTGGTGGCGGCCGGGACACCGGTGGTCAGGGTGCGTCGCATGTCGACTCCTCGGAAGGACGGTCGGGGTCGCGAGCACGGCCCCTACTCTCACGACGGCGCGGCGCGCCGCGAGGTTCACCGGCCCGCCCGCGCGTCGGCCCGCACGCCGCACGCCCGTCCGGCGGCCCGTCCAACCGTCGGGCCACCGCCCAGCCGCGCACCGTCGAGGGGCCGGGGTGAACCGATCGGGCCGCTGCCTCGTCTCCCAGGTGACGGAGTCGCAGAGGATGATCGGAAGGGGCAGACGTGCGCAGGAGGACGAAGGTGCTCGTGGGGGTCGGGGTCGGTGTCGTGGTGCTCGGCGGTGCGGCCGTCGCGTTCGGCCCGGGCCTGTACGCGGACTGGTCCAACCGCGCGGCGGCCGAGGAGCCGACGCTCGACGCGCCGTCGGGCGACGGCGCCGCGCTCGACCCGGCGGACCTGGCCGGTGCATGGACGGTCGGGGACGGCTCGTACGCGGGGTACCGCGTGCACGAGGTGCTGCAGGGCGAGGACGTCACGGTGACCGGCCGGACCGAGGAGGTCACGGGGTCGTTCACCGTCGCGGACGGCGCGCTCACCGCGGCGACGATCGAGGTCGACATGGCGAGCGTCGCGACCGACGAGCCGCCGCGCGACGCGTACTTCCGGGGCGACGCGCTCGAGGTCGGGACGTACCCGACCGCGACGTTCGAGCTGACGAGTCCCGTGGACCTGCCGACCGGGTCGGGCGACGTCGAGCTCGCGGGCGACCTGACGATCCACGGCGTGACGCAGGCCGTCACGGTCGAGGCGCAGGTCGGCCCGACCACCGACGGCGTCCAGGTCGTCGGGAGCGTGCCGATCACGTTCTCCGACTTCGACGTGGAGGCACCGAGCCTCGGGTTCGTCACGGTCGACGACGCGGGCAGCGTCGAGTTCGGCCTCGACCTCGTGCGGTCGGCCGGGTCGTGACCGACGGGGAGGTGCCGCGCGTGCGCGCCGACGCCGACGACCTGCTGCGGGCGGTTCACGCCGCGCACGGGCCGGCGCTGGAGCGCTACGTCGCGCGCCTCACCGACGACCCGGCGCAGGCGCAGGACGTGGTGCAGGAGACGTTGCTGCGCGCGTGGCGCCACCCCGAGGTGCTGGAGCGGCCGGAGGGGTCGGTGCGCGCGTGGCTCTTCACGGTGGCGCGCAACCTCGTCGTCGACGAGCTACGCAGCGCGCACCACCGCCGCGAGCTCGCGAGCGCCGACGTGCCCGACCGCGGCGAGGCGGACGCGACCCAGGCCGTGCTCGACGCGTGGCTCGTCGCGGACGCGCTGGTCTCGCTCTCGCCCGAGCACCGGGCGGTCGTCGTCGACGCGTACTACCACGGGCGCTCCGTGGCCGAGATGGCGTCGGCGCACGGCGTCCCGCCCGGGACGGTGAAGTCCCGCATGCACTACGCGCTCCGCGCGCTGAGGCTCGCGCTGCAGGAGAAGGGAGTCTCGTCATGACCGCCACCCCGGACCCCTACCGCGAGTGGGACGCCGCCTACGTGCTGGGCGCGCTCAGCCCGCGCGACCGGCGCGCGTTCGAGCAGCACCTCGCGACGTGCGCGGCGTGCCGCGAGGCCGTCGCGGAGCTCGCGGGCATGCCGGGCATCCTCGGCATGCTCACGGCCGAGCACGCGGACGCGCTCGTCGACGACTCCCGCACCGCCGTCCCGGCCGAGGAGTCCGGCGGGGCGGGGGGCGCCGTCGTGCCGCTCGCGGTGGTAGCCGCGAGCGCCCGGCGCCGCCGCACCCGGCGGCGGTCGCTCCTGTCCGTGGCGGCGGTGGGCCTGGTCGTCGCGGGCGCCGCGGGCGGCGCGGCGGTGACGCGGCCCGACGACGTCCCGCCCCCCGCCACGACCGGTACGACCGGCACGACCCAGGTCGCGCTCGAGCCGGTCGGGGGTGCGGACGTGCGCGCCGAGCTCACGCTCACCCCGGCCTCGTGGGGCACGCGCCTCGACTGGTCGTGCTCGTACCCGGCCGGGGTCTGGGAGGACGGCGCGACGTACGAGCTCGTGCTCGTGGACGACGACGGCACGCGCTCGGTCGTGGCGACGTGGTCCTCGACGGAGGCGGGGAGCTCGTCGGGCCTGGGCGCGTCGTCGGCGGTGCCGGTGGACGGGATCGCCCGGCTCGAGCTCGGGGTCGTGGGGGTGGACGGCGCGCTCGCGGCCGCCGACGTCTGACCGCGTCCGCGCCGCGAGGGCGGCGCGAACCTCAGGAATTCCTCTGATTGAACTCTCAATCAGATTTCCGGAACGCTGAGCCAGACCTCGCCGACCGCTGCGCCACCCCCGGGGGAACGCTGAGGCGACCGCCCGAGGCTCCTTGTCGACAGCACTCGTCGACTGGAGCCTCCGGTGAACACCACTGCCCCGCACACCCCCCGCCACCGCGCCGAGGCGGCCGCCCGTCCCGCGGACGGGCCCGCCGTGCGCGTCGTCGTCGTCATCCCCGCCCACGACGAGGAGCAGGCGCTCCCCGCCACCGTCGCCTCGCTCGCGGCCCAGACGCGCCGCCCCGACCGGGTGCTCGTCGTCTCGGACAACAGCACGGACGCGACCGTCGCGGTCGCCCGCGCCGCCGGCGCGGACGTCATGGAGACCGTGGGCAACACGGCCCGCAAGGCGGGGGCGCTCAACCAGGCGATCGCGACCACGACGGAGGACGTCGTCATGGTCCTCGACGCGGACACGACGATCGCCCCCACGTTCGTCGAGGAAGGGCTCGCCGTCCTCGCCTCGGCGCCCGAGGTCGCCGCGGTCGGCGGCGTGTTCCGCGGTCGGCCGCCGCAGGGCTACCTGCAGCACTGCCAGGCCAACGAGTACACGCGCTACGGCGTGCAGGTGGACCTCACCGGCCGCACGGCCGTGCTCACCGGGACCGCCGCGCTCGTGCGCCGCACCGCGCTCCAGGAGGTGGCCGACGCCCGCGGCTCGGTCCTGCCCGGCGAGCGCGGCGACGTGTACGACCGGCACGCGATCACCGAGGACTCCGAGCTCACGCTCGCGCTGCGCACGCTCGGCCACGAGCTGCGCTCCCCCGTCACCATGAGCTGCACGACCGAGCTCATGCCGACGGCCGGCGACCTCCACCGGCAGCGCGTCCGCTGGTACAAGGGGATGCTCGACAACCTCGCCGAGTACGGCCTCACGCGCACCACGTGGCGCTACGTCGGCCAGCAGGTGATGCTCGCCGTCGGCACGCTCATGATGGCGGCCTACCTGCTCCTCACGGCCGTCACCCTCGTGACGGGGACCTTCACGCTGTCCCCGCTGTGGGCGGCCGTCGGGCTCGTGTTCGCCGCGGAGCGCCTCGTCACCGTCTGGGGCGCCGGGCGGCGCGCGCGGCTGCTGGCCGCGCTCGTGCTGCCGGAGCTCCTCTACGACCTCGCCCTGCAGCGCGCGTTCCTGCACGCCGCAGCGCTGTTCGTCACGCGGCGCCAGACGACGTGGAACCACGTCGCCGCCACCGCCTGACCCTCACCCCCCCCGCCGACCCGCCCCGCCGCGCACGCGACCGGGACGTCCTCGGCATGCCCTCACCCGTCCCGGAAGGACTGCAGCCATGTACAACTCGACCCTCGCCCAGACCGCCCCCGTCCTCGCCGTCACCGGTGTCGCGACCGCGTTCCACGTCGTCGCGGCCTGGACGCTCCTCGTCGCGGGCCTCGCGCTCGTCACGACGGCGCGCGTCCTGCGCCGTCGGGCCGCCGCCCGCGCGCAGCGCTGAGAGACGGCTGACGAACAGCCCTGCCCACGACCGGTGGGGACGGTCGTGGGCAGGGCCTTCCTCGTCGCGCCGTCAGCCGACGGCGTTCCGGCGCCGGGCCGCGGCCAGGGCCAGGAGGCCGAGGAGCAGCAGGAGCGCTGCCCCGCCGGCGACCCACGCCAGCGTCGCGCCGGTCGTGGCCAGCGACCCGCCGGGCTTGCCCGGCGTGCCCGGGTCGCCGGGTCGGTCAGGCGTCGCGCACGCCTGGGCGGCGTCGGTCAGCCCGTTGTGCCCGATCCCGGCGGTGTTCGCGAACCCGCCGCTGCCGTCGGAGCCCGGCTCGGGGCAGGTGAACGTCGTGTCGTCCACCTGCGCCGTGTCGAGGGTCGCGACGACCTCCACCCGGTAGGTGTGGGTGGCCCCCGCGGCGAGGCTCACGCCGGTCGCCACGACGTTGGCCGGGTCGCCCGGCGCGCCCTGGCCCGTCCACGAGCCCGACGGCGTGACGCCGTCGGGCGCCGCGGTGACCTTCGCGGTCCGGACCTCGATGCCGGCGCCGTAGCGCAGGCGGTCGGTGAGGTCGTAGACCCCGGCGGCCGCGCCGTCGTTCGTGGCGGTGACGGTGTAGGCCACCGTCCACGACCCGTCGGCACCCGCGACCGGCGTGCCGTCCATCGTCTTGGTGATGTCGATGGAGGGCACGGGGGCGCAGTCGGTGTCGGTCTGCGTCCCGCCGGTCTCGTCCGTGAGCGTCGCCGCGTTGTTCAGCCCCTGCTCGGTGAGGTTCCCCCCGGGAGCCGCGGTGCACGCGGGCGAGCCCGTGCCGTCGTCCTCCACGTCCGTGAAGTGCAGCGGCACGGAGGCGACCACGGTGACGCGGTAGACGTGCGGGGCGTACCCCTCGTCGTCCAGGCCGCCGATCACGACGTCGGTCGCGATCCGCCGGTCGGCGTCCCCGTCGAACCCGTCGTTCAGGGTGACGCCGTCCGGACCGGTCACCGCGACCGAGTCGACGGTGATGACCGGGGCGAAGAGCAGCTCGTCGTCCAGGTCGTAGGTCGTGGCCTCCCCGCCGACGTTGCCGACGGTGAGGTCGTAGACGACCTCCCACGTCCCGTCGCCGGTCGGTCGAGCGGAGACCAGCGCCTTGTCGAGGGTGGGCTTGCCCGGACGCACGCACTCCTCGTCCTGCCCTGGGATGCCGTTCCAGTCCACGGCCGCGACGTTGTTCAGCCCGCCGGGCACCGTGCCACTGTCCGTGGTGCACACGTCCGTGTCCGGGATCTCGACATCGGACAGGTCCGCCGCGTACCGCACCGTGACCGTGTAGGTGTGCACGACCGGGCCCGTGCCGGCACCCGCGATGGGCTGACCGGTCACGATCCGGACGTCCTCGAGGCCGTCGAAGCCCTCGTTGACGCCCACAGACTCCGGCGCGTCGGTGACGACACCCTGGACACCGACGACCGTCACGCCCTCGCCCGGCGCGAGCGCGTCGTCGAGGTCGTACGTGCCGGCTCCGGGACCGCGGTTGGACACCGTGACCTCGTAGACCACGTCGTACACACCGTCCTCGCCCTCGACCGGCGTCACCGCACCCGAGAGGGACTTGGTGATGACGATCAGCGGGAGGGTGGCGCACACGTCGTCGTCCTGCGTCTCGCCGTTGTGCGTCAGCGTGCCGGCGTTGGCGAGACCACCGGTCTCACCGGACCCCGGCTCGGGGCACGCGAGCGTGTCCGGCGTGACCGTCGCGGCATCGAGCGAGACCACGACCTGCACCTGATAGGTGTGCGTCGCACCGGCCTCGAGCGTGGCCGCCGTGGCGACCACGTTCTCCTCCGAGCCTGCCTCGCCCTGACCGGTCCAGCCCGCGTTCGGCTCGACGCCCTCCGGCGCCGTGGCGACCGCCGCCGACTCGACGACGATGCCCTCGCCGTAGAGCAGCTGGTCCACGAGGTCGTAGTCGCCCGCGGTCTGGCCGGTGTTGGTGGCGACCAGGTCGTAGGTGATGGTCCACGTCCCGTCACCGTTGCCCGTCGGGCCCGCCGAGATCGACTTCTCGATGCCGATCAGCGGCAGCGACGCGCACACGCCGTCCTCGGCCACGATCCCGTTGTGGTCCAGGCTCGCCGAGTTCGCCAGACCACCGTTCGCACCCGACCCGGGCGGCGGGCACTGCAGGTCTGCCGGGTCGATCGTGGCCTCGTCCATCTGGACCGTGACCTCGACCTGGTAGGTGTGCGACGCGCCCGCGGCGAGCTCGACGCCGGACGCCACGAGGTTCTCCGGTGCGGCGTTCTCCGCACCCAGGCCGGTCCACCCCGCGTTCGTCTCGACCCCGTCCGGGGCCGCGGTGACCGCGGCGTCGACGATCTCGATGCCGTCGCCGTAGTGCAGGCGGTCGAACACGTCGTACTCGCCCGACTCGCCACCGACGTTCTCCGCCACGACGTCGTAGACGATCGTCCAGGTCCCGTCGCCGTTCGGTGTCGGGCCCGCGCTGATCGACTTGTCCACGACGATGTACGCGATCGCCACGCACGCCGTCGCGTCGTCGGTCAGGTCGTTGTGCTCGACCGTCGCCGCGTTCGACAGGCCGCCCGGAGAAGCTCCGGGCTCGGCCGAGCACGGCGTGATCACCGGCGCGCCCTCGACGCCCTCGGCGATCCCCAGCACGACCTCGACCTGGTAGGTGTGCGTCCCGCCCGCGGGCAGGACGACGCCGAAGGCGATGACGTTCTCCGGGGCGCCCTCGGCACCCAGGCCCGTCCACGCCGCGTTCGGCGTCACACCGTCCGGGGCGGTGACGACGGCGCCCGAGCGGACCTCGAGGTCACCGTCGGCCGTCATCCGGTCCGTCACCTCGTAGGTGCCGTCCGCAGCGCCCGCGTTCGTCGCGACGACGTCGTAGGTCACCGTCCACGTCCCGTCACCGTTCGGCGTCGGGCCCGCGGAGACCGTCTTCGCGATGTCGATCGACGGGATCGGCGCGCACGCCTGGTCCTCCTCGGTCTCGCCCTCCGGGCCGGTCAGCCCGGAGGTGTTGTTGAACCCCTGGTCCGCGTCGGACCCCTCAGCGGGGCAGGCGGTCGGTGCGTCAGCGCCGGAGCCGGCGCCGTCGAGCTGCAGCGGCACGTCGGCGAGGACGGTGACGCGGTAGACGTGCGGCGCGTAGCCCTCGTCGTCGTTCCCGGCCAGCGGCACGTCCGCCGCGACCAGGGTGTTGCCCTGGCCGTCCCACGCCGGGTCGGCGAGGACGACGCCGTCGGGCGCCTGCGTCACCGTCGCGGAGACGATCGTCGCCTGGTCCGTGAAGTGCAGCGCGTCCGTCAGGGAGTAGGTGGTCGACGGGGTCTGCGTGTTCGACACGACGACCTCGTACACGACCTCCCACCGGCCGTCGCCGACCGGGGTGGCCGAGACGACCTCCTTGGTGTGCGTCGGCGTACCGACGACGACGAACCCGGCCGGGTCGCAGTTGATCGTGGGCTCGACGCCCGAGTCCGCCGGCACGTCCGCGTCCGCGCACGCCGTGTTCACGACGGAGTCGGCGACGGGCTCGGTGAGCTCGATCTCGAACTCGTGGCTCTCGGTCGCTCCCGGGGCGAGGGACTCGATCGTGAACGACCCCAGCTCGGGCTGCAGGTCGTCGGAGACCGCGACGTTCGTCAGCGTCCCCTGACCCGTGTTCTCCACGACGATCCGGTAGCGGACCGTGTCGCCGACGCGGAACCGCGGGTAGTCCAGCGGGTCGTTCGCGTCGCGCCACTCGCCGTCGGCGTCCTGCACGTACTTCTTCAGCGACGCCGAGTAGTAGTTCGCGATCGAGGTCGACGCCGACGTGCGCATGACGAGGCGCGTGTTCTCGGCACGGCCCTGCGCGCGGTTCACGAGGACGTCGCCACCGGCCATGCCGTCGGTCACGACCGGGACGTCGAGCGTCAGCTCGCCCCGCGCCGGGAGGGCGCCGGTGATGACGCGCACCGCGGTGGCGTCGGGGGTGTACGTGGTGCTCCACCCGACGGTGTTGCCGGTGGTGCTGCCCGCCGAGCCGTTCGTGGCGTCGGCCGGGTCGTCGGTGAGCGTCGCCGGGTCGGCGGTCGTGTAGTAGACGGTCCCCCCGACCGAGGAGGTCACCGGGCCGTCGAGCCGGTACGAGCCCGAGAACGCGGTCCCGCGGCCGTCACCCACGTACGGGAGGATGTCGATCACGTCGACGAACTCCTGCGGGAGGGGATCCTCGGAGCGCACCAGCACGGTCCACGAGCCCGCGCCCGCGCCGTCGCCGGCGAGGTTGGGGATGAACGCCTGGTCCGCCGTCTTGATGATCCTGGTCAGCCCGGACTCGTTGACCACGACCGTCGCGGTCGCGGAGTCCGACTGCACGCCCTCGGCCGAGGCGGTGACGGTGTTGACCAGCCGCTCACCGCCGGCGACGTCGTCGGGGTACGTCACCTGGTAGGACAGCGACTGCGGAGCGTTCGTGGGCACCCCGTCGAGGGTCCACGTGAGGACCTGCTGACCGGAGCCGTTCGTCGTAGCGACCGGTTCAGGGCTCGACGAGCCCGGGACGTACGTCGTGCCGAGCGGCAGCGTGTCCACGAGCTGGTAGTCGTCCACGGTGGGCGCGACCGCGCCCGTCCCGTTCGCGGCGTAGCTCAGCGTGTAGGTCGCCTGCCCGCCCGGGTCGACCGTCGTCGGGAGCACCGACTTCGCCACGTCCGGCGTGACACCGATGACTCGCACGATGTCTCGGCCGCCCACCGCGTACGGGTAGCGCGCGTCCGGCGTCAGCGTCGCGGACGGTCCGGCGTCGGACGGTGAGGTCGACCGCGCCGCGTTCACCCAGGCGTTCGTGGCCGACGAGGGGTTGATGTACGACCCCCAGGTCCACACGTCCTGGCCGACCTGGGCGCTGGGCAGGAGCCGCTGCGTCGCCTGCAGGACGAGATCGCGCTGCCAGCGTGCCGCCGTCATGGAGTACGTGGCGCGGACCGCCTTGACGGTCGACAGGTCCGCGGGGCGGGTCGTGGTCCACCCCGTGGTCCCCTCGCACGTGAACGCGTTCGGGTCGTAGGACGCGCTCGCGGGATTCACCAGCGCCGAGGTCCCGACGTAGTAGGCGACGGGCAAGCCGGCGGGCTCACCGGTCGTCCCGTTGTCGAAGCGCGTGAGGGCACCCGTGAACTCCACGTACCGCGTGTCCAGCACCAGGCAGAGACCACCCTGCGTGGAGTTCTGGTTCTGGACGTTCGGGTAGAGCACGCGCACTGCCGAGCCGAGCTCCGACTCCGGGGCGACGCGGTAGGTGTCGGACCACACGGTCGCGTTCGAGCCCGTGTAGCCGGGCTGCCATGCGTGCGACCAGACGCCCGTCGTCCAGTTCTTCGCCGTGGTGTTGTTCGCGGGGTCGTCGTTGGTCGTCTGCCCGTCGACCGCGGTGTAGGTCGGCGCGCTGGACGTGACCGAGATCTGCCCTGCGCCCGCCGCCGTGACGACCCGCAGCTGGATCTGCCCGGACGCGACCGCGACGCGGTCCGTCGGCAGCGGGTTCCCGGCCGAGTCCGTCGTCGGCACCTGCGCGTGGCTGTAGTCGATCCCGGCCAGCGTCAGCGTGTACGACGTCGAGCTGTTGCGCGTGAGCGTGCAGGACCCGACCGACGGCGCCACCTGGCTCGCGTCGTGCGTCCCGCCCGACCACGGGTGGCCGGTCGCCGCCCCGCTCGTGAACGCCGAGCACGCCTGCGGCCCGACCTGCGTGACCGCGCCGAGGCTGTTGGACACCGTGAGGTTGTAGGAGACGGGGTCCTGGCCCGCGGGGCTGTTCGTCCCGTGGAACAGCGTCCAGTTGAACAGGAAGTCGCGGGAGGTGTCGTTTCGCGTGCTCCCGGAGACGCTCTCCACCCAGTGGATGTCCTGCACGAACCCGTTCTGCACGGGCAGCTCGGGCAGCGACGTCTGCTGGTCGGCGATCGTCGCGCCCGCGCTCACGGTCTCTCCGGTCACGGCCGTCACGCGCATCGGCGTCGTCAGCGAGAACGCCGTCCCCTCGGTCTGCGTCCCCACGTTGCACACGAGCGTCGAACCGACCTCGGAGACGCTCGACGCGGGGTCCACGCCGTCCACGAGGCACGCGGGCGGGAGCGCGTCGAACACCGCGCCCTGCGCCGTGATCGTCACCGTGACGTTCTCCACCGGCGCGTTGCCGGGGGCCACCGCGTCGTCGTTGAGGTTGAACCACCACTCCGCCGAGACCGCGTCACCGGTCTCGAGCGTCGCGGGCGTGGTGTCGGCCCAGGACCCCTCGAGCTCGTACACGGTCGCCGCCGTCGCGGGCAGCGCCGCGGCCGTGAGCCCCGCGCCTCCCAGGACCAGGGCCGTGACGCCACCGATCAGGCGACGTGCACGCGCTCCTCGCCACCACGAACCGGTGCGGGCGTGCCGGGCGCCGCGGGGTGCCGCGTGCCTGGCGGGTCGCCCGCCTGCCGCGGCCGCGGCGTCTCGCTCGAAACCTTGCATGGGGTCCCCTTCGTCGTGCGCACGCGCCCCTCGCGTGCACGGTCGTCACCCCATAGGACCCGTGCCACCGAGACCTATGACGACCGTGACCTGGGAAATCACCTGTCCCATCACCAGTTCCGTGAAGGAATTCACCCGGCCTGCGAGACACGCTTGCAGAACCCGGGACGTCCGCCAGGATCACGGCTATGACAGGCGCCAGAGACGTCCCACGGAGCCGGGAGAAGATCCTCCGGACGCTCGACGCCGGCGACCTCGACGGCCTGGAGACCGTGTTCGACAGGCTCTGGTACGACCTCCCCGACCGCTTCGCGCGCGAGCTCCTGACAGCGCTCGCACGGGTTCCTCCCGAGGTGCTCGACCGTCGCCCGCGCCTCGGCCACCTCGTGCTGCTGGCCCAGAGACGACGCGACCACGAGCACGACGACGAACGCAGCATGTCCCGGCTCGTGCGGCACTACTCGCGGGCCGGTCTGCGCCACAGCAGGCGGCTCAACGGGTTCACCCGCCTGCACGACGTCCTCTCGGCCGGCACCGCGGCCGTCGTGGGCCTGCGGCACCGGCGCGACCACGACGCCTCGACGCGGGTCGGCGCGTGGGTCGAGCAGCGGACGACGCTCCTCATGACCGGAGGCCCGCTCCCCTGGACCGCGGGGCGCCCGGACGCGCGGCCGGGCTGGCTGAGCGCGCAGCGCGGGATCACCGCGATGCTGGCGGGTGCGACCGACCTGGCGACCCAGCACCTGCGCCGCGCGGCCGACGAGGCGGGCGACGAGCCCCACGGCCACTTCGCTCGGGTGAGCGCGGCGTCGAACCTCGCGCTCCTGTCCGCCTACCGCGGCCACCACGACCTCGCGCGCGAGCAGCTCGCCGTGGTCCGCGACGCCGCACCGTTCCCCCGGTGGATCGCCGGAGCGCACCTGCGCAGCGAGGCGCTCGCGCGGGCGCACCTCGCGATCCACGAGGGCGACCCGGCGACGGCGCAGCGGATCCTGAAGGCGATGGACCCGACCTCCCCGGCCGCGGGCGAGCTGTGGGCGTTCCTCGCGTCAGCGCGCGCAAGCCACGCCGCCTTCTACGGCGACCCCCTCCAGGGTCTGCGGGAGCTGGACGAGGTGCGCCTCGTGCACGGGACGATCGACCCCGACCCGGGGTCGTTCGTCGGGCGGGTGCTCCTGCGGGCCGAGGCGAAGCTGCTCCTGCGCGCCGGCGGCGCGGGCCGCGTGCTGCACCTGGCGCACGGCTCCGAGGAGGACACGACCGAGTGGCTCGCGAACCACCACGCCTGGGCGCACCTGTCGGTGGGCGAGCACTACGAGGCGATCGGCCTCGCCTCGTCCGCCATCCACCAGACGTCCCTGTCACCGACCGACGCGCTCGACCTCCACGTCGTCCTCGCGGTCGCCCACCTCCGCGCCGGGCGCGAGGACCGCGCGCGGAGCTGGTTCCAGAAGGCCCTGCGGCTGCGGTCGTCTCCCGAGCACGCCGCCCCGTTCCTCGCGCTCGAGCCGGACGAGCGGCGCACGCTCGCCGAGCTCGCGGACACCGCGGACGTGCTGCCCCGGGGCGCCGTCGAGGCGCGCAACACACCCCCGGTCACGCTCGCGAGCCGGCTCTCCCCGCGCGAGAGGAAGGTGCTGCGCTCGCTCAGCGAAGGCTTCACGGCGGAGCAGACGGCGGCACGGTTCAACGTGTCGGTGAACACCATCCGCACCCAGATCCGCACGCTGTACCGCAAGCTCGGCGTGTCGAGCCGGCGCGAGGCCGTCGCCGTCGCGCAGGAGGCCGGGATCCTCGCCGCAGCCCGGGGGAAGGCCGTCGGGCGGTCGGAGCGGCGCTACGCCCCGGGTCGGCGAGCCGCGACCGGCACGGCGACCTCCATCACCGGGCCGGGACCGCCTGCCTCCCAGGTCGGCAGGTAGACCTCCCGGTCGTCCCCTGCGGGCACACCGCCCGCGAGCGCCCGCCCGGACGCCAGGTAGTCGTGCACGAGAACGAGACGCTCCTGGTCGCGGGCCTCCGCGGCCGTGAGCGCGACGTACGCCTCCTCGTGCGCGTCGTCCGTCGTGAGGGCGAAGCCCGACGGCGGCCGCACGGGCGCGGGGACGGGCACCCGGAGCGTGAGGCGGGCGGCGTACCCCTCGGTCGCGCGCTCGTGGAGCTCGACGTAGGGGTGGCCGGCGAGGGGCACGTCGGCGACGCGCAGCACGGCGAAGACCGCTCCGGTCGCCTCGGGCAGCACGGACGGCAGCTCGGCGAGCGTCGCGCGGCGCTCCGTCCCGAGCACGAGCCGCTCCGGGACGTGCCGTCGGTGCACCACGACGTCCAGCCGTGGCGCGCCGACGAGCGCGGACCGGACGTACTCCGCCGCCGTCAGCGACGCCGCGAGCGCCGACCGGCGGTCGCTCCACACGGCGTCGAACGCGGGGACCGGGTCGGGGGCGGCGAGCACGTCGCCCACCTCGGCGAGCGACAGCCCGACGCCCCGCAGGAGCCGGACGAGGCGGGCGCGCTCCACCTGGCCGCCGTCGAGCAGCCGCGGGCCGTCCGCGGAGGTGCGGCGCGCGTCGAGGAGCCCGCGGTCGACGTACATCCGGACGGCCTTCTCGCTCAGCCCCGTGGCGCGCGCCACCTGACCCGTCGTGTACTCGTCCATGCCCGCGACGCTAGGGCCTTCCCCTGGGACAGCCGCAAGGGGCCGGCTCAGTCGTCGTCGCCGGGCACGTAGGGCCCGCGGCGGAGCTCGAGGTCGATCTGCTCGGCGTCCAGCAGGTCGAGCGCGTGCCGCAGCGCCTGCGAGCTGTACGCGCCGGACGTGCGCGCGTCGAGCAGCGCGACGCGCTGCGCGGCGATCGCCCGGAGCCGGAGCTCCTTGTACTGCGCGAACAGGTCGGCCGACGTCGCGGCGTCGGTGTCGCGGTTCTCAAGCTCGCGCACGACGTCGCGGCGCACGCGGGCGACGACGGCGCCGTCGTAGGTGGTGCCGTCGGCGCGGCGGAGGTCGGGCGCGTCGATCACGGCCACGGCCGCGCCGTCGAGCTCGGCGCGCACGGCGCCGCGGTCCTCGTCGGCGCGCGTGGAGCCGCCCGAGAGGCCGAGCCGGCGCACGACCCACGGGAGCGTGCCGCCCTGCACGACGAGCGTCCCGGCCGCGACCCCGAACGCGACGAGCACGAGGAACGAGCGCTGCGGGGTGTCGAGCGGCAGGGTCTGCGCCGCGGCGAGCGTCACGACGCCCCGCATGCCCGCCCACACGAGGAGCGTGCCCTCGCGCCAGCCGAGCCGCTCGGCCGTCAGGTAGTCGATGTCGGCCGCACGACGACGCAACGACGACCGCAGCCGGCCCACCCGCTCCGGGGGCGCCTTGGCGACCATCTCGGCACCGCGTCGCTCCGGGGTCCGAGGCGCCGGCCCGGCCGGGGAGGGCCTGGCCGGGGCCGGCGTGACGGGCGTGCCGTCGGCCGCGAAGCGCGCGTCGAGCTTCTCCTGCATGCCCGCGATGACGCCGCGCATCGACTCGCCCCGCCGCGCGCGTCGCGCGAGCGACCGCAGGAGCGTCGCGACGTACGCGGAGCGCACGACGAGGATGACGACGGCCGCGAGCGCCGCCACGCCGACCGCGCGCCACAGGCTGCCGTGGGCCTCCTGCACGTCGGTGACCAGCGCGAACAGCTCGAGCCCCATGAGGAGGAAGACGGTGCCCTCGAGCAGCAGCTCGACGGTCCGCCAGTTCGACTCCTCGGCGAGCCGGTGCTGGGGCCGCAGGTACTTCGCGGCGCCGTTGCCGGTGACGAGGCCCGCGGTGACGACGGCGACGAGGCCCGACGCGCCGAGCTCCTCCGACGGCAGGTAGGCGAGGAACGGCACGACGAAGGACACCGCGGTGCTCAGCGCGGGGTTGGCGAGGCGGCGCCGGACGAACAGGCCGAGGAACCCGACGAGGAACCCGACGAGCACGGCGACGACGACGGCGAACACGAAGTCGCCCGCGACCGACCACAGCGACACGCGCGTGGCGGACCCGCCGGTCGCGACGGCGATCCCGATCCCGGCGATGGCGGAGCGCAGGAGCACGAGGGCGGACGCGTCGTTGAGCAGGCTCTCGCCCTCGAGCAGCGTGACGACGCGGGGCGACGCGCCGAGCCGTTTGACGATGGACGTCGCGACGGCGTCGGTCGGGCTGACGATGGCGCCGAGCGCGAAGCCCGCCGCGAGCGGGATGCCGGGGATGAGCCACGTGAAGAGGTAGCCGAGGAGCGCGGTGCTGAGCAGGACGAGCACGACCGACAGGCCGCTGATCGCGGTGAAGTCCCGCCGGAAGTCCATCGTGGGCAGGCCGACGGCCGCCGAGTAGAGCAGCGGCGGCAGGATCCCGGCGAGGATCCACTCGGGCTCGAACTCGATCTCGGGGACGGCGGGCACGAAGCTCACGACGACGCCGACCGCGACGAGCACGAGCGGCGCGGCCACGCCGGCCTTCGGGGCGAGCGCGTTGACCCCGACGATCGCGACGACCGCGAGCGTCCCGACGACGATGAGGGAGAGGATCTGCTCCTCGGTCAGGCTGAACGGGAACTCCATCTGCACCTCCGGCTACCGGCGCCGCGCCCGGGTCGGCGCGCGCGGGACGCCCCCACGCTAGCCGCCGGGGCCGCCCCCGGCGGTGCGCACGCGGCGTTCGAGGCGCCACTCGTTGCCCGAGGTCCCCGCGACCCAGCGGTGCTCGAGCCGGTCGACGCACGCCCGCGCGAGCGCGAGCCCGCGCCCGGACTCGGCCTCGGGGGGCGGCATGGTGCGGTCGAGGTCGACGTCGGCGGCGGGCGCGGTGTCGCGCAGCACGACGACGACGCGCCCCGCCCCGGCGTCGAGCTCGGCCCGGACCTCGACCGTCTCGGGTGCGGGCGAGTGCCGCACGATGTTCGCGGCGATCTCCGTCGTGGCGAGCTCGACGGCGAGCCGGTCGTCGGTGGGCACCCACGGCGCCTGGCCCCAGAGCGCGGCGAACGCGTCCGGGAGGGCGTCGAGCCACGGCGGGGACGCGGTCGCGCTCAGCACGACGAGCGGGGCGTCGTCCGGCGGGGTCACGCGGGGGTCACCCGTCGGCGAACGCGCTCGCCGCGTCGTCGTGCACGCGCAGCACGCGGTCGAGGTTGGTGAGCCGCAGGACCGTCGCCACGGAGGGCGCGGCGTTCGCGAGCCGCAGGTCTCCGCCGGCGGCGCGCGTCGTGCGCAGCCCGCCGACGAGGGCGCCGAGGCCCGAGGAGTCGACGAACTCGAGGCTCCCGAGGTCGACGACGAGCCGGGTCCGGCCCGCCTCGACGAGGTCGGTGACCGCGTCGCGCAGCTGGGGTGCCGTGGTGAGCGTGAGCCGCCCCCGCGGCACGATCACCGCCCCCGTCTCCTCGAGCGGTGTCACGTCGAGCTTCACTGGTCCTCCGTCCGTCGTCCGGTCATCGTCGTCTCCGGCACGGGCTCGCGCGGCGGGCGTGGGCCGGAGTACCGCGCGGCGGGGACGAGCACCCCGAGCACCGCGAGGTCGTACGCCACCCAGGCGAGGGTGACGAGGGTCGCGCCGAGGTCGGCGTCGAACGCGACGAGGCGCACCGTGCCGACGACGGCCGAGACCACGAGCAGCACCATGGCCGTCAGCTGGGGCCAGATGGTGCGCCAGGCCGGCCGGTGCTCCCCGGTCCGCGTCTTGGGCGTCACGACGAACCCGAGCGGGCGGCCGAGGACGACGTTCGCGAACGCCGTCCAGCAGGCCCGGATCCACACCGGGAAGAGCGCGAGCGAGTACTGCTGCCCCCGCCAGGTCCGCACCCCGCGCGCCACGACGAGGAACAAGAGCTGGTTGAGCACGAAGTACGGCACGAAGCGCACGAAGAAGTCCGTCCCGAACGCCTGGACCGGGAGGATGCCGAAGCACAGGTACACCATGGGCGCCGCGAGGTACGCGAGGGCGGCGAAGCCCGCGAGGTAGCTCCACATCGTCGCGAAGTACATGAGCCGCTGCCCCACGCGCAGCCCGCGCACCGTGAGCGGGTTCTCCCGGAGCATCACCTGCACCGTGCCCTGCGCCCAGCGCAGGCGCTGCTGGAGCATCGTCGGCATGTCCTCGGGGGCGAGCCCGTGGGCCAGGACCTCGTGGTGGTAGACCGACCGCCAGCCGAGCGCGTGCAGCCGCATCGCGGTGGCCATGTCCTCGGTGACGGAGATCGTCGCCATCGGCATCACGGCCTGCGCCTCGTCGCTGCGCCCGACGTCGACCGCGTCCGCGAGGCGACGCACCGCCTCGACCGCGACGAGGGGCGAGAGGTCGCGCCGCGCGAGCCGGTCGAGCGCCTCCTCGTCGACGACGAGCTGGCCGATCTCCTCGTCGACCTGGAGCGGGCCGCCGGACACGAGCTCGGGCTCCACCGTCGCCAGCTCCGCCCGCAGCGCCTCCACCTGGCCGGCGACGACGCTGCGCGACGCCTCGTCGACGCGGCGCTGGAACCGGTAGGTGACGTCGGCGGCGGGCTCCCCCGCCGCGAGGGCGCGGCGGGCCTCGTCGGCCTCCGCGCGCAGCCGCTCGACGGCGGTCCGCACCGCCGGGTCGGCCGCCTCCGGCGAGCGCGCCGCCCGGGCCAGCACCGAGCCCGCGGTGCGCAGCGCGCGCCGCACGCCGACCGTCACGCCCCGCACGTACCCGACGACGCCCAGCTGCATGAGCGCCTCGCGCCGCAGCACGGCGTTGGAGCCGCAGAAGAACGCGGCGTTCCACCCGTCCTTCCCCTGCTGGATCGGCCCGTAGAAGAGGGGCGCCTGGCTCCCGAGGGGGTCGGCGTCGTCGACGTTGACGAACCACTGCGGGGTCTGGACGATCGCGACGCGCTCGTCCGCGGTGAAGTACCCGACCGTGCGGTCGAGGATCGCCGGGTCGGGCACCTGGTCGGCGTCGAGAACGAGCAGCAGCTCGCCGTCCGTCTGGAACAGCGCGTTGTTGAGGTTGCCGGCCTTCGCGTGCCGCGGCTTGCCCGCCCAGCTCGCGCTGCGCGTGAGGTACCCGACGCCCGCCTCCGCGGCGGCGGCCCGCATGCTCTCGCGCGCGCCGTCGTCGAGGATCCACGTGCGGTGCGGGTACCGGATGGCCCGGGCCGCGCGGGCGGTCGCGAGGACGAGCTCCTCGGGCTCGTCGTACGTCGTGACGAAGACGTCGACGGTGACGCCCTCCGGGGCGGGCGGCGGCTCGCCCCGCTCGCGCAGGCGCCACATCGTCACGCCGAAGAGGGCGGTGTCCACGAGGCTGTACGTCTCGGCCAGCACGAGCGGGACGGCGATCCACCAGTGCGACCACGCCACGGAGTCGAGCCACCGCCACACGACGTAGTTGACGCCCGTGACCAGCGCCAGCACGACGAGCACGCGGATCAGCACGAGCCGCCGCGCGGAGCCCCTCATGCCGCGACCCGCTCGACCACGAGGACGGTGAGGTCGTCCCCGACGTACCGCCCCTCGGCGAGCCCGACCAGCACGTCGAGCGTCGCCGCGGCGTCCCCGGCCTGCCGGACCTCGCGCGCGGCACGCGCGAGGGCCGGCCCGTCCGGGACGGGCAGCGGGACGTCCGGGTCGAGGAGGCGCGGGTCCCCGCCCGGGACCCCGAGGTCGGCGAGCAGGTCGACGAGCCCGTCGCTCACGACGACGAGGCGGTCGCCCGGGTCGAGGGTCACGTGGTGGACGGTCCGCGCGGTGCCCGGCGCGACGCCGAGCGGCAGGCCGTCCGCCTCCAGGCGGTGGATGCCGCCGTCGGGCCGCAGCACGCTCGCCAAGCCGTGGCCCGCGTCGACGTACGCCAGCCGGCCGCTCTCCCGCTCGACCGTGGCGCACCAGGCCGTGACGAACGACCCGACCTCCTCCAGGTCCGGGGCGAGCAGGTCGTCAGCCGTCTCGACGCCCGCCGCGAGCGACGGCGACCGGAGCGCGGGCCGCAGCGCGGCGCGCGCCGACGCCGCGACGATCGCGGCGGGCATGCCCTTGCCCATGACGTCCGCGACGACGAACCCGGCGCCGTCGGCCGTCGTCGTCCAGTCGTAGAAGTCGCCCCCGACGCCGCGGGCCGGCAGGCACCGTGCCGCCACCCGGTACCCCTCGAGCTCCGGGGCGCGGCGCGGGAGGAGCCCGCGCTGCACCGCGCCCGCCCGGTCGAGCTCGACGTCGTGCTGGAGCTCCCCCTGGACCCACAGCGCGAGGTCGCGCAGCAGGGAGCGGTCGGCGTCGTCGAACCGGCGCGGCCGGGTGTCGATGACGCACAGCGTGCCGACCAGCTCGCCGCCCGGCGCCGCGATGGGGTGCCCGGCATAGAACCGCAGGTGCGGATCGCCCACGACGAACGGGTTGTCGGCGAACGTGGCGTCCTGCGCCGCGTCCTCGACGACGAGCGTGCGGTCCGCACGGATCGTCACGTCGCAGAACGCGCCCTCGCGCTGCGCGACCGGGCCGTCGAGGCCGACGAAGGCCTTGCGCCACTGCCGGTCCGCGTCCACGAGCGTGATGCTCACCGTCGGGACGCCGAACAGGCGCTGCGCGAGCCGCGTCACGCGGTCGAACCGTTCCTCGGGCGAGCTGTCGAGCACCCCGAGCCGCTGGAGCGCCAGGACCCGCGTGCGCTCGTCCTGGAGCGCGTCGGTCGTCGTCAAAGTCTCTTCCCCCTGCTCGTGCCTCTCCGTCGTGACGCGACCTCCCGACATCTATCACGGAGTGCTGCGCGCCGCAGGGGCAGGAGGCCGTCCGCACGTCCCGGACCTGGACCTTCGCCCGTGCGCGCCGCCGCGCGTCTCGGCGTGGGGCCGCTCCGGTCGCGAGCGTCCCGCGGTCCGGAGACGCTGCCAGAGGCGACGAACCGCCGGGCACCCGAGGAGAGGGAGGACCGTGGACGCGATCACCGTGCTGGAGGACCTGTTCGGGAGGATCGGGCCGACCGCGACGCGCGCGGTCGACGGCCTCGGCGAGGACGCGCTCACCGCGCGCGTCGACCCGGGCGCCAACACGATCGCGTGGCTCGCGTGGCACCTCGCGCGCGGGCAGGACGCCCAGGTCGCGGGCGCCGTCGGGCGGGACCAGGTGTGGACGCGCGACGGGTGGGCCCGCCGGTTCGACCTGCCGTTCGACGACGGCGCGACCGGCTACGGGCAGTCGGCAGACGACGTCGCGCGCGTCCGTGCGCGCGACGACCTGCTGCTCGGCTACGTCCACGCGGTCCAGGTCGAGTCCCGCGACGTGCTCGCGTCCCTCACCGCCGGCGACCTCGACCGGGTCGTCGACGAGACGTGGGACCCGCCCGTGACGCTGGGCGTCCGGCTCGTGAGCGTCGCGGTGGACGCCCTCGAGCACGCCGGCCAGGCCGCCTACCTCCGAGGGGTGCTCGAGCGCACCGGCCGCGCCTGACGCAGCGCGGGATCGCCGAGCGAGGCGCGACCGAGCGCCAGGATCTGCGGTCGTAGGGTCGGACGATGGGGAACCCGACGCACTTCGACGCGCTGGCGGACTCCTACGGGTCCGCCCGTCCGCCGTATCCGGCCGAGCTGTGGGAGCGGGTGCGTCGGACCGGCCTGGTCGCGCCGGGCCGGCGAGCGGTCGACCTCGGCGCGGGCACCGGGGAGGCGACCGGGCCGCTGCTCGCAGCGGGGGTCGACGTGGTCGCCGTCGAACCGGGCACGCAGCTCGCCGCCGTGCTCGCCGCCCGTCACCCGACGGCGGAGGTGGTCGTCGCACGGGCCGAGGACGCCGAGCTCGGACGAGCCGCGTTCGACCAGATTCTCAGAGAGCCGTTGAACAGCGGCGCGTGACATATGGGAGGTTATGGGCACTGAACTAGTGCACGTTGCATCAGATGCACGATCTCGCACCCCACGGCAAAGTCCGCGTCTGTGCAGGTCAGCGCGCCAGTCGCCCTCTCGTGCCTGCCGCCGGGTTCTCCCGGCCCTTGCCGTGTTGCCGCAGATCACTGCAGCCGGTCCGTCAGCGCCCGCCTGACGTCACGCTCCGCCAGGCGCTCGATCGGGCCCAGGGGCTCGAACACGTGCGAAAAACCCTGGTGACGCGAACTGCGGTTCGACAGCACAGGACCATTTGAGAGCTAGACCTCAACGAGCCATTCCTGCTTCCCTGGCCAACGACTGAATGCTCCTCGATGGGCGGTGACACGTTGAAGGGCCGGTAGCGACCCTAGAACCTCCGCATCCACAATCTGGCCACAGTCGGCAACGAGCAACTCCTCCAACTTCCTGCACTCGGCAAGGGGCGCCAGACTGACAGTCCTTTCTGACCACTGCGCACGAGGAGGCTGGACGCTTAGTCGGCGCAAGCCATGGAGCGATCGAAAGCAATCAAACGACGCCGCCGCCGCACCCTCAATGTCAACCTCTCCGATACCTTCACTCCCATCCAGGCCAAGTTCAGGGACGACCCCGCCGACCGACTTCTTGAAATCAAGTCGCAGTCGGCGAAGGCTCGGAATTTTCGCCAGGTCAAGCCGGCCGCTTGTCGCGATCGCTTCGAGCCCTAGGAACTCAATACGGCGAAGAGCAGAAAAGTGGCCGACGATCGAGGAGGCGGGGATTGAGAGAGAGGCGATTCGCTCGATACTGGACGAGACCACGGGTTCCGCGAGGCGTCCATCCAACCAAAGAACCTCGAGACTTGAAAGCAGACCCTCCGGGAGTGGTCCGATAAGTCGGCGGGTCTGCACCTGCAAGAACCGCAACTTCAGGCGCTCGAGCGCGCCCAATTCAAGAACTCCACGCGACTGGCGTTCGGGGAGGACTATGAGGCCATCCACGCCCGCGCGACTCAGCTCGCTTATGTCCTCGCCCGACGGCTGCCCGTAGATCTCAGCGGTCCGGTATGGACCATGGATGCCACCAGCATGAAATTCAAATACGGGAAATCTCATTGCGTCGCCTCGCAATTTGGAACCGACTATTCAACAGCCGACCGCCCTTTTTAAAGAACCCACCGAGGGCGCGATGCCGAATTCGAATCAACGCATCCTCAACCGCATCCATCGCGTACCCCTTGCCAATACTGTGCGTGCGAACTGATGCGATACTCTGGACAGTGTATCCCTTCTCTTTGAGCGATCCACGCTTTCTGAAGTGGGCGTGGATTCGCTTGTGCATGTTCTTCGCCTGACCAATGGACTCCCACCGAACCGACGAAGCGGCAACCGGGTGAACCTGGCCGAGGACACCGCAGCTCAGCAGCCCTCCCCAGTCGACCCGCCAGAGGTCGACGCGCTGGACGATGCCGCGATCTGCACCGCCTACGGCGACGTGATGACGATCGCGGAGAACGCCGATCTCGCCCTCGCCGAAGGCCGCACGGAGGCGCAGGAGCGTGACGGCTGGTACCGGCTGGCGACCCGCGTACTCGATCGCTTGCCCTCCGCAGGGGACAGCGCGGTGCAGACGGCGATCGGTGAGCTGAAGGAGATCGCGCCGGTGACGTCCGGAGCGTTTGGGGAGTCGACCGGTGTGGCTCCCCCGAGTGGAACGACGTCCAAGGCGACCTCGGCGACGCGTGCGACGACCTCGGTGCACCGCTGGCGATCACGATGTTCACCGGCGGATGATGCAAGACCAATGCCCAGAGACGTCCACTGATCCGAGCACGCAGGGCCATAGCGCCTTCACGAGACGCGGGTAGCGTCAAGACGTGCGGAGTCGAAGCGGCAACGGGAACGCGAGCCGTCTGCGTAGCGTCGTGATCCCCGGCCTGTCCCTCCTGGTCTTGACCGCCGCGGCCGCCAGCTTGATAGGGGTTGTGCTTTCCGGTGTCGCGCATCATGCGACCCCGGTGGCTGAGGACGCGGTGCGGACCGCTCGTGGGGTGACGGAGGCTGACGAGCTGCGCGTGGCGTCGCTCGTCGACCGGGCTGCGAGCTGGCCAGGAGTCGAGAGCGTCTCAGGTCCAGAGCGCATTCGCCGCGACTTCCTGGAAAGCACGGTCAGCGTTCCTCTGGATGTCGTGGTCCGTGACGACGTGTCCAGGGACGACCTGACCACCCTCACGCTGGATCTCTGCAGAGCGTCACGGGCGGGTCTGGCCTCTCGCGATGCAGTTCGCGCTTCTCTGAGATTCGAATCGGCAGTCGCCGGAGTCACCTGCAGCGCCCCCGCGCACGCCGATGCGATTGGGGCCTTGCTCTACGAGGTGGCGGCTCGAGGAGACGCCGACGGGCTCGAGTGGATCTCGCTCAGCATCGCCGGAACTGAGGAAGCGTCTCCCCCTCTGGTGCGGATCGGTCTATGGCCCGCCGACCCGGCGAACGGCACCCGACTAGAGACCGAGTGGTCTTCGATGGCGTCAAGGCTTGGCTTCTCACCGGCCGAGGCCGCGGTGCGGGACGATCCGGCACCGCGGACGTCGGCAACTGGGGGCTGATCATCGCTGACCGCGATCCCCTCCAGGTGTGGCCCAACTCTCCTTGCCGCTCGAAAGCGTGCCGTGCCTCCGTCGCGCCCCCTTGATCGCCAGCGAAGGAGGAATCATCGTCTGGTCGTTTCGATGCCTTGATCTTCCACGTCGACCAGCTGCGCTACGTCGTCGTCGAGCTCAAGGTCGGCGAGTTCGACTCAGGACACGTCGGCCGGCTCGGCACCTACGTCGCCCTCGTCGACGACCGACTGCGCAAACCCGATCGCCACGCCCACACCGTCGGCATCCTCCTCGTCGCCGGCCCCAACGAAGCCATCGTCCGCCACGCCCTCGCCGGCGCACCCGCACCACTCGCCGTGGCCAACTACACCTACGACAGCCTGCCTCCCGACGAGCAAGCTGCACTTCCCCGGGCCGACGAGCTCACTGCGATCCTCGAGCACGACCTCGGCGACGAGCCCGCACACCAGACGTCACGCAGGTTCTCGGTGTCGCCGAGGTAGGTCGCGACGGCGTCCATCGCGTCCCCGATCCTCTGCAGCGGCGTGAACCAGCCGTCTCGGCTCGTGCCGGGCCACAGGGTGCGGCGTTCGAGGAGCAGCCACCGGTCCGAGCGAGCGTGCTCGTTGCCGCTGTGAAGCCCCTCCTCACCGAGCGCCTCGGCGCAGCACCGCGTCAGGCAGACGGCGCCACCGCGTCGACGAACCAGGACGTCAGAGTCGTGGGGTGGGTGATCGCGGTGCCCACGCACACGGCGAACGCCCCGCGCGCCATCGCCTCGGCGGCCTGGGCGGGGGTGTGCACGCGACCCTCGACGACGACCGGGAGGGTGCAGGCGGCGACCATCTCGTCGACCAGCGCGAGGTCGGGGCCGTCGGTCCGGGGCCGCTCGCCGGTGTACCCGGAGAGGGTCGTGCCGAGCAGGTCGACGCCCGCGTCCTGCGCGGCGAGCGCGTCGTCGAGCGACCCGCAGTCCGCCATGACGAGCGCGTCGGTCGTCTCGCGCAGGCGCGCGACGGTCTCGGCGAGCGTGAGCCCGTCGGGGCGCGGCCGGCGCGTGCCGTCGAGCGCGACGACGTGCGCGCCCGCGTCCGCGACCGCGACGGCGTGCCGCAGGGTCGGGGTGATGAAGACCCCGCCGTCTCCGTCCTTCCACAGCCCGACGACGGGCACGTCGACCGCCGCGACGACGGCCGCGACGTCGTCCAGGCCCTGCACGCGGACGGCGGCCGCACCCCCGGCGACGACGGCGCGCGCCATCTGCGCCGTCGTGCGCGGGTCGCGCAGGGGCTCGCCGGGGTAGGCCTGGCAGGACACCGTGAGGCGTCCGCGCATCGCGTCGAGGACGCGCTCGCGCGTCCAGGGGGTCCGGTCGTGCTGCTCCGCGCTCATCGCGCTCCTCCGTCGGTCGTGCGGTCGTCCAGCAGGTTCCACGCGCCGCGCGCCGCGCCGACGACCGCCGCGACGTTCCCGAGCGCGGCGGGCCGCAGCGGCAGGTCGGCGAGCACGTCGACGACCTCCGCGCGCAGCGCGTCCTCGAGCGCGGACCACCACAGGTCGCCCGCGCCGGCCATGCCGCCTCCGACGACGACCACCTCCGGGTCGAGCACGGTGACGACCCCGGCGACGGCGCGGCCCACGGCCCGGGCGGCGTCGCGCACGACCGAGGCCGCGAGCTCGTCCCCCGCGTCGGCCCGGGCGACGACGTCGCGCGTGTCGGGGCTGGTCGCGTCCCCGCCGAGCGCGAGGTAGCGGCGGTGGACGGCCGGGCCCGCCCCGATGGCCTCCAGGTGGCCGGTGCGTCCGCACGGGCAGCGCAGCAGCTCGGCGCCGGGGACGGGCACGTGCCCCAGCTCGCCCGCGACGTGGTGGGCGCCGCGCAGGGGACGCCCGTCGAGCACGACGGCGCCCCCCACCCCGGTCCCGACGGCGACGAGCAGCGCGCTGCGCGCGCCCGCGGCGGCGCCGCGCCACACCTCGCCGGCGGCGTGCGCGTCGACGTCGTTCTCGACGAACACGGGCAGGTCGGAAACCTCCGCGAGGTCGGCGAGCCGGCGACGCAGGCCGCCCGCGACGTCGGTCCCGGGCCAGCCGGGCAGCGTGTCGGTCGCGGAGACGATCACGCCGCGACCGACGTCGACCACGCCGGCCGTGCCGACCCCGAGCGCGCGCAGGCGCGCCGCGCCCGGCAGCGCGGCGACGACCTCGCGCACGACCCCGGCGACGGCGTCGAGCACCGCATCGGGGCCGCCGGCGGCCGGGGTCGGCACGGCGAGCACGGGACCGAGAGTCCCGTCGGCCGCGACGGTCGCCGCGGCCGTCTTGGTGCCGCCGAGGTCGACGCCGACGACGACCGTCGGCGCGGCGGCGTCCGGGGAGGCGTCAGCCACGCAGGAGCCCCGCGGCGCGCGTGATCTCCTCGACCCGCGCGGCGACGTCGTCCGCGAGCGGCTCGACGGGGAACGCGAGGGTCTCGGTCGCGATGAGCCCCTGGCGCTGCGCGGCCACCTTGAACGCCCCGACGCCCGCGGCGTCGCCCGAGCGGCCCCGTGCCTGGAACACGATCTCGAACAGCGCGGCGATACGGTCCTGCTCCACCCGGGCATCGTCCCACTTCCCGGCCTGGGCGAGGTCCCACAGGCGCACGTAGCCGCCCGCGTCGACGTTCGCGAGGCCCGGCACGACGCCGTCGGCGCCGAGCAGCAGCATCCCGTCGACCACGACCTCGTGCCCCGTGAACAGCGCGAGGGGCGAGCCGGCCGCCGCGTTGGCGGCGACGAGGCGGCGGAAGCCGACGTCGTCGCCCGACGAGTCCTTGACGCCCGCGAGGACGCCCTCGGTGCCGAGCCGGACGAGCAGGTCCGCGGGGAGCTTCGTCCGCACGCGCACCGGGATGTCGTACGCGAACAGCGGCACGTCGACGGCGGCCGCGACGGCCCGCAGGTGGCGCTCGATCTCGTCGAGGTCGTTGAGCGCGTAGACGGGGGCGGTCGCGACGACCGCGTCCACCCCGCCCGCCACGAGCGCCTTCGCCTGCTCGACGACGCGCGCCGTCGTCAGGTCGATGGCGCCGCCCATGACGGGCACGCGGCCCGCGGCCGTGCGGACGACGGTCCGCACGACGACGTCGCGCTGCGCGTCGGTGAGGTAGGCGACCTCGCCGGTCGACCCGAGCACGAACAGACCGTGCACGCCCTCGGTGACGAGGTGGTCCACGAGACGCTCGAGGGACGCGACGTCGACCTCGCCCTCGGTCGTGAGCGGGGTGAGGACGGGCGGGACGATCCCGCGGAAGGGGGTGGTCACGAGGAGCTCCGGTTCTGGGTTCAGCGGTGTGGTGGTCGGGGTGGTGCCCGGCGTCGGGCGGGGCGCGTCGGCGCTCACAGGAGCGCGGGCGCCGCGCCGAGCAGGGTGCGGGTGTAGTCGTCCTGGGGGTCGTCGAGCACGCGCGCGGCGGGGCCGGACTCGACGATGCGGCCGCCCTGCATGACGACGATCTCGTCGGAGACGTGGCGCACCGTCTGGATGTCGTGCGAGATGAAGACCATCCCCAGGTCGAGCTCGGCCTTGAGGTCGGCGAGCAGGTTGAGGATCTGGGCCCGCACGGACACGTCGAGCGCGGACGTGGGCTCGTCGGCGACGATCACGTCCGGCGCGAGCGCGAGGGCTCGCGCGATGGCGACGCGCTGGCGCTGCCCGCCGGAGAGCTGGCCGGGCAGCGCGTCGAGCGCCGACTCGGGCAGCCCCACGAGGTGCACGAGCTCGCGGACGCGCGCCTCGCGCGACGCGGCGTCGCCGACGCGGTGCACGTCGAGCGGGTCCCGCAGGGCGTCCCGCACGCGCATGCGGGCGTTGAGCGCGGTGGCCGGGTCCTGGAAGACGACGGACACGACCCGCCCGACGTCGCGCCGCACGCGCGTCGTGTACTTGTCGACCGGCTGCCCGCGGAAGCGGATCTCGCCGGACGTCGGCGCCTGCAGCCCGACGAGCACCTTCGCCATGGTCGACTTGCCCGAGCCGGACTCGCCGACGATCCCGAGCGTGCTGCCGCGGCGGACCGCGACGCTGACGTCGTTCACGGCGTGCACCCGGTTGGCCTTGAAGAGCGTGCCCGTGCGGGCCTTGAAGACGACGTGCACGCCGCGCAGCTCGACGACGGGGGTGTCGTGGTCGGTCGCGGACCCCCGCTCCACGGCGGTCGGGGTCTGGTCGGTGGCGCTCATCGCGTCCCTCCGGTGGTGATCGGGGCGGGGCCACCGCCCGCGACGGCGCCGACCGGCTCGTCCGGCGGCATCGCGACGAGGTGCTGCCCGTCCGCGTCCACGGCGCGCAGCACGGGCCGCACGTCGAGGCCGCGGTCGGGGCGCGACGAGCGCGGCGCGAACCGGTCGCCCGTCGGGAAGTCACGCGGCGACGGGACCGTGCCGGGGATCTGGTGCAGGCGCGTGGAACGCTGCTCGATCGAGAGCACCGCGCCGAGCAGGCCCTGCGTGTACTCGTGGCGGGGGTCGGTGAGCAGCTCGCTCGTGGGCGCCTGCTCGACGACCTGGCCCGCGTACATGACCGTGATGCGGTGCGCGATCTGTGCGACGAGCGCGAGGTCGTGGCTGACGAACACCATCGCGAAGCCGAGCTTGACGCGCAGCTCGTCGAGCAGCGCGACGACCTGGGCCTGGACGGTGACGTCGAGCGCCGTCGTCGGCTCGTCCGCGATGACCAGCTTCGGGTCGCGCGTGAGGGCCATGGCGATGAGCACGCGCTGGCGCTGCCCGCCGGAGAGCTCGTGCGGGTAGCTCTTGAGCGTGCGCTCCGGGTCGAGGCCCACGAGCTCGAGGAGCTCCTCGGCCGTGCGGGTCCCGCCGCGGCGCGTGAGCTGCTTCATCTGCGCACGGACGAGCATCGACGGGTTGAGCGAGCTCAGCGCGTCCTGGTAGATCATCGCGATCTCGGTGCCGCGCAGCGCCGCGCGCTCGCGGTTGCCCATCGCGAGCAGGTCCTTGCCGCCGTAGCGGATCTCGCCGCTGATCTGCGCGGAGGGGTCCAGCAGGCCCATGACGGCGAGCGAGGTGATCGACTTGCCGCAGCCGGACTCGCCGACCAGTGCCATGGTCTCGCCGGGGCGGACCGAGAAGGAGACGTCGTCGACGACCGCGACATCGCCGTGGCGCGGGAAGCGGATGGACAGGTTGCGCACCTCGAGCAGGGGCTCGGCGTCGCCGTCGTACACGGGCCGGTCCGTGCGCGCCGACTCGGCCGCGCGCAGCGTGGCGAGGCGCGAGGCGAGGGGCACGGCCCGCCCGACGTGCGGGACGTCGGGCTCGACGTCGGGCACGACCGGCTCGGACTCGGCGAGGCGTGCCTCGTCCGCCGTCTCGACCGGCTCGTCCGCGTCCATCGCGGTGAGCTCGGCGGCGACGGCCGCGTCGTCGGAGTCGGTCGCGACGGCCTTCGCCGGGGTGGCGCGCGTCGCCCGCGGGGCGGCGACCATCGCGTCCGTCATGCCCTCGGACAGGATGTTGAGGCACAGGACGGTGAGCATGATGGCCAGGCCCGGGAAGAACGTCGCCCACCAGTAGCCGCCCATGACGAGGTCGCGGCCGGCGGCGATGATGTTGCCCCACGAGGGCTCCGGGTCGGGGACGCCCGCCTGGATGAAGGACAGCGACGCCTCGAAGACGATCGCGTCGGCCACGAGCACGGTGGTGAACACGAGCACGGGCGCCGCGCAGTTGCGGGCGACGTGCTTGGCGAGGATCCAGGCCGTGCGCGCGCCCATGACGCGGGTCGCGGCGACGTAGTCCTCGCCGTACTGGTCGAGGATGTTGGCCCGCACGACGCGCGTGAGCTGCGGCGTGTAGAGGAACGCGATCGTCAGCACGAGCACGGGCAGCGAGCGACCGAAGACCGAGACGAACACGGCGGCCAGCGCGATGCCGGGGAACGACATGACGATGTCGAGCACGCGCATGAGCGTCTCGGAGACGCTCTTGCGGGCCGTCGCGGCGACGGCGCCGAGCACGGCGGCCGCGGCGAGCGCGATGGCGGTGGCCCCGAGGCCGATGACGAGCGAGTACCGCGCGCCGTAGACGACGCGGGAGAAGATGTCGCGGCCCTGACGGTCCGTGCCGAACCAGTTCTCCGCGCCCGGGGGCTGGACGGGCGTGCCGGTGGCGAGCGGGTCGTGGCTCGCGACGAGCGGCGCGAAGACGGCCGCGAGCGCCACGAGGAGCACGAACGCGAGGGAGATCTTGGACCCGAGGGGCAGCGCGCGCAGGCGCAGCCCGGGGGTCGAGAGTCGTTCGGTGAGCTGTCGGCGCACGTCACACCGTCCTGATCCGCGGGTTGACGAGCACGTAGAGCATGTCGACCACGATGTTGATGAGCACGAACGCGAGCGCCACGGTGAGGGTCACGCCCTGCACGAGGTTGGGCTCGTTGTTGGTGACGCCGTTGAGGATGAGCGTGCCCATGCCGGGCAGCGCGAAGATGATCTCGATGACGACGGCGCCGCCGATGAGGTAGCCGACGCGCAGGCCGAGGACCGTGATCGGGGTGATGAGCGCGTTGCGCAGCACGTTGCGCCCCACGACGACGTGGCGCGGGATGCCCGCGCCGATCGCGGTGCGGACGTAGTCCTTGTCGAGCTCCTCGACGACGGACGTGCGCACGACGCGCGTGAGCTGGCCGACGACGGGGATCGCGAGCGCGAGCGCGGGCAGCGTCATGCGCGCGAGGTAGCCGCCGAGGTCCTCGGACGGGTCGGGCAGGGGCCCGCTCGCGGGCAGCCACCCGGCGCTCAGCGTGACGACCTGGATGAGCAGCACCGCGAGCCAGAACGACGGCGTCGCGAGGGACGCGACGGACACGACGCGGATCGCCTTGTCGGGCCAGCGGTCGCGGTAGAGCGCGGCGAGGATGCCCATGACGAGCGCGGCCACGACGGCGATGACGAGGCCCATGAGCGTGAGCTGCAGGGTGATCGGCAGGGCGCGCGCGACCTCGTCGGCCACGGGCACCTGGCGGGCGCTGAACGTGCCGAGGTCCCCGTGCAGGAGGCCGCCGAGGAACGCGACGTACCGGACGAGGAGCGGGTCGTTGAGCCCGTTGGCCTCGCGGTACGCCTCGCGCGCCTCGACCGAGGCGCCCTCGCCGAGGGCCTGGATCGCGGGGTCGACCTGCGAGAACGACATCACGAGGAACACGAGGAACGTGATGCCGAGGATCATGATCGGCAGCTGCAGGAGGCGGCGTCCGACGAGTCGCAGCAGCGCGCTCATGGTCGACCTCCTGGTGCGTCGGGGGTGCGGTGCATGTCTGTCCGTTCTGGGTGCCGGGCGGGTACCGGGCCCCTCGCCGGGGCGGGCGAGGGGCCCGGGGTCGGTCGGCGCCGAGGGCTACGCGCCCGCGGCTACTTGACGAGGCCGGCGTCGAGGAACGACAGGCCCGTGATGGGCAGCGGCTTGAAGCCGGAGAGCGTGTCGCCGTCCCACGCGGTCGGCAGCTTGCGGTGCAGCAGCGGGTAGAGCGGCACCTCGGTGGAGATCAGGTCGAACGCCTGGTTCCACAGCTCCTGCTGCTCGTCGCCCGACGTGCGGACGGCGGCGTCGAGGATGCCCTGGAGCTCGGCGAACTTCGGGTCGTCGTTCCAGCGGTAGCGCGACTGCGACCACACGTTGTCGCCGTACCACCAGCGCATGAGCAGGTCGGGGTCGTTGCCGAAGACGGACGGGTCGCCGGGCGCCACCATGACCTGCAGGTCGCCGTTGTCGACCTTGGTGTACTGGCCGCCGGACTGGCCGATGTCGAGCGTCGTGTCGACGCCGATCGCGTCGAGGTTCTCCTTGATGAGCGGCGCGATGTCCGCGACCCAGCCGGTGTCGGTGGTGAGCAGCGTGATGGACAGGTCGCTCACGCCGGCCTCGGCGAGCAGCGACTTCGCCTTCTCCGGGTCGTACGAGTAGACGGTCGACGCCTCCTGGTAGTTCGGGTGGCTCTGCGGCAGGAAGCTCGTGGCCGCGGCGCCGTTCCCGAGCAGGCCGTTGTCGATGATCTTGTCCATGTCGAGCGCGTAGAAGAACGCCTGGCGCACGCGGACGTCGTCGAACGGGGGCAGGTCGGTGTTGAACATCATGAAGAGCGTGCCGAACGACTGGACCGACTCGACGTCCACGGCGCCCTCGAGCGTCGGGACGTCGATGTAGGGGACGTCCTCGATCGCGCTGACCGTGCCGGAGCTCATCGCGGTGACGCGCGCCGCGGGGTCGGACAGCAGGTTCCACACGAGACCGGCGGCCAGCGCGGGACGACGGCCGTTGTAGTCGTCGAAGCGCTCGAACGTGATCTTGTCGTCGGGCGTCGCCTGGGTCATCTTGAACGGGCCGGTGCCGACGGGCAGGGCGTTGAACGCCTCGTAGTCGGACTCGACGAGCGCCTTCGGGACGACCTTGACGACCGAGAGACGCTCGGGGACGAGGCTGAACGGGTACTTGAGGTTGATCGAGACCGTGTCCTCGTCGACGGGGGTGACGGACTCGATGAAGTCGATGAAGCCGGCGTAGAGCGACTCGCTCGCCGGGTCGAGGACGCGCGCGAAGCTGAAGACGACGTCGTCGACGGTGACGGGCGTGCCGTCGTGGAAGACCGCGCCCTCGCGGATGTCCACCTCGTAGTGGGTGTCGTCGACCTGCGCCGGGAGGTCGGTGCCGAGCGCCGCGTAGACCTCGCGCGTCGCGGGGTCGAGCTCGGTGAGTCCCTCGAACACGTGCCAGTTCGCGGCTACTGTCACGGCACCGGTGGTGATCATCGGGTCGAAACCACCGGAGAGGGAGTACGAGATGCCCGCCTCGATCACGGCGTCCTGGTCGATCTCGCCCTGGGCGGCGGTGCCCTCGGTCGGGTCGTCCTGCGCGGCGTCGCCACCCGAGCACGCCGCGAGGCCGAGCGCGAGCACGACGCCCGCGGCGACCGCAGCGACTCCCCGGCGACGGGGAGGTGAGCTGACGTGAAGCTTCATTGGTTCTCCTGACATGAGACCGACACTCTTCCGGAGAGAAGATGTCTGATGTCTGACGTTGTGTAGCATGACACTAGGACCAGAAACCGAAGGGGTCAAGATGGCGACACCACGGCGGAGGAGCTTCGCGACGCTCGACGCCTCCAGAGCCGGCAGCACCGGTGCGACCGCACCGCGGCGGACCACCACCGCCGACCGGATCAAGGACTTCATCCTCGGCGAGGGGCTGCGGCCCGGGGACCCGCTCCCCACCGAGGCCGAGCTGTGCGAGCACCTCGGCGTCTCCCGGTCGAGCGTGCGCGAGGCGATCCGCACCCTGTCGACCCTCGACATCGTCGAGGTCCGCCACGGGCACGGCACGTTCGTCGGGAGCATGTCGCTCGACGCGCTCGTCGAGGCGCTCGTCTTCCGCGGCGTCCTGTCCCCGGGCGACGACCTGCGGGCGCTGCGCGACGTCGTCGAGGTGCGCCAGTCCCTCGACCTCGCCATGGCCGAGCGCATCGTCGCGAGCCTCACCGGGACGTCGAACCCCGAGCTGCACGCCCTCGTCGACGAGATGGTCGCCGCGGCGTCGCAGGGCCAGTCGTTCCCCACCCAGGACCGGGCCTTCCACACCGGCCTGCTCGCGCGGCTCGACAACTCGCTCGTCGGGCAGCTCGTCGCCGCGTTCTGGGACGTGCACACCGCCGTGATCCCCAAGCTCGGGCTCTCCGTCGCCGCCGACCTCGACCAGACCGCCCGCGCGCACGGCGCGATGCTCGACGCCGCCGAGGCCGGCGACGTCGACGCGTTCCGGGCCGCCGTCGCCTCGCACTACCAGCCGATCGACCGGGCCCTCGGGGTGACGACCGCGTGAGACCCCAGCACCTCCCCCCGGCCGGGCGACCGTCGAGCCGCCGCCCCGTCGGGATCGCCGTCGTGGGCATCGGGGCGTTCGCGCGCGAGCACCTGACGGCCCTCGCGGCGCTCGACGGCGCGGACGTGCGCTGGGTCGTCGGGCACGACCTGGAGCGCACCCGTGCGCTCGCGGCGCTCGTCCCCGGTGCCCGGGCGACGACCGCCCTCGACGAGGCGCTCGCGGACGACGCCGTGCACGCCGTGGACGTCGTCACCGCGACGCCCACGCACGCGCGCGACACGATCGCCGCGGGCGAGGCCGGCAAGCACGTCCAGGTCGAGAAGCCGGCGGCGCTGTCGCTGCCCGAGCTCGACGCGATGGTCGCGGCGACCGAGGGCCGGGGCACGACGCTCGTCGTCGGGCAGACCGTGCGCTTCCAGCCCGCCGTGACGGCGCTCGCCGCCGCGGCCCGCCGGGGCGAGATCGGCACCCCGCGGCTCGCGCACATCTCCTGGTACACGGGCCACGCGTGGCCCGCCGGGTGGCGCGGCTGGCAGCTCGACCCGGAGCTCTCGGGCGGGCACCCCGTGCACAACGGCACCCACATCATGGACGCCGCGACGTGGCTGCTCGACGACGAGCCGGTCGAGGTCTTCGCGCGCGGCTTCCGCACGTTCTCGCCCGACATGGAGTCGCCCGACTCGTTCCACGTGCAGCTCCGCACGGCGTCGGGCGCGCTCGCGACGCTCGAGCTCTGCTACGCGCTGCGCCGCCGCGGCGAGCTCGTGCGCCGGGTCGTGCTCGTGGGGACCGAGGGGACGCTCGCGCACTCGACCACCGAGGAGGACGGCCTGCACTCCGACGCCACGACCGCCCCACCCGTCTCCGTCGAGGGCGCGCTGGGGATCCAGCTCGCGCACTGGCTCGACGTGGTGCGCGGCGACGCGGCGCCCGTCGTCACGACGCCGCAGGTGCGGGCCGCGCTCGCGACCGCGCTCGCCGCGCAGCGCTCGCTCGTCTCCGGGCGGCGCGAGCGCGTCGCCGACGTCCCCGGCTACGCGACCACGGGGGTGGCCGCATGAGCACGACCCTGCGCGTCGCGTTCGCGTCGGCCGTGCGCCACGCGGCCGACTACCTGCGGATCCTCGGCGCCGACGACCGCGTCGAGCTCGTCGGCGTCGTCGAGGAGGCGGACGCGCCCGGCTGGGTGCGGGACGACTCGCGCGCCGTCGCCGAGCGCGCCGGAGTGCCGTACGCCGAGGTCGCCGACGTGGCCGCGGTCGCGGAGGGCCTGGGCAGCGCGGTCGACCTCGTCGTCGTGTGCGCCGAGCCGACCCGGCACGCGCGCCTGGCGGCGGCGCTGCTGGAGGCGGGCCTCGACGTGCTCGTCGACAAGCCCGTCGCGACGACCCTCGCCGACGCCGACCACCTCGTCGCCGTCGCCGCCCGCACGGGGCGCACGTGCGCCGTCGTGAACCGCACGCACGCGCCCGCGCTGCGCCGTCTGCGCGCGTGGGTCGACGCCGGCCACGTGGGCCTGCCGCGCCACCTGGACCTCGAGTTCCTCGCGTCCGGCGCCCACTTCGCGACGTCGGTCGAGCGCCCGGGCCTCGTCGTCGACCGCACGCTCTCCGGGGGCGGCGAGCTGCTGAACTTCCTCGGCTACTGCGCCGACGCGGCGCACCACCTCACCGGGCTGCGCACCGTCGAGGTGCACGCCTTCGCGGGGTCGCTGTTCCTGGAGCCGCACCGCGAGGCCGGGGTGGAGGACACGGCGGTCGTCACGCTGGAGCTGGAGCGCGGCGTGACCGCGACGATCACCCTCGGGCGCGTCCCGTTCGCACCCGGCGGGACGCCCACCACGTCGTCGGTGCGGCTGCTCGGGTCGCACGGCCACGCCGTCGCGGACGACGACGCCCCGGCCGTCGCGCGGTTCGGCGCGGACGGTCGGACGACGATCGCCGCCGACGCCGGCCAGGTCGCCGCGGCGGCGTACCTGCGGCACGTGGTCGGGGCGGTGCTGGCCGGCGGACGGCCGGACTACGGGATCGAGGAGGCGCGCGCGTCGCTCGCCGTGATCGACGCGGCGTACCGCTCGGTCGAGACGGGCGACGTGGTCGTGGTGGAGCACCGGACGGTGCCCGAGGAGGCGAGGGTCTGATGGAGGTCGTGATCGCTCCGGCGGAGCGGTTGGCGGTGCTGGCTGCGGATGCCGTGGAGGCGGTGGTGCGGTCGGGTCCGGGGGCGGTGCTG